>CAZBNB010000005.1:0-40228 GCA_964493245.1 uncultured Legionellaceae bacterium
TTTTTATCTAAACAAATAACTTAGATCAACACCATACCACTTTGGAAAAATATCGCATTTTTAGACTAACAACAGCTCATTAACTCCCAACCAAAAATTAGATTTTAAATTAAAACAACCAAATTAGAACAAAAATTATTCAATTTGAATTAAAAATATGTTAAAATACTTCCTCATACCTATTCTAAATAATGGAGAGGAAATGGAAAATCCTAAAGAGAATTTACTCAGATATCCAAAAAACACTTACAATACGATGCGTCAATTACTTAATCAGCAAACAGGCCAAAAAACGGAGTTTTCTGAGTTCTTACAGTCAAACGAAATCAAACAAAATATATCATCGATAAAACTGAGTGCACCTAAAAATCATTCCAACAAATCATTACTAGAAAACACGGTCAAATTTGCATTACTAGGTATTGCTATGGGCGAGATGTTTTCAAAATTTGTAGCTGCACTTGGTTTATTAACATCCAGCATCATATCCGATCTCGTGTGTATACTTCTTGATGTTATTGTGGGAGCGGTGATTATTTTGGGAAATCTGCTAAACGCAATGGCTCAACTCCTCCCCAAATCCATCAATAATGAGATAAAATTGTTATCAGAAGTGTTAGATAAATCCAGTTATATAGTACTTTGTATGCCAGTTGAGTATATAACTGCATACTCTTTACTTATACAAGCCTTGATTAATAATTATTCTAATCTGATAGGTAGCATTGCAGGTGCAGTACTTGCTTTTACTGGCTTTATCCTTGGTGTTGCCGTTGGAGGGGCTCTTGATTTGTTGATGTTATCTACCCATATATCAACATACACCGAGCTTTACGTTGCAAGCGTTTCATTAATAATGCGTGAGCCATTATCGGAATTATCTAATACCGCATCAAAAACATGCAGCTTTTGGTTTCCAAAAGCGGATAACAATCAATCTACTTTTACTAATGACATGCTATTTTTACAGGGTGTGATGAAATCGTCTGGTGAAAACATACAACAACTGACGACTCAACTATTGCCTAAATAATAGGCCTAAAGGCTTTAGTAGATACCTCCATTAAAAAACATTAAAAAAGAAACCTCATCATGCCAGAATAAAAAATTCTGGCATGATACTTTGCTTCTTTGAATGTATTTTAATGAAGTTATTTCGCAAAATAGCATTTTGAAGTTTATTGGGTATAAATATCTAATCTATATTTTAACTCAATCTTCGCCACACGCTGTTTACCAACTTGAATCACATACGCTTGCCCAGATTTAAGTGCTAGGGCAGGATCTTCTGCCTTTTCTCCATCAATTTTTACCGCACCCTGCCGAATCATACGCATCGCTTCAGAAGTGCTACTGGTTAAGCCGACTATTTTTAATAACTGAGGGAACGTCATTGACGCATCATAATCCAGCGTTTGTGTTTCTAAATTGTCGGGTACCTTTTTTTGTTGAAAGCGTTCAATAAAACTTTGATGCGCTGCTTCAGCTTCTGACGCATCATGAAAACGAGTCACTATTTCTTTGGCGAAATCGATCTTCACATCACGTGGATTGCGCCCTGCTTCCGTGGCTTTTTTGATTTGCTGGATTTCATCAACGCTCTTAAAACTGAGTAAATCAATATAGCGCCACATTAACTCGTCCGACAGTGACATTAATTTACCAAACATAATCGGCGCAGGCTCTGTAATACCAATATAATTGTTTAATGACTTAGACATTTTTTTTACACCATCTAAGCCTTCAATCAACGGAGTCATTAAAACAACTTGTGGCTCATGGCCGTAATGCTTTTGTAGCTCGCGCCCCATGAGTAAGTTAAATTTCTGATCCGTACCACCACATTCAATATCTGCTTTTAATGCGACAGAATCATAACCTTGTAATAAAGGGTATAAAAATTCGTGAATCGCGATCGGTTGACCACTACTATAGCGTTTTTGAAAATCATCTCGCTCTAGCATACGAGCCACCGTACTGGTTGCAGCTAAACGAATCAGATCCGCGGCGTTCATTTCACCTAACCAAGCAGAGTTGTAAGCAATCACGGTTTTATCACGATCTAAGATCTTAAAAGCCTGGTCTTGATATGTTTTGGTGTTTTCAATAATTTGCTCTGCACTCAAAGGCGCCCGAGTCACATTCTTTCCCGTGGGATCACCAATCGTTGCCGTAAAATCGCCGATCAAAAAAATCACTTGGTGGCCTAACTGTTGAAATTGACGTAACTTATTCAATAAAACAGAATGCCCTAAATGGATATCAGGTGCAGTAGGATCAAAACCGGCTTTCACACGAAGCGGTGTTCCTTTTTTTAACTTTTCAGCCAATTCTGCTTCGGGCAAAATCTCTTCACAACCACGCATTAATTCGCGCATTGCATCTTGCCAAGCTATCGAGGAATTGCTTTTCATGTTCATACTTAAAACCTTTTTTTGATTGACCTAACTTGTTACAACGAGTATCTTAGCCCGGTGTATTCTCGCAAACTACTATAAATCGGTAGATCGTGAAGCAGCCAAGGCCAAAGATGAACAAAAAGTACTTTCACAAAACAACAAATTCGTCTCATTTACTCATACTATTAGGGTTGGCAGCTTTTTTATTGTTGTTCTCACTTGGTTATCTTTTATTAAAGCCCTACATCCACAAACGCTCAGATTATATAAAACAAACTATTGAATTACCACCTATCGATGAAGAGGGTGAGTTCAATCACACAGAAGAATCTGAAGAAGAAAGTGGCTGGAAAAATATCACCACACAATCGGGCGACACATTAGGTAAATTATTCAATCAATCGGGTTTAAGTCAACAAGTTTTACAAGCAGTATTAAAAAACAACCCACATGCCAAACAATTGACAACACTCAAACCAACACAACAATTGCAGTTTTTTATTCGTGATAACATTCTTGAAAAAATTATCTTTCCTATCAATACCACTGAGTTGTTAGTCGTATCTCGCCAACATGATGGCCAGTACATAACAAAAATTAAAGCCCGTGCCATGGATGAGCATGAAGAATACTTAACAGCCACTGTACGCGGCTCACTGTATGCCACAGCCCAACGACAAAAAATTCCGGTCAAATTAATTCAACAAATGTTGAGTCTATTTACTTGGGAGATCGATTTTTCTAAAGAAATACAATCCGGTGATCAGTTTAGTATTTTATATAAAGCATACTATGTGGATGATACGTTGGTCCGCACTGGCGAAATTTTAGCCGTATCGTATCGCTCGCATGATAAACTGCATCAAGCCATTCGTTATGTCAATGAGCATGGTGATGTCGATTATTATACGCCTCAAGGTAACAGCATGAAAAAAGCGTTTTCAAGATACCCCATTCGCTTTAGTCACATTAGTTCTACTTACTCTCGTGCACGCTACCACCCCGTTTTGAAATACAGTCGACCACATAAGGGAGTCGATTTAGCCGCGCCTATTGGCACACCTATTTTCGCAACCGGTGATGGCCGTGTTCAAACGATTGGGCATCATAATGGTTATGGTAATATGATTAAAATTAATCACAGCAAAATGTATGCTTCTATCTACGGTCATATGTTACGCTTTGCAAAAGGGCTATCGAAAGGCGATTACGTCAAACGTGGACAGGTGATTGGTTATGTGGGGCAAAGCGGTTTGGCAACTGGCCCACATTGTCATTATGAATTCCATATTAATCAACAACCTAAAAATCCAACCACGGTTAAACTGCCGCGTGCAGCGCCGATATCAGGACACCAAATGGCTAGTTTTCATATGAAAGCCAATAAAATGTTAGCTAGTCTCAAATTATTTGAGGCGGGAAGCTTGGCTGAAGCCGGCAAAAAACAAGTCACTTAAGCGTTAAAAATGAATACATCTCTTTTCATTGGTAACATTACTTTAAATATATCATTCGCCCTGTATTTGGTTTTTTATTTACCTCAACTGATACACAATCAAAAAACAGAACATATTGCCTATCTTAGCCTCAATATGCATGCCGCATTATATTTGGGCTATGTGATTGATTTACTTTACGGATTTTCTAACAACCTTCCTTGGCAATATTTGATGGTTTCTTCTGTTGGCTGTGTGTTTTTGACCATACAGCATTTACAAATTACCCGTTATTTTTATCGGGAAAAAAAGCATGTTTTTACACTCGGAATGCTGGGATCAATCGTACTGATGGCATGCTTCATTATTGACACGATTATTCGTAAGCATGTCGTCATTTTACATATTGATTTAGCACAACTCGGTTGGGTATCACAACTTTTATTCGCTATTTGCTTTTTACCTCAATGCATAAAAAACATACAAACACGCACACAGCAAGCATTAAGTGGCTATTTTCTCGCTCTCAACATTGTGACAACTTGCTTGGACTTGTCTTCAGCTTGGTGCTTAAACTGGGGCTGGCCAAACAAAATCGGCCCTGTTTTTATTTTGATTTTTCTTATATTGTTAATCCCGCTGCCAACAGAAAAGAATGCGGCTAGCATTCGGTCTAAGTAAATAACCAGCGACAGATATAAACTGACGCTAATATACCCGCTAAATCGGCTAAAATGCCAGCAGGAATAGCATGGCGCGTATGGCGAATATTAACCGCACCAAAATACACGGCGATCACATAAAACGTGGTTTCTGTGCTTCCCATCATGGTTGCCGCGGTTTTGGCGATAAGCGAATCACCGCCATATTGATGAATTAAGTCAGCCATCACACCATTCGCAGCACCCCCAGAAAAAGGCCGAATCAACGCCAAAGGTAATAGCTCTGGTGATATACCCACAAACTCAAGCGCGGGCGCAATCGCATGATTTAGTAACTCAAAAAACCCTGAAGCGCGTAACATGCCAATCGCGACCAACATCGCAATCACATAGGGTATTAAACCCGTACTCACTTGAAATCCGTTTTTTGCCCCAGTAATAAAAGCATCAAACACATTGATCTTTTTGATCATGCCATACAAAGGAATACCGACAACAAACATTAAAAATAATATATTTGAAGATTGATTAACTAAATTGCTGGTCATAAATTATCCGATTTTTTAAGTCTATAGAGAGGTAATTTAGCCAGTTGTTTCACTGACACAATCGCAACCAACGTTGAAATAGTCGTGGCAATTAATGAACTGCTAATCACACTGCTGGGATGCGATGCCCCATTGGCTGCCAAATAAGCAATGGCAGTGGTGGGAATCAGCTGAATACTGGACGTATTAATCGCCAAAAATGTACACATGGCATTACTGGCTGTATTGACTTCGCTGTTTAAACGCTGCAACTCTTTCATCGCTTGTAACCCAAAAGGTGTTGCGGCATTGGCCATGCCTAACATATTTGCCGCCATATTCATCACCATCGCCCCCATTGCCGGATCATCAACCGGTACTTCCGGAAACAAGCGGCGCATTAATGGTTGCAAGAGGCGTGCAAACACATTAATTAATCCAGATTCTGAAGCAATATGCATGATTCCCAGCCATAAAGACATCATAGCAGTCAAACCTAAAGCCACTTCAAAGCCTAATTTGGCAGATTCAGAAACAGCAATCACGACTTGATCCAACCGCCCTTGCAAGACACCGACAATCACTGACAAAAACAGCATGGATAACCAAATGATATTTAACATAAGCACCTCTTTAATAACATTTTTTTATATCTCCTATGTTTAGATTCAGAGCAAGGTATATCCATCATTATTCAAAGCTGAACACAGCCTAAGCGTCACGCGACAGAAGCAGTGAAACGTTGTACGAAAGGTATATGTGCTGATCGCTATTATTCACGTATAATGCAATCAAAACATACTCTGTTCGGGTTTTCAATGTCTCTTTCTCAAAGATTTTTGTGTTTTGCTTCGCGTCAAATACATATTTTTTGTGCTGCCGTGTTATTCTTTTTACCAGCCTTAAGCCATGCGTTCCCGCATGTTGCTAAACTCCAACACAATGCTGATTTAAGCATCCATTTATTTTACAAAGATCACCTGAATTATCCTCAAAATAGCCTTTCAGATCGTATTATTTTAATCGGTTTACAATTTTTAACCGAGCCTTATGAATTAGGCGCATTGGGAGAAGGTGAAAAAGGTTATTTCGATCAATACCCCTTATATCGCTTGGATGCATTTGATTGTGAAACATTCGTTGAAACAGTCATGGCTTTAGCATTAGCCAAAGATTTATCTCATTTTCAACATACTTTAAAAAAAATCCGCTACCATTTAGGACACGTCTCTTTTACTGAGCGCAATCATTTCACCGGGTTGGATTGGAATCCAAATAATCAACACGCAGGATTTATTCGTGATATCACCGCCGACGTGTTAAACCAATCTAAGCTCGGTAAGCCAGCGATTGCCAAAGCCTTTATTAACAAACCCAGCTGGTATCAACACGTCGCCGAGAAACGAGTGCGACTGTTACATGCTACAGAAAAAGAAACGCAACAACGTATTGCTTTATTGAAACAAAAAGGCAGCTTGTTAAAGGGAGCTAACGCATCGGTACCTTATATTCCGTTCAACGTATTATTTGATAACAATCACAAACCCAATAAAACATTATTTTCCCACTTTCCACAGGGTGCTATTCTAGAGTTGGTTCATGCTGACTGGGATTTAACAAGTAAAATCGGCACTTATATTATTGTGTCACATATGGGCTTTGTGATGCGAGAAAACAACCGTCTATATTTCTTACAAGCATCTTCCCTTTCTCATCAAGTATCCAAAACACCTTTAGTTGAGTATCTGCAACAGGCAAGAAAAACCAGCCACAGTATGGTTGGGATTAATCTACAAGAGATTAAGACGCCTAACGTTTGAAGACATCGGTCAAAACATTAGTAAATGTTCATAGATTCCGCGAACAAGTCGCGGAACGTAGTGTAGTAGGGCTTGTTACAGAAATGGTAACCGTTCACACAATGACGGCATTTTTTCCTTAAGTTGACGCATTGAGTGAACACTTACTAGAAATGAAACCCTAATCCTTTTCTGAAGCATGAGTGTGATTTAACAAGCGATTCGTATACGCAATGGTGATAGCTGAAACCAGTAAGGTCACATGAATTCCTACCTGCCATGCAACAGAAGCATTCGTGTATTTAGATGGCTCAATAAAAGTTCGCAACAAATGAATAGATGAAATACCAATCAGAGCTAACGCTAATTTTACTTTCATACTGCCCGCATCTAAATGATCAAGCCACTCAGGTTGATCCGGATGGGTTTCTAAATCAAGCTTGGACACAAAGGTTTCGTATCCTCCCATAATCACCATAATTAACAAATTAGCAATCATCACCACATCAATCAATTCTAATACACCCAGCATGATTTGTGTGTCTGTGCTACCATTCAAGTGCATAATCAATTCGATTAACCCGTATAAAAAGCGGTATACGTAAGCACCCAAAGTACAAATAAGCCCCACGTACATGGGGGCCTGTAACCATCTACTGACAAAAATCACACGACTCAATTCTTGTCTAAATTTTCTAGCACGCATTTTACGTCGTTCTTTATCTTTCAATGTCATTTCATGACTCCTCGCATAAAGCTAAAACGCTGACTATTTTCTGCACGATCAGACAAAGTGGACCATTGAATTTCAACGCGTCGATTATATGCGCTGCCACGAACCAATCGATTATCGCCAATAGAGAATCTATCGCCATATCCTTGTGCCGTTAAGCGCTCCGCGGGAATATTATGCGCCCACAAAAACCCCAACATGGTTTCAGCACGGGCTTGTGAAAGTTTTAATTTATGTTTATTGGTTCCAACATTATCGGTAAATGCAGCCACGGTAAAGCGACATTTTGGGTAAAAAGCCAACAAACGAATGATATCGTTTAAACCTTGATAACAGCGTTCGTCTAATTTGGCACTGTTAAAGACATAGTAATGATCTGTCGGTATCACTAAAGTATACGTATCGCCATAGGCAATAAATTGAATATCTTCTTTGAGTAAGTTTTCTAAAACCGCTTGTTTACTGGTTTTATATAACCCAATTGCCGTAACTGCGCCGCCACCAATCGCTGTACCAACAACCGTCGCCCCCAAAGAGGCACCAATCACAGCACCTGCTGCAGAACCATAAGCCGAACGCTTCAAAACCGGCTGATCAGGCTTAAAATCATTGAATGGCGGTTGATTGCATGCCGTTAAATGAAAGAACACAGCAAACAATAGCAACCATTTGTACAATGTGTCATTACGAAACATCTTAAGCACCATGGCAACTCCTTGCAGTCATGACTTGAGATCAGCCATGATTTCCAAACGTACGACACTACGACACTAGGGTCTGTTGACATTTCATATGCCTACGCCCCGCGACTTGTTCGCGGGGTCCATTTCGATCTATGTTGACACGTAGAGCTTGTTTGTTAAGCAAGATCTCTGGATCCCGCGAACAAGTCGCGGGACGTAGGGCCTCTTAAGATGAAATGTCAACAGCCCCTAATAAAGTGAATCAGACTACGTATCCGTGATTAAAGTTAAAAAACCTTGATTTTCCAGTACCGAAACGTCACAAAAACCGGCGCTTCGGCACACAGAAATTAACGAAAGCCTTGTTTCAAACCCAATGCAACGGGAATTTGATTCACCATTGAAGTACCAAATTTATCCGCCATTTGCTCAATTACACTTTGTTTTTCAGTGTAATCAATGACTTGCTCCACTTTAATAATATCACGCATTAATTGGCCTGTGCTCGCAAAACCGTCGATCAAACCACGTTCTTTGGCTTCTACTCCAGTCCAAGCCAGACCAGAAAAAGTATCATCATCGATTTTAAGACGACTACCGCGCCCTTTTTTCACTTGTTCGATAAATTGTTGATGAATCGTATCTAACATATGTTGTAAAAACTTTTCTTGTTGAGGATTTACCGGTGAGAACTGATCCATAAAGCCTTTATTTCGTCCCGCAATTTCTAATCGACGTGAAACACCCACTTTTTGCATAGCATCAACAAAACCAAAGCCATTGAATACCACACCAATTGATCCGACTAAACTCGACGGGTTTGCGTAAATTTCATCGGCGGCAGAAGCAACATAATAGGCTGCGGAAGCGCAAGTATCCACACACACAGCATAAGTTTTAACCGCCGGATATTTATCATGAAAATAACGAATAGCGTTATACATGTAATCAGCCTGAACAGGGCTGCCACCAGGACTATCGATACGCAGTACCAACGCTTTTAAGCTTTTGTTTTGGTACGCGCTGGACAATCCTTTCATTAAAATATCAGCACTGCCCGATTGGCCATCAAGAATTTCACCCTTAAGGTCAATTAAACCAACATGCGGTATTAATTTGCTTTTAGACTCTTGATATTTGTTGTTTATCAGCATAACCACTATGGCCAAAACAAAGATCAAGAACATGACACGTCGCCCCCACTGCCAACGACGTCGACGTTTTTGTTCCCCAAAATATTCGGTAACGATTTGTGTCAGCAATTGCTGAGATGTTTGTGAATCGTGCATGTTGTTTTCAGTCATAAGATTGATTAGCTTGAATTGATAAAAACAATCCCCATGTTACCTTATACAAGCTATGATTAAAAGTATCAGGACTGACGAAAAACAACGATCTCTTGGTTGGATTTCGTAAGACCTGAGTATGTAAAGCACATTATCTTAACGAGGAGTCATCTCATGCGTATGGATAAACTGACCTCTAAATTTCAAATGGCATTAGCAGATGCCCAATCACTTGCTTTAGGCCAAGACAATGGTTTTATTGAACCTGAACATTTGATGAAAGCTCTGCTTGATCAACAAGGTGGTACTTGTCGCCCACTCTTATCTAAAATCGGCGCTAACATACCACAACTGGCCACACAGATTAATCAAGCCATTGAAAATTTACCCAAAGTATCCGGCATGGGCGGTGATGTTCATATTTCAAATAACTTAAACCGCGTTTTAAATTTAACAGATAAATTAGCGCAAGAACGTAAAGACAATTATATTTCCAGCGAATTATTTTTATTAGCTGCTTTGAATGAAAACGGCAATTTAGCCAAAATATTGAAAAAATCAGGCGTAGAAGCACCGCTACTTATCAAAGGTATTGATGAAATGCGTGGAGGCGAAACAGTGAGTGATCCCAATGCAGAAGAACAAAGACAAGCGTTAGAAAAATACACCCTTGATCTCACTGAGCGCGCTGAAATTGGCAAATTAGATCCGGTGATTGGTCGAGATGATGAAATACGCCGCACCATTCAAGTATTACAACGTCGGACTAAAAATAACCCTGTTTTAATCGGCGAACCAGGTGTTGGTAAAACAGCCATTGTTGAAGGACTAGCCCAACGTATTATTAATGGCGAAGTTCCGGAAGGACTTAAAAACAAACGCTTACTGTCACTGGATATGGGGGCTTTAATTGCTGGCGCTAAATTTCGTGGTGAATTTGAGGAGCGTTTAAAAGCGGTTTTAAATGATTTGGCAAAACAAGAAGGTCAAGTCATTCTTTTTATAGACGAATTACACACCATGGTCGGTGCCGGAAAAGCAGAAGGCGCAATGGATGCCGGTAATATGTTAAAACCCGCCCTAGCAAGAGGCGAACTACATTGTATCGGTGCAACGACACTAAATGAATATCGTCAATACATCGAAAAAGATGCCGCACTAGAGCGTCGTTTCCAAAAAGTATTGGTCGAAGAGCCCAATGTTGAAGATACCATTGCGATTTTACGCGGCTTAAAAGAGCGCTACGAAATTCACCACGGCGTTGAAATCACAGATCCCGCTATCGTTGCCGCAGCCACCCTATCTCATCGGTATATTACCGATCGCCAACTTCCCGACAAAGCCATCGACTTAATCGATGAAGCAGGCAGTCAAATTCGCATGGAAATTGATTCTAAACCAGAAAGCCTGGATAAACTCGAGCGGCGTTTGATTCAATTCAAAATTGAGCGCGAAGCTTTAAAAAAAGAACACGATGACGCCTCTAAAAAACGACTAGCCGATTTAGAAAAAAGCATTACTGAATTAGAAAAAAATTACGCCGATTTAGAAGAGGTCTGGAAAGCAGAAAAAGCCCTACTACAAGGCGCAAGCCACATCAAAGAGTCTTTGGAAAAAGCCCGTATGGAGCTGGAAACAGCCAGACGTGCCGGCGATTTAACACGGATGTCTGAATTACAATACGGACGTATTCCCGCTTTGGAAAAAGAACTGACTCAAGTGGCTGACATGGATCCAAATGATACCAAATTAGTACGCAACAAAGTCACAGAAGAAGAAATTGCCGAGGTTGTATCAAAATGGACCGGTATTCCCGTTGCCAAAATGCTTGAAGGCGAAAAAGAGAAACTATTACAAATGGAGACAACGCTACATCAACGCTTAATTGGTCAGGATGAAGCCGTTGATGCCGTGGCAAATGCCATTCGTCGTTCTAGAGCCGGTTTATCTGATCCTAACCGCCCGATCGGTTCTTTTTTGTTTCTTGGTCCAACCGGTGTTGGTAAAACTGAATTATGCAAAGCACTGGCAACGTTTTTATTCGACACCGCTGATGCCATGGTTCGTATCGATATGTCCGAATTTATGGAAAAGCACTCTGTCTCAAGATTAATCGGCGCACCACCTGGATACGTGGGCTATGAAGAGGGCGGTTATTTAACCGAAGCGATCAGACGCCGCCCCTATTCAGTGATTTTATTAGATGAAATTGAAAAAGCGCATACCGATGTTTTTAATATTTTATTACAAGTTTTAGACGATGGCCGCTTAACGGATGGCCAAGGCAGAACGGTCGATTTTCGTAATACCGTGATAGTCATGACCTCTAATCTTGGCTCACATTTAATTCAAGAAATGGGGAACAAAAACACTTATGATGAAATTAAAACAGCGGTTATGGAGCTGGTTGGTCAACACTTTAGACCTGAATTTATTAACCGTATTGATGACAGTGTGGTATTTCATGCCCTGAATCAAAAACAAATTGCCAGTATTGCCTCTATTCAAATTAGCTATTTACAACAACGCCTGCAGCAACAACATATCACGTTGGATATCGAGGCTGATGCTTTAAATTATCTTGCAGAAGCGGGCTTTGATCCCGTATATGGCGCGAGACCGTTAAAACGAACGGTACAACAAAAGCTGGAAAATCCACTGGCACAAGCGTTATTAACTGGAAAATTTGCATCCGGTGATCAGATCAAAGTTCGGCTAAAACAAGATGAACTGATTTTTGAAAAATAAATTTCTTAATGAGCTCAAAGACCGATCGTAATCGATCATGGAGAATTTTTGAGCCTCTATTTATGGCTTTATTTAAGCGCAATGTGCTTAAATAAAGTCATAAAGTGGCGGGCGTGAATATTCAATAGCGTCAATATTTACGACCGTTCTGGCCCCACATTAAGACCGCTGCGCTGAGGGGGCACGTGGATATAAAATTTATACAGGTAGATATTTAATTTTACTATCATAGATAGGCTGTGCATCTCCCAATGATAATTTTGAATAAATTTCAAGCGATTGTCGACTTTCATGCCCTGAATAAGGTTGTAATAAAGCATCATCAACGCCTTGTTTTTTCATCCACGTAAACAAAAAATGTCTTAATTTATGCGGTGAAATGAGATGTTCTATTCCAGCTTTTCATAGAGTAACTACTTATTCTGATGGAATTTATCAGGTTAAATTGAGAATGAAAGAAATATTTAACACACAAATATTTTAGGAACCTCATAAATTTTTTTAATTAGGAAACGATCAAAAGCTAAGAAGGATAATATTCACTTTTGAGGAAACTCGTAAAACATTAGCTTTTTTGAATGATCAATGATAAAATGATTTAATTTTGCCCTGATAGTATTGTTTATGACAAAATACAATTATTTTTTTTCAATATATTGGCGGAACATAAAAACTGTTGTACAACAAGATCCTTTAAGTTTGCGAAGAGAGGAAAAAGAAGTTTATGACGGTGCGTCAAGAACAGGAATTAGTATTCATTATTTATATGATCAAAAAAGAATTTTGTCTGAAAAAAAAAATAAGACAATTCAAGAGCAAATTTTATCTAAACTATTAAATAAACATGATGGTCGTGGATTAATAGGACCTTCTTTAGATATAAGGCTATTAGCATGGTTTTTAGTAATACCGAACCTAGTTATTTATCCGCTTATCAAAACTATCATTGATTTTTGTACCAGGAACTTTTTAGATGAACACTCCATAACAGAATTAAATCATCAATTAGATGAAATTTTTAATGATGAAAGTGCGTTCGATTTTCTTACAAAAACAATATGCAAAAATTCATGTTACCACTACCAGTCATCAGAAAGTAAATTATTAATTTCTGAATTAGAAGGCATAAGAGATGAAGCGATAGGATTTAATCCCCTTCTTAATGAGTTGGCCCAATGCTACTTGGAGACTTATCCTGATGCTCAAAATGAAGCTGAACAAGACAAAAATTTAGATAATTTTTGTAAAACATTAACTTTGCAGGATATCTTGAATAGGGCATGCAAGCCACGTATGTATGTAAGAACAGACCGTAAAACAAATGTGGAAATATATCAATATGGTTTTTTCGGTAGAGAAGTAAATCAGAAATGGACAGAGAAACAAAGAAATATATTTTGCAATACAAAAGATAATGAAAAAAAACTTTTTAAACCAAAGGGTATACGTGTTAAAAGCGAACGTTTTTCCGATGAGCTACATTATTACTCTCTAAAAGAATATCCTATTACAAATAAGAATTACCGCCAAAAGCAGCTAGATGTGCTTAAAGCCTATATCAATAATCCTATTAATAATGGAAAGAATTTAATGCAACATATTCAGACTTCAGTCAATATGTCGATAAATGCTACTGATAAAAAAATGACCATTTAATTGGTATGAAAGGGAAGGAAACATCATCATTCTGATGCATAATCAGTTCATCAGAAATTTGGACAGTCTACGCCTCACATACCTACTTGGCCCCTCAGCGCAGCGGTCTTAATGTAGGGCCGATCTCGCGGGTTTCTCGCTCAGGCAGTGTTGTTTTGTTTCGCGGATTTGCGGGAGCGCCACTTTTCAGGCGGTTTTACGGGGTAAAAAGCACACGGATGTGCTTTTTAGCGCCTTTGAGCGGGAGCGAATAGGCGCGGGCCCCTTAAAACCGCCTGAAAAGTGGATCAAGCGGACGCTTCCGCGAAACAAAACAACGCTGCCTGAGCGAGAAACCTTTCTCCGATCTAGCGTATCCCAACACCCACACTTCCCAAAATGTCATCATTCAAAATCAGCAACCAGCTCTCGAGCCCGAAGCAAATCTTCTTCAGTATTAATATCTTGTTGCGGTGACACACAAGCCTCATCAACCTGAATCACATGCCCATGCCACAAAATGCGTAGTTGCTCTAAAGCTTCCAGCGATTCTAAAGGACAAACTGGCCAAGTAACCATCTTTTTTAAAAAACCAACACGATAAGCATAAAGCCCAATATGCTGATAAACCTCACTGACATGTTGAGGATTATCTCGACAAAAAGGAATCAAGCTTCTAGAAAAGTACAGCGCTTGCTGATGTTGATTACGCACAACTTTGACCACATTTGGATTCATCGCTGCCGTCGCATCTTTGATGGGCGCACATAACGTTGCCACAGATGCGTCTGAGGAGGCTAAAGTAACCGCCACTTGTTGAATTAAAGCCGGCGGAATAAACGGCTCATCACCTTGAACATTCACAACGATTGCATCAGCAGGCAGTCTCAACACATCAATCGCTTCTGCTAAACGATCGCTTCCCGTTGGATGTGTTTTAGCCGTCATCACCACGCGCGCACCCAAATTTTTCGCCACATCAGCAATCAGATCATGATCTGTTGCAATCGTCAACGAAGTGGGATTGGCTTTAAGCGCTTGCTGATAGACCCGCTCTATCACTGTTTTTCCATGAATTTCTAACAAAAGTTTACCCGGCAAACGCGACGAAGCATAACGCGCTGGAATAATAATATGAAAATCAGGACTCATAATGCATCCTTTTCTTCCAGTGTAATTTGCCGTGCCTCGTGCTCAAGCATCACGGGAATACCATCACGAATCGGATACGCAAGCCTATCAAAGGCACAGATTAATTCTTGCTTTTTCAGTAATAATTTACCTTTGCATAAAGGGCAAACCAAAATGTCTAAAATACGCTTATCCATGAGATGATCCTTGTGTCACATGATGACGAACATACGTTGGTCGTGCCGCTTCAATGGCAACAGCGGCCACCACACCAGACTGTACCATGCGAATCATGGTCTCAGCTTGAGGAAAACACACAACTGATTGAGTTACTTGCGCTTGAATAGCTGGCGCTAATTGCGCAGTATACGTACTCAACCCCACCCCCGCAAGAATGAAGGGCGTATCCGACGGCAATTGTACTTTTTCGGCTGCCGATACATGGCTGTCTACACAATGCAATACATTCGGATAATAAGCCCAATACACCTCTTGCATACGCGCATCTAATAATGCCAAAACAGCCGTCTCTGTTTTTTCTTCTGCCAACACGTCGGTCGCGATCGCATGCAAACCATTCACAGGATATAAAGGCAAACCCGTTGCATAAGCAAGGCCTTGTGCAACACTACATGCGATACGCAACCCCGTGAAACTACCAGGGCCACATCCAAAGATAATACCTTGCAATGCGCCTAGTTCAGTATTTGCACGTTGCAATAAATCATCAATCATCGGCAACAATTGCTGCGCATGCTGGCGTAGATTCGGATTGGTCGCTGTATACATATTTCCATGCACATACAAAGCCACCGATGCTTGTTCAGTTGAGGTGTCAAATGCTAACCAATTCATGTTACTGCCTATTCTCTTCAATAAATTTTAATACCGCCGCCGTATCACGTGTTTTACGCATTTGGGGCAAACTTGCCAAAATATCGCGTCCGTAATCGCGCGCGGTCAAACGTGGATCCGCGATCATCAACACACCGCTATCGGTAACATCACGTATCAAGCGCCCTACTCCTTGTTTCAAGGCCAATACAGCACTCGGTAAAGAAAGCTCATTAAAACCCGACAATCCTTGTGATTTTAAATAAGACAATTTACCACTAATCACCGGATCAGTTGGGCTTGCAAAGGGGAGTTTGTCAATAATAACACAAGACAAAGCCTCTCCCCTGACATCCACACCTTCCCAAAAAGTCGCCGTTCCGAGCAAAACAGCATTACCTAATTCTCGAAATCGATTTAACAAAATAGGTTTTGCTTCATCACCCTGCACCAACAGCGGGTATTCTAATTGATCTTTTAAGTGCGTTGCTACTTCTTTTAAAGCACGATGGCTGGTAAAAAGAAAAAAACACCGACCACCATAGGCGGTGATCAAGGGAATCGCTTGAGTTAACAACGCATGATAATAATTCGCATGTTTGGGATCAGGTAAGCCTCGCGGCAAATAAAGCAATGCTTGTCGTTGAAAATCAAATGGGCTTGGCAATAACAAACAATGTGGATTTATTAAACCCAATGGTTTTAAAAAACAGTCAAAAGAATCTGACATGGTCAACGTTGCTGAAGTAAATACATAAGCACATTGATTGCGATTCAACAACGATTGAAAGGTATCTGCCACATGAAACGGTGTACAATGAAACACAGCGGTATGCTTAAATCGCTCAATCCAACGTATCGTTGGGTTAGAAGGCTGCACAAAGGCTTGAATCATGATTTGCAGCTCGTTCAAGCGTTGTCGACAACGCTGTAACCCGGTTTCTTCACCAGGCTCAACAGCCGCAATTTCTTGCTCCCACTGAGCCATTAGATCGAGCACCGCCTGCCATGCGTCTCGCACGATCGGTTGATGAGCGAGTTTTTCCCAAGCCATACGCTCATCACGATGCGACAAAGCCACCATCAGTTGATCCAATACCCGGTCTAGCTGTAAGCTGCGTTCATTTAATGGCTGGTTAATTAAATCCAGTGCGGGCCATTCTCGTAAAAAATCATCCATGAGCTCACGCAATTGGCGCGTGCTAAAACGTGTGCCATGAAAATGAGTGGCTATATCGGCCAGTTGATGTGCTTCATCAAAAATGACAGCGTGTACATTAGGTAATAATTCGCCAAAACCATCTTCTTTTAAACGTGAATCAGCAAAAAATAAATGATGGTTGATCACCACCACTTGGGCATCTAAAGCGCGCTTGCGTGCTTTCATTAAAAAACACTCTGTATAATATGCACAATCACGCCCCAAACAATTATCTGTGCTGGATGTCACGTAAGGCCAAGCAGGTGACTCTTCATTGATTTCTGGTAATTCGTTGCGTTCACCGTGCGTTAATTGTGAGAGTTTTGTATGGATATGAGCGATATCACGAGCACAACGTGCATCCGTAAAGCTGCCCTCTTCAGCGTGCAGCGCCACACGATAACGACAAATGTAGTTAGCTCGGCCTTTGAGATTTTGTATACGTAACGGTAGCCCTAAGGCATGCATGAGCAATGGGATATCTTTATTGATGAGCTGATCTTGTAATGTTTTTGTAGCGGTTGAAACTAAGATTTTTTGTCCGCTTAACAACGCGGGAATAAGATAAGCAAATGTTTTACCTGTGCCAGTACCCGCCTCAGCCACCAGCACGCTTTTATCAAGTAAGGCGCGCGCAATCGCCTCTGTCAACTCGACTTGCTGTGCTCTGGCTTGAAAACCCGGAATAGCAGTGGTTAATCGCCCCCCCTCTCCCAAAACTTGAGCACAACGTTTTGGAAGATCGGCACTTATTCCTTCCACTCTCGCTCTAAATAATCTAGCTTATCGGTCACCGCTTCCCACTCAGCGGCATCTTCTGGTGCATCTTTTTTTGTGGTAATATTCAGCCATGCTTGTGCTAATTCAGCATTGATTGTTTTAAATTGTTGTTGTGCATCCGTCAAATCATCTTCTGAAACAATCGCATTAACCGGACATTCAGGTTCACACAACGCACAATCGATACATTCATCTGGATGAATAACCAAAAAATTAGGGCCTTCATAAAAACAATCAACCGGGCACACTTCTACGCAGTCTGTATATTTACATTTAATACAACTTTCTGTTACCACAAATGTCATGATTAGCCTCATTGAAATAGCTGTTATCTCAATAATACCTGATTTCAATTTTAGGAACAAAAATAATTTTTAGAGCTCAATACGCTTACATAAAAAATGTTTCAAAAAACCCCTAACAAAATCGCCATATTATAAAACAATCAGACCCACTTATTGTCACATTGCCTTTAAATAAAAAAACATATACAATCTGTTTTCTTTATCAAAACACTCACTTTGCGTAGTACCTTTTACAGTCATTTATTGAAATTATTCTATAACGATGCGCATTGATCGTTATAGACAAAGATAACTAAACAAATAAGGGTGCAATAATGACAGCTGATAATTTCGACGAAATAGCAGAAAAAAAAATCATCAAAGAGTTTTCTTCCAATATCAATTATGTCAGAGAAAAACTGAAAGAAGACACTGATTTAGCTACTTATCTTCCGGAGCATCTACTTCCATACAAAGATGCCATTGCGAAAGTTCGTGGTAGTCCATATAGCGCTTTTTTTCTTAACACGATTATCGCTCTTGCAGCCGTATTACCTTATTCTTCCACTTCATTTTTAGGAGAAAAATTCACCGGCTTTTCTCCGATGGAGAGGCGCCTTTTAAACACCATTGGTCTACTACCGGCCGGCTTCACCAGAATAGTCCAAGGCGTGCTCACTCACTGGGGATACGGAGAAGCCGCTGCAACCATCATTCAAACTATGGGTGTTTTAGGCACTGCAAGTATAATTTCTGTGCTATATCAATATGATGATAATGACTTTGCCAATGCAACAACCAACAGTGATCTTTATTATATAATAATGTTATGTAATATTTTTATCTCTCTACCGCTGGGCTGTTATCCTAAAATAGCTGAAATCGCGAGACAATCGCCGAAAAATGCCGAAACACGTGAAAAAACATTAAGCGACATTGCGGAAGTAACCGGTGTTTCCATGGATTTGAGCTGGTGGCAAAAAAAGATCACACATATCCTAGGGCAAGGCCCAGTAAGAAATATTGCTCTCGCTTCCGCTATTGCCAATATAGGCCCAGGCATAACGAATGCCATTCCATTAATCATACCCGATTCAACAACAACAGATTATTTTGTCGTTTTAGGCCTACAGCTTGCGTTATTAATCGGGTCACGGACTTATCCCTCTAGTCCATATCAAGTACAATTAAAACAACACAAAGTACCCGAAGATACTGCGTTTGAGATTACTGAATACTTGGGTCAAGAACCGAAATTACCAGCAAGCTTTTTACCAAATTTAAGTACTGAGGAACAAATAGCGGCTGTTGTGTCCATCATAGATGTCAGTGTTTTTTACGTTGCTTTTTATTCGTTGTTAGTCTTAATCTGCTTATCTGGAAAAGGAATATATCAAGAAGAGATGGGACCAACGATCGCGACTTTAATCGTCATCAGTATTGCTGTTATTTCATCGTTTAGTCGTGCAATACCAGCTTATTCTTTGTTTGGCCTCACTGCCAGTCAATTTAATTTAGCTGCTTTGGCAGTGATGACAGCAACCTCTTTGATTGTAACATTATCACCAGAAAACGGAATTTGGGCTTTGCTTTTATTTGCGGTTGCAAACGGTTGCGGTAATGGTGTAGTTATTAACAAGCTCACGGAAGATGCTCCCAAATATGTTGCAGCTGGAACAGCATTGTCTACCGGAATTGCACTGATACTCGCTTTTCCGTTTGGCCTCGCCGAAACCTCTTTTCATGAAATCATCTTACTCATTTGTGCAGCAACTTTAGCATATGGGATAGCCCGAGAAGCAGGATGGAAGCCACATTCAGCTTTACAGAAATTCTCTATACTCAATAGCAATAGACCTACACAACAAATAGAAATGCCCCCCACTTTTCATCCCACAGAACATAATGATGATGATGAAAAGAAAGTTGACATAGAAGAGAACGCGCCAAAAATGTAAAAAATCGCTGGCTCAAAATACCAGCCATCACTCACGTTCTTTGATTTAAAGGGCACTGAGCGATTGCAGTTTTATGTATTTCAGCTTATCAATGATTTGGTGACACAATCTAATGTAAATTGATCCAGCATTTTAAAAGCAATACTCATCGAAGACGACGGTAACCCTGGCAATTGATTGTATTGATACCAGCCAGCATCCTCCAATTCATTGTGGTCAATCACAATATCACCTGATTCATATTCAGCAATAAAACCTATCATTAAAGAGTCTGGAAAGGGCCAAGGCTGAGAACCATAATAGGACAAGTTTTTTATTTTGATCCCCACTTCCTCTAAAACCTCTCGGTGAACCGTTTCCTCTAATGTCTCTCCTGCTTCAACAAAGCCGGCTATCAACCCATATACACCCGGAGGAAAATGGCCACTTCTCGCCATCAATATTTTATCACCATGATGAATGAGTACGATAATGGCTGGAGAGATTCTTGGATAATAATTTACCTGACAATCAACACAATGACGCTCAAAAGCCTGGCCACTCAAGATCGTTTGTTTGGCACATCGACCACAAAATTGATGCGACTTATCCCAACGAATCAGCGAGAAACCTCTTGTCAGTGCACTAAATTCGTGTTGATTAATCAGATGCAACGCTTCCCTGATTGTAGCCCATTGGCCCTGTTCGAATAAAACCGCGGAACCCTCATCAATAGAATCGATTTCAATCAGATCAACTGAATCACAGTTAATTTGTCTGACAATTATCTTATCCAAGACATTGAGCCATGTCACATCCCAAAAAATAGTCCGATGCGATAATAAAACCTTATCATTATGGAAAATAATCATATGCTGAGTAATATGACCCACATTCACTCTCTGATTCAAAAGGTACAGTGATGGTAGCAAATGCGAGCGGTTACGAAAAGATACGGATGCTTAAAAAGCTCTTAATGAAATAAACTCACAGTAATTTATGGAAAAATGTGGTATAATCATGGTTAAAGCATGGTAAATATAGTTGGGGTAATTTTATGAATGCATCGCAATCCGCTTTATTTAGAACAATTCCTGAAAAGGATTTCTTTCAATTTTTTGACCACGGCGATGTAAACGGTCAAAAAGTTGTTGATTTCTTGAAGTATAAAAAAACAGATGTTGCTGCCGCAACCAATGTGCCTGTGAGTTCTATTCGTTATGAGCCCCAAAAAATGCCTATAGAACTCAAAGAGCGCCTCACTGAATGGGCAACAGCATTAAATTTAGTTCAAGGTTTTTTCAAGGACCAACAAAAAACATTACTGTGGTTCTCCATACCCAATCCTTTGTTAGGTAGTATGTCACCCCGAGATATGATTCGTGTTGGGCGGTTTAAAAAGCTTCTGAATTTCATTCAAACCGCCCTGGACGAAAATCAACGATGACAAAACATAGTGGTGATTATACTTCCGAAATCGAATACGAATAGATGGGATAAATTGGAGATTGAGTGAGCTTGATGCCAAGGAAATAATATGAATTTTAAAAAGGCTGAAATGCATGAAAAAATAACACCTGGAGCAGCATTAAAAATGCTTCGTGAATTGCAAGAGCTAAGTCAAAATGACTTGGCTCAACTCACCAACATGAATCAATCCAATATTTCTGCCATTGAAAATGGCGCAAGGCAAATGGGCAGAGAGAGTGCCCTGGTATTGGCAAAGGCATTGCATGTTCATCCGGCGGTATTGTTGTTTCCAGACTTTGATATCGCAGATGTGGCTTAGCCTATCCTCAATCTCACACCATACTCAATCAAGGGATAGAAATGCACAAACAAATTGCTCATATTAATAGCCTTTCACATAGGAAGGCGAACATACACGATTTACGATCGATTATTACATTACTTTTAGAAGATGAGTTAGGCCAAACACGAGAGCACTTGAACACAACGATCGATCAATGTTACATCGATGCATTTCATCGGATTGATACGGATCTCAACCAATACCTCATGATTGTATGCTCTGAAAATGCTATTGTGGGCACATGTCATTTGACTATTATGCCTTCATTAACGTTTGCTGGCTCTACTCGAATGCAAATAGAAGCTGTTCGTGTATCAGCCAAATATCGAGGGCAAAAAATTGGCGAATGGATGATGCATGCAGCCATTGACTATGCAAAATCAAAAGATGTTTCTATTATTCAGTTAACAACAAATATTAAACGCCCCAGAGCTAAAGAGTTTTATGAGCGATTAGGCTTTGAAACAACTCATGTTGGCATGAAATATTATATTAAATAAGTATGTCGACACACCTTTAAACTGAGTGGGTTAAATGAATAAAAACTCAAGGATCAAAATTGAATACCGCTATATCGTTGCAGCTATTTACGCGGTCGTTTTATTTTTAGATAGACTTGATTTAACCATTGTAAATATCGCGCTACCAACACTGGCAGAATATTTCAACGTCCCTATCACTCAAACAGAGTGGGTAAACAATGCTTATTTGCTTGCTCTCGCCATGAGTATTCCCATCAGTGGCTGGGCAGGCGACCAGTTTGGCGTTAAAAAAGTTTTTATTATTGCAACCAGCCTTTTTGGGTTGTCGTCATTGCTATGTGCATTTTCACCTAATTTAACAACCATGGCCATTTTGCGCTTTTTGCAAGGTTTGGGTGGTGGCGTCATTATTCCAGTAGGCATGACGATGGTATACCGCGTGTTTGATCCTTCAGAATATGCGAGCATTACCAGTTTTATTTTCATTCCAACGCTTATAGCTCCAGCTATTGCGCCTGCATTAGGTGGCGTAATTATTAACTACTTTGGCTGGAAATGGGTGTTTCTTTTTGCCGTACCCATTTGTTTCATTGCTATAATTTTATCCATAATCATATTAAAAGAACAAAAAAATGAAGAGAAAACGCCTCTTGATTGGTTAGGCTTTCTGCTTTCTTCTTGTGCATTAATTTTAATGTTATATTTTATTTCTTCCTTAGGAAAAAATGAGAGTTATTTTCAAATCACAGCCATTTTAATTGCCGCAATATTCTCAAGTTATCTGTTCCTCAGACACGAAAAAAATAGTACATTTCCGTTAATAGATATTAAGTTTTTTAAAAATGAGTTATTTCGACAGGTTAATCTAATTCAATTGGCATTTCAGATATGCCATTTTGGCTCTATTTTTTTGATTGGCATGTATCTTCAAGTAGGTGTTGGAATGTCCGCTATGGTTGCGGGGCTCATTATGGGCATGCAAGCCATTGGCGCAATTTGTACCAGTCGCTACTCAGTTAAACTATTTCACCAGTTTGGCCCTAGTCTTCCGATAATCATTGGGTTTATTGGTGTTGCGATAATTACTCCCTGTATTTTATTGATTAATACCCCCAAGATGATTTTAATTGGAGGTGTTATTCTTTTTATAAGAGGATTGTTTAGCGGTTTATGCGGAACACCCATTCAAACGGCAAGTATTATTGGTTTTAAAAAAGAAGACGTTGGACGAGCGAGCGCTGTATTTAATGCGGGAAGACAAATATCCATTAGTTTTGGAATTGCATTAACCTCTCTTTTGATAACGTTTGGTTTTAAATTAAACGGACTTGATGTATTGCAACAAACCTCACAACCAAGCAAAGCCGTCTTTTATTACGCATTTATGCTGATTCCGTTAGTATCTTTCTTGGGTATTTTAATGACGGCACAAATTAGGGCAATGATATGGACTGCTCAAGAGAAAATACAAATCAAATGAATGAGTATTCGATATCATTGTAAAAAAACCAGTATGTTGAGATAAAAACAAATGGAAATATTCATAACGTTGTTGAGATTATTGGGAACTCCACTTGATCATGTTGATAATGTGACAATCATTGGCAATGATCCTATTTTACCCAGCCCTTTTCTAATAGGAGAAGCTGGTGCTGCTATTATTGCTGTAATAGGATATATTTCTTCAGAGTTATGGGTGTTGAAAAATCATAGGACACAAAAAATTGATGTTACTGTGAAAGATGCTGCTATTGCACAACGCTCACATGAATATATCAACGTCATTAATGGTGATAACCAGGATTTATGGAGTCCTATTTCGGGTTTTTATCAAACACAGGATAATCGATGGATACAACTTCATTGTAATTTTCCGCATCATCAGAAGAGCGTTATTTCTTTATTATGTTGTGAAGATAATAAAGCATCTGTCACTGATGCTGTAAAAAAATGGCCTGCTTTACAGTTAGAAGAGGCTCTAGCCAACCTTGGTTTGTGTGCAGCCATAGTTCGAACGGCTGATGAATGGAAGCAACATCCACAATTCCATGCAATTGAAAATCTACCATTAATAGAAATTATTAAAATTGGCTGCAGTAAACCTGAATCGTTACCCATGGGAAATAGACCATTATCAGGAATTAACGTGTTGGATTTAACTCGCATTATTGCAGGTCCCGTTTGTGGTAAAACATTAGCTGAACACGGTGCAACAGTAATGCTTATTTCTAGCCCAGAATTACCGTGTATTTTGCCATTAGTTATGGACACTGGTTTTGGCAAACTTTCGGCTTACCTCGATTTAAATAAGAATAAAGACAAAGAGCGTCTTATTCAACTCGTTAAGAAAACTGATGTTTTTGTACAATCTTATCGTCCAGGTGGTTTAGCTGAAAAGGGCTTTTCTCCAGAAATACTTGCGAAACATCGTCCTGGGATTATTTATATCACTTTTAGTGCTTATTCACACGTGGGTCCATGGGCCAATCGCCATGGTTACGATAGTTTGGTTCAATCTGCAACAGGCATTGTACATGAGCAAAGTGATTCTAACTTACCAAAACACCTACCTGCACAATCTTTAGATTATATAACAGGATTTTTAGCTGCTGCTGGTGCAATGGAAGCACTTAGAAGACGTGCAATAGATGGAGGAAGCTATGTGGTGCGTGTATCGTTAGCTCAAACCGCACATTGGTTTAAACAATTAGGTAGAGTTACTGGTGATTTCTCTCAATGCAAAATACCTACGAGAGAACAAATAAAATTCTTACTGACACACACAACAACTGCTTTTGGAAAAATTGAGCATCTTTTGCCTATTTTGAAAATGTCTGAAACACCACCCTATTGGGATAAACCACCAAGTCCATTAGGAGCCGATCAGTCTAAATGGCCATAACATCGACGCTATTATTTATAGCCTGGCTTGAGCACAATAAAAAACCTATTCTCTTCGTATAAATTGTGCGTAAGCTTTCGCCGCTTCATTGGGATCCATTGTACTCAGCTCAAGTTTTTCATGCTTTTTGATCTGATTATGAACGGCATTATCATGCTCACTCAAAAAATCCGTGAGATTTTTTATATCAGATATGCTTAATTCTTGACCCGCTAATGACTTTAACAGCTCAGGGATGATTTTTGTTGTTTCCGCCCCCACAAGTTCTGGCATGATAACAGTTGTAGGCTTATCTGTTACTTTGGGCACCAAGCGCTCAATACATAGCCGTAATGACACGGGATCGCCAGACAGTGCCAACTCAATGACTTTACTAACAAGGGATTCTGAATGTGCTTCAAAGAGCTTGGTTATAGTAAATTAAAATTTAAATGACCCATACATAGCGCGATGATGATGGACATACAACTCCCATAAAAATTTAAATTAAGATGCAGTTACCCTGCGTCGATACTTGAAAATTGTCTGTTATCCTATAACATTCTTATGTTTCCCCGCCAAATAAGCCTCTAAATTTTCTTGGGTGACTTGAAGAATACGTGCTTGCGCAGCAATACTAGCCCATGCCACATGTGGTGTTACAATACAATTTGAGAGTTGCGTCAACGGATGCGTAGGCATTGGTGGCTCTTCAACCAAAACATCTAAACCAGCGCCAGCAATCGTGCCATCCTTAAGCGCATCATACAGAGCCTTTTCATCCACTAAAGCCCCACGACTCACATTAATTAATAACGCCGAAGGTTTCATCAGTTTTAGAGTGCTCGCATTAATCATCTGATGAGTTTCAGCCGTAGCAGGGCAATGCAAACTGATCACATCACTATTTTGAAATAATTCTTCTAAAGTACAAAACATAACTGTAGACGCAATTTTAGGATGCCGCGTATAGACATTCACTTGCATCCCAAAAACTTGCGCGATTTGTGCGACTCGTTGCCCAATGGCTCCAAACCCAATAATACCTAATGTTTGACCACGTAATTCTGTAATAGGATAATTAACGATATCAAATCGTTTTATTTTTGAGCACATGTTTTTTTTCACATCTGCAAAAAATGCCCCCACATGATTAGTTAATTCTAACAAAAGGGCAAAAGTATGTTGTGCTACCGAATCGGTACTATAAGCTGGAATATTGGTCACAGTAATATGATGCTTTTTAGCTGCAATGCTATCTACAACATCATGACCTGTCGCCATAACTCCCACATACCTGAGCATGCTGGTACTCGCAAAATCTGCTGCACTTAGTATTGTTTTATCTGTTAAAACAATACTTGCATCACGAATACGCTTTTGCACTTCAGATGACTCCGTATAATCATAAAATGTCACCTGACCATACGCTGATAAAAATACAAAGTCTTTTTCTCGATAAGGATAAGCATCTAAGATAACAATCTTCACAATAACTTCCTTGTTTGTATGCTTCACTCAAATCCGAATATAGTGAAAGATGCCAGACGCGGCAAGTTAAAAGCATTTAAAAACATTCAATCGCTCATGGATGATTTAAATAATGAGAGCGATTGAGTACACCATCTCACACTAACCCTGCCAGACCATGTTTTTCAAAAATATTGAGTAATTTCAAAATAGCACCATGAGCATGGCGTTTCCCTTGCTCAAGACTGCGAATCATGGCAGGGCTAACATTGAGATATTTGGCAAACACCGCTTGACTCAAATGTTGATGTAATCGTAATTCTCGAATTTCATCACCTGTATATTCGTGTAATACGGGCAACTCTTCTTCAGTCAACTCTCGCAGCGTTTTTTTATCAATGATATCAGCTTGATGTAATCCATATGCAATATCATTAATCGTGTCTTGAATTTTAGTCATGTTTTTTCACCTCATGCAATTTCCTAGCTTCATGTAAAAATCGCTTTAGCATGTAACATTTCATTATAAAATATCCATATGTATTACTATGTAATATAATACGCTGTGATATAATAAGCAAATATCGCATTATACATACTGCTAACGCTGTGAAGATTAAATCAAAACCTAAGTTAGTCTTTATAAAAAGAAGAATTAATGGCTCTACAGCATTTAAGGGGGCACTTTAATCAAGTGGTTGCGCGCGAATCCGAACCCTTGCGAATCTTTACAAAATGTATATATGGTGCCCAGGGCCGGAATCGAACCTAGGTTTAACCTTTTGATTTTTAATAATATAAATAATAAGGACTCGAATCTTACCCAAGATCTTACCCAACGTGGAGTATGATACATTATTTGAAGAGTTACAAAAAGATACGAAATATTACGATGTCTAACTTTTAATTGCCCAAATAGATCTTCGTTGCCAATCATTGGGAAAGCCCATTGCACTCAAAGAAATATCATGTTTTTCCACCAAAGTGATTAATCGATTTTGAAAATGATTATCAGGGCAAATAATTTTTAATAAATGAATAATTAGAACCAAAGGATTATAGAGTTTTCTTGATGATACAGGCTCATTATTAAAATTGCTGATTAGTTCAGGCGGCTTCGAACGTGGGATCTTAATGGTTTTTGTTGTTTTCCTATTCCAAACTCTGCTGTGATGAGCACATAAGTTACGTAAATAAGCAAGATACTCGATAAAACTAACCAGAACGTCATAGTCTAGCTGGTAAGCTCTAGCAATTTTATTACACGGCTCACCTGGCTTCATTGATTTCAGCCATTTGGATAAAAGACCAAACGACATGACCTCACAGACTACCCATATAGGCGGATTATCAGGGAAAGTATAAGTATTTTGATAATGCTTGATGAATAGCTCATCACTACGAGCTAATTCTTTTTGTAATTGAGCAATGTTTTTTAAATGCCATTCGTCATTTTTGCTTAAATGAGGCTGCAAATGAGCATGAGGACCGCCAAGTTCAGCAAAGTAATGCGCCCATTGAGTCCTAACAGATATTTCAATTCTTTCTATTGCATCAAGCAGTAACAATCGAAGCTCTCGATCAAAAAGATATAGATTTAAAACGTCTGAAAATCGTGAATTAAGTTTAAAACTATGAGCTTTATTATCCTCTTGAAAGGGAATCCAATACCCCGACAATCGATAATAATTAAGATGTTGCAAATAATGGACAGTATCGTTTTCTATGATTAAACCACGCTCGGATAGCAGCATAGCTTGTTGTTCAAAGGAAAGAAAAGGTTTAGTAAACTTCATTTTTTAGGGCTTAAAAAAAGTAACCCACCGGTTTGAGGATACTCTGTGAGCATAGCCTTGGTGGGTTTTCTTAATTAGATTATCGCTTATTTTAGTATTTTTTGCAATTGGTGTGGAGCGATGACTGCTAAATGGTGTCGTAAAACAATACCTCAGTTTTTAGAAATGATTGATGCTTTGAAAAAGAGTGGATTCAAATCGTTAGTTGCTTTAGGTAAAACGCTTTGTCAATGGAAGGATGAGATTGCCAGAATGTGGCGATTTAGGAAGTCTAATGGGATTACAGAAGGGTTTCATCGTAAGATGAAGTTGATTCAAAGACGAGCTTATGGATTTAGAAACTTTGAAAATTACAGAATTAGGGTTAGAGTGTTATGTGCTTGAGAAAGTGCCCCCGCAAATGGGAAAGAGCCTCGATTTTTTGTTGATTATATGGTGCCCAGGGCCGGAATCGAACCGGCACGGATGTTTTATATCCGAGGGATTTTAAATCCCTTGCGTCTACCTGTTTCGCCACCTGGGCTTTTTTTTTGGAGGCTGAGGCCGGAATCGAACCGGCGTACACGGCTTTGCAGGCCGCTGCATGACCACTCTGCCACACAGCCATGTTTTTAAACGCCTTCAAAAAAAAAGCGACTATTGTCGCTTGATATTGGAGCGGGAAACGAGGCTCGAACTCGCGACCCCAACCTTGGCAAGGTTGTGCTCTACCACTGAGCTATTCCCGCTACGTTACGGGAGGGAATTCTACCTGAATTCATCAGCCTGTCAACACGTCTAAGCACTTATTTTAATAAAATAAATCGTTATCTCTATCAGTGTTCACACTTAGCTTCCAAAATGATCTTTTTTACCTCACATTAGGGTCTGTTGACATTTGGTTGCACGGTCAAAAATCATATCCAAAATACATGTGCAAAGCATAGTAATCGCTCTGGCAATGTCGTCAACTTAAGGAAAAAATGTCTTTACGACCAGCGAAGCAACCCAGCGTAAAGCACACAGAACCCAGAGATTGCTTAGCGAAGTATTTCCTTAAGTTGACACCATTGATCGTTCAAAGCAAAGGCCTAAGCATCCTGCTTAAACTCGTCCCGGCCAAGCTCAGGCCAGGCAATTTTTAAATAAGCAACCATAGACCAAATCGTCATCACAGCAGAAGCATATAATAAAACCGTACCAAGAATGTTCCACCAAGAAGGATAACCACTGAATGCCAATAATAAAATGATTGCTAACATTTGTAAGGCTGTTTTTACCTTGCCAACATAACTTACCGCCACACTGGCGCGTTTACCAATTTCAGCCATCCATTCTCTCAGTGCTGAAATCACGATTTCCCGTCCCACAATAATAATAGCAGGTAAAGTAATGTAATGTAGGTGCCCAGAACCAACCAATATTAATAAACTAGCAGCCACAATCAACTTATCTGCTACCGGATCTAAAAAAGCACCAAACGAAGACATTTGATGCAATTTGCGCGCTAAAAACCCATCGAGCCAATCAGTGAAGCAAGCTAAGGTAAACACCAAAGCAGCCACTATATGCGCATGCTCAAAAGGAAGGTAATACATCACAATAAAAACCGGAATGAGCACAATACGCATGATGGTAAAAAAATTCGGTAATCCTTTAAACGACACGATTAATCTCCCGAAACATGTAAAAAAGCATTGATTTGTTGGTAATCATTAAACACATGCAAGGCACCAGCCATCAACAGTTCATCGTGTTGGGTTTGGTAAAAATCAACACCAACACCATCTGCGCCCGCGGCAACTGCCATTTGCATATCTGATTGTGAGTCACCAATCATGAGCGTTTCTTCTGGTCCTATTTGTAAGGTTTCCATGATTTCTTCGAGCATTTGTGGACAAGGTTTCGGTGGGACTTGGCTAGCTGATCGTGTCACAGCAAAATAAGATTCCAACGCTGTCATTTGCAAAACACGTTGCAAAGACACATGACCTTTATTGGTCGCAATCGCTAACTGGACCCCCCCTGCATGCAAAGATTGTATGGTTTGCTTTGCACCATCAACCAATATCACCTCTACCGCTGAAAGTGCGAGTTTACTCTGCACCGCCGCCGCCAGTTGCTCTTGCTGGTAAAGGTACAATGCAGGAAACAACTGCTTAACAGCACCGCTGACACCTAAACCAATGCAACGTCTTGCTACTGACTGATCAAATGCACCTAAATGCATGTCATTGGCTTCTTTTGTAAGTATTTGGATCATTTGACCCAATCCATCCTCAGCAATGGTTCCTTCCCAATCAAAGACAACCAATTTATATTGTTTGCGCATCCCGTAACACTCCCCGTGCACGTTCAAATGTATCATCTAATTCCGCTTTAAATTGATAGTTTTTTCCATCCAAACAAAACTCAATCGCGCTCGCATGTAGATAAAGTCGCTCTGGCACACCAAAAATACGCCCAGACGCTTTGACACCGTATTTATGATCGCCAATAATGGGATGCTCTAAATAGGCACTGTGCACACGAATTTGATGGGTTCGGCCTGTTTTAGGCTGAGCTTCTACCCAACACGCATTTGTGTAATTTTCCAACAATCGAAAATGCGTTTGCGATGCTTTTCCAGTAGCGGTGGTTTTCACCATACGCTCACCAGATTGTAAAATATTTTTCTCCAGCGCGACATCAACCCATTGTGCTTCTTTACCTTGCCAAGGATTGGCTAGCAAAGCCCAATAGGTTTTTTGTACCATTCTGGCTTCCAATAAAGCCTGAACACCCCGCAATACACTGCGTTTTTTAGCCAATAACAAACAGCCAGAAGTTTCTCTATCAAGACGGTGAATTAATTCAAGATAATGTAAATCATGTCGTAATTGTCTTAAGGCTTCGATCACACCTAAGCTTACACCACTCCCACCATGTACAGCAATTCCAAATGGTTTATTCAGAACCAACAGCGACGCATCTTCATAAATAATTGCATTCAACAAAGAGGTGGCCATAGATGGCTTGACCGCTTGATTAGCAGATGTCGTCGATTGACGTACAGGCGGAATACGCACGATATCACCCGCTTCTAAGCGCGTGGTTGGTTTAGAACGCTTCATATTAACTCTAACCTCACCACTGCGTATCACGCGATAAATATGGCTTTTAGGCACACCTTTCAATACACGTAATAAGTAATTATCTAATCGCTGCCCAATTTCTTCCGTTTGAATTGTACGATAAGAAACTTGATTGTTTGACTCCGAACTCATGCAAACCTCAATAAATAATACACAGGACTTACACAAAACATCGATGTTTTGCGCAGGGCAAACGCATCTAATTTTTGAACACAAATCACCGCTTTGGGGGCTACGTCCTGCGCTTTATGCGCAGGATCCATACAATCTTAATCAAGACCGTAATATGTATTCCGCGCATAAAGCGCGGAACGTAGACAAAGTGACTTTATATCACACGATTAGATGCGTTTGCCCTGTGTTTTACGTAAATCCTGATACAGATAAAAATTACGAAATGGCTACAAGATTAACATAAACACGCCGACTTGCGTAAAATTATCTCGAACTATTGCTAGGGAAAACGCATCTGAACGCGCACTATTGAACCTAAATGACTGCATTGATATCTTTAATGTGCGCAAGGTATATTAAATCAAGATCGCTATAGATGCTGTGCATAAAGCAGTATGTAGACAGAAAAAAGGATTTTAGTGTTCAAAATTTAGATACGCTTGTCATAATTCTAAATAACACTAAAATTGACTTACCATTTGAAAGTTGCTATTGCTTATAAGCATGAGATCATAAAAAAGGAGTAAGCAAATGGACTCAGCTAAGACCTTGAAGCACTTAGAGGTTAGTGTCAGTGGCTTTCAATTAATCAACGATCCAATGTTAAATAAAAACTTGTCTTTCAGCGAACAAGAGCGTACTGACTTTGATCTATTTGGCCTTATTCCCCCCCATATTGCCACTCTCGAAGAGCAATCATCGCGTTGTTATAACGCTTTCAAGAATAAAGAAACAGACATAGAAAGGTATATTTATTTACGTGCGTTACAAGATACATCTGAGATTATTTTTTATCATTTACTGATGTCACATTTATCTGAAATGCTCCCGATTGTTTACACGCCCGTTGTGGGAGAAGGCTGTCAAAAATTTAGTGAAATTTACCGTCGTCCTCGGGGACTTTTTATTTCGTATCCCAATAGAGATAAAATAGACCAAATATTAGCCCACTTTCGTTTTGATCAAATCGAAGCAATTGTAGTGACAGATGGAGAAAGAATACTCGGACTAGGCGATCAAGGTGCTGGCGGTATGGGTATACCGATAGGCAAATTATCGTTATACAGTGCCTGTGCCGGGATTAATCCCGCAACCACATTACCCATTACCTTAGACGTAGGGACAAATAATCAAGACAGACTCAATGATCCTATGTACGTCGGTTGGAAAAACCCACGCATTAGTGGCGCAGAATATGATGAGTTTATTCACTTATTCGTGACAGGCATCAAGAAACGATTTCCCCATGTTTTATTACAATGGGAAGACTTTGCGCAGCAACATGCCACACCTATTTTAGAAAAATATCGAAATGAGCTATGTACCTTTAATGACGACATTCAAGGCACAGCGGCAGTTGCAACGGGGATCATACTCGCAGCGATTCCCTCAACCGGTATTCCGCTCATCAATCATCGTGTTGCTATCTTGGGTGCTGGATCAGCTGGATGTGGTATTAGTAATCTCTTAGCTCAAGCAATGATGGACGACGGATTATCTGAGCAAGAAGCACTTTCTCGCTTCTATCTTGTTGATCGCCCTGGTTTGCTAGTGGATGGATTGTCAGGATTGCTCCCCTTTCAAGAAAAGTTCTGTCAAGCAAAGCAACACATTGCTAACTGGCAATGTGAAGATAAAAACAAGATTACGTTGCTTGACACCATCAACAACGCGCACCCAACGATACTGATTGGTGTTTCTGGACAACCCAGTACGTTTACCGAAGAAATTGTGCGTGCCATGGCCTCTCATGTGACACATCCTGTTATTTTCCCCTTATCAAACCCAACCAGTCGCAGTGAAGCCACACCAAGTGATTTGATAAAATGGACTGATGATAAAGCCATTATCGGCACAGGCAGCCCATTCCCAGCAGCAGTACGTCACGGTGCTTCAAAACGTATTGATCAGACCAATAATGCATATATCTTCCCAGGTATGGGATTAGGGCTAATCGCTGTCAAAGCAACCCGCGTCACCGATAAAATGTTTATGGCCGCAGCAAAAGCATTGGCAGCATGTTCTCCTGCATTAAACAATCCAGAAAATAATTTACTGCCTTCTTTTGAAGAGATTCAACACGTATCGATACAAATTGCCTTGGCAGTTGGGAAAGAAGCAATCGCTTCTGGCTTTGCAAAATTACCCCCCAATATTTCTTTGGAAGAAGCGATTCATAACAAAATCTGGCAACCTGAATTTTTGCCTTATAAAAAAATACCATAGGTGCCAACAAATACGGCGACTGTTGGCATTAGGTGCCTCGCATTAAAATCAAGATAATTTAAGGGCTGCGCACCTAACGTTGTGCGTAGCGAAAATTCAAATGATTTAGCTAATAAACTGACTCAGTTTTAACCGACAAACCAATTATCAGGGGCCCCTATTCCAAATTCATTTTTTTTCTGTTAAAATCCTTTTATGGAGAAGCTCCAAGTATTCATAAAAGCAACGCTTTAAAATATTCACGGGTTTTTTCAAGTAAACAGATTTATAAAATAGAGGTGCGTATCACCTCAAGCCAGTTAAATTGATGCCGTATTTATCTTTGCAAAATCCTAAAGATAACACCGCTCAATTTTAACAATGAAACAAACGCGCTTCCCTTAAGCCAAGTAAAATTTAAGAGTTAAGTTGAGCATATATTTGTCAGACAACGCGGTTATGCCGCTTCATCAAGCACCCTCTACTAAGTCGCTAAGAACGCCTTCTAAGAGTGCTTTGTCTATCGCCTACACGCTGCAAGTCTTTTTATTCAACGTATTTCTATGTTTACACGATTTTAAACAATCAAATAATAGATTTACACGGCGTTCATCCCATTTCCATACGCCGTATTCTCCATTAAAAAAACTGCGAAACGTATTAGGCTCTGTGCCCTCATCCCCGACTATACTCACCGAAAAACGTCGATTTCCTATGCTGAGAATCAATCTTTTTCGACGCAAGTCAGCGATTAAAGCACACAACTTAAGCCAAACACTTAACTCCACCCTGGCAATTGTGCCTCTTGTAAGAACCTGTCTTCACAGTCTACCATGCTGGCCGAAAAGCATTGATTTTCTGCGGTCCGCTGCTCACATACCTGATGTATGCTGCGCTGCCGTCCTCAAAAGTCAATGCTTTTCGACTCAGCCTGGCGACTGTGAAGACAGGTTCTAAGAAAGCACATCGTCAGTGGTACACAAAGCCCGTGTATGAAACACCGGCTTGGCATCACTTTCTCAGTCCACACATCTGAGCGATGCGCCTGACTTAGGATATAAGCGCCCTTTTGAAGGGGTACATCATGGAAAAAATGTTAATTAATGCCACGCAAAATGAAGAAATTCGCGTCGCGCTTGTCAAAGATCAGTATCTTTACGATCTAGACATCGAATGCCTAGCCGAAATCAAAAAGAAAGGCAACATATACAAAGCAGTCGTCACACGTAGAGAACCGAGCCTGGATGCCATTTTTGTAGAATATGGTGCCAAACGTCAAGGCTTTTTACCCTTAAAAGAAATCGCCCCCACTTATTTCAACCAAACAGCTCATAATGATGAAAAGCCGTCCATTACATCGCTTATCAAAGAAGGCCAAGAGCTCTTGGTACAAGTTGATAAAGAAGAGCGCGGCAATAAAGGCGCAGCATTAACAACCTTTATTACTCTTGCAGGATGCTACTTAGTTCTCATGCCAAACAGCCCTCGATCAGGCGGTATTTCCCGCCGTATCGAAGGTGATGATAGAGACGAGCTCAAAGAAACGCTCAATGCATTGCATCTAGACGAAGACATGGGAATTATTATACGCACCGCCGGCGTAGGCAAAAGCCAAGACGAGCTACAAGCTGATCTGGATATGCTTTACAAACAATGGCAAGCGATCAGTGCCGCCGCGCAAAATCAATTAGCGCCTTGTTTAATTCACCAAGAAGGCGATGTGATCATTCGTTCTATTCGCGATAATTTACGCAAATCAATTGGTGAAATCATCATTGACGATCATGCTTCTTATATCAAAGCCAAACGTTATATTGAGCAAGTCAAGCCTGACTTTATTCCACATTTAAAGCTCTACAACAATCACATTCCTTTATTCAATCTGTACCAAATTGAAAGCCAAATCGAAACCGCCTACCAACGCGAAGTGAAACTACCTTCTGGCGGTGCATTGGTCATCGATCGCACAGAAGCACTGGTTTCCATTGATATTAACTCCGCCAAAGCCACCGGTGGTACAGATATCGAAGCTACCGCACTCAATACCAACCTAGAAGCCGCAGAAGAGATCGCAAGACAATTACGTTTGAGAGATCTAGGCGGATTAGTGGTGATTGATTTTATTGACATGAGCGCCAGCAAAAACCAACGGGATGTTGAAAATCGCTTGAAAGAAGCATTGAAAGCCGATCGCGCCCGTATACAAGTCGGACGCATTTCTCGCTTTGGTCTATTAGAAATGTCGCGTCAGCGTTTACGGCTGTCTTTAGGGGAAACCGTACAAGAAGTTTGCCCTCGCTGCGAAGGCCGCGGTACCGTCAGAAATATTCAGTCGCATAGTTTATCTATTATCCGCTTGATTGAAGAAGAAGCTCTCAAAGAGAAGGTCGCTGAAATTCAAGTCCAATTGCCTGTCGATATGGCGACATACATCATGAATGAAAAGCGCGATTTTATATATAATATTGAAAAACGGCATAATGTACGCGTACTGATTATTTCTAACCCTTATTTACAATCACCACAATATCAAATTGCTCGTTTGAAAGAAGAAAACTTAAGCAAGCAAAAAAAACCAAGCTACGAGTTGATCCAACAACCAGAGCCCCATCTCACCCCTGCGGAAAAACCAGTTCAAATCGATCAACCTGTTGTTAAATTATTTGACGAAACTTATCTACAACAAACGAAAAAACCCGGCTTGATACAGCGTCTTATCAATCGATTAGCCGGCGAAGAAATGGCAACACCGGCGACGGATAATAGTCATTCCGTCAAACCAGCGCACGAACACACTGCATCACAGCGCACTAAAAATCATCCTAAGCAAGAGAGACACACCTCGCCACATAATCGCAACAAACGGCGCCACCATGCACAAAATGGCCATAAGCCGAATCCAAATCAAGTCAGTAATCAAAAGAAAAAAAGCAATTCACCAAATACTGTAAAAGCAGCCCCCATCAAGTCAGAAAAAAAGATGACAGTGGATTTAGGGGGAGATAACGATTAAATTTGAATAAAATCCCCTCTCAGATTCGGCTACATGCATCAGTAGCCGAATACCCTTCTGATCGTCATACACACTTTTCAAAAAAAACTCTATTTTATTCGTAAATAATAAACAATTAGATTTTAAAAAAAACAAAAAACCCAAAAAAAACGTGATTTTTTTTAAAATATATAGTATCATGGGCATCGAACTTTATCTGATCACAAAAAATACCATTTGTTTTTTATTTTAGAACTGGAGGATGACATGGAAAACCGCCCGGAAACAAACAACCCAACAAACAACTTAGAAAGTCAAGGTCAAGTAGCCGCCCCTGTTAACGTAGCAACACCGAAACAAGTTCTACAAAAGAAAGTAAGCATTTTCAGTCTAACTAATAACTTTAGAAAACAGACTAGTATTGAAGAAACAGACGAGCAAGTAGCGCAATCAGTTACCGACGCAGAAACAGAATTAACAGCAATAACAAAGACATTAGCAGATTTAGAAGATCTAATCGAAAACACAGAAAAAAACATCGAAAAAGCGCTGGCAGATGAAACGTTGGCTCTCAACAAGATATCAGATGCTGAAAAAATAATAGCCGACTTGAAAACTACTGCACAAACAGCAATAAATAACGCGAAAATAGCAGAAACAAAAACCGTAAATGATGCCACAGCAGCTGCCAACACAACAGAAAAAGCAGTGCAAGATGCTATAGAAGCAGCCGCAAAAGCGGCCGAAGACGCTGCAGAAAAAGAAGCTCAAGCAGAAGGACAAAAAAGAATCGATTTGGCAACTGCACAAAAAGATAAAAAAATCAATGCAGCAAAAGCAGCTGCAGCGGAAGCCGAGCTTGAAGCAGAACTAGAGCAGACAAGTGCACAAGAGAAAAACAATCCTGCCACAGAACCAGAAAGAACGATAATGAGATCAGCCAGCTCATTCATTACACTGAAAGCTGCCCGTAATATGATGGGAGTTCGCACTGCAAGTGTCAACGTAGCAAGCGGCAGTAAGCTTGAGGCTCTACAAGCAAAAAATGCAGCTGATATCGCAACACTGGAAACAACAGAAAAAAACAAAATAGAAAAAATAAAAGAAAAAAATAAGAAAGATATAGCACAAGCCAAAACGAACGCTGGAAAAGCAATCAGAAAAAATACAGATAACGTAGCAAAGCTAAATGAAGCACACAGAGTGTGTACTCAAACAATTGCTCAGGCAACACAACAGGCAGCAACAGCGAGAAAAACTGCAGAAAAAGGTGCGGAAACCACGAGAGACACTGAAGTAAAAGCAGCAACTGCGAAATTGGATCAATTAAAAAGCGAATGGACAACAGCGAAAAAAACCCGCATAACATCCCAACTAGCGCTGAAAAATGCAACTACTCAAAGAACAGAGGCAACAAACCAGAAAGCAGCAATAGTACAAAAGTTAGCATCATTAAAAGCTAAATCTGAAGAAAGAGAAGCGTTAAGAACAAAAAAAGATCCCGCACCTGTAGATCCGGCACCTGAGGTAAAAGATCCTGTAGTAGTAGTAAAAGAACCTACGCTAGCAACAACGACTGTTCATGACACAACTGCTAACGATAAAGACGATACTGTCAAAAAATTAGCGACGTTTTTTGCTGATATCGATGACGATCATGTTGAGGAAGAAGATAAAAATATAGCCATACAAACAGCTAAGGCACCCACTTCAGTAGCTGGGAATGGTGCTGCACCAGTAGTAGAAGCTGATAAAGGTGAGCCCTTGAATCCTGGAACAGGATCTACTGCTCAAACGGATATAGCAACTGATGAAGTAACAAACACAGCAACTGCTGAAAAAGAAAATAGCTCCTTCATTTTCAGCACATTACTTGCATTAGAAGCAAAAATGCGCCCTATCTTTAAAGATGGAAGAGCAATTTTCGCTACACTGGGATTGTTCTTGTTAGCTGCTGGTATTGTGGTTGCCCTGACTTATGGTGTTTCTGCTTGTCCGCTACTTGCCTTATGGGTTACTCCATTGGCGGCAAATCAAATACTTGGCATTGCGATCGCTGTCGGCGCTATTAGTGGCATAAGTCTCGGTCTTGGTGTCTACGGTATGATGGCGAGAAATAATATTTCGCTTCCTAAAACGTCAATATATAATTGGTCGCTTCCTAAAATGTCAATATTTGCAAGAAAAACGCCTAATGATGCAAAGGGTGTTGCACCAGCCAATGACGCCGCCATCGAAGCAAAAGATGACACGTCATCAGCAAAATCAGATAGTCATACAATGGGAATGGGGGGTTCAGTTTAATTAGTGCTCAAATCTTTTTTAATATATCTTAGATATATAAGAAAGATACCAAACGCCTCTGAGCCAAACTCAGAGGCGTTTTTTTTATAAGAACCCCTTCCTCTACTTCAATTTTTTCAAAATCCACGAAAAAACAAATGACACTCTTGTTGAAAAAAAAACAACAGTATGATAAAAAGCAACCAAAAAGTATGCTTAAGCGATCTGAATTTTGTCAGATCGACAAAGGCTCGCCACGGATGCACTGAAATGATTGAAATCACACAAGCAGATACTCATCATCTCAGCACTCAGTACTCAGTACTCAGTACTCAGTACTCAGTACTCAGCATGATCAACATGGGATCACATAAAAGAACAAAAAAACATTTAGCTCAACTATTGACCTAAATGATAAATTAAAGTAGAATATTGTTTCATTTGTACAAAATCAGACATACTAACGGAGACTTAACCATGACAACAGAAACGCAGTCAAGCACACCTGAGAACGTAGAAACAGGATCACCTACTAACACAAGTAGTAGTAACGACACTCCTAAAGCAAACCCTCCTGCTCCAGTAGAGCTTGTTGTACCTGCTACTAAGCCGTTCCCAAAGGCATATAAGTTTAAATGCCCAGAAGAATGGAATTTGAATGACAGCGACGCCACTAATTTTATAGAGCAGTTTAAATTAAATGTACTAGCAAAAGAAAAACAAATACAGATTAAAAAACAAGAAAATAGATATATATCTTTTTATGTACAAGACGAATCGCAACTTGCTAGAATACAAGAAGAATTTGATACTTTTGCTCAGAGTATTGATGACTCTAAGAGCAAGGCTACTCCTGCTCCAGAAACTGTTGTTGCTAATCTAAACAACGCTACAACAGCAAGTGCTGCCGCTACAGGAACACCGACTGATCCAGTAACTGGTGT
>CAZBNB010000005.1:40328-64575 GCA_964493245.1 uncultured Legionellaceae bacterium
GCTCCAGAAACTGTTGTTAATTCAAACCCTACAACAGCAAGTGCTGCCGCTACAGGAACACCGACTGATCCAGTAACTGGTGTTAATCCTGCTCCAGTAGAGCCTGTTGTACCTGCTCCAGAAACTGTTGTTAATTCAAACCCTACAACAGCAAGTGCTGCCGCTACAGCAACAACACCTGCTCCAGTAGACGCTAATCCTGCTCCAGAAACTGTTGTTAATCCAAAAAACGCTGAAACAGCAAATGTTTCAAATCATCAAAAATTCCCAGGAACATATAAATTTACATGTCCAAGCGATTTGGATGCTACTGAATTTCTAACTCGACTGGAATCAACTGTACAGAAAAAAGATCAAGAAATAACAACTGCGAAAAGAAAAAAAGATTCGATATCTTTGCGTGTACAAAACCAAGCGCAACTTGATATGATCGGCGAAGAGTTTGTTGCTATTCGTGATGCTTTGCGAACCGCTAATAACAATGGGTCTGATCCAGTAGTAGACAAAGAAGCGGGTATTAAACTAGCCGCTACTTCAACAGCAACTAAGGTTGATGACGACAAATCGTTCCTTCAACTGTCAGCCGCCTTCGTGATGAGGGTATACGCTAGTCCAACGTTCCGCAATCGTTGGACACAAATCGTGCTTGGTCTATTGGCAATTGCTGCGGCACTTGTACTGGCTAGCTTCCTTGTGATGCATTTCAGCCCTGCTGCTATGACAGCCGCTTTACCACTTGTGGCTCATGCGCTTACTGGATTATCAGCTGCAGCGTTTAATGCGATGATTGGTGTATCTGCCGGTGCCTTAGCTGTTTTCACAGGCTTGCTGGTTACATCGCTCTTTGCTAGACGTGATTATAATACACCTACTAAGAAAGCAGCTGGTGCTAGCACAAACGAGACAATGGTTGGTAGAATCTGGGCGTCAGTGTTTAGTGGTAAAAAGGATGCTGTCTCTGCAGCTACGAATGTTGCTGACAATGCTAAAGAGCAATTACATTCAACAATAGTTCCTGCTCAAGTTTAATACAAAAAAGAAACATTCTTCATTATAAAAAACCTTTAAGCCGCTTTAGCAAATGTTAAAGCGGCTTTTTTATATCCAAATTCGACACGCGCATCAACCAGATATGAGCGCTTGTTGGCAATTGTTGATACAGCTAAAACCAGGCTAACTTGCACAAGTTCAGCTTGTATTCGTTAAATGAGCTATCTATTCGCGCCACTCAAATTAAAATTTGCGCTAAATTCTCTTGATTTTTAACTCACCCCTTCAAATACCAACAGACACTAGATTTTTTCTTGACAACATTCAAGAAAAAAGACACAATCACGCCCTCATGGCTATGTAGCTCAGCTGGTTAGAGCGCGGCACTCATAATGCTGAGGTCGGTGGTTCGAGTCCACCCATAGCCACCATTTTCAAATTCAATACCATCCCAGAGCGTCTTACAGCCCTTGATTTACAGGCTCTTTCCCATTTTCAGGGCACTCGCTGTTCAACAACAAAGCACTCTAACACCAGTTCTATAATTTTATGTTGCTGTATAAACACCTCTTGAGGCATTTTATACCCATTAGGGTATATTAATGACAAAATACCGTGTAGGGTATATAATCTATATATACCTCTTAACGGATAGCTTCATATGCTGATTCACTCACCACGAGAGTTAGGTATTCTAATAAAAAACCAAAGAAAAAAACTTGGGTTAACTCAAAAAGAAATAGGAAATTTAGTCGGGCTAAAACAAAAAACCATCTCGGCAATTGAAAATAATCCTGAGCACACAAAACTGAATACCTTGTTTAAAGTATTATCAGCACTTGAAACAGAAGTACACCTATTTTCCAAAGACGCTTTGAATAAAATGACAACGCAATGGAAGGATGAGTGGTGAAAAAAAACGCAATACTGTGTGTTTCTATGAATGGCATGTTCGTGGGCAAACTAGAAAAAATGTCTCATGGAGGATTAACATTTATCTACGAAAAAACCTGGTTAAATCAACCTGGATCCAGGCCAATTTCGCTTTCGTTGCCACTCACTGAGCAACCTTATCGCGGTGATATTGTTTACAATTTTTTTGATAATTTATTACCAGATAATCCTCAAATACGCGCTAGAATTCAAACAAGCTTTCAGATACCTACCAACCAACCCTTTGATTTATTAGCGACAATTGGTAGAGATTGCGTGGGAGCCGTACAACTCACGCCAAATGCAATGCCCATGTTTGAAAAAAAAATTAAGTATAAACCACTCACTTCATCTCAAATTGCTTCTATTTTACATCATTACTCATTCATACAAAGCAATTACAAAGCCAAAAAATAAAAATGGCCATGGCTTTAAAAGGTAAAAACAATCATTATCACTGGCAGCACTTGCAGCGCCGGTATTTTTTAGAAACAGCCAAAGCAGCGCATTACCCTGTAGATAAGGCAGAATATTTATTAAACGAAATGTTAGAAAAAACTGATTATGCCATCACCAGCGTCGCTCAAAAGCTACCAAGCACATTTCCTAAAAGTATTTCTCAGCCAATTTTTGAGGGTTTGCAAAAAACAAAAGAAAAACTCTCAAAACGTTAGATTCCCAAATACATTCGTATAGTATTTCGCAATTACCCCCTATTGCTAATCATGAATTTTAGATATGATGTAGTTCAGGGTGTATGTGTGATGGTTTGATGATCAGAATCATTGTATTTCTTTTGCTGTTTGTTTTATCTCCTTTATCTATTTCGGGAGACATCGGCATTATTACGACTTCATTAAACGGCAAGCCAGCCTATTTAATTCAAGTAGGTGCTTACACACGTCAAAAAGAGGCCGAAGCTGAACAGAAAAAATTAGCTGACAGTGTGCAACAAACCATTCGAATTGATCACTTGGTGGAAAAAGGTCTGTATTTAGTACAGATTGGCCCCGTTAGCGATTATGCTGAAGCGTTACGTTTACAAAAAAAGCTTGTTAACCCGGATGAGGCGATATCTGATAATGTCTCACAGCTCCCAACCATCCTCAATCTCCACCCCACTCCGCCCAAAACCACGTATCACACCCCATCACCTGGAAAAATATGGAATCTGCGAAATGCCGATATCCGTGCCGTAATCAGTGAGGTATCGCGAGTCACTGGTAAAAATTTTATTGTTGATCCCAAAGTACAAGGTCGTATTTCTATTATTTCAAGTACGCCTATTTCAGATAAAGAGCTTTACCAGGTTTTTCTTTCCGTATTACAAATTTCTGGTTTTTCAGCCATTCCTGGCAATCAGGTAATCAAAATCATACCGAATATGGATGCACGCACCATGTCACCTGATCTGTCGTATCCACTACGCGCGGATCAACGCGGTGATGAAATGATGGTACAAGTCATCCCGATTCAATACGTCCCTGCCGAACAATTGGTACCTGTACTACGCCCACTGATGCCTCAATGGAGCAGCGTGACCGCATATGGCCCATCGAATATGCTTATCTTATCTGGCCGTGCCAGTAACATTCGTCAATTGGCTGACATTATTCGACAAGTCGATAACTCATCATCCAATGGTATCGATATGGTGCCATTAGAGCATGCTTTGGCAATGGATGTAGCTAACACATTGAAGGACTTGATTAAATCACAGTTGGGGCCTAATCAACGCAATCAAAGCATGATCGCTGCCGATGACCGCAGCAATGCCATACTTATTAGTGGTAGTAAAACCGATCGTATCCGTTTACGCATGCTGATTGCCCAATTGGATAAAAATAATCCAAACGCCAGTAATAGCAATACACAAGTTATTTATCTTAACTATTTACGCGCAGAAGATTTGGTTCCGATTTTAGCGGGCATCGCGCAAGCCAATTTCAGCGGCATTGTCGGCACAACCATTGGTACCATCACACGACCAGCACTCGATAGCACAAACCCGGCTTCTAACATGGCCAGCTTAATTCAAGGCCCCAGTAGCAATATGAATGCAGCCCCGAACCCCGCTGCCAACGGCACCACAGACGCTCCCTCAGACAAAACCACACAAAATGAGGGTACCACCAAACCAACCGTGCAAATTATTGCCGAACCCAATACCAACTCCATTATCATCAACGCCCCCGCATCACTGATTCGTATTTTAAAAGCGGTTATTAGCCAATTAGACATTAAACCCGCGCAGCTGCTAATCGAAGCCTTGGTGGCTGAAATTAATGAATCTGATTTCAAAGATTTGGGGGTAGAATGGGGCAGTATCGATCAGAAAACCAAAGATCCTAATAGTTTTAAACCCGGTTTTGCGATTTTGAACTCCAAAACCACGATTGCACAATTTCAAGCACAAATTTATGCATTAGCCAGACAACACAAGGCTAATATCCTGTCTACACCATCCGTGGTCGTATTAGATAATCGTCAAGCCAAAATTTTGATTGGTAAACAGGTTTCAGTCGCCTCGTCCTCTTATCCAAACAATGCCAGCGCAACGACGACTGCCAGCCCTTATACAACCTTTGATCGTGTCAACGTAGCATTGCATTTATATGTTCGCCCACAAATCACCCGGGGTGACGGTATTCAGCTACAAATTGACCAAGGCAATGACACATTGGACGCGCTGAGTGAAATAACACCTGGGGTCACACCTACGTTCAATATCAGTGCCATTGTCACTTCTGTACACGTGGAAAGTGGCGATATTATTGTGTTAGGAGGGTTAGCCCAAGACAGTATCACCAATGATGATGATCGTTTACCTATTTTGGGTGATATACCAGGCATTGGCAGACTATTTCAACGGAATGCTAGCAAACGTGAAAAGAAAGTGTTGATGGTCTTTATTCGCCCTCATATTCTAAGCACCGAAGCACAAGGTTTAGAAATAACGGGCAGTAAATATAACCACGTTCGCCAAGATCAATTGGATATTACCCGTTCACAAGAAGAATATTATAAATCTGATCGGAATACAGTCGTGCCTGCATGGCATACGTCGAAACTACCCAAACCGTTTTGTCATACCGGAAAAAAAATGGCGAACGTGGATAAATAATGGAAGAGGACGTCAAACTCAAGCACCTACCCTACACATACGCAAAAAAGCAAGGCGTGATCGCCACAGAAATTGAATCTGGAACCGGTATCTTGCTCTATCATTTACCAGACATTTCGTTACAAACCATCGCTGAAGTTAAACGGGTTTTACATGGTGAGCTGCATTTAAAAGAAGTTAATATGCAAGAATTTCAGCAACATCTTGCACATTTTTATCAATCAAAATCAGCGATTCTGGATGCAACCGAAAGCATGGAAGAAGATTTGGATTTGATGAAACTGGCGGGGCAATTACCCACCAGCGAAGATCTGCTCGATACCCAAGATGATGCGCCGATTATTCGCCTGATTAATGCCTTATTCACGCAGGCGATTAAACAAAAAGCCTCCGACATCCACATTGAAACGTACGAAGATCGGGTTTTAGTCAGAAATCGATTAGATGGTGTATTACAAGAGGTACTGGAAATTCAACGAGCGATTGCACCCTTAGTCATTTCACGAGTCAAAGTCATGGCAAAACTGGATATTGCCGAAAAGCGTATTCCACAAGATGGTCGAATTGCGTTACGAATTGGCGGTCACAATATCGACGTACGGGTTTCAACACTCCCTTCTAATCACGGCGAACGCATCGTATTACGTATTTTAGATCAACAAGCGGCTCAGCTAGATTTAAGTTTACTGGGTATGCCCGGTGAAACATTGCGGCAAATTCGCCACATGATTGCAGAGCCGCATGGCATTTTATTGGTGACGGGACCTACCGGTTCAGGAAAAACCACTTCTTTATACGCCATGCTCACCGAATTAAACGAAGTCAGCCGCAATATCTTAACCATAGAAGATCCCATTGAATATGATCTACCCGGTGTTGGACAAACGCAGGTTAACACCAAGGTGGAGATGACGTTTGCCAAAGGGCTACGAGCTATTTTACGTCAAGATCCCGATGTGGTGATGATTGGAGAAATTCGTGATTTAGAAACCGCTGATATTGCGGTACAAGCGAGCTTAACCGGGCACTTGGTGTTGTCTACTTTACATACCAACAGTGCGTTAGGTGCCTTAACACGTTTACATGACATGGGGGTTGAATCTTTTTTACTCTCCTCCAGTATATTAGGTGTACTGGCACAACGCTTAGTCAGAAAATTATGTGATCATTGTAAAACACCCCACACTTTAAGTGCAGATGAAGCTGAATTGTTACAACAGACCAATGTAAAAAACGATACACACCCAACTGTTTTTTCGCCCAATGGCTGCGAGCATTGTAACTTTTTAGGATATCGTGGCCGTACCGGTATCTATGAGCTGATTCCGATTGATGAAACCTTACGCAGCATGATTCACCGTCAAGAAAGTTTACAAACCATGGAGGCATATATACGCCCGAAAGCCATGAGCATTCGCCAAGATGGCATAAGACGCGTGTTGAATGGTGATACTTCGCTAGCTGAGCTGCTACGTGTAACCAGTGCGATGTAAAAACGCACGAATAAGATAGTGTTCGCCACTGTCTTTGCGATTAAAAATGTAATATATTACCATCGGTAAGGTTATTTAAAACGCGAGTATTCGCAAGGGTCTTGCAATCGAGGCTCATCTATTTGGAGTTTTTTTAATGAGCGTGATGCGCTTAATGTTGTTAGGGTGCCCTGGGGCTGGTAAAGGTACACAGGCGCTGCGTTTGATGAAATATTTCAATATTCCACAAATCTCAACCGGTGATATGCTACGCTCAGCCATTGCATCAGGTAGCCCATTGGGTTTGAGTGCTAAAAAAATCATGGACGCGGGTCAATTGGTTTCCGACGATATTATGATTGGCCTAGTAGCAGAGCGCTTAACACAATCAGATTGTCAATCTGGCTTTTTACTAGACGGCTTCCCCCGTACTATCCCACAAGCAGAAGCGTTAAAAAACTCACGCATCAAGCTTGATCACGTCATTGAAATTGCTGTCGATGATGAAGAAATTGTGCACCGTATTACCGGTAGACGTGTTCATCTTGCTTCAGGGCGAGTCTATCATGTGGCTTTCCATCCTCCCAAAACAGCCGGCTTAGATGACTTGACACAAGAGCCACTGATATTGAGAGATGATGATCGCGAGGAAATTATTCGTAATCGCTTAAAAGTCTATCATGAACAGACTGAGCCACTGATTGGTTACTACCAGTCTTGGTCGCAAAAAAAGAATGCTGATGCACCCACCTTCCATCGAGTGTCCGGAGATGGCAGTGTAGAAGGTATTTTTGAAAGCATTTTATCTATTCTCAAGGAAGCATAACTCATGACGACAGCAACGATTCAAGCGATTCAAACCGATACATTCGAATCTTTGCTAGAAAAAACACCCCTTCTCTTCGTGGACTTCTGGGCATCATGGTGCGCCCCTTGCAAACAATTTGCTCATATTTACGAACAAGTTGCATCGAAATACCCTAACATTTGTTTCGCTTCCGTTAATATTGAAAAAGAAACCGCATTAGCCGATTTATTTCAAATTCGTTCAATCCCACATTTGATGGTATTCAAACAAGGTATCGCGATTTACTCAGAATCGGGCAGCATGCCAGAATCAACCTTGCTGGAGCTCGTTGAGCAAGCACTTGATGCCGATGTGAGCAGTATTTTAGATGAGTTAAAAGATGAGGCGAGCGGGCGTGAATAATGACAAAACACATCGAGTGTATGTCATCCATTCATTTGTAATCTTGTTGCAAAGGGAATGCTGTAACTGCTCACGGCCTCGCTCTTGAACCTCGGAGAACGGTCAGATTTGAGCCTGCCTAACACCGCTGCTGTATTTCACCCTGATTCGACAATGTTAAGATCTCGCAGGGCTCACTGTGCTGATGATACCTTGCTGTCAACATAGCTTGTAACAAATAAGCTGTTTTATTCGCGGCCAAAATACGCAGCGTATACCATCCCCCAGCAGAAAGCGCTGTGCTTTGCACATCATTCAAACCACCGGTTGCAATGGAAGCATGTTGGTAGGTGTGGTGTATCGCGTAATAACGCTCCATACGATTGGCCAGATCAAACAATGCCGTTTGTCCTTCCAGGCGATGTGCACGGGTAATTTGTTGCCGCATCCCTAATAACGGGTAAGCCAAAAGGACACTCAAAATCAGTAAAACAATGAGTAATTCGATTAGGCTAAAGCCAAGCGATGTTTGTTTTAAAGTATTATCCATCATCATCCTTGAAATTGACCACCGCGCAGATCGTGGCCATTCTTCAATGTTCAAGAACGAGGCCCTACTGTGAATACACAATGCATGGTAAACTATCGGTTGGTTATGAATCAAGTGAATCAGTATAATGACATCTTATTGCGGCTATATCGCCCTGGTTGGTCGACCCAATGTTGGCAAATCGACTCTATTAAACCGTTTGATCGGACAAAAATTAAGCATTACCTCTAAAAAACCACAAACCACACGCCACCGTATCCTAGGCGTACAAACCGATGCTGACTATCAATTTGTTTATGTAGACACCCCCGGTATTCATCAAGGCAATAAAAAAGCCATGAATCAAATGATGAATAAAACCGCTATGAATGTGCTACATGATGTTGATGTCATTGTTTTCGTAACCGATGGTACTCACTGGACAGATGAAGATGAATATGTCTTAAGTTTAATTCAACAAACAGAGATCCCCTGTGTACTGGTCTGTAACAAAGTAGACAAAATACGTGATAAAGCGCCGCTGTTACCGTGGTTAGATGACATGCAAAAGCGCCATACATTTATCCAAATGATTCCGCTCTCTGCTAAAACCGGCCTACAAGTCGATACGCTGGAAAACTGCTTAAAAACACTATTGCCAGAAAGCCCCTTCTTTTTTCCAGAAGATCAACTCACTGACCGATCGAATCGCTTTTTATGCGCTGAGCTACTCCGTGAAAAAATATTTAGACAATGCGGTCAAGAGTTACCTTATGCAACTTCGGTAGAAATCGAATCTTATGCCGATGAAGAAAATCTCATCCGTATTCATGCGCTTATTTGGGTAGACAAAGACAGCCATAAACGCATGGTCATTGGTGAAAAAGGTGCCAAGCTTAAAACCATGGCCAGTGAAGCGAGACTGGATATGGAGCGATTGTTGGGCAAAAAAGTTTTTTTAAAATGTTGGTGTAAGGTAAAAACCGGCTGGTCTGATGATGTGCGTATCTTGAGACAAATGGGTTATGAATAATACGCCCTGTCTTTCCAAAGCTAACATGTCATGATGGAAGTAACCGTTCCCCCTTACGGAGTGAACATTGGCTGATTGGAGCGCTCATGGATAAATCCAATGCTGCATGGGTTATTCATAAACAATGGTCTGGTGAAACCAGTGCCAGAGTATTGTTTTTTACACGTGATCGAGGGTTAATTCAAAGCTTATGTAAAGGCGGACGTTTACCGAAAAAACAACAAATGCTACAAGCATTCAATCCTCTTTTTGTGCAATTTCACGAACATAAAACCAGCTGTTACGTACAACAACTTGAGTTAATATCCCCAGCATTACAACTAGAAGGCCTGAATTTAATGTCAGGATTATACGTTAACGAGCTGATTTACCATGCTATTCAACCCCTAGATGCATATCCCCTGTTATTTGATGCATATGAAACCGTTTTACAAACGCTGGCGACACCATTAGAAGGGGCTGATTTAGCAGCATGCTTGCGCCATTTTGAAGTCTTACTTTTAAACGAAATGGGCTATGGCTTTTCTCTAACCCATGAGGCGAACCATGGCGAGCCAATCGTTGCTAACAAACACTATATATTAAAACCAGAAGAAGGCTTGGTTGATGCTCTCAAAGGCATCCCGGGAGAATATTTAATTGGCTGGACTGATAATCAATGGCATAACCCCGCGGTACGCCAAACAGCCAAAATCGTGCTACAAGCAGCGCTTGATCATGCATTGGGTGGCAAGATATTACACACACGAAAACTGGTGGTAAAAAATGCTTAAATGAATCACTCAGGAGAATGCTTTAGTCTTGCAGAGTATTTACTCAAAGTTGTAACCGTTCACAGCCTCGCCCTTGCACCTCGTAGAACGGTCAGATTTGAGTGCGGGGTGAACACTCAATGGCGTGAACACTTACTAAAAATTTTCTAGTTGCCAAACTTCGTACGCTGGCTCTTCATAAGGATGCGTCTTTTTTAAAGCACTGATAACCGCATGAATACATTCGTCGCTACAAACCGTCTCTATCTTATATTCAGCGACTTTTTCTAATTGATCGATTTGCCCGATGAATGCATTGCTTCCGATCAAGGGCATAAACTGCCCCTCACCCAATGTTTGCCAAGAGCAGTGACTGTATTGCCCTACGCGCCCAGCGCCGGCGTCAAAAATAGCACTTTTAACGATATCAACATGCGTTTCTGGAACATTAATACAAATTTTGTACATAAAAATCCTATCATTTATTAGGGCTTATTGCTTTTTGGTTGCACAAGGCAGAAATCAGGCAAATGTTCACGCCAGTTCACCAAGGGTTTGATTTAACGCAAATTGCGCCCGTTTTTTTGGCTTATCACCCATTGTCACAAATCTCCGTGTATCAAACTCAAGAAGACGCTGGAGAAGCTATTTTTTCAATCACTTTTATTTTCTTTTCAATTAGATAGTCAATAAATAACTTAGGAATCAAAAGCCCCATGCACATTGTCAGTGTAATCATAAGCGCCATAATACTATTGGCAATCGTCACACTAATCAAAGCAAGCGTGGTGTGCGACCAATCTGTCAGTTGTATTAGGCCACTTGCCATCTGAAAAATGAAAATACCTGGCATCATGGAGACCACTGCAACAAAGCTAACTGCTGCAAAAGGCATTTCTCGGCGTCTGGCCACGATGGTCATGATGACACTGACTAAAACACAAGCATATAAATCACCCATGATGATAGACGCACCAAACATAGACATCATTATCCATCTCAGGGTATGCGCAAGCATGCCTATACACAAAGGCCAAGCTAATAAAGAGAAATGTGTAGAATAAAAAATACTGAATGCTCCTATTGCCACACCCGCAGCAAGGATATCTTGCCAAAAAGGCAATCGAGGCGTAGCCTGGAGCTCTAAAGGCAAATACACATGAAAACAAGCTAATCCAATCATCAAACCCAGTGATATCGCTAGCAAAATAAGTAGCGCATACATCATTCGCGTCGCACCAAGATGAAGCCAGCCATGTATCATATCCAGTCCACTATTCAGCAAATGAGGACCAGGAACCAAGATCATACAAGGACAAATCGCGACTAATTGTGATGCAAAACTAAAACCACCACGTGCCGCCAATGCGCCAATCATACCTGCCAAAAGTGAGGCGAAAAACGGTTGTAAAAAAACATTGGTACTGTACTTGGCAATCAAACGCCGTAACAAGCCCCCACAAGCGGCACTCAGAAAAATAATGACCAGGCTGGGAAAATGGCGTAAACCAAACAACAAAGACAAGGCCACCGCACCCAATGCTGCACCTAATGAAAATATCCAGGCAGGTAATGGCGGCTCTTGTGCGATGGAATCAATCAATTTAGCCGCATGAGATGGTGTCAGATCACCTTTTATAAGCGCATCGACTGCTTTCATAGCAGGGACCACACGCTGCATATTGGTGCTGACGGGCTCTGCATCTGTCACGAAGAGTAACTGACCTCTTTGGTCATCTTCTACAATCAACTGCAGCTCACCCCAGCGTGGCGGCAGAAGCTTAACAGGTAAGTTCAGCGCACGACCAAGGCGCTCTGTTACCGCCCATATTTGTCCTGTAGTTTGACCATTTGTGTATAAAACCTTTGCGAAAGCAAGAATCAAATGGGCACGTTCTTCTAGCGTCATCTGTCATCCTAATTTCATTTATTCAGATCATATTAACTGATAAAACTAACTTATCAAATCCCCCTAACACCCATTGTTCAATTGCATCTGATACATTTTCGCTCGACGCTCTACCTTATGGGCCACTCCGATCAACCAAGGTTTACGCCGATAAGTTTGGCGCATGTAACCAGTCACCCCTTCGTGATAAGCAAGATAAAGTGCATAAGCATTGCTTCGTGGAATGCGTGCGCGCAAATAAGCTTGATTCGCATACCAACCGATAAAGTCTACTGCATCATCAAAACTGTTTCGCGACGCGAAATATCCACCATTAGAATGCCGATATAATGACCACGTGCCATTGAGAGCCTGGGAGTAGCCGTAAGCAGTTGTCGGTCTAGTCCAAGGAATGAAACCTAGCAGCTTGGTACGTGGCGGCCTTGCGGTCGAGTCAAATTTAGATTCTTGGTGAATAATAGCCATTTGCACCGCAACCGGTACACGCCAACGACGCTCCACATCTTTTGCATCGCGATACCATTGTGGGTGTTGTCTGAAAATAGAACAAACATTGTCGAGACGTTTGGGCGGAGGAACAGTCATACAACCGGTTAGATAAAGACAAAAAAACATACAAAATATGATTCTCATCGAAATGACTGGTTTCATATTTAAGAAACTCCTAATCAATTTAGAACAACGATATTGCAACCGTATAAACAAAAAATCCCGGGTTCAACGGGCGAACCTGGGTCGAAATAGCCTCTAAAAGTAGCTTATGGGTTATAATTTGATGATACTTCTATCATTTTATCTGGGTACAATTGTTTAATCCCACGATACCAAGAGCCTTGAGCATTGTATAAAGAAAAAAACAACCCCGCTTTGCCATGTAAAAAACCGCCTTGCAACAAATAACAGCGTAAAAACATCCATACCGTACTGGCCAAAGTTTTTCTTAAGCTGGCTTTTTTCTGCTGACTGATACTCATCTGTGCGCTATAAGAAGAATAACGGTTTAATTTGGCTAATGCATGGCTTACATCACGAAATGAGTTGTGCAAAATAGGTGATTTCAGTTGTTGAATGTTAAATGTCTCTGGCAACACAATTTTTTCATGCACCAAATCATCACTGTAACGTGCGCCTTTGCGTTTAAAAAGACGAATATGTCTGGTGGGGCTGGAACAAAAGCGCAAGGGCTTATCATAAAATACCATACGAATGGGAATGCGATACGCATCAGCTTTATCTGCTTGAATGACATCACAAATAACCTGCTTTAACGTTTCCGGAATAAATTCGTCTGCGTCTAGATTGAGCACCCAATCACCGGTTGCATATTGCAAAGCCCGTTGCTTTTGTACCCCGTAGCCTTGCCAATCTGTTTCATAAACGTGAGAGGTGTATTGTTTAGCGATACTGACGGTGTTATCTGTGCTTCCGGAGTCGAGAACAACGATTTCATCGACCCAAGAAGCCACAGACTTCAAACACCGCTCAATATTATCTGATTCATTCTTCGCAATGATAATAACACTTAACGTCAATTAGCCACTCCCTCACGATAATCATAACCATCGAACACGAGTTTATCATCACGCATGCTTAATGTCACATGACCACCATTTGCGAGTTTGCCGAACAAGAGCTCCTCCGCCAAGGGTTTTTTGATTTGCTCTTGAATGAGGCGTGCCATAGGGCGAGCACCCATGACTTTATCGTAGCCATGTGCAATCAGCCAATCACGCGCAGAGCGATCAACATCCAAGACAACGCCTTTATTACTCAGCTGTTCTTCTAGCTCCATAATAAATTTGTCGACGACTAATCCAATCGTGTCTTCATCTAACGGTTGGAAATTAATCACAGCATCCAAGCGATTTCGAAATTCTGGGCTAAATTGGCGTTTTAAAATATCAGCCCCGTCTTTCGTATTATCTTGCTCCGAAAATCCCATGGAATTTCGGCTCATTTCTTGAGCACCGACGTTACTGGTCATGACGAGGATCACATGACGGAAGTCAGCGTGACGCCCATTGGTATCGGTTAACGTACCATGGTCCATGATTTGTAACAGCAGGTTAAACACATCAGGATGTGCTTTTTCAATTTCGTCTAGCAGCAACACTGAATGCGGGTTTTTGGTAATGGCTTCGGTTAATAGCCCGCCTTGGTCGTAACCAACATACCCTGGAGGTGCACCAATTAATCGAGAAACAGTATGTTTTTCCATGTATTCTGACATGTCAAAACGCACCAGTTCAATACCGAGTAAACTAGCCAATTGTCGTGTCACTTCTGTCTTACCGACACCAGTAGGGCCTGTGAATAAGAAGCAACCCACGGGTTTTTCTGGTTCACGCAAGCCGGAACGCGATAATTTAATCGCTGAGGCTAACGCGGTAATCGCAGTATCTTGTCCGTAAACCAATAACTTGAGATCTCGCTCTAAGTTACGCATGGTATCACGATCACGTGCGGAGACTTTCTTGACGGGAATCCGTGCAATTTTAGCAACCACGTTTTCAATTTCAGTCACTGAAATGATTTTGCGACGTTTATTGGCTGTCAGTAAATTTTGATAAGCACCTGCCTCATCGACCACATCGATGGCTTTATCAGGTAAAAATCTATCATTGATAAATTTGGCTGACAACTCAGCAGCAGCACGTAGAGAAGGGATAGAAAACTTCACATTGTGATGCTCTTCTAAGCGGCTTTTTAAGCCTTTTAAAATCTCAAACGTTTCTTCAATAGTTGGTTCACAAATATCGATTTTTTGGAAACGTCTGGCTAATGCTTTGTCCTTTTCAAAAATACCGCGGTATTCTTGATAAGTGGTGGAGCCAATACACTTCAGCTCACCATTCGCCAGCAATGGTTTAATCAGATTGGAGGCGTCCATCACGCCACCTGAGGCTGCACCAGCACCAATGATGGTATGGATTTCGTCAATAAAGAGAATGCCACCATCTTGATCACTGAGTTGTCTTAAAACGGCTTTGAGGCGTTTTTCAAAGTCACCGCGGTACTTGGTACCCGCTAACAAAGCACCCAAATCCAGTGAGTAGACAACACAATTACGAATGGCTTCGGGGACTTCACCGTCGACGATGCGACGCGCCAAACCTTCTGCAATGGCGGTTTTACCGACACCGGCTTCACCTACCAGCAAGGGATTGTTTTTACGACGGCGACACAACACTTGAATTGTTCGCTGAATCTCTTCATTGCGCCCAATCAGTGGATCAATTTTACCAAGTCGTGCACGTTTGTTTAAATTCATGCAATAACTTTCTAAAGGTGATTCATTGTTTTCTGCTGTAGCTAACATTTCTTCATCCATCATGGAATGCATGCCTTCTCGCATTTCATTGCTGTGGAATTTGGAAATACCGTGCGAAATATAATTAATCACATCCAGGCGTGTGATATTTTCTCTACGTAGAAAATACACAGCTTGGCTTTCTTGTTCACTAAAAATGGCTGCCAAAACATTGGCGCCATTGACTTCTGTTTTTCCTGCTGATTGCACATGAAAAACAGCGCGCTGCAATACACGTTGAAAGCCTAAAGTAGGCTGTGTCTCACGATCCGCTTCTTCTAGTGGAATAATGGGCGTGGTTTCTTGAATAAACGCTTCTAAATTATGTCGCAACTCTTCAATATTCGCTTCACAAGCTTGTAAAACATTTGCGGCGGATGGATTGTCAAGTAATGCCAACAATAAGTGCTCAACCGTCATAAACTCATGACGTTTGTCTTTGGCCTCCTTAAACGCTAAGTTTAAAGTAAACTCAAGTTCTTTGTTTAGCATGATCGTTGCTCCCCTTCCACCATTGCTTTCCAATTATCATTCTGGCTCCATACAACAAAGCAATGGATGTTGATGAATCCTAGCGAAATCATTCACCAGGACAACCTTGGTCTCTGCAATATCACGGGTGTACACACCACAGACACCCCTTCCTTGATGATGAACTTGTAACATGACTTGAGTGGCAAATTCCTCTGGTAAGTAGAAAAACCGTTGTAAAATTGTCACTACAAAATCCATGGGCGTATAGTCATCATTGAGCAGTACAACCTTGTATTTCCTGGGTACTAACAACTCAGTCTCTGCTTCAGTTTCTTGAAGTGAGTGCTTCATCTGTTCAACGACCGTCCATTCACTCATAAATTCACTTCCTACCTTATTTTATAGACGTATCTGAGCAGTTTAGCCAGAAGATTAGAAAAAACCTTTTGATAAATTTTAAATAACGGCTGTTTTTAGCTTTTGTGTATTAATGGAACTTCTAAAGTACTCACTAGATCGGAGAAAGGTTTCTCGTTCAGGCGTTGTTATTTTATTTGGCGGAAGCGTCCGCTTGATCCACTTTTCAAGCGGTTTTACGGGGCCGCCGCCTATTCGCTTCCCGCTCAAAGGCGCTAAAAAGCACATCCCTGTGCTTTTTACCCCGTAAAACCGCCTGAAAAGTGGCGCTCCCGCAACCCGCCAAATAAAATAACAACGCCTGAACGAGAAATCTGCGAGATCGTTGTTTTGCGTAAGTTCTGTTTGACTTTCTCAAAAAACAACATTCGGTAGCCATGAACATGGTTAACGAATGTTGTCACTTTGTTTTATCAAATTCAAAAAACAGAGCATCGAGAATACGCATTTTCAACGCTCACGAGTTTATAAACTCTAGCCCATGTGCTCGATCACTGCTTCCGCAAATCCAGAAGAGCTCACACAAGTGGCATTGTCCATCAAGCGCTCAAAGTCGTAAGTCACTGTCTTTGCCGCAATCGCACCTTCGACACCTTTGATGATTTTATCAGCCGCTTCTACCCACCCCATATGACGCAACATCATTTCAGCCGATAGAATCAATGAGCCGGGATTGACTTTGTTTTGCCCTGCATATTTGGGGGCAGTACCATGGGTGGCTTCGAATACAGCAACAGCATCGCTCAAGTTTGCGCCTGGTGCAATACCAATACCACCTACTTGTGCTGCTAAAGCATCTGAAATGTAATCACCGTTGAGATTCAATGTTGCAATCACACTGTACTCTTCGGGGCGTAATAAAATTTGCTGTAAAAATGCATCCGCAATCACATCTTTAATAATGATTGGTTTACCAGTTTCTGGATGATTCATTTGCATCCAAGGACCGCCTTGATAGAGCGTGGCACCAAATTCATCGCGTGCAACGGCATAGCCCCAATCTTTAAAAGCACCTTCAGTAAATTTCATGATATTGCCCTTGTGAACCAAGGTCACAGAATCACGATGATTATCAATCGCATAGCGAATCGCGGCTCTGACTAAGCGTGTGGTTCCTTCTCGCGATACTGGCTTCACACCAATACCACAATGTTCAGGGAAACGAATTTTTTTAACACCCATTTCTTGTTTCAAAAACTGAATAACTTTTTTGGCTTCTGGGGTATCAGCAGCCCACTCAATTCCTGCATAAATATCTTCTGAGTTTTCACGAAAAATAACCATGTCTGTTTTTTGTGGTTCTTTTACAGGACTAGGCACACCGGTAAAATAGCGTACTGGGCGCAAGCAGATATATAAGTCTAGATCTTGTCGAATTGCGACATTCAATGAGCGAATACCACCCCCAACCGGCGTGGTCAGCGGTCCTTTAATAGAAACAACAAATTGTTTCATGGCTTGTAATGTTTCTTCGGGAAGCCATTGGTTATCACCATACACAACATTGGCTTTTTCACCCGCATAAATTTCCATCCAAGCAATCGATCGTTTGTCACCGTAAGCTTTAGAAATCGCAGCATCAACAACGTGACGCATGGCTGGCGTCACATCCACACCAATACCGTCACCTTCGATAAAAGGAATAATCGGATTATCAGGCACATGCCAGCTTCCATTTGTATTAACTGTGATTGCTTCCCCTTTTGTGGGGATATTTATTTTTTTAAAGGTCATAATAACTCCATTGTGATGACTTTGCTTGACGCGTACGAACAGGGATTAACATACATAACCAGGGCCATATTAAAATACTGGTTATGGGTACACCGACGACTTGCCAAACGAAAACAGCGTGCCCTAAAAATGCATCAATCACATAAAGCACACATTGATATAACAAACAAAACAGTGCAATCATACTCATTTGATGAATCATAGAGTAATACTTAAAACGATGAACCCTGCCAGATGCAAACCACGTAGTAATTAAAATCGCAAAAGCATGCTCTCCCATAATAGAACCAGATAACACATCTAAATAAAGACCCAACAAAAATGCCAAAGACACCCTAAAGTACTTTGGGAAAAAGCTTTGTGTGTACAGAAGCAATAACACAACCCAAGCAGGGCGAATCAGCGAAAAAATGGCTGGTAAAGGGATGATGGTGAGTACCAAAAAAATAATAAATGCCAAAAACAATCTGACAATGGCAGTGCTCATATCACCCCTTCCAGCAGTCTAAGACGCTCATTTAATTGACTGGTCAATTCGTTGTAACCAGAATCAGGCCAAATTAATAACACTAAACGACTGCGATTTAATAACGCCACGGGACTAACGGTGACTTTGATAAAGTCATCTCCTGGCATACTGATAACTTCATCGACCCGCCCAACAGGATATCCTTCTGGATACAACCGGCCTAACCCAGATGTAACCAACAAATCGCCTTTGGCAATCGATGAGGTTTTGGGTAAATTCAGCAGTGACAAACGCCCTATATTATTTGTGCCGACTAAAATGGCGCGCTCCCCAGTTCTATCATTCCTGACCGGAACCGCACACTTTGCATCTGAAATCAATAATACCGTGCTGGTCATTGGGCCCGCATCGATGACTTGCCCCATGACGCCTTTTGCATCCAACACCGGCTGACCGACACCCACACCATTACGAGTGCCTTTGTCTATCATCAATAATTGACGCGCATTGCTCGCATCTACTGCCAAAATCTGCGCGGCCATGGTGCGGGAATGGGCTTTGGTTGATGCAGCTAATAATTGCTTTAACTCAGAGTTTTCTGTTTGTAATGCTAGAAATTTTTGTAAACGCGCTTCTAATATGGTTTGTTGGTAGCGTAATTGCATATTTTCAGCGATCAAGGCTTTTTTACTGCCTATAAAAGACCCCGTCCAACCAATCATGCGCGCAGGATAATCCACCGCAAATTGTAAAGGCGCGACAAAAACGGAGAAGCCACTTCGAATAGGGCTCAGTATCCGATTATGATAGTCAGTTATCATAAAAGCCAAAGCAATGCAAAGCGCGAGCACGTATCGTAATGATAGGTACTCGCGCTTTGCAAATAACTTGCTTTGTTGTTTATTCTGTTGAGAGAAAATCACCGCCACGTAAATCCATTGTTTCTAATGCTTTGCCACCGCCACGAGCTACACAAGTCAAAGGATCTTCTGCAACCAATACAGGCAGGCCTGTTTCTTCCATCAACAAGGTATCCATATTTTTCAATAACGCCCCACCGCCAGTCAGAACCATTCCTCGCTCAGCAATGTCCGCGGCTAACTCAGGTGGCGCTAACTCCAATGCAGCACGTACTGCGCCTACAATACCTGAAAGCGGCTCTTGTAAGGCTTCGAGAATTTCTGCACTGGTTAATTTGAAGCTGCGTGGAACCCCTTCAGCCAAGTTACGACCGCGCACTTCAATTTCAAATAAATCACGGCTAGGGTAGGCAAAGCCGATTTCATGCTTAATACGCTCTGCAGTGGTTTCACCAATCAATGTGCCATAATTTCTGCGCACATAAGACACGATAGCATCATCAAACTTATCACCGCCAATACGTACAGACTGGTGATAGACGATACCGCTCAGAGAAATAATAGCGACTTCGGTCGTACCACCACCGATATCAACCACCATAGAACCACTGGCTTCTTCAACTGGCATACCTGACCCTAAAGCAGCAGCCATAGGCTCTTCAATGAGAAACACTTCGCGCGCACCCGCACCCATCGCTGATTCACGAATAGCGCGACGCTCAACTTGTGTTGATCCACAAGGAACACAAACTAAAACACGTGGACTTGGACGTAAGAAACGGTTTTCATGAACTTTATGAATAAAATGTTGTAACATTTTTTCGGTCACAAAGAAGTCAGCAATCACCCCGTCTTTCATAGGGCGAATCGCACTGATATTGCCAGGTGTTCGGCCCAACATGCGTTTAGCTTCTAAACCAACCGCAACCACTCGCTTTTGTCCAGCCTCCATGCGTTGAGCAACAACCGATGGCTCATTTAAAACAATGCCTTTATCACGCACATAAATGAGTGTATTGGCAGTGCCTAAATCGATGGATAAATCGTTAGAAAATACCCCTCTTAGTTTTCTGAACATAGTTCGTCATTCCTCGTCTTATTTTAAGGGAAATTCTAACTGATATTTGCATAAAAAACGACAGTTTCATAGGAAAATTCTCTATATCCGTCTTCATTCAGAAAATCGACTTGTTTTCAAAAAATGGTTCGGTTAGGATATTTTCGCGAAGGAATCCTTACGCATGTCCAATCAAATAGGAGAACAATAATGAAAACAACAGGATATGTTGCTGCTTTGATATGCGCTTTTTTAGCGACCACACCCCTTATAGCCAAACCACTCGACACGAAAACATCTACGCCACCGAAACAAATATCAACCCTACCTGCCAAACAGAAGCAAATTAATCTCAATACAGCCACACCAGAACAATTAACACATGTTTTTCGAGGCATAGGACCCAAACGCGCCGAAACAATTGTCGCTTATCGGCAACAACATGGTCGATTTAAATCCGTGACTGAATTAGCAGAAATAAAAGGAATAGGACAAGCTTTTGTAGCCAAAAATTTATCCGATTTACAACGCATCTTTGTATTAGAATAGCGGCTGTTAACAACTTATCTTACGCAGCGATGTCTTTTTTGCACCTTATCGAGATAAATTGAACCGAGAAGCAGAGTTTACATAAGTAAATGAGCATTCGAGGCTCAATTTATCTCGACAATTTGCTAAAAAATACTATGCGACATAAGGTGAGTTAACAATTGATAGCACTAAATCAAAGCGTAAAACTCTGTTTAGATTGGTTTCTGCATCGAAATATAGGCTCCTGATTTGCTTTCGACCAAAAAGAATGCCGCTGCATGGAGTTAGGTTCTTGTTTGATAAGTTGTACGTTATTGTGTGTGTGGCAAACTCTATTTTCTAACCAACCGTATGCATTACCGGAGTAGTTTTTTAATCCCGTAGGTGATACAAGCTTTGTTTCAAGCTCCACTGTAGATTCTGCCTCAAGAGGAACTGTAAGCTTTATTTCAAGCCCCGCTGTAGATTCTACCTCAAGAGGAACTACAAGCTTTGTTTCAAGCTCCGCTGTAGATTCTGCCTCAAAAAGCACTGCAAGCTCTTTGGCCGATGCGCGTTTGGTTGAGTCTCGTTGTAAACATTGCTTGATAATTGAGGCCAAAAAAGATGAAGCATGCGATGGAATAGGATTGGGCCCGTTAACAATACAAACCCATAACCTCTGAAATTCAAAATCTTCCAGTGTACTATACGGTATTTTTTGATCCAGCATTTCTACTACCGTTATCCCGAGCGCCCAGACATCATCAAATGGAGTAAAACAAAAAGGTTGGTCTATTGATTGTGGCTCTTTTAATTTGCTTAAAGATATGATCTGCTCTGCGATTTGCGGCGATAGATAACGCGGCGTACCATAGTTTTTATTATTTTTGGCGTTGTCAATCGAAAGGGATAAACCAAAATCTGCAATTTTAGCTTTGTTGTCACTGGTCAGAAGAATATTGCTTGGCTTTATGTCTCGGTGTACAAAACCTTTGCTGTGCAGACACTCTAGTCCAGAAACGATATCTTTAGTAATGGATTCGCAAAATACCTGCGATAAAGGTTTATCTGAATCGTAGATTAGCCTCTTTAATGAGCCATTTTCTAATGGCTCTAATACAATGTAATACAATCCTTTACGCGATCCTGATGCTTTATGACTCATAAGTGAAACAATATGAGGATGAGCCACTTGAGATAGCGTCTCAGCTTCTGCTTCTGCGCATCTTTTATGAGATGGGGAACGATTCATATCAATTATTTTGACGGCAACACGGCAACCATACCAAGAACCTTCATAAACCTGACCAAAAGCACCCATACCTAGTATTTGAGGACTTATTTTTAACATAAATGACTACCACAAAAAAAGATGCTTTATTTTACAACAGATCCAAGCATTTTGACTAATAAAGCCTCGATTCACATAATCGCTTCATTCAATAGCTTTATAATGGTTTGTGTGGCCGAGGCTAAATTGAGTGCAGACATTTTTTGTATACGTACCGCCTCAGTTTCTTTTAAAGCGTGCAGTGCAGCTAATAATGAATTAGGCTCTAATGCCTCTTCTTGTATCACCACGCTGATACCTTGCTTTTCAAAATAAGCCGCATTGTGTAATTGATCGCCCCGACTAGCCTGAAGTGACAACGGCACCAGAATATGTGGTTTTTTTAATGCTAACAATTCACACAGAGAATTCGCACCCGCGCGTGATAAAACCACATCGCTTGCTGCCAATAAATCAGCCAAATCATCATGTGCGTACGCCTGTTGATAATAATCAGGTGTATTTGACAACGTGACATCTACTTTTTCTTTACCACACAGATGGATAATTTGATAATGAGGCGTGAGCATCGGCAACGCACGGCGCACACACTGATTCAATGCGACTGAACCTTGGCCACCACCGATGACTAATAAACATGGCTTTTTATCTGTAAAACCACATTGTTTTAATCCCTTTGATTTATTACCCGCAAACAGCGCCGCACGAATGGGCGTCCCTGTTACCACGACTTTGGCTGAAGATCGAAGACGCTGCTTGGTATTTTCAAACGTTAAACAAATGGTTTTTGCAAAAGGAAAACTTAAACGATTGGCAAGACCAGGTGTCATATCAGATTCATGGATTAACACAGGGATACGATTCAAAAATGCGCCTATGACGACGGGTAATGCCACAAACCCACCTTTAGAAAACACCACATCTGCTTTTAATCGATGCAAATAATAAATCGACTGCACTATCCCGATTAAAATATTGAACGGATCAACAAAATGACGCCAACTAAAATAACGCCTTAATTTCCCCGAGCGAATCGCATAATAAGGAATATGCACATTGGTTATTAATTCTTTTTCAACGCCGGCCTGAGAGCCAATATAGTCAATCTCCCACCCAGCTGCTTGTAGGCTGGAAATCAAAGCCAAATTGGGTGTCACATGTCCTGAAGTACCACCGCCTGTTAATACAATACGCTTACTCATATCATACTCCTTAAAATCCGCAGAGAATAAAAGGCTTATATCGTCTCGGTAATACGTAGACTCAAATCAATAGCTCGTATCGATTTAGTAAGGGAGCCAACTGAAATGAAATCCACACCCGTCTCAGCAATCCCCTTTATCGTGTCTTGATTTATATTACCAGAAACTTCCAACGGACACGCATACGGTTTCGCTAATAATACCGCTTCTTGAATAGAAGCAAGATCAAAATTATCCAACATGATGCGATCTGGTTTCGCATCCAGCGCCTCTTTCAGTTGATCTAAAGTCTCTACTTCGATTTCCACAAATAAATGTTGTTTCGATTTTCTAGCATGCTGAATCGCTGCACGTATCGAACCACTCGCCTTAATGTGATTTTCTTTAATCAAAAATGCATCATATAAACCCATACGGTGATTCATCCCACCCCCACAAACCACTGCGTATTTTTGCGCCTGTCTCAAACCTGGCAATGTTTTACGTGTATCCAAAAGACGGGTGTGATACCCCTCTAGTAACTGCACATAATGGTAGGTTTGCGTTGCCGTTGCCGATAAGGTTTGTAAAAAATTCAATGCCGTCCGCTCAGCGGTCAAAATTTCCCGAACCGGCCCACGAACCCGGCATAAAGTAGTCGGTAGCGCTTGCCAAGAAGCCTCTTTCACTAACCATTCCACCTGAATACGCGCACTCATTTCTTTAAAAGTCGCATTCACCCACGGCTGCCCACACACCAACATCGCCTCACGAGAGATGATTGTAGCCTCCACGTAAAGATTCGCCGGTAACAACATCGCCGTCACGTCACCGTCACCAATGTCTTCATCCAAAGCATTTTGGACATCATGAATTATATTAATGACAATACTCCCAGGAAAAACACGTTTTTTGAATCAACAAAGTGAGTTGTTTTTATTTTGCCAATCGCCATTTTTTGCCGAAGGGTGGCAGTGCTGGTTCTATTTTACGCGCGGAATGTAATGAGC
>CAZBNB010000005.1:64675-121917 GCA_964493245.1 uncultured Legionellaceae bacterium
AATGCTGCTTTTTGCCTCTTTTAAATCAGAACCTCATAGCAAAATTTAAACAGTTCTCTTTGTTTATTCAAAAGCAGACTGTTTTAATTTTGCTACCGCTCGCTTTTTGCCGAAGGGTGGCAGTGCTGGTTCTATTTTACGCGCGGAATGTAATGAGCACGAAAAATTGAATCAGTACTGACAGGCCCCTGAGACACCAATGCTGCTTTTTGCCTCTTTTAAATCAGAACCTCATAGCAAAATTTAAACAGTTTTCTTTATCTATTCAAAAACATTTAGTATTTTTTTAATCCAAATCGGTGTTAACAAAGTAGTCACAATCACCATCAGCACAATCGCTGAAAACAACGTATCTGTCATCACTCCCAAGCTTTTACCCACCGAAGCAAAAATCAACCCTACTTCGCCTCTCGGCATCATGCCGACACCGATTAACCAACGATTATCGCGCTTGCCAGCACCCCAACCACTCACAAGTTTACCCACAATAGCCACCACAATTAAAGCCGCAGCAGGCAGTAAAACTTGAGAATCTAAAAACGTTTCCAAATGAACTTGTATGCCAATCAAAACAAAAAATAAAGGCGCAAAAATCGCCTCCAATGGCGACATCAACTGCTTAATACTTTGCGCACTTTTCGTTTCTTGGCGGCGTGAAACAAAAAAACCATCATGTATTACCACTCCCGCCGCAAAAGCACCGATAATACTCGACATTTGTACCAGTGTGGCTAACCAAGACAATCCCATTAAAAAAACAAAACTGACTAATACTTTCGCTTCCCAATCAGCTAAAAAACTCACCGCTTTGATCATATGGCGTAGTAACCATGGTCCCACACTCAATACAATCGGAAAAAACAAACAAGCACCCAAAATAGTTTGTATTAAAATAGGCCATTGTAAAGATTGATGGGCGACCAAATTGCTCACCACAGCGAGTAAAATCAACCCCAATACATCATCAATCATCGCCGCACCCAAAATCGTTTTGGCCTCACGCGTATCCAATCGATTTAAGTCACGAAACACCCGCGCCGTAATGCCCACGCTGGTCGCACATAAGGTTGCCGATACAAACCATAATTCACGACTCGTACTGGTTGGAAACAACCAAGGCAATACCAAAAGACCCAAAGCAACAGGCGCAACCACACCGAGGCAAGCCACGAAGAAGGACGCTTTTCCTGTTTTTTTAAGCTCAGTCAGCGAGCTATCTAAACCCACCATAAACAATAAAAAAATCACGCCATAACGAGAAAAAATGTCCACAACATACGACACCTGCAACCAATCAGCTGCGCGATCTTGCTTCAGTACCGCCAACAGTTGCTGCGCATAATGAGGATCATGCGTCGCGGTTTGCACCGCATGCGGTAAGGTCATACCAGACAACAGATGTTGCACGACAGAGAACACAGCCGATGAGTCACGCAGTACGATCAACATAGGGACACCCAGGGCATACAGCACATTGCCCAAGATAACCCCCACTAAGAGCTCCCCCAATACAGCCGGTTGGTGTAACCACTGCGCGACGTAACGGCCAATAACCCCTACAAATAAAAAGGTTGTTCCCCAAAAAATAACTGCACTGGCCGGATCAGACATGGGTCTGTTTGCTCGCTTTGTCGATAAACACACACGTTTCCATGACTGAGTCAGGATTGAGAGACAAGCTATCGATGCCTTCCTGCATCAACCACATTGCAAAATCAGCATGATCAGATGGACCCTGTCCACAAATACCCACATATTTGCCTTGCTTTTTACATGCTTTAATCGCCATGCTCAATAACGCCTTAATCGCCGCGTCGCGCTCATCAAATTGAGAAGCCACCAAAGCAGAATCCCGATCAAGTCCTAAGGTCAACTGTGTTAAATCATTTGAGCCTATTGAAAATCCATCAAAATGCGCTAAGAACTTGTCTGCCAACAATGCATTTGAGGGAATTTCACACATCATGATCACGCGCAAGCCATGCTTGCCACGCTTTAAACCATATTTTTCCAAGACATCGATGACTTGTTCCGCTTCACTCACCGTACGTACAAAAGGAATCATGACCTCAACATTGGTAAAACCCATGTCCTCACGCACGCGGCGAACAGCCTGACATTCTAAAGCAAAGCAATCTTCAAAATGAGGGGATACATAACGCGATGCGCCACGGAATCCAAGCATCGGATTTTCTTCATCTGGCTCGTATAAGTCACCACCAATTAGGTTAGCATATTCATTGGATTTAAAGTCGGATAAACGCACAATCACCGGCTTAGGATAAAAAGCCGCGGCAATGGTTGCAATGCCCTCTTTTAAGCGTTCAACGTAGTATTCAACCGGCGAGGCATAAGCTGCTATTTTCTCATCAATAATACGCTTTAAGGCCGCATCTTTTAAAGAGTCATATTGTAAAAGTGCTTTTGGATGAATCCCAATGGTATTCGAAATTAAAAACTCTAATCGTGCCAAACCAACGCCTGAGTTCGGTACGGATTGAAATGCAAAAGCCCGCTCTGGATTACCTACGTTTAACATGATTTTAATTGGCAATTCAGGTAAGGTATTGGTATCTAAATGTAGCCGCTCAAAAGGGAGTAACCCTTGGTAAATAAAGCCGGTCTCTCCTTCCGCACAACTGACCGTAACTTCTTCACCATCGCGGATATTTTCAGTGGCATCGACACATCCAACCACAGCCGGAACACCTAACTCACGCGCAATAATAGCCGCATGACACGTACGTCCGCCACGGTTAGTCACGATCGCCGATGCACGTTTCATCACCGGTTCCCAATCAGGATCGGTCATATCAGACACCAGCACATCACCCGGCTCAACACGATGCATTTCGCTCACATGTTGTATGACGCGCACCCGGCCTTGGCCAATGCGTTGCCCGATGCTACGCCCTTCACTCAAGACTTTACCCCGTGCTTTGAGTTGATAACGCTCCCACATTTGCTGATTGTCACGGCTTTTTACGGTTTCCGGTCTGGCTTGTAACATATAGATGCGACCATCCACTCCATCTTTAGCCCATTCGATATCCATCGGACGGCCATAATGTTTTTCAATAATCAGGGCGCAACGCGCTAACTCTTCAATTTCTGTTTGAGAAAGAGAAAAAACCATTTGTTCCTGTGGTGGTACCGCGACTGTTTTCACCGCTTGCTCAGTGCAATAAATCATTTTATGCGACTTTGAACCCAAATTACGGCGAATAATCGCTGATTTTCCTGAGCGCAAGCTGGCCTTATGCACATAAAATTCGTCTGGATTCACAGCCCCTTGTACAATCAGCTCACCCAAACCATAAGAAGAAGTAATCAAGACGACTTGATCAAAGCCTGACTCTGTATCCAAGGTAAACATCACACCACTGGAGGCTAAGTCACTGCGAATCATGCGTTGAATCCCCGCAGACAGTGCGACGTCATGATGTTGAAAGCCATGATGCGATCGGTATGCAATAGCGCGATCGTTAAACAGTGATGCAAAAACATGCTTAATTGCCGTGAAAATATCTTCGATACCACGCACATTTAAAAAGGTTTCTTGTTGTCCGGCAAAAGAAGCATCTGGCAAATCCTCTGCCGTTGCAGACGAACGAACGGCAACGCTAAAATCAGCGTAGCCAATATTTTTTTCGAGTAACTGGTAAGCCTGGCGAACATCTTGCTCAAAAGCAGGCAAAAAAGGCGTTTGTACGATCCAATCTCGAATGGTTTTTCCCACTTTTGCGAGCTGCTGCACATCATCAACATCCAACGTTTCTAATAAAGCGTGGATTTTTTTATCTAAACCACCCTGAGCCATAAAGGCACGGAACGCGTCTGCGGTGGTTGCAAAACCATGTGGGACCGATACATTTTGTGCTGCCAAAAATTGAATCATCTCACCTAAAGAAGCATTTTTACCGCCAACCTGTTCAAGGTCGCGCATGCCAACCTGCTGAAAATCCATCGTGTTCACACTGTTGGCCATGATTTCCTCTCAATAATTAGCCCAAATATGTGGAAACATTCTACTGAATTTATAGATTAATGTGAATGATATCGTTTATCATATATCCTTTATTTTAAACGATGATACACCATGACTTTATCTGCCCTTACTGCTATCTCACCGATCGATGGTCGTTACCATAAAAAATCCAATCAACTGAGCCATTATTTCAGTGAATATGCACTGATCTATTATCGGCTCATGGTCGAAATTCGATGGTTGGAGTCATTAGCAGCGAATGAAGCCATCGTCGAAGTGCCTGCACTGAATCAACACGGGTTCGCTGTCCTTGAAAATATCTTACAAGAATTTAACGAGGAAGAGGCTTTAAAAGTAAAAGCGTATGAAAAACAAACCAATCACGATGTCAAAGCGGTTGAATATTACTTACGTGACAAATTAGAACAAGCCGCTCAATTAAAACCTTTATGTAGCTTTATTCATTTTGCGTGTACATCCGAAGATATTAATAATTTGGCATACGCTTTGATGATGAAAGAAGCCATTGCACAAGTTATCCAACCTACTTTAGCAGAAATCACTGGCGGTATTACCCTATTAGGAAAACAACATGGTGATGTCCCTATGTTATCGCGGACACACGGCCAGCCAGCAACCCCTACAACCATCGGTAAAGAGCTGATTAATTTTGTCTCGCGCCTAAAGCGTCCTTTGCAACAGCTGGCTGAAGTGCTGATTTCAGCCAAATTTAATGGTGCGGTTGGAAATTACAATGCACATCTCATTGCTTATCCTGAAGTTGACTGGCGTAAGCATTGCTCACATTTCGTCACGTCATTGGGATTATCGTTCAGCCCCTATACAACACAAATCGAACCACACGATGGCATTGCAGAAGTGTCTCATATCATGATTCGTATCAACACGATCTTACTGGATTACACTTGTGATGTGTGGCACTACATTTCTCTCGGGTACTTTAAACAGAAAACAGTGGCAGATGAAGTCGGTTCATCAACCATGCCGCACAAAGTCAATCCCATTGACTTCGAAAACGCTGAAGGTAATTTAGGCTTGGCGAACGCACTTTTTGAACATTTTGCAAATAAATTGCCACGCTCACGCTTGCAGCGTGATTTATCAGACTCAACCGTGATGCGTAATTTAGGCGTTGCTTTTGCTTATTCGTTGATCGCTTATCAATCGATTGCTAAAGGTAATGATAAATTACAAATTAACAAACATGCGCTAGAATCGGATCTCAATGACAACTGGGAAATTCTCTCAGAAGCGATTCAAACCATGATGCGACGTTATCATGTTGTGAATGCTTACGAACAAATGCGCGATCTCACTCGGGGCCATGGTATTACCGTTGAAAAACTGAAAACATTTATTCAACAGTTAGAGATTCCAGAAGATGCCAAACAACGTTTACTAAATCTCAAACCAGACACATACATTGGTCTTGCAAAACAATTGGTGAAAGCATTCTCATGAATAAAAGCTTGTCACAACGCGGTGATACGTTTCACTTCGATGTCTTGGTCATCGGTACCGGTTTAGCCGGCTTACATTATTGCACGCGTATTTTGGCACTACATCCTGAACTACGCATCGCATTACTCAGCAAAACAGAGATGATGGATTGTAATAGTCGGTATGCACAAGGTGGTATCGCTGCGGTGACGTTGGGTGAAGATACCCTCGAAACACACATTGAAGATACCTTGCAAGCGGGTGATGGGCTTTCTTATGCCGGTGCAGTGGAATGTATTATCCGTCAGGGACCGAATGCTATCCAAGAACTACAAGCATATGACATTGCGTTTCAACCTGATTTGGCACAAGAAGGCGGACACTCACACCGGCGTATCTACCATTGTGGCGATCAAACAGGCCTAAATGTCATTCAAAAATTAACCGATCGCATCAAAAACACCCCTCAAATTCAAATATTTGAGCATCACGTCGCGATTAATCTGATTACCCATTATGCTCCACATCGCCCTGAAGAACGCGGCGAGGTTTTAGGTGCCTATGTATTAGACGATACCAATGGTCAAATTCATACCTTTATTGCCAATGCAGTGATTTTAGCTACCGGCGGTGCTGGAAAAACATACCGCTACACATCGAATCCTATGGTAGCCACAGGGGACGGTGTTGCCATGGCATATCGTGCCGGTGCCAGAGTAGGAAACATGGAGTTTTATCAATTTCACCCCACGCTGTTGCATCATCATGCGGTTAATAACTTCCTCATTTCTGAGGCCGTCAGAGGCGAAGGCGCGCTACTCAGGCACGCGGACACGGGCGAACGTTTTATGCAGCGCTACGCACCGCAACAACTGGAGTTAGCAACCCGTGACGTGGTTGCACGCGCTATTTTTACTGAAATTGAGCAAAGTAATAAAAATTTTGTTTATCTGGATATTCGACACCAATCAAAAGCTTTTCTATGCAAACGGTTTCCAGCGATTTACCACACGCTGCAAACCATTGGTATTGATATGAGCCAAGACTTAATTCCTGTGGTACCGGCAGCGCATTATCAGTGTGGTGGGATTCTCACTGACATTGATGGCCGTACTGATTTAAAACGCTTATATGCGATTGGCGAGGTCGCCTTTACTGGCTTGCATGGCGCCAATCGCTTGGCCAGTAATTCTTTACTTGAAGCCACGGTTATGGCATCCAATGCGGCACATTGTTCACTGAAAGATGCCACTGCCAAACCACGTACGCGCGACGCAATCACCGATTGGGACTCGATGGGTGAAGTGAACTTACGGCGCAGTAGCCAAATTAATGCGCATTGGCGTAGCTTGCGTGGTGAGATGACTTCTTATGCCGGGATTGTGCGCACAGAAGCAGGCTTAAATGATGTCTTACAGCTTATTTTACAGCGCCAAAATATTATCGAAGATTATTATTGGAAACATCGTATCACGCGTGACTTGATAGAGTTGCGCAATATTATCCTGAACGCTGAGTTGATTGTACGTGCCGCATTAGCCAGACGTGAGTCGCGTGGTGGTCATTACCGTGAAGATTTTCCACAGAAAAAATCGATTGCCATTGAAAGCATTGCTTCTATTAACAACACCGGATCAACCGCCTATGTTTAAATCTGCCACGCTTTATCAACCACAAACCTCTATCATGCCGGTGACACATGATATGACCATTTGCCAAGCAGATTATCCATTAGATTGGTATCAGCCAGAGTTTGCTCCCTATGCCGAAGAGTATCTTGCTTTACCCGATCGCAAATTAACCACCGTACTAAAATGGATGACGCCTTATATGCACCGCGCTCAGGATCATTTTGGCGACCAACTGCTGTTATTAGCACATTATTATATGGGTGGCGATATCGTACGCTTAATCGAACAATTTGGCGGACAAATCGGTGATTCGTATCAGCTGGCACTCATGGCAGCCAATCATCCAGAAAAATCCGTCATTGTCGAATCAGCCGTGCATTTTATGGCAGAGTCGATTGCGATTTTAGCGCATGAGTCTCAACAAGTTTATATGACTAACCCCAAGTCCGGCTGTACAATGGAAATGTTTGCCAAAGACTTCATGGTTGAACCTGCATTTTTGGATTTAAATCAACGGTATGGCGCAAACAATATTTTGCCCGTCTGTTACATGAATACCTCTGGGCGAGTCAAAGCGATGACGGGAGCACAAGGCGGTGCCGTGTGTACCAGCTCGAATGTCAAAAAAATCGTACAATGGGCATTGGCACAAAAACGTAAGGTGTTATTTATTCCAGATAAACACATGGGTGAAAATATTGCTCATTGGTTAGGCATTAAAAATCTAGCGTATTGGCCTGGTGGCACAGCCGGTGCACAATATGCTTTGGCTGATCAAGATGCAGCCACTTTACAACAATTTGATAAAGCCGAACTCATTTTATTTGCCAGTGAATGTGCTGTACACACGTATTATCAACCTCAAATGTGTGAATATTGGCAAACACAAGGCTATACCACCATTGTGCATCCTGAATGTCAAAACAGCGTCGTACGTATTGCTGATCACGCAGGCTCTACTGCCTTTATTTGGGATTATGTCATCCATGATAGAGCCAAAACCAAACGCTACGCTATTGGTACCGAAAATCACATGGTAGAAAACTTGAAACAAGCTTGCCAAGCGTTGGGCATTACGGTGGTTAACTTAGCGGAAGCGCCGAACGCACAAGAAGCCAAAGGCATGGGGTGTGGATGTGCCACTATGTCACGGAATGATCCCCCTCATTTGGTGGCTTTATTGGACTTACTACGTCAAGGAAAAACATTGACTTATAACCAGGTACGCTCTGGGGATATGGTCAATGAATTTACCGGCGTCAGACAAAGATTACAAATCGACGATCAACGGTGGGTTGCAGAAAACGCTAAAAAAGCGTTACAGACCATGATTCAAATCACTGAACGGTAACGCTCATCAGTGTTCTCTGCTCTTTAACCAGGGCAAACGCATCTAATTTTTGAACACAAATCACCGCTTTGGGGACTACGTCCTGCGCTTTATGCGCAGGACCCATACAATCTTAATCAAGATCGTAATCTGGATTCCGCGCATAAAGCGCGGAACGTAGACAAAGTGATTTTATATCACACGATTAGATGCGTTTGCCCTGGCTCTTTAATAAGCAATTTTGAAATGATTTATGCCATATACTACAATAAAAGTACATATTAACCTTTAAAAGGCAAGGATGATTATCATGTATCACAAATTGCTCTTAAGTATTGTGGTTATAACAGGAATGCTAACATCATCTGCTTATGCTGGTGTTGGTGGCAGCGATTTAGGCTCCTCATGCACGGCAAACTCTGGTTGTGTATCTGGATGTATAGAAGGCGCGACTCCATATTGTAGCATATCCTATGGACAGTCATCCGGAATATGTCTGTGTAAAGCGGCTCGATAAGCTTACAAAACTGAAGCGGCAGCATTGTTTCAATGCATCGTTGACATGGAGTACTGATATGAAAGGCCAAGGAATAAGCCAAGCGGAAATAGATAGATTAATGCAAAGAATGCCTGAAGAGGTTGAAATATCAAAATTAACCCGAGCACAAATAGACGCTTTACAAGAGCGTCGTCTTCGAGAAATGTTAACCTTCGCTAAAAATAACTCGCCATGGTACGCCAAGCGATTACAACATATCGATGCAGATACCTTTAAATTAAGCCATTTGGATCAAATCCCCATTATGTCCAAGAATGATCTGATGGACAATTGGGATACGATTGTGACCGATAACCGCCTAAAATTAGTTGAAGTCAGTAAATTTATGGCAGAACAAACCGGTTGCGATTTGTTTTGTGGCTATCACATATTCGGTTCGGGTGGTTCGTCAGGTCGACGTGGGATTTTTGTGTGGGATCCAGAGGAGTTATCTACGATGCTGGCAGGATGGCTGCGTTATGCGTATCGTGATGATTTTCAACATATCAAACCTAACGAGCGCATGGTCGTTGCTTCTGTCGCGTCAGTGATCCCAGTTCATCTTGGCCCTTTTATTTACCCCGCCAAAGTGATACCACAAATGGAGTCCGTTGTTTTAGGTGCAGATTACCCAATAGAAACTTTAATTGCGGCTTTAAATAAGCACCAACCCACTCATTTAAATGGCTACCCTTCGATTGTATCACGTTTAGCAGAACATGCTTTACATGGAGACTTAAAGATATCTCCGAGAAGACTGATACTGGGTTCTGAACCACTTTTTCCACAGATGCTAGAAACCATTAACAAAGCTTGGCCAAAAGCAATCGTGAATAATTTATATGGATGCACAGATACCGGAGCCCATGCAATTGGTTGCGATCATTCGGGTAGCAATTTGCACGTGAATGAAGACTTAGTGATTATTGAGCCCGTCGATATGCACAATGTCCCGGTTAAAGTCGGTCAAAAATCAGATAAAATTCTTGCTACATCGTTACATCATAAATCATTGCCTTTGTTTCGTTATGAGCTTGATGACAGTATTACGATGCTAGACGAGCTTTGTCCTTGTGGTGCTGGCTTTAAATTAATCGAGCCAATTACAGGACGTAGCGAAGATAATTTTGTTTATCATCAAAATATCGTCGCCGTGCCCTTATTGTTTTGTAATATACTTTATAAATCCGCAGGTATTGATGAGTACCAAGTATTCCAGACAGAAAATGGTGTTCAAGTTTGGTTGATCCCTACTGATTATGTCAAACCCAATGTCACTCAAATCCAATCTGTCTTAACCGCCGCGTTGGAAAAGATTGGGCTGAAGGAGCCTGATGTCAGTGTTGAATTAGTCACTAAGCTAAAACGCCATCCTTTAACCGGGAAATTAAAGCATTTTGTGAGCATTCACGAGTAATATGGCCGGCGTGTTTTCTAAAGCTCAAGGGTGAGGTCGTGAACGCTAACCTATTCAGCAGGCGCCATTTCTTTGATTTGTTTTAACTGTGTTGTTTCCGGGTTCAAAATACTGACCGCGGCCACAGCAGGTAAGTTGAGAAAATGCTCGGCATAGTCCCATTCAATTTCTGCGGGAAATAAACGCAATAATGGCAGTGATTTATTTAAAAGCGTACATAGATTTAAGTTTGCGGGGAGAACACGCACATGGTGACACCCCAGCTCCATCGCCGCCATCGCTTCTGACACGGTCGCAACGCTTGGGAGGTAGTTCATAGAAAACATAGAGGCTGTTTGTGCGAGTGTCGGTAAAAAACCGGGGCTAGTCACAAAATGCACGCCCGCTTGATGACAATCTTCTAATTGTTGACTGTTCGTCACATTACCAGCCCCAACACGCAAGCTAGGAAAATCTGTCAACACCTTCTTAAACAGAGCCAACTCAGAGGCGTTTATTTCCACCATCGAAAAACCGGCTTGGACAACATGTTTCAATTTATCAAACAAAAACGCATCGACATCAAACGTCATGATTACAGATTGCATGCTGCTGAGTTTATCAAACATGATGGATTCACCCTCTAAGGACTAACAGCTCATCTTAGAATAAGCAGCTTATCGTTGCAAGTTTTTTTGCGGCTGTATTTGGTGCGCTTATCGTGACGACACCTTAGATTTATCCGTACGAAAACAATAAAAGGCTAATAAAAAAGCACCGACACAAATGCAACTATCTGCGATATTAAACACAGGCCAATAAAAAGATTTATAATAGATTTGAATAAAATCAATAACATAACCAATTCTTAGCCGGTCAATTAAGTTACCTATTGCGCCCGATAAAATCAATGCCAACGCCACACTTTGTAATTTGGCATTGTTGGGTAAGCGCCATAACCAAATACAAAGGAAGAGGATCATACTCAAGCTAAATATCACGAAAAACCAGTGATGCCAGCGGCCAGCATGGCTTAAAAAGCTAAATGCTGAGCCAGAATTAAACGCCAAGGTCAGATTGAGCATGGGTATGATTGGCCTAGGTTGATACGCGGTTAAGTGGGTTAACATCCAATATTTAGTGAGCTGATCGAGGATCAGCGTCAGCACAACCACCAAACCAACGTAGCCCTTTTTCATGCAAACAACCTTTGTTCATCATGTCCAGTCACATTGTTCACACAACGACCACATAATCCAGGGTGTGTGGCGTGTGTATCAACGTCATCCAATCGGTGCCAACAACGCGCACATTTGGTTGCCTCAGTGGCGTTCACTAGCACAGCAAGCCCCAACTCCTCATTGATCACGGCCTCTGCTGCACGCGCCGACCAAGGTAAAATGTCCACACGTGACGTCATCAAAATAAAACGTAACTCATCTTTGAAACAAGCCAATAATGCGTGTGTTTTATCGTTGGCAAATAATTGTATATTTGCCGCTAAACTAGAACCAATCGTGCCTGATTTGCGCTCCGCTTCTAATGCTTTATTCACCTCATCACGGATCAGTTGTATTTGCTGCCACTTTTGCATATCAACCGCTTGCATAGTTGGCCAATTTTCGTACCAAGTTTCAAAGAAGATCGAACGACCAGCATAACCTGGCATAGCTTGCCATATTTCTTCGGCCGTAAACGACAAAATAGGCGCTAACCAACGCGTGAGTGCGTGTAAAATGTGGTACATGGCTGATTGACAAGAGCGACGTGCACGGCTGTTAACCGGCGTTGTGTATTGTCTATCCTTGATAATATCCAAATAAAAACTACCCAACTCGACCGCGCAAAAATGATGAATCTTTTGATAAATCACATGAAATTGGTAATGTTCATAGGCAGCTAGGATTTCTGCCTGTAGTGCCTGGCAGCGTTGTACAATATATCTGTCTAACTCTACCCACTCTGAGGCCGGCAATTGATTTTGATCTACATTAAAATCAAATAAGTTAGCCAACAAAAATCGCGCCGTGTTTCTCAAGCGTCGGTAAACATCTGCATTGCGCTTAATAATTTCATCAGAAATGGTCAGCTCATTGCGATAATCACTAGAAGAAACCCACAGGCGTAAAATATCTGCGCCATATTGCTGAATGAGTTTATCCAGCTCGACATAATTGCCTTTTGATTTAGACAGCTTCTTACCTTCTGCATCCACTGTAAAACCATGGGTCAAAACCATTTTAAACGGCGCTTTTCCAGAAATAGCAACGGAAGTAGTTAAAGATGAATTAAACCAACCACGGTGTTGATCTGATCCTTCGATATACAGATCCGCTGGGAAACCCAATCCGAAAGTCGGCTCTTCTAGTACACAAAAATGCGACACACCGGAATCAAACCACACGTCTAAGGTGTCACTGGTTTTTTCATAATTAACCGCGTCATCACCCAACAACTCAGCTGGATCAAGTTCAAACCATGCTTCAATGCCTTTTTCTTCAAAGCGCATTGCAATTTTCTCAATGAGCTCAACGGTGTTGGGATGCAATTGTTGTGTCTCTTTGTGTACAAACAACGGCATGGGTGTACCCCACGCTCTTTGTCTTGAAACACACCAGTCAGGTCTGTTTACAACCATTTTTTCGATGCGAGCTTTACCCCATTCTGGAACCCATTTGACCTGTTGAATTTGTTGTAGCAAATCGTCACGCAAATGTTGTTTATCCATGGAAATAAACCACTGGGGTGTTGCACGAAAAATAGTGGGGGTTTTATGGCGCCAACAATGCGGATAACTGTGATGCAAGACTTCTTCATGAAGCAGCACCTCATTTTCGCGTAAAATATCCAAAATAGGTGCGTTGGCTTTCAACACAAAAAGACCAGCTAAACGCTCATCAACATCTGATGCGTAACAGCCATTTGCCAGTACTGGGTTTGTTAATGGCAATTGATAGCGTTGTCCGACTAAATAATCATCTGGCCCGTGTGCAGGCGCCGTATGTACACAGCCAGTACCGGCTTCCGTGGTCACATGTTCACTCAAGACTACCGGCACAGCCCGCTCGGTGATGGGATGATTCAACAACATCCCTTCAAAGCGTTGTCCTGGTACTTGACCGGCGATTTGATATTCGTCAATACCATAACGTTTCATTACCGACTCAACTAAATCAGCGGCTAACACATAATAAGCACTGGCTGTCTGGACTAAGGAATACGTTAATTCAGCATGCAAGCTGACCGCTTCGTTAGCAGGCAATGTCCAAGGAGTCGTTGTCCAAATAGGAACGATCACGCGCCTTAACGGCAGTGTTTTATCTACACACGCTAATAATTTATCCGGATGCACCGCAACAAAAGCCACATCAATAGATGGCGAGGTTTTATCCTCATAATCGACTTCCGCTTCCGCTAAAGCCGAGCGGCAATCCATACACCAATGAACTGGTTTAAATCCACGCTGTAAATGACCGTTTTCCACAACCTTTGCCAAAGCACGAATAATATTGGCTTCATAATGAAAATCCATACTGATATAAGGATTTTGCCAATCGCCCAACACACCTAAGCGCTGAAATTCATTACGCTGAATATCAATTTGGCTGGTTGCGTAAGCACGACAAGCCAAACGAAATGCCGTTGCATCGACATCAACCCCTGATTTACCTAATTTTTTCTCAACATTTAATTCAATCGGCAAACCATGACAATCCCAACCAGGCACAAACAGTGCATCGTAACCACTCATGGACTTAGATTTTAAAATAAAATCTTTCAGAATTTTATTCAGTGCGTGGCCACAATGTAGATGCCCATTTGCATACGGTGGGCCGTCATGCAAAATAAACCGCTTTGCCCCTGCACGTAAACGTCTTAATTGCCCGTAAATATCATCGGCTTGCCAGCTTGCTAAAAAAGCAGGCTCACGATCAGGTAAATTCGCTTTCATGGGAAAAGACGTCGTCGGTAAATTCAGTGTGTCTTTGTAATCTTGCATATCTCACTCAGAAAAATAAGCGCGGGCTGATGATACATCAGCATGAATCGCGGCAATCAAGGCATCTAAAGATGCAAATTTTACTTCATCTCGCAATTTGTGCAAGAAAAAAACTTGTAATCGCTCGCCATAAAGAGAATCGTTAAAGTCAAACAAGTGTACTTCAACCAAACATTGACCGTTATCCAGACTAGGCCGGCGGCCAGCATAAGCCACCCCTTTTCGCCTTTCACCATTTGCACGTGCGACTTCTACACAGTAAATGCCTTTTAACGGAAAGGTATCATGATAAACTTGCATATTGGCCGTGGGCACGCCCCATTGCCGACCGAGCGCCTCACCATGGATCACTCGTGCGCATAAGCTATAAGGGTGACCTAAATAAATCGCAGCTTGTGCCAACTCATCTCGTTGTAGTGCTTCACGAATATGCGTGGAGCTAATACGAATATTCTCTTCAGCTACATCCGCTTGAACATCAACACATCGTGATGTACCAGCCATCATCTGACGTAATAATTGAATATCACCGGTGCGTTGACAACCAAAACGAAAGTCTTGACCAATTAATAAATAATGCACATTAAGCTGTTTAAATAAGACTTCTTTTACAAAATCTTCTGCAGATAATTGCGATAAAGCTAGATTAAATCGCAGACAATATACAACATCTACCTGACAATCACGCAAAGCCGCTACCTTGCCACGTAACGTTGATAATCGCACAGGGGCTTTTTGCTTCATAAAAAACTCACGCGCTTGCGGCTCAAAAATCACCACAACCAAAGGCAAATGCAATTCATTTGCTTTCGCACGCAATTTTTTTAACAGCGCTTGATGACCGCGGTGCACACCATCAAAATTACCAATGGCCACAACACTGCCTTGTTTAAAAGCATTTTCATGGGGTATAGAGCGTAAAAACTGCATGATAACCTATCAAAACGGAAACAGACTGTGCTCACTGAATGCAGACAGTCTTGTTATTATCACGAAACTGATGTACTGATTACATTATTTCGTTGGTCGAACAATTAAAATGTCACAATTAGCCGCATGTAAAATAGCATCCGCGGTGGAGCCTAAAAGCAACGCCAAACCGTGTTTACCATGGCTACCTGTCACGATCAAATCAATATGATAATCGTGTGCGACACGCAGCACTTCATTTTTTATTGACCCAAATTCGATTAATCGGTGTTTTTTGTCCACACCAATATTCTCTGCCAATTTATTGAGTTCACGCTCAGCTTGCTCACGAATCGAAACCTCGACTTCGGCAAACCCTGCAAACCCGGGATAAGCGTAGGCTGGAATCGGTTCAACCACATGAACCAAATACAATACTGCTTTGTTTTCATCAGCAATTTTTTTGGCTTTATGCGCGGCATTCACACCAACTTCATCAAAGTCTGTCGCTAATAAAACATGCTTATACATGATCACTCTCCTTGTAACTGGCACACACAGTATGGGCATCACATCAATTTATTTTACCGCTCATTGATTAGGGGTAATACCGCATAACATGCTCATAGGACTTATGCAAAACAACGATCTCTTCGTTGGATTTTATTTTTAATTTGGTCATTTAGTCACCTAAACGCCCTCATTAAAAATAAAATCCGCCTCGACCTCGATGCTTTTCGTAAGTCCAGCAAGTATTAAGATAGCAGAAGTTAGGCACATTTTACAGAAAAATCATGTCGAAACTGATGCGCCCGGCGTAGTGTCAAAAAAACCGCTGATTTATCCTGTGCTTGCTTCAAAAGTTGCGTTTCTTGTTCTGGATGGTATAAAGACAAGATCTGCGTTGACCAATCTGTGCCCAGTGGCAGAGAAATAATCGGTAACGCTTGTGAACACGCTGTTGGAATAGCGATTTGGTAAAGTGAATGCAGTGCCTTCGCAAGATATATCACCGCTCGTTGTTTTGCTTCAATTGTGTGACCGGCGATATGAGGGGTACACAATGTCGCCCGCTCAAGAATATGAGCATTGGGATGGGGCTCGTTGCAATACACATCGGTACAATAAATCAGCTTATTTTGCACATTTAATAAATCGTCTTCATTCACAATATTGCCTCGAGAGGCATTAATGATCACTGTATTGGGCTTTAATTGCTGAAAAAATGTTTTATTTAATAAATCATAGCTGGGAAAAGGTTGCGTGGTATGTAAATTTGCATGCACACAAATCACATCACACTGTGTCATGTCAGCCATCGTCGCTGAATGAAAAAGACGGTCTTCATTCGCACGAATCGGATCGCAAGGAATCACTTCACAATCAATTGCTTCCAACATACTCATGACTTGTTGACCAACCGCCCCCATCCCAATAATACCAACACGTCGTCCGGGTAATAATTGCATTTTTTCCAGATAAGCAAACGATGCCAATACATAATTGGCAACAGCTAACGCATTGCTGCCTTTGGCATCGAGGCACAAGATATCGTGTGCATTGAGGTAGGTTTTATCAATATGATCACTGCCACTGCTAGCAGTAGCGACACAGCGCAGGTTGGTTGCTGCTGTCAATAAAGCCGCTGTCACTTTTAAAGTAGATCGGCAAAGTAATATATCTTGTGTTTTTAATAAAGACGCGACATCTGCTTCTTGTTGATATGTGGTCAACTGAAAAGGTGACTTAAATAGTGTCTGTAGACCAGGCAAAGAGGCATCGGCCAATAGCTTTATCATCGTTTATCCAAATGATTTAGGTACCACTATTACCTTATCCACAACCGGGGTAACAACCGCAACATTTTCCGCTTCATCGTCTAGATTGATATCTTCACTGGCTTTACGTAAAGAAATTTGGTGTAGCGTTTGTTGATTAGCACCGTCTCGATAATAAGGAATTTTACTGTATGCTTGAACTACTGGTTTAATCGCAGCGGGAGAAACTGATTTTTCAGGCTGCTTCAGATGTGCGGTTGTTGTGTAAGATGGATGAAAAAAATTAACCCAAATAGAAGCAGCAATACCGACAAAAGTGGAAATCAAACCGACACGGATGGCATTCGATCTGCGTTTATGAAGGTACGTTGACTCAACCAAAGGCACATCAAACTCATCATTCGCTGACAATTGAGAGCCTAAAATATTTTGCTCTGTCAACATAAAAAAACGCTTGATATATTCTTTATTCATGATGCCTCCACTACTTCATAATCGTATTTGACAACACCCATTTTATTTGTTTTTCGGTAACGTGATGCACTAACTGACAATCACCAAAATGCTGTATCACTACAAAAGGTAATGTGCCTGCTTGTACTTTTTTATCACGCCACATCGATGCTTGCAAAGCGTCTAAATCAATATCTGATGGAATCAGGTAGTCTAATTTTGCTTGCTGTAACAGCACTCTGATCGCATCTACATCAGTCATTTTTAGATAACCAAGCTTATAGGATAGCATACTGGCACAAAAAAGCCCTATTGCCACTGCCTCACCGTGTAACCAACGTTGATAGCCAGTCACGGTTTCTAATGCATGCGCAAAAGTATGGCCTAAATTGAGTAGCGCTCGTCTACCACCTTTATCATCGGTATCCTCACGCACAATGTCTGCTTTAATTTGACAACAACGTACAATCGTATCAGACAATGATCGCAAGACTTCTGCGGAAAAAATCCTGGTATCGGTAGATAAAAAGTTTTCAGACTCAAAATGAGAGAGCAGCGTTGGTAAATAGGCTAGAAAATCTCCACCTGCCAGTAAACCATATTTAATGATTTCAGCCAGTCCTGCACGAAACTCACGCGTAGGCAATGTTTGCAACGTCGAAAGATCCATTATCACCGCGGCAGGCTGATAAAAGCACCCTACCATGTTTTTACCCTGTGGCAAATTAATAGCAGTCTTACCCCCCACCGATGAGTCAACTTGCGCAAGCAAGGTGGTAGGTAGTTGTACTAAACGCACACCACGTTGATACGTCGCTGCTGCAAACCCAGCCATATCACCCACCACACCACCACCCAATGCAAAAACAGTGGTATCACGATGATGGTTGCCGCGTAATAATGCGTCATAAATAGAAAATAAGCTTGCTTGATCTTTATAATGCTCACCGTCCCGCAATATCACAACATCGCATTGAATATCGCTGAGCGATTGTTGTACCTTGCTGAGATAATATGGCGCAACTGTTTCATTGGTCACTATCAGCGCTTGTTTAGCGGCAACATATTGTTTTAAAAGTGAAGATTCTGTGAGCAGAGATGTGCCCACATAAATCGGGTAGTGGGCAGAAGGCAGCGTGACTGTCAAACTGGGCGTTATTGACACAATAAAAGCCTTTAACTCTCACCATAAATATATTTTATGATGTTGTTAGCCACCGCTTTCACAGTTAACTTATCTGTTTCAAAACTCACATCAGCCAACTCTTCGTAGAAAGGTTCGCGCTCATCACGTAACATTTCCAAACGCCCTTCAAGATCATCTGTTTTTAATAATGGACGCTTCGTGCTATCACGTTTGGTACGTTCATACTGCTGTTGCAAGGAGGTGCGCAAATAAATAACAGTACCACGTGCTGCCAAGGCGTTGCGATTTTCAGGGGTCATGATGACACCACCGCCAGTTGCCAAGACAATATTGTTTTTTTGTGTGAGTTCATCAATCACTTTCTGTTCACGACGACGAAATCCCTCTTCACCTTCGACATCAAATATCCAAGAAATATCGGCTCCTGTCCGCTGCTCGATGACTTCATCAGAATCATAGAACTCAAGCTTCAACTCTTTTGCCAAAGTACGACCGATGGTACTTTTACCCGCACCCATAGGTCCTATTAAAAAAATATTACGTACTTTAACGATACTCATTTTTACTTACATGCTCCGTATACTAAATAGAGGGTTTTACAAGGGCTTGTGCACTCATTGACTGTATTAGCGGACAAACGTCTGGCATACAAGCTCTGAACGACAGCTTATTATGCATTATACACTAGGCAACGTCGCGTGGACACCCTAAATTGTTGGGGATTTTATAATGAAGGCAATTTACCAACAACATTTATGCCCGTAATCTTTCAAAATGTTATTTAAAAAACAAATCTGCCCAATATTATTCTATAGTTTGCAACTATGTCACAAAAAAGGGGCAAATGTCATGATGAATATGAGAAATATACCATTATTATTGGGATTATGTTGTATATAAAAAAATCATGATGGTGAGCTCCCTTCAAGAACAAGATCTAAAGCATCAGTTTGCCTTTCGGAGATTGTCTTATCTTTAATAAAGATTGATTGTTTATAATAAGTGGGTTCTTTGCTTTCTGCTTTTTCCCACAAAGAAAATTCTTCATCCTCTAAAAAAAGATTGGTAGCCACTTCGGCGATGTTTTCATGATTACCTTTTGTTAATCCAGAAAAATGTACGGATGAAAGCATTTTTTTTGTACAAGCCGTATCAAGCTGTTCTCGTGTAGGCGAAAAAAATTTTAAACCCTCGGGGTCAAATAGTACAATAGGTTTATGAATTTGTCGTCCATCTTCATGTTTTCCATGAAGTCCCAATTGATTATACATAATCATTTTATGCATAATTTCGTAAGTTAAAGGTACATCATGTGAAAATAAGATAACGCTTGTACAAAGTTCAAATATATTTTTTACTTCATCTGCTGGAAGACATCCGCGTTCTCGAAAGTTGACGTACTGATCTTTTTTCATAACTGCAAGAAATGTGTCAGTTTTATCAGCGAAACAAACAAAGTCAGGCTTAGCATCAATTGTTTCTTTAACGAACTGCATACCATCATAAACAGCTAGAGAAAGATTATTTTTCTGTACTATACTCGCTTTTCTCAGGTCATTCTGCAACAAAAACATCACCTGTGATATGCTTTCGGCTACAACAAAGTGAATATCTCTATGTTGTCGTAACATAGATTGATAATAATTATCATAATTGAATAAAATAACTGTTTTATTATCTAGCCCAGCCGCCATATAAATTTCGTCAAAAGTTCCCACACCACCAGGAAGCGCGATGATTACTTCCGGTTGCGTGAGTATTACCTTTCTTTCTTCAATATCAGCACATTCAATGAGTTGTCTTTTTACATTATTCGTTGATAATCTTTTATCAACGTGACTCATAAGAATAGTTGGAATAACACCTGTAATACTCCCATCTTCTATGAGAGCACCATCGGCAAAACTTTTCATCAACCCGCAATCCCCACCACCATAATAAGCACGGTGGCCATGCAAAGCAAAGGCTCTGCCCAATTCATAGGCAATCTGCTTGTAAATTAAAGGGGATTCGTTGCTGCTGGAAGCAAAAACAGTCACTGATTGCCTGTGATTCTCTATAGGTGTTTCCATCGTAATGACCCCTCAAAATTTTGGCTGTAGCGTAACACAGAATATTCTTTTGAGAAAAGAGACTTGGCCTTATTAGACCCACCGATTGAAGACAGCGCTTATGCATTATTACGTTGCCATAATTATCTTCGGCGTAATAAAAATCAGTAGCTCATCATGCCGTGTGCGCCATTGTTTTTGTTGAAATAAATGCCCTAAAACAGGTAATGAACCTAAAAAAGGCACACGAGTCAGATGCCGATTGCGATCTTGTTTATAAATACCACCCAAAACAATGGTTTGACCGTCTTTGACTAACACGCGTGTTTCGATTGATTTGGTCAAAATAATCGGCACACCTTGCACACGCCGCCCTGAATCTGAGTTTTGATTAATCGATAAATGCATCATCAGCTTACCTTCCGTGGTAATTTGCGGTAAAACTTTTAGGCTTAAAACCGCTTTCTTAAAAGAAACGGAAGTGGCACCACTGGGCGTGACTTCTTGATAAGGAATGTCTTCTCCCGATTCAATCAAGGCAGGCTCCTGGTTAGTAGCCATCAATTTAGGGCTCGCAATAATTTCAGCCCGCCCCTCCGTCTCAAGCGCAGATAACTCCATATCCAATAAAGCATTACGACTTAACGTTGCCACGGCCATACCAATTGAAGCGGCACTGGCCTCTAATGGTATGGCCGCCAAATCGATAGCCAATCGTTCGTATCCTGGGCCTGGCTTAGAGACACTGTCATTAGCATTACCCTGTGCATCTTGTCCTGACTGCAATAAACCAAAGCGCACGCCCAAATCCCTGGCAGACTCTTGACTCATATTAACCAAGCGCGCTTCAATTAAGACTTGTCGACTGGGAACATCGAAACGCTGTAATATCGATTTAATTTGTTGGATTTGCTCCGGTGTATCTTGTATCCATATCACATTGGTACGCGGATCAGCCATCAGTAAGCCATGGGCTGATAACAACGAAACACTGGGATCTTTTAGCAACGACACTAAATCCACCGCTTTCGCATAATTGACCTGAATGATTTCGGAAGGGTTCTCTCGAAAATCATTTTGTGACTCATCAGATGAAAGATGTTTCCTTGACGTGAGTTTATGTCCCCGCCTCGCGCGTAATTGCCGACGATAATCAGCCATTTTTTGATTGATTGATTGTTCTATTTGTTGATGTCTTGACATTTCTAATGCCAATCGATGGTGTGATTGATAGGTTAATCCCACAAATAATCCAGCTATCATGACGATAAACAAGATCATTCCCAACATAAAATATTTGGCTTGACGAATTTTCAGTGCCACACGCCAAGGTAATAAATTGATATCAGTCATATACGCAATGCCAATCCTAAAGCAATAAGCAGCTCATTGCTGTGAGATAATAAAGCGTTTTTATCCAAATGGTTTGCTAAAGGCAGCATATCAAATGGATGAATAGATTGTATTTCTAAAGGCAGTGCTGCCGATAAATACATTGTTTCAAAGTGCACATCGGTACTAGAAGCAATGGCATGACTCAATACATACAAAGGATAGGCGGCTTGAAACATATGGATCGCTCGTTGTATATGTACTAAACAGGTTGCCATATCATGCATTGGCTTTGAAGCCAGTGGTTCACTGTGTACGAAAAGCGTATTACCCAAATGAAAAACATACAAATGCACGTGCGCGTCGTCAAGATAAATCCAAGCAATGGTAGCGGGAAGCGCTATTTGCATGTGTTTCAATACACGGTATAAAGCCTGCGATATCACATCTACGGCGTGTGCATGTAATCCAGCCGCTGTGAGCAATTGCATGCGTTGATCAACATCCATTCGGCGTGCAGCCAATATGACTAAATCATGTAAAGATGATTCGCTGGATGTAAGTGGATTCCATTGAAAATCATAGTAAAGTGTTTCTGTTTCTTGTGGCAGTAATTTATTCACCTCCACAGCAACCAGCGCTTCAATATTCGCTAACGATAATTGTGCACTAATTGACATTGTTTTGCGTAAAGTCCGTGCATCTGGCACCGCAACAACCGTTCGTTTGGTGTCTATTTTCAGTGTTTGGCACAATTGCCGCAGCAGTGTGGCCGCTGCGAAGGTATTATCTGGCTGTTGCAAGTCACTTATAGCATAGTTTTCGACACAGTATACCTGCTCTTTTTTAGATAACTCGACTAACTGAATAGCATGCAAAGATACATGGATACCAAGCAACCGCTTGGATTTTGAACGAAGCAGTGACACGCGTTCTCTCCTTAAACGCGTCAATTCGAAAATCGACTCAGCACACTTCCTGGCTGATTCAACTTTCAAAATAACGATGTTGGACTATTTCCGATGGCATGAAGTGTAACGAAATAAATTTTTTCTTGTCAAGCCGATAGATAAAATTATCAGGACAAACGCATCTAATTTTTGAACACAAATCACGGCTTTGGAGCTACGTCCTGCGCTTTATGTCCTGATCCATACAATCTTAATCAAGATCGTAATCTGGATTCCGCGCATAAAGCGCGGAACGTAGACAAAGTGAGTTTATATCACACGATTAGATACGTTTGTCCTGGTAAAATTATGCTGACCATTGCAAACCAAACATCAAACCTTGTTCACCAAAAGAGTACTCCGTATTCGTCAATTGGCCGTTTGTTGCATTATAGGTGCTGTGTAGCGTTGACCCAATAAAATTAATCCAAAGCCAGCCAACTTCAGCAAGAAGATTACCTTTCAGCAAACCACGCTTGACTTCGTAGTGGTAATTAAAACCAGTATGCACTTCAAGCTCAGGAACCAATGCACTTTTTGAAAAATTACTAGAAGGCACACTAAACGTAGTCGTAGGGCCGTTGTAAACCGTATTTTGACTGTGTGTTCCGCTTAAAACAGCGGTTGCACTATTTAAAAAGGTGCTGACCCCATATCCCCATTCACGAGATGAGCCGATACCAAAACGAGCGCCTATCCCATTAAAAAGATGATTAATGGATTGATAGCTGCTAAATGTTGTACCACTTGAATTGAAAGTGGCGGATTGCTGGCTTGATTGGGCAATCAAAATCCGAGAAAATTGCAGTCCAGAATGAAAGTACATCGCACCAAACTTGCCTAATAAAATGTATTTTTTCAACTCTAAATTAACCGTATCCCAACTTGGTTGTAGTTTTGTGTCTGCAGAAAGAACATTGATATTGGTATCGGTAGACGGAAAAGCGCCCGTATGATTTCTATACGTCGCTTGTTGATGATACCAATTGGTTGCAACACCAAAACCATGCGCAAAATCTTCCCCGACTTCAAGCTTAAAACCCCAAGCATATCCTGGTGTCGTCATCGCACTCTCAACGAGTTGAAGATCGGGGGATGGCAGACCCAAGCCCTCAGCACCAGATGTATGCGGCTGTAAAAAAAGCGGGTACGCAGAAGCGGTAAAACCGCCTTTATCGTCAGGGAGAGATAAGACCAGTGATGAATCACTATCCTCAGCATGCGCCATCACCAAGACCAGTGACAAAAAAAGAAAATGGGTTATTTGAAGTCGTTTCATTGCGCATCCTTGTTTAATGGGCATATGCTTCACGGCGTCGATATTAAGACCCCTAAAACAGGCGCTAGGGTAGCAAAACTTTTTAGTCAAAACAATCAGGGCAAACCCTATTCGTACTTAGCAAAAAATCGCGTCAAATCTGCTTCTGTCAAACCAAACGCAAGCGGTGCTTCCTGGCTGGCAAAAACACTGTTAAATATATCGCGTTTTTTCGCTTGCATATCTAACATGACCTCTTCTACTGTTCCTTGTGCAATAAATTGATAGATAAAGACCGGGTTTTCTTGGCCAATACGATGGCTGCGGCTAGCTGCTTGATCGTGTATTGCTGGATTCCACCAAGGATCGTACAAAATAACGGTATCTGCTCGCGTTAAATTCAAGCCCACACCACCCGCTTTCAGACTAATTAAAAAAACAGGCACTTCTCCTGCTTGGAAACGATCGACCAGGGCTTGGCGATTTTTTGTCTGGCCAGTTAACAAGAAATAAGCATAATCACGTTTTTGCAACTGTGCTTCTATCAGTGCCAACATCGAGGTAAATTGTGAAAAAACCAGCACGCGTCGACCTTCATTCAGTAAATTGTCTAATAAGGTCATGAGTTCATCTAATTTAGCAGAATGTCCGTGCGCGATACTGGCTTCAGGTAAGGATAAAAGCCGTGGGTCACAACAAACTTGACGTAACTTTAACAAAGCCTCTAAGACCAACATTTGACTTCTTGCTAATCCTTGCTCTGCAATAGCCTCACGCACCTTCTTTTCCATCGATAAACGAATGGCTTCGTACAAATCACGCTGCGCACCGGTTAAAGCAATGAAACGCTTCATTTCTGTTTTCGGTGGCAACTCTTGCATCACTTCATTTTTAGTACGACGTAATACAAAAGAACGAATACGCCCATGTAAGATAGATTGGCGATCTAAATCTTGATTTTTTTCAATGGGAATACGAAAAAACTGTCGGAAATGTTTCGCATCACCTAAAAATCCTGGCATTAAAAAATGAAACAAAGACCATAACTCGCCCAAATGGTTTTCCAGTGGCGTGCCAGTCAAACACAAGCGGTGCTTTGCTCGCAACTGATGAACAATTTGTGTTGTTTTTGTTCTTGAGTTTTTGATAAATTGCGCTTCATCTAAGATTAAATAATAAAATGAATAAGCTAAAAAACGCGCTTTGTCGCGCTGTAATAATCCATAAGTCGCAATCACCACATCATATTCATCAAAATCAACATCATGACGAGCATGTCCATGAAATAAAAGCACTTTTAAATCAGGAGCAAAGCGCGCCGCTTCATCTTGCCAATTACAAATTAAACTCGTAGGCGCCACAATCAAACTGGCACTGGTCAACAACCCTTGCTCTTTATCATGTAGCAAATGGGCCAATGTTTGCACCGTTTTTCCAAGCCCCATATCATCCGCTAAAATACCAGCAAACCCTTGGTTTTTTAGAAATTGCAACCAATTTAAACCATGCTGCTGGTAACTACGTAAAGTAGTATTTAATCCACGTGGGGGCTGAACAGTTGGCAACGCTTCTATCACACCCAGTGCTGCTAACTTTTCCTGAACCGCCGCCGTTCCTAACCAACGAGACCGTAACGCTTTGATGGCTTGTTCCGCTTCGTACATTAATGCCAATTGATATCGCCGCAAGCGAATATCCGTAGGCTCCCCTTCATGCCAACCGGCTTGTTTGATGAGCCTCAATAACGGCTTCATACGCCCTAATTCAAGACGCAGCCATTGATCCGCTTCAACGGGAACTAACAAAGGCTCATTATCTGGTAAATTTTCCAGCGTATGAAAATCATAGCGACGCAATAATGACACCACGACAGGTACAATGTTCACCGGTTTGTCATCAATTAAAATACCTAACTGATATGCGAAAAAATCATGCTCTTGTTCTGATACGGTGGAATACCACACCATTTCATCCGTAACCATCATGTGATCAGACTCAGACTCCCAACTGTTTTCTTGAGATAAACGGCTTATCGTCGGTTCTCTTTTGGGTTTGACCACACTCAAATTCTCTTTCGCTTGTAAAGCAAAAAAACAAGCTGCCGCATGTTTACACTGATGGCGTTCCGGACAGTTACACAATGTTGGCGTTTTGGGCCAAGTTTTTAAATCAACATGAATATTATAAATTTGCCCGGTATGCTCCTTGACTCGCCCTAATAATAAGCCGTCACTCAAACGAATGCTCAACACATGGCCTTGATTGTAATCACGTTGGCCATTGAGGAAGGCTGACGACGAAAACTCACGCGTCATTTGAGATAAAGCAGCTTTTAACATAACAGGAATATATCCAAATCGAGTGTTAGCGAGACATGGGGGTTAAATAATACACTAATATTCTATGTTTTGCATTCAGTATGCTGTAGATCTGCTTATATCGCATCAGTATAATAGACCCATCATCCGCTCAAGCAGAATATTTGTATGTCTAATCATGTTACCAAGCCCGCGCTTAACATACTCATGGCACAAATAAACCCAACCGTTGGTGCCATTGCTAGCAATACGGCGAGGATTATTGAACTGATTAGTACACATCAATCACAATACGATTTAATCGTTTTTCCCGAACTGTGTATCACGGGCTATCCTATTGAAGATTTGGTGTTTCGTGATGCGATGCTCGATGAGGTTGAGGTCGCACGACAAGCGATTATAAACTGTACAAAAGACTGTCATGTTATTATCGGTTATCCTTCACGAAACCATCACTTACGTTTCAACACAGCAGCTATTTTGTATAAGCAACATTGTATCGCTGAATATCACAAATTTCATTTACCTAATTATGGCGTATTTGATGAGGCACGATACTTCACAGCAGGGAATCATGAGCCTTGTTTATTTACCATTCATGGTTATCAATTGGGTTTGGTGATTTGTGAAGATTTATGGCAACCTGGGCCAGTGGAGTCCGCAATTAAACACGGCGTTGAGCTATTAATCACCATCAACGCATCACCATTTGAATTACAAAAAGCAACGCAACGGCAACAACAACTACGCACTTATGCTAAGCAGCATATTGCCATTGTTTATGTCAATCAAGTCGGTGGACAAGACGAATTGGTTTTTGATGGGCGCTCCTGTGTCATGGATGCCAATGGCGATTTTCCCTTTGAAGCCAGTACCTTCACCGAAGATCTCTACGCTATTCATTATCAAGCCGGAACATTTACCACCGCTTCTGGCTCTATTAAAAAGCCGGGGCTTGAAAATAAGCTCCCCTTTCATTTATCGACACCACAAGATGACTCCTGTGCACTCATCTACCAAGCGTTGATGTGCGGATTGCGTGATTATGTCAATAAAAATCAGTTTCCTGGGGTATTACTGGGATTATCTGGTGGTATTGACTCCGCACTCACGTTAGCCATCGCGGTTGATGCTTTAGGTGCCTCTCGTGTCAAAGCTGTTTTCATGCCCTCTCGTTATACCGCGGATATCAGCGAAGAAGATGCGCTTATACAAATTCGCACTTTGAATGTCGCTTATGAGATATTACCGATTGAAAAGTCTTATCAAGCAATCATCGAAACATTAGCACCTGTCTTTGTCGATCAACAAGCTGATACGACAGAAGAAAATTTACAAGCACGTATACGCGGTTTACTCCTGATGGCCTTGTCTAATAAAAGTGGCTTTATGCTACTCAATACCAGTAACAAAAGTGAAATGGCGGTGGGTTATTCAACGTTATATGGCGATATGTGTGGTGGTTTTTCTGTCCTCAAAGATGTCTACAAAACCATGGTATATTCGCTGGCTCACTATCGCAATCATCTCTCCCCTGTGATTCCAGAGCGTGTACTGACACGGCCACCCACAGCCGAGTTGGCTTTCAACCAGACCGATCAGGATAGTCTCCCTGACTACGGGTTATTAGATGCGATTTTAAAAGACCATATCGAAAATAGGCTCGATGCAGCGGCATTGATTCAAGCGGGCTATCCACAAGAAACGGTTCTAAAAGTGGTGAAGCTCATTGCTCGCAATGAATATAAACGCTATCAATCTCCGCCTGGCACGAAAATAACGGCTTGTGCTTTTGGTCGAGACTGGCGATATCCGATCACAAAGCACTTGCAAAATTGAAGTAACTCGTTAACATGGAATAACTATTTCGTCTTGCTGAGAATATCATGAAGATTGTTGCTTTTTTAGCTTCTCTGCTCCCATTTTGCCTTTCTTATGCGGCTACGCCGATTGATGGTTGGTATTCGAAGGTATTTGGTGGTTATGCCTACGTACCAGATAATATTAACAAAACCAGTGGTTCCTTGACACGAAATCACGTACGATACGAGTCCGGATTTCAAGCGGGTGGCAGTATTGGCTTCAAAAGCAACCCCATGCGTTATGAAGGCGAAATCACCTATCTCAAGGCAAATACACAAACATTTCAAATCAACAGCGTCACACAAACTGGTGTGGATGGTTACAACCAGGCTGTTATCGGTTTGGCTAATATTTACTATGATTTTCCTGGTTGGTTAGCACCCTCACTGCAACCTTATTTGGGTGCTGGCTTAGGTTATGGTTGGATACAAAGCCGTTTAAATGCCACGGGCCCGACTCTGTCGACTCAATTTAGTGCAGCAAGCTCTGCATTCGCTTATCAGGGAACCGGTGGAATCACGTTTAATTTTGCTGAAAATTATGCACTGAATGTGGGTTACCGTTACGTTGGCACCAATAATTTATTTTCATTTGGAAAAATGTTCCAAGTTCATATGGCAACGGTGGGTGCAACGTATCGATTTGATGGGAACAATTATAAATAATTGGGGTATATATACCTTGCACACATGCGTTTTCACTTTTGTAGCATCCCATCTAAGGCTCATCTCGTGCCTTAAAAAAGGCTTACATATGAATAACGATGCGCGCATTTTTTAAGACACGAGCTGAACCATATCTGAGCGCTAAAAAACCGAAAACGCATGTGCGCAAGATATACACCACATTTTAAATGCTTTAGGGATAAACACAGATGATGAAGCAAATTTTACACCGCTCTTTCGCTCTAGGCTTGCTGTGTAGCGCAGTGCCTGCTGCACTGGCCTTTAACCCGGTTGATGGGAACTATGGCGGGGTTTTTCTTGGTCCAAGTTATACACCCAGCACGTCTTTCACACTGCCTAATCCGGCGACATTTACCGGGCAACAAACCACCATTAGCTTCCAATCGGGTAGTTTATCGCACTCTGTCCTAGGCAATGTAGGTCTACAATTGGGTTACCGGTTTTGTACCAATTATCGTTTAGAATTAGAAGGCATGTATAACAACAATCATTTCAGTCAACTGACGATTAATGATTTAACTGTCAGCTCCGTTCCTAGCCTTCAAACACCAACCAAAGTTTATTTTAGTAACATGGAAACCACGACTGATGCGCATATTCAAGGTGATACCAATACAGGTGCGTTTATGGTGAATGGTTATTATGATTTTTTCATACCAAATCAAGATGGCTACTCGACTGTGGTGCCTTTTGTGGGCTTAGGCATTGGTTATGGATATGTACAAAATGCGCTGCAATTTTACCGTGCGCAAATCAACTCAACGGAAACCAATGACAGCCGAGAAATTCTTGAGGTATTGCAATCACGTGGCTCAATCGCAGGCCAGGTCGTTGGTGGTATAAATTACTTTATGGATGACTTCACCTGGTTGTTTTTGGATGTACGTTATTGGGCCACTAAATCGAACGATCCCAGTTCTACTTACACGGTTATCACGCCTTATGGTTCAACTGACACCAACAGCACTGTGAATATTTTCGGTAAGAATACGCAGCTTATTTCTGTTAATATTGGTTTTAATGGAGTTTTTAACGTTGCCTAAACAAACAGCATATCGTATCTTCCCATCATTATTGGCTGCGGATCCATTGGCACTTGGAAAAGAGATTGAGGCCGTTATAAAAGCCGGCATTGATACGGTGCATCTGGATATTATGGATAACCATTACGTACCAACGATGACATTTGGACCGTTGGTTTGCCAGGCGTTGAAGCAGCAATTTCCACAATTGGGTATTGATGTTCACTTAATGGTCACCCCTGTTGACGCGCTGATTCAGCAGTTTGCTGATGCCGGTGCAACGCGTATCAGCATTCACCCTGATGCGACAATACATCTTGATCGCAGCTTACAATTGATTTCTCAGCTGGGTGTCTCTGCTGGGCTGGCATTTAATCCTGCCACACCGACTGATTGTTTAACTTGGTGCCATCAATATCTAGATTTTGTGTTGGTGATGACGGTTAATCCTGGATTTGGTGGGCAGCAGTTGATTCCACATGTCTTGCCTAAAATTAGCCAAATACACGATGCTTATCCGCATTTATCGATTTGTGTTGACGGTGGCGTTTCTTTAAAAACAATTCACTCCGTCGCTGAGGCTGGTGCGAGTGAGTTTGTGGTTGGTACGGCGTTGTTTTCTACGGCAGATTATGAAGCAACCGTCAAACAATTACAGCTGACTATCGCTGGCGATTGATCCATCTCATTCACCCTAATCGAAGTAAGATTTCACACATTTACAAGACCGTTATTTTTCGTCATGATTCAGTATCGAATTTATCAGGAGATTTGGACATGTACCACGGATTACAACATCATCAAGATGATATTTATGCGCAATTACGTCAAAGTGTTTATCAATTTGCTCAACGTGAAATAGCGCCACTGGCAGCAGACATTGATCATCAAAATGCGTTTCCGATAGCGCTGTGGCGTAAATTAGGTGACATGGGATTGTTGGGCATCACGGTCAGTGAAGAATATGGTGGTGCGAACATGGGGTATCTCGCCCACGCGATTGCTATGGAAGAAATTTCTCGTGCCAGTGCATCTGTGGGTTTAAGCTACGGTGCACATTCAAATCTGTGTGTTAATCAAATCTATTTAAATGGCAATGAAGCACAAAAAAAACGCTACTTACCTCATTTGATCCGTGGTGAATGGATAGGTGCATTGGCAATGAGCGAGGCAAATGCAGGTTCAGATGTGGTTAGTATGCAACTGCAGGCGCAACAAACAGGTGATGGCTATATTTTAAATGGCAGTAAAATGTGGATTACCAATGGCCCTGATGCAGATGTGCTGGTGGTTTATGCCAAAACAGACAAACAAGCTGGCAGTAAAGGCATCACGGCTTTTATCATTGAAAAAGATTTTCCTGGTTTTTATACAGCACAAAAATTAGATAAATTGGGTATGCGTGGTTCAAATACGTGTGAATTGGTTTTTGATCAATGTCATGTCCCTGCCTCACAGATTTTGGGGACATTAAATCAGGGCGTGGCCGTTTTGATGAGTGGATTAGATTATGAGCGCACGATTTTAGCGGCGGGCCCTGTTGGCATTATGCAGGCTTGTTTGGACATCGTCTTGCCTTACGTTCAGGAGCGCAAACAATTTGATAAACCGATTGGTGAGTTTCAATTGATTCAAGCAAAACTTGCGGATATGTATACCGACCTCAATGCCTCACGTGCGTATCTTTATGCGGTAGCAGGTGCTTGTGATCAAGGTCGCGTGGGTCGTAAAGATGCAGCCAGTGTGATTTTGTACACGGCTGAACGTGCCACACAAATGGCGTTACAAGCAATTCAGATTTTGGGTGGTAATGGGTATGTGAATGAATACCCTACCGGTCGATTGTTACGCGATGCTAAATTATATGAAATCGGTGCTGGTACGTCAGAAATTCGACGGATGTTAATTGGGCGTGAATTGTTTCGTGATAAGTAAATATCTCTAAAGCCTGGTGAAATTGATCGTATTGGATTTCAGGCTTAGAGATCCGAGTAAGGTTTATCGTTCGTGGGATGTTATTTTCTCTAGAAGTAGCGTCCGCTTAATCCATTTTTCAGGCGGTTTTAAGGGGGCGCGCCAATTCGCTCCCGCTCGGTGGCGCTAAAAAGCACATCCTTGTGCTTTTTACCCCTTAAAACCGCCTGAAAAATGACGCTTCCGCAAACTTCTAGAGAAAATAACATCCCACGAACGATAAACCGGTGAGATCGCTATCAAATCTGACATTTTAAATGTTTAGTTATACATCAATGGCACTAAGTTAAGTCTGTTTGTCATTCCCGCGTGGCATTGTTGCGTGGATGACAAAGTACGCCCTAATATTCCTTAATTTAGTGCAATTGAATTATTATACATTAAAAAAAGACGTATTGAGTCCGCCACATACTTCTACTAGGATTTTTTGATACGGTGCTAGCACAGCATGATGCTGATAAACAATTGATAGCGCAGCACCAGCAGAAAGCTCGACCAAAATACGCTTATCTTTTGCAAACGCACGCGCACCTTGTTCAGCGTCAGCATCCGTCACGACCACTGAATGAATCGGATGCTTGGGAAGCCACTCTAATAGTTTAGGCGCCACATGTTTGGCACCTAAACTGGTGGCTTTACTGGTTATTTTATCTAACGTCACCATTTTTCCGGCTTTGACTGATTGGGAAAAACAATCTGCACCGGCTGTTTCTACGGCAATAAGAGGAATATCTTCCCAGCCTCTTTGATGCATTCCTTCTAAAATACCGCAGGCTAATCCTCCCCCGCCGACAGCGGCAACGACCACATCTGGGCGTAAACCAGCATCGTCTATTTCATGAATTAAGGTTGCATGCCCTTCCCAAATGGTTGGATGATCAAAAGGGGGAATATAGGCAGCATGATGCTCTTCTGCATATCGACAAGCGGCTGCATGAGCATCATTCCAAACATCACCGGCGACAATCACCTGCGCGCCATAAGATTTGATTTCATCAATAAAAAGTTGATGACTGGTTGAGGGAATAAATACGGTCGTGGGAATATTCAGTTTTTTACCACAATAGGCAACTGAAATGCCAGCATTACCACCGGATGAGGCAACAAATTGCTGTACCCCTTCTGCCACATATTGTTGACACAATCGCCCGATACCACGCAATTTAAATGAAGCAGACGGCTGCAAAGCATCTAATTTAAAATAAATGGATTTGTGACATTGATTTTCAAGATACTGTGAATGAATCAAAGGCGTATTAATATGTAATGGTTTTTGCATGAATAAAACTCCTTTTTAAATAAGCAGAGTTCATTCAACTCTGCTTAGCACTCATTTAGTCTGTGATTAAATCGCTGCCACATCAATTGTTTTCATGCGATGATAAATTTTTAAACCATCACGCTCAACGGTTAATGTAATCTTCTCTCCAATTTTAACATCACAAAGAAGATTATATAAAGCATCATAATCAGCAACGGGTTGACCATTGATTGCAACGATCACATCCCCACGCTGCCCTCGTCCCAAATATCCTTTAACGGTTGGGCGCAATTTTGCTTGATCCGCAGGCGTATGCGGTAGCACTGAGGCGATCAAAATCCCGGTTTCAACGCCAAAGCGTTTTTTTGCTAACTCAGGACTCACGGGTTGAATACCAATGCCTGCTAACTGCACACGGCCATGCTGAATAATTTGTGTAACTGTTTTTGCAATTTCATCGGCTGGCACCGCAAAACCAACACCCGCAGATGAGCCGGTTTGTGAAAAAATAGCCGTATTCATACCAATCAAACGTCCTGAACTGTCCAATAATGGCCCACCTGAATTACCAGGATTAATCGAGGCGTCAGTTTGAATCATATTATGAATGGTCACACCCCCAATACCTGGCATACGACGACCCAGAGCAGAAATGATTCCTTTGGTTAAACTGTGATCAAAACCAAATGGATTACCAATCGCAATGGCTGTTTGACCAACTAATAATCCGGATGTCGATGCGATTGCAAAGGGTTGAAATGTCGCTAATTTTTTTAAAATAACCGGTGATGTTATTTTAAGCACAGCAATGTCTTTGCGAGGCTCAGCTCCGACTACTTTGACTGGGACAGTGATATTACCCAGTGTCACCGCTAATTCATCGGCTTTACGAATCACATGATAATTAGTGACCACATGACCTTGTTTATCCCAAATAATACCGGATCCGGTCCCTGCGGGTACAACATGCATCGATTGATTCGCACGATTCACCACATGCGTCATGCGATGCACATACACGACTTTGGGAGATGATTGTTGAAAAACATGGATGGTATCTTGCTCTACCGATAATAGAGGCTGTGTTTGGGGTGCTTCAGCAAATACGCTCCAACTAAATCCTAAAAAAAATAGCCAAACAACCCATCGTTGAGATATCATAAAAATCCACCTACTAGATTTAATTTGACACAATTTATACCACATAATAAGCATAAAATGCAAATTAAAGGCAAATTAAAGGCAAATTGTGTTTGGGAATTATTGAAACTGGGCTTAAGAAAAATATTGTATTTTTAATGTTACAAATTTTTAGTGCTACAATGTAAAAAATAACGCAACTGAAAAGGAGCTGAGATCATGTCACCGTATCAACTAAAACTAAACATTAAACGGATACAAGAGATGTGGTTACGCACGATGGAACAAAAACGCCTTTCAAGTCAGCAAACAAGCTTGCGTAAACGGCAACAAGAAGATTTTGACAGTAAAATGCAACAATATATTCGTTCACCACGCCCAAGCTTTAAACCATCCTATCTAAACAATAAAAACGATGCCGGCACGTACGCTCCTAAAAAAATGCCTCTTCTAAAAAACATCAAAAAACAACCCTTCGTGTCTTCCCTACATACCTCATTTTTTAACTTGTATCTTAATCTGTTAAGACGTCTACGAGTTGATAAACACCACCAACAACATCAACTCACACAAGAAAAATTAAGACAAAAAAAACAAATGGAAACAAACATAGCAGAACAAGAGCGCACTCAAAGACTGGGCTTATAGCATAAAACTGAAAACGCATGTGCAAAGAGTATAAGCAGAGTTGATTAAATAAAAAATTAATCAAATTATCGTGCCTTAGCCCATTGTCAATTGATTTCAGTCTTTGCTATAATGCCGACCTGTGCCGGGGTGGCGGAATTGGTAGACGCGCCGGATTCAAAATCCGGTGGTGGTGACACCGTGTCGGTTCGAGTCCGACCCTCGGTACCATTGAGTGTTTTCTTAACAATACTTAATGGTTCGCAACGGCACATAACTTCTTGATTCTTATTAAAATAACACTGACTTCTACTTCTCAATCTCTTCTCAACTATTCGTTATTTTTCGCATGTAACCGCGCATACTTTGGGTAAGAAACCCTCAATCAATGGGGTCAGACTCGATTGATTCTTGTTATATCTGGGATGATCTGACGCATGCAGAATGGCCATATAATAAACGTTGGTATAAACAATGCGATTTGAATAATCCAAACTACAATGATTGGTGATGGTACATATAATGCTACAAAAGGCTCAGCCCGAATAAAATAACCATTTAAAAACTGTTTAACATTGTAAAAATATAAAACAGATATTTCTCGTAATGTCACACCAAGGCACTTTTTGTGAAAAAATATTGTCGATATTGTAGAATATATAAACAATGAATGCAACGAGACAACGAAAGGATCAATCGAGTCCGACCCCATTGATTTCTATCCTGTCTGCTTATCGTGAGATTCTTACTAATTCGATGATATGCTCTCATATCTTGTTCACAATACAAAGGAGATGACTGGACAACGCCATTAATTTTTATATTACTTACCAATGGGTAACATTTTTTTTAATGCCTCTACTGTTTTCTCTACATATGGTATAAAGGAAGGCACGTGAGCCTTCATATCATACTCCTCATTATTATTGATAATAATATCAGCAAAATCTTTAGTTGGCTCAATCAATGTAGAAAAGGTAGGTTTAACAAATTCCGCGTCTTTCTTTAAAATGCTCATTTCATCAGCATATCCTCGCTCCAAAAGATCACGTTGGATTCGCCTTTTTAATAGTACTTCTTGATTTACTTCAATAAAAATTTTATACGTTGTCTGCAAATCACGCATAAAATAATTAGCAAAAAATAGTGCAGATGTACCATCAATCAATAAAACAGTAGGTGGTATGATTGGCTCTGGCCTTATGCGGCGCTCAATTTTAAAATCGAACACAGGTTTATCAATATGTTCTCCTTGGCCTAAAGTGATGATATGGTCTTTTAATAAAGGGAGATCTAAACTGTTTGGATTATCAAAATTGGTCATTTGCTTATATTCATGAAGATCTACGCCAAGTGGAATTTCTTTATAATAATCGTCCATTTTTATGGATAAGCAATCGATATCAATTTCATTAAATTTTATAAGAAGTTGTTGTGCAAATTTAGTTTTTCCGGAAGCAGAAGCCCCAGCAATAAAAACAACAAGCATTTGAAGTTATCCTTGTACTATACAATTTAGTGCTCAATCGCTCTGACTATTTAAATCTTTCATAAGCGATTGAACGGTTTTAAATGATTTTAATTGTCCATGGTGTGCTTCTTTCATAGCATTGATGGTTTTTTGATTTGGAATAAGTTGAGCGTCTGAACTCAATAATGCCGCTTGATTTAAAACAAGTTCTAGGCGTACTCTTAGCGCTGCTACGACATTTTGCAATGAAATTGGTTCCAGTTCATTTTTTTTCAAAAAAACATTCCAAATAGACTGCCGAGAGACATCATTTCCAAACTCATCGGTTAAACCAATGGGTAAATTGAGTGGAATTTCTGTACCTCTCCTTCTAAAAGTCGCAAAAATTGCACGTGCCAGTATATTTGTATCGATCTCTTCTCGATCAAACATAACTGTAAGATCTAAGTAATCTTTTAATCGACTATTGGCCATACCAAGCATTGTGATTGCGTGCAGCTTTTCTGCAATGACCGTATAAACTGGATAAGCTCGCAAGCAAGGTACCGGAAGATCATTGAGAAGAACGGGATAGGTTGCCTCAATTGGTTCGGGCGTGACTGCATCGCCAAATCCAATATCAATTTGTATTTTACAGCGGGCCTTTGCCAATTCACCTGAAAGAATAACTCTAGCACCTATATAACCGGTGTTTTTTCTAATTTCATCCACGATGATGCTAATAGGACTAAAAGAGATCCCATCTTCACAAGGGATTGTGGCAATTTCCTGAAATATACGCTTCATAGTCAGTAAATCGCTTTGCCCAAAGCCAAGCAAATCAATATCTTTTGTTGGTCTGTGGGGCATATCGTACCAGAGCGCAAACAATAACGCGCCTTTAAGTAAGAAGAAATTCACATATTCAGATTGACTTATACGGTATAAAAAGCGTTCCAAAGCATATCGAGTTAGTAATGTACTAAAATCAGAGCCTTCTGATTTTGATAAGTTAAGTAAGCGGGCTCGAATAGATTCTGCGAGATTATTCTTCATTCAATTACCTCAAGATAAGGGCGCATCACATTAGTGACACGAGCTATTTTTGCAAAATGCCATAGTTCATCTGCTGTAGCTTTTTTTTGTGCACGGACTTCTTTTAATGCCTCAATGGCAACATCAAGACCAATTGTATTTCGATATTTAAAACAATCAACCACTGTTTTCGCAGGGCTATATACCCGTACGGTTTGTTTGTCATATTCAATGGTCTCTACCCCTGTTGAATAAATGTTAGCTGTGCATTGAATCATTTTAATTGGAGGGTAATCTAGTTTTGGCACATGACTTCCGCGTGGCATAGCTATCCATATTTGGCGGGGCAATTGTGTGGTAATCTCATGAATTTGCAACGCGGTTAGCAAGCAAAAAATTGCTTGTGGGATTTTAATTGCAATCGTTACCAGACTACTGTTCTCAGTAACTGGTTTGTTGGGAACACAATACAATCCACGAGCAATTTTTTCCAATTGACCGCTTCGTATGAGGCGTGTCAAAACAACCCGCGGGATGTCTATTTGCTTAAGATCGCGGAGTCTAATTATTTCTTTTTGGTTTGCGAGTTCAAGCACGCGTTCAGCGTATGTTTTATTCTTCATAATATATGAAGTATGTTCCATTTCTTCGTCAACGTCAAATAATGTACGAAAAAATGGAACATTTGAAGTGTTAATTATCGTTCTAGCAGAATTAAAGACGCATTATTTTTAACTTAACAATAACACTCAGTTACGCTGGCTGGGTGTTATTACTAAGTTAAGTTTTCTTAATCATTCGCATCTTTTCGCAAGCATTCAAATCAGGTATCATACACCACGTTGGGTAAGATATTGGGTAAGTTCCGAGTCCTTATTATTCTAAACCAATAAAATCAAATGGTTACAACAGGGTTCGACTCCGACCCTCGTTACCATTGGGTAACTTTGTAACAGTTCTTAATGGTTTAAAACGGCACGTAACTCATCGAGCCATATTGTAATAACACTTCTCTTTGCACAGGACAAGAAATGATTCGGAATAGACATGGGTTATAAATTCTTTAACGACATCATAGAGTATACAACGGTCGAATCATAGCTAGTCGCTTTCAAAGAAGGATATATCTTGTTTTGAAATATAGAGTTCGTCTTAAGTGCAGGACACGACGCATTAACCGAGTTGATTAAATCAAGTCTACGAATATTGCCTTCACTGAGCGGAAGCAACGACTTTTCTAATCGCATCATCTCTTTAAGGTAAGGTGTTTTAAAGAGATCTAAAATAAAACCGACAGGTAAATATAATAGCGCGCCTCCAAAAATAGAACCGACAATAATACCGAATAGCGCCAGGGGGAAAACACCGAGGCCACCCAACGGTGCCAAAATAGCTGTCACCAATACACCAAGACACAAACCAACCACAAATGCGTATACGCATTTCAGCCCCGACAGACGATAATAATCTGCATCCATTTCAGCGCGATCACGAAGCATCATTGCATTACCAACCAAGAGTACCGAAAACAGAGAGATATTTTTTAAATCTTGATCGCTAAGCATTTGTGGCATTGTTTCTAGTAATTTGTCGATACACGCTCTAGTTTCGTCGATGTCTTCAATCGAGCGTTCTTTTACGACAAGATTATTATCATTATCCAGCATATCGTTTGCTTTTTTTAGGGTAAAAAGCATGATCCCGTGCAACACTATCCTATTGAATAGCGTATCCTTATCAAAATCCGAAAGATTCTCTGACTGTCTGAGCGTTTGTTCAAGTTCATTAATTTTTTTCTTGGCTTGCTCAAGAGACACTTGATTCAATTGTTTGTACCGCGCTATATTCATTCTTGGTACAATTAGTTTTTGATCTATTTTCTTGAATATTTTCAATACATACACTCATTTAAGATGGATGGCTAATTGTAATATAACAAAACAATCAGATCAATTTTTTGGAATCATTTTCCTTCTAAAATGCTCTTATTCAAATCAATGGGGTCAGACTTAATTGCAACAAATCAATGGGGTCAGACTCGATTGATTCTTGTTATATCTGGGATGATCTGACGCATGCAGAATGGCCATATAATAAACGTTGGTATAAACAATGCGATTTGAATAATCCAAACTACAATGATTGGTGATGGTACATATAATGCTACAAAAGGCTCAGCCCGAATAAAATAACCATTTAAAAACTGTTTAACATTGTAAAAATATAAAACAGATATTTCTCGTAATGTCACACCAAGGCACTTTTTGTGAAAAAATATTGTCGATATTGTATAATATCTAAACAATGCACGCAACGAGGCAACGAAAGGATCAATCGAGTCCGACCCCATTGATTCCATTGATTCCGCAAAATTAGTGGCCATCACATTATGCTGCTTCTCTTAAGCCACCATGCTGTCATAAATCGATCACATCATCCTAATCCACGCATATCGCATCAGGGCATGTACCGGTAGTAGTATCACACCCAGGGTATGATGATGAACATCCGCCTGAGTTATGGCAAGTATCACCACATGCCACATAGCAGTCTGACTCACACTCTGTAGCAAATGCATTGGTAGTCATGAGTGTTATGGCAAGGATCCCGATATTTAAAACATAACGGTTTAATTTTTTAATAAGTGATGATTGCATTTTATATCCTTATAATAAGTAACAAGTTACTTTGTGGCTTATTTTCAGAATAACTCCAATATCGGATCATTTCAATGCTTTACTTTAAATGGCAGATATTCCCGCTTAAATCGTATGCCAGGCGTAAAAAACGCAGGTATGTTTTATTTACCAAAGAAGATTTGGGCGTCGCATACCCCCCACTTTTCAAACCAAAGAACACCACACTCTTTTCGATTAAAAAAACACGCCAATATCTCGTCCAAAAACTGAGATACATCTTGTGTATCAAATTCAATGGGCAAAACAAAGTGAGTGTTGCAAAGAAAGTAGTCGAGAGAATTGGTGACACAGCCAAAAACCAAGATAATTTGCACTAAATTAACTTGATTTTTGACTCGCAGCACCAATTGTCAATCCTAAAGTTATTGACTTTAATTTTCTGATCGTGAAATCATGAGACTAGACAGACTGCACAAGCGTGATCAAAATGTCCTCTTCATTGAAGTTGGAGCGGGATTTTTTAGTATAGGAAACCACTCATATGTTTTTTTATCCGTCAGGTAAACGAAAAGCGAATAATCAAAACGTTGGAAATAGAATCGAACAAGTAGTCAGTGAATTTGTACAGCAATGCTTCTATTTTTTCGACCAAATAGAAGAGCGATTGCATGATGCGATGGATGAATATCATCAGGTAGAGGCGCAAAAAAAATCTCATCAGAAAAGAGAAACAACACGCATTATTTCAGCAGACAAGCTTATGAAAAAAACATCAGAAGAAAATATGAATAGCACGCCAACGAATCATAACGAGCAAAGCTCTGTATGTTGTGGTATGAAGTGCTTTTAATCAATAGCTCACTTTCGCCGAAAAGTACGGGTGTTTCGTCTACGAGCGAAGGACAGGGTGACAATAAGCGGTTGACTCCTACATTTCCTCATTTAAACCCACCTATCAATCAACCTGTTCAACAATATTGATGACACTCCATATATTTAGCTGCCTTGAATTTCAAAGGCAACATCAACATTTCCGCGTGTTGCATGTGAATAAGGGCAAATTTTTTCATGGGCTTCTTTTACTAAGAATTCAAGATCAGATTGAGATATCAACTTATCGTGGATGTGTAATTTCACCGCCAATCCAAATCCACCCAATTCGCGCGGACCGATCGAAACATGACATGTCACTTCCGCATGAGATGCATCTTTTTTATGTTGTTTTGCGATAAAATCTAATGCGCCACCAAAACAAGCTGCATATCCTGCGGCAAATAAATGCTCAGGTGTTGTCGTGTTCGGCCTTTCCTGTCCACCCATTGTTTTAGGCAACGATAAGTCAACATTGATAGTGTCGTCATTACTCTTGGCGTGACCATTGCGCCCACCAGTTACCTTGGCCGCCGCAGTAAATATAGGATTAATTTTGTCCATTATCGATTCTCCATAAATGAATGCCTGCTGGTTAAGCTCCTACATTACCTGATAAAATCATGCGTAACAATGTGATTTGAATAATAGCCTCATGCCCACTGATAATAATATCCGCACACTCATATGAATCGCACATGACCGTATCCACTTTTTAGACAAGTGACTGAAATGTAAATCCAACAGGATTCGGCTCGCTTTGCATAGTATCAGCTTGATCTTTAAAAAATAAAGGTGTTGTAGGAGAGTTGGGGTTCTGGCTTGATGCATCTGAAAGCGCCGGTGTATCTGATGAGCTATGAATACGAAGTGCACTTTTTGGAGGTTGTCTCTTTAGTAGACTCACCGGAGAGTTTTGTTTTTCTTGAGCGTATCGCGCTTTTCCATTTTGAATAAAGTTTACAAAAGAATTCTGATCAGAAAAATTTTTCATGTATTCTGAATATTTAGATTTCAACTCAGAGTAAGCGATCAAAATCGTTTCGTTTTGAATTTCACCTTCGTATAAAAACAACGGTTTTAATTCCATTAAAAACTGGTGAACTGATGGTAATAGATTTGGATTGTGAATAGCGAGATTTAGTCCTGGAAATTGGACATTAATGTGTTGCATCAACACGTCGATACATTCTTGATTTTTAGCTACTAGTTTTGAATCATCAGATGATGATAACGATTCTTTTATACTAAAATCAGATGACAAGAGTCCTTCTTTCAATGTGTGTGCAATGTCTTTTACTCTTGGTTTGAGCGAGTCAGGAATGACACACCAAGATAATTCGTCTGCAATCACCACGCCTGTGTCGGTTTTTGATTGAATATAAGACTGTAAATCTTCAGTTCGCTTTATACCATCTTCAATCAGCTTTACTAAAGAACTCACATCATATCCATCAAATTTATTGATATTGTCGATCAGAGGCGGTAAAAAATTATTCTGGATAAGTAAGATAATCAAAAAAACCACACAAAATGATCTGCAATTAACATCTCTAAACGGATGTAATCGCTCTAGGTCTTGTACTGCTTGAGCAATTTTGTGTAATTTTTGGCGATCTAATAAAGGCAAGTCTAATTGCTGATACAGTACGGTTAAAATACCATTTATTTTATTTTGAAAGAACCGATGTAATTCATCAATATTTTTATAATATGTTGTAATAAAATCTTCGTGCTCCTGTGATAAAAGATTAGGATATAAATCATATAACGTGACCCACGTAGCAAGCGCCCTATCGTTGATGCTGTACTGCTTGTATGTGTTATCAAGTTGCTTATTAAAAGTGATTAAAGTATTGATAGTATCGGTATTAAACCCGGCCATGGGGGCATGATACGTAACATCTTTATTTTTTTTGAATGCCTCTTTGATCCTTTCTTCAGGAGTCTCAAATGTATTCTTTGAAATTAATGTAATCTCCCCTGATCCTTGTTCGCATTTTTCATCAGCAGACAATAAAAGTAAGTCAGCAAAATAAGATATCCCTTCTTCAGTCGTATTTTCAGGTAAAATTAAAAATTTAACTCTGTTTACTCTAAACTGCCCAGGATAAACATAAGAGGGCAAATGAGATGAGCAGATGGTATGTATCGCTTGTAAGTCAACCACATTTAACATTTTGCGCTCACGAATCCACTTTAAAGACATTGCAAGCGCATTTAAAACATGACTAAGAGAACCTGGTTCTGTTGTTTCCCACCGAGTAACGCCACGATCATCATCTGTTTGCCTATCAAAATCCATTGCATAGCGAAATAATTGCTCAGGCGCGATGGTTGCTAGCTCTTTTAAAAATACCAATCCTTTCATATCAATATTTAGTCATGTGTCATTAAAGTACTCTATTTTAACACAAATTATATTTTTTGAACATATAGATTTATTTTGGATCACTCAATGACTATTAACCAATCGGCTCATCCATCATTCTCTTTTAGTTCTACGGTTGATATTGAGATGGTGAAATCTTATCTGATTTCTTCTTTTGTTCTTCTGCACGGCCTTTTTCTCTTGCTTCAACGACTGATTTACTGAGAGCAGTCTTTCCCCCATGGAATTGCTTACATGTCCGACTATCTCGTATCTCTTGTTTATACTTGTCAGGCATTTGCGTATCGGTTCCTTCAATCTTATAATCAACAAGATTGCAAGCAGCAGCAGGCGTAATACTGTTTCCAATGAAATTAATGAAGGCCCCAATGGCAGCACAAATACATATGAATGCGAAAGCAATAATTGACACAATAAGGTATAAAAACGCATACACCGCCAAAAAAGGTAGTCCCAAAAAAACATGTATAAAGTTCATGATACAGCCTCGTAAACAAGACCTCTTAATGATAGTTTATAGCATTCTACGTCCCTTTTCAGGGTACAGTGTGTACAGCATTTAATAAAAGGCACAACCCATGAACCCTTATTTTCTCATTTTTGGCTTTGGTTACACTGCGCAAACACTGGCACCCAAACTGATCGAGCAACACTTTCAAGTCATTGGTACTTCTCGAACACCAGAGGCGCAACAACATCCTCATTTAGATATCACCGTCATTGATTTTGACTATTCTGCTATAGAGAGCAAAATCAGCCTAGCTACACATCTGTTAATTTGTATTCCGCCTATCTGTGACTTAGGTGATACGGTACTCATTCAATACGCTGAGTTAATAAAAAAACATGCTCCCGGCCTTCAATGGATTGGCTATCTTTCCTCCACCAGCGTATATGGTGATCATCAAGGTGATTGGGTTAATGAAGAAAGTGAATGTCATCCTCATACGCCAACCGGTATCGCTCGATTAAAAGCAGAACAAGCTTGGTTGTCGTTCGCGAAAGAAAATCAATTGCCGCTGCATATTTTTAGACTATCCGGTATTTATGGGCCAAAAAGAAATATTCTTTGTCGCCTACTACAGGGTAAAAAACAAAGTATTTTCAAAGAAAATCAAGTATTTTGCCGTATTCATGTGGATGATATTGTTTCTACGCTGCTGGCATCCATTCAATTACCGAATCCCTTATCCATCTATAACGTCTCTGATGATGAACCAACCCCAGTGCATGTGGTTGATCAGTATGCAGCCAATCTTTTGCATCAGGAACCGCTGCCTTTGATTCCTTATTCAGAAGCACCGTTATCCCCTATGGAGCATGAGTTTTATGCCAATAACCGCCGCGTTTCTAATGTAAAAATTAAAAAAGAATTGCATGTGGCTTTAAAATTTCCAACTTACAAAGAGGGATTAAACCAAATTTGGCGAGATTCAATGGGGTCAAATTCGAATGATTTATAAGCTCAGGAATCGAATCTGCCCTCCTTCATAATCCGATTTTAGCTATTCCGGTCGCCAATGTTTCTTCTTCAGCATAACTCATTTCGACCGTCGATTTAGTGCTACTAGAATTAGATAGAAAACGATGTTCGCCATAGGAAGGAGAACTTGCGCGCTGATTATTTTCACTCCCGACCACTGACACTGCCATCGCTTCAGACAAATTAAATGCATCAAAAAAATCAGATGATAACTCCTTTAGATAACCGACGGCGGAAAATTCTGAGGAGCCTACGTATTCAAAACCGTTAGCTTGAAATTCATCGTATGAGTTATATTTACTCCGCATCGATCGATTCACATTTAGATCAAGTTCAAATGCTTTTTTAGCCATTGCTATCGTTAACGGATAAGCATCCTTTTTAAGTCCCGCTCCTTTGATAGATCGTACGAATTTAAAAGTAGGAGATTGATAGTTCTCTGATTTATAAATATAAAAATTTAAAGCCTCTACAAGGTACGGTATCATTTGCGATTGTTGTGAAAAATAGCCAGCAAGACCGTAAATAATATCGTGTCGATCATCGAAAACAGACACGATGGCTCTACTTGATAAAATATGCAATTTAGCTGTCATATCGAGTATTTTACTGCTATCAAACAAATTGGGAGCATGATTATCATATGATAATGTTCTATCAAAAGCGTTGTATGTTGAACCAATGGCCTGATTTGAATACACATCTGGTGATAAAAACTTAAGATACGTCATATTATATTGTTCTTCGATAAATGGAAAAATATAAAAGGCGGTAAAACAAAAAACACCTCTCTCTGTCGGCGTGTACAGCTTGTCTAAAATAGAAGCTATGTATAGTTTTTGTTGAATGCTATAACTAAGATAAGTAGACTGAGTATGTCTCATCTTAAACGCACTCAATAGACAGTCTTTGGCATTCAAATAATCGAGACGCTTAGACTGGCGAACTGAGCCATTAAAAAACTCTTTAAAACCTTCTGATTGAAGAAAACTAAAAAAACCTTGATTCGCTTCCATGAATGCGATCTTGACCACTTTTTCTAAAATTTCATCAACATTATTCACTGTAGATGGTTGTTGAGCAATAATCTCTTTAAGCAAGTATTTAACAAAAAGATAATAAAAATACCCATTAAATAAACACGAATCTAAGTCGATGACAGCAATTTTTGTCACATCACCAGAAGTTGAACTCCCAAAAGCATGACCACGATACTCTATCGGCATTTTTCAAACCTTCGCTCTATTTTTAAAAACCATCATAACTGGAGTTTTATCAAGTAATCAATGGGGGCAGACTAGAAGGTTTTTTACTAACCCTGATTCAGGGTAAACGCACCTAATCGTGTGATATAAAATCACTTTGTCTGCTTTCAGCGCTTTATGCGCGGAGCCCAGATTACGATCTTGATTAACATTGCATGTATTATACACACAAAGGGCGCCATGTGATCACAAAAGCGGTGATTTATGTTCAAAAATTAGATGCGCTTGCCCTGATCCCTGATTGATCTCTTTGCTACGAAGCATTGTCATATGATAGGATGTACAGGTTGTATAAGACTTAGAGGGTGTAGTGCGAAGCACAATAATTGATTTCTCGACGAAGACAACTGCCTCTCAAACAGGCACGCTACGGGCACAGCAATTTCTGATTGTTATTTCCCTGCTTATCCGTTTGGTTGCCATGAGCTCAATCAGCCTGATTGCCGAAGAGGCCTACTATTGGAACTATGCGAATCATCTTGATTTCGGTTATTTAGATCACCCGCCTATGGTTGCGGGACTCATTAAACTCTGTACGCTGCTACTAGGCAGCAGCGAGTTTGGTGTTCGCGCGGCTTCTTTATTCTGTTGGTGTATCTGTACAGGGTTTAGTTATCAACTGACACGTCGTATTGCGCCGGATAGCGGTATCCGTGCCATCTTCTTACTATCCATTTTACCCTTCTTTTTTTTACATGCCTTGATTATTACCCCTGATTTACCATTGATTGCTGCTTGGTCTGCTTGCTTATACTATCTTTATGTTGCCCTCGTCGAAGAAAATAAAACAGCTTGGTATGCGGTGGGTATGTGGTTAGGTTTGGGAATGTTAGCTAAATACACGATTGTGTTACTTGGTCCAGCTGTCTTGGTCTATCTGATTATTACCAAACAATGGCGTCGTGTCTTATCTTCTCCACAACCATACTACGCAACCATGATTGCGCTTCTGCTGTTTTCTCCTGTGATTTATTGGAATGCTACGCATCAATGGACATCATTTTTGTTTCAAAGCACGCGTCGCTTTAATGCAACCGATGAAGGCTCACTTTTAGCATTTGGCGGATTATTAATCTTTTTTTTAACACCTATTGGACTGTGGAGCTTATGGAAATTATTTACCAAACAAAATAAACCACTCACGACAACTGCAATCAACATCACACAGCGGCGATTTATACAATGCTTTACACTCACACCTTTATTATTTTTTGCTAGCTTTAGTGCAATACATACCATTAAATTTAATTGGATAGGCCCTTCTTTATTGGCTTTAATTCCATGGCTATCCGCTGTTCATTCTCCACGCTTAAATCGTTATTGGCTGTGGTTAGGTGTCGGTCTATTGATTAGCTACAGCGTCTTCATCACCGGTATTATGTCAGGGCGCCCAATACCGTTTTATCATGCCCTTTTAACCAAGTATATTGATTGGAAAGATTTTAATCAGCAAGTACATCATATTGCTGAAGAAGCACAACAACAATGGCACAAGCCATTAGCCTTGCTACCTATCGATCGCTATAACTTGGCCAGTGAGTTAGCTTATTATCAAATGCGCGCGCACCAACAAGACAAAAATGATGCCATGTATCCTGTGGTTGGCAGCGATCGCTTTGGATATGAGGCATTGATGTATCATTTTTGGTCAAAAGACATGCCTCTTAACAATGATATTGTTTTGTTAATCACTGAAAACGCACAGATATTAAAAAGCGCTTTTGTAAAAGACAAAGTTATCGATTTATCACCTATTCAATATTTTTGGTCACATAGCCAAGGCGCTGCTCAGCCGGTTATCCCATATTACTATCAATTGGTTCGTTTTAAAGCGTAGTAATCGAATCGTTCAGGGGGAATGCTTGAATCTTTGGGAGTGACCATTATCTTGATTCTTGACTCGCACCTCAATTGTCAACAGATCCTAATCAGATTTGATAGCCACCTTTTTCTTTCTTGAAAAATACATTTTCATTTCTTGTAAACGCAATAACCCCACCACACGTAATGAATCAAAGATGCTGTTTGTTGGTAGTTTACTGTATCCTTTTTCACGATCGACAAACACGATTGGGAATTCATAGATTTTGGCGCGTTGTTTGTGTAACTGCCATAACAAATGTAATTTGTAAGCATAATGATTAGACAAAAACTTTTCTTGTAACACCGGCTCAATAAAAGCCCGTCGCGTAAAACGAAATCCACTGGTAAAATCTTTGTAGCGTGGTGTCAGCATGGCGCGCGCAATATAATTACCTAATACTGAAATGACCTTACGATGCCACCCCCAATCTTTAGGAATTTGTCCGTTACGCACATAACGGCTACCTAATACCACATCATTGGTTTTAAGGCACGCTAGCATTGGCGAAATATATTTCGGTTGATGTGATAAATCCGCATCAAACTCAACAACGATATCTGCTGACAATACATTAGTTGCGTACCGCATTGCCTGCCAATATGCCGATCCTAATCCTGATTTTTTAGGTTCAGTTTGCAAATAAAGCCAAGGATAAGTTGTCTGTAATCGTTGAACAATGGCAACGGTTTGATCGGTGGAAGCGCTGTCAAAAATAAGTACATTTAAATCGAAATCAACCACATCATGCTTGACTGCCGCCAAACATAAAATGGTTTCTTCGATCACTTCTGCCTCGTTGTAAGTTGGGATAATCACAACAACTTTTTCCACTCAAATTCCTTAAGTACGCAATAGAGCCATGATTATCGTTGAAAACGGCTTGGATGTGCAAGATAAAATCGGTTATACTGTGCGAATTTCGCTCTTCGCCAAACAGATTAAGAGATTATGAAAGCTTACATTATTTCAACATTTTATAAATTTATTCCTCTAGACAACTACGAAGAGCTTAAAGAGCCTCTCTTGAGCGCGATGAAGTCACACCACATTTTAGGCACAATATTATTGGCCCATGAAGGTATCAATGGTGGCTTTGCCGGCACACCGAGCGACATGACCGCCTTTTACGACTACTTACGCCAAGATTCTCGTTTCGCTGATTTGACATTCAAAGAAACATACAATGATATGATGCCGTACGAAAAAGCCAAAGTAAAACTGCGCAAGGAAATTGTCACATTGGGTATTCCTGGGCTTAACCCTGGAGAAGAAACCGGTATCCATATCACACCAAATGAGTGGAATACACTGATTAGCGATCCAAACGTGGTCGTGATCGACACTCGGAATACTTACGAAGTAGAGCTCGGCACATTCAAACACGCACTCAACCCGCAAACAGAAAATTTCCGCGACTTTCCTGAATATGTAGAAAAAAATCTACTCGACAAGAAAGACAAAAAAATTGCTATGTTTTGTACGGGTGGTATTCGTTGCGAAAAATCCACCGCTTATCTTAAGTCTTTGGGATTTGAAGCGGTCTATCAACTAGAAGGTGGTATTTTAAATTACTTAAAAGACGTTCCACTCGAAGAATCTATGTGGGAAGGCAGCTGCTTTGTTTTCGACGAGCGGATCGCCGTTCCGGCTGATGAGTCAGTTCAAGTTGTTTAGAAATGTTCACGCCACACGAAGGAACGGCCATATTTGATCGTTCACTCCTGCAAAGTCAACACTTAAGATTAAACAGACAAGTAATTTCTAACAACTTCTTGATCTGAAAACGGGAAACGTTCTTGCCCAATTTGTTGATAAGACTCATGCCCCTTGCCAGCAATCAGCACGATATCTTCTTTATCTGCCACTGACAACACGTGGTGAATAGCCTCTTTTCTATCGACAATCATTTGCATATGTTGTGTCGCCGTAAAACCAGCGGCAATCTCTGCTAAAATCTGCTCTGGATCTTCAGTTCGGGGATTATCACTGGTTAAAATGACGTTATCAGCCCAGTTTTGAGCAATTTTGCCCATCATAGGACGCTTACTGCGATCACGATCACCACCACAACCAAAAACAACCCACAGACGACGAGATCCGGTGCCATGTGCTTTTTTCAATTGTGATAATGTTTTGAGCACATTTTCCAATGCGTCTGGTGTGTGAGCATAATCCACCAAAACACAGGGCGTATTTGCCACTAACTCCAAACGACCAGGAGAGGCATGCAGCTGGGTCATCACGGTCACCACATCATCAATGCGATAACCGTGGGCCATCAAGCTAGCAAAGACAGCCAGGCCGTTATAAATATTAAATTCCCCTACCCCTTTAAGACGCAATCGATGTGTTCCCCAGGGTGAGGATACTTCGCAAACACTACCAGATAAATTAAATTCACAATGTGTTGCACGCACATCACATGATTTATGCAATCCATAAGTCAATTGTTGGCAAGAAATGGCTTTTTTAGTTAACATAGAGTTTGCGTATGAGTCATCTTTATTCACAATAACCCACTCTAAGGACGGATAGGCAAATAAACGTGCTTTAGCGCCAGCGTAAGCCTGCATTGTTTGATGATAATCCAAGTGATCTTGGGTGAGATTTGTATAAATCGCTTGTTTAAAATGAACATGATCAACACGATGCTCACACAACGCATGTGAGGACACTTCCATGCATAATTGTTTAATATCATTGCTAACATATTCTGCACATAAACGCTGCAAACACAGCGCATCTGGCGTGGTATTCATCAGTGGCTGTAAGGCTGTCACAAAGCCTTGCCCTAAAGTACCCATATAACAAGCCGCTTCGCCAAGCAAGGTATGCGCTTGAGCTAATTGATATGCAATGGTGGTTTTACCATTCGTACCAGTCACCCCTGTAACACTTAAATCACGGGTTGGATCCCGATAAAAACGACTGGCCATCGCAGCAAGAAAATGGGCTAAATGTGGTACTGGTACGCAAGGTAACGTCTCAGGCAAGCGCAAATCAACAGGCATGTGATGCGGATCGTAAGCTATCGCTACCGCACCGGCTTGTTGCGCTTTTTCAATATAAAAACGTCCATCCGTTAATGCACCCGGATAAGCTAAAAAAAGATCGCCTGGCTTAACTTGACGGCTATCATTACAAATATGTTGAATATCACAATCTGCAATAGCATCCTTAACCCAAGGTTTCAGTAGATGGTTTAATTTCATGTTGTGCTCGGCTGATCAGGTGGAACATCCAGAATACGCAATGCGGTGCTCATTACTTTCGCAAATAAAGGCGCTGCGACTGCCGCACCATAATATCCACCTTTGGTTGGATCATGAATAAAGACAGCTACAATCAAGCGTGGCTTAGATACCGGTGCAATCCCCACAAAACTAGAAATGTAGCGGCGCTCGTCATAACCATGCTTACCTGCAATACGTGCAGTACCCGTTTTACCGGCGATGCGATAACCAGAAACCATAGCGGCTTTACCAGTTCCATCGCTTACCACCGCTTCCAGCATCGATAAGACTTGATCGGCTGTCTGTGGATTCAAAACCTGCTCGCCTGTTTCTTGCACATCTTGATGTAATAAGCGTACCGGTATCAGCTGCCCATGATTGGCAAAAACCGAGTACGCCTTAGCTACTTGCATGGCCGTTGAAGACAGGCCATAACCAAAACTCAGCGTTGCCAAAACAAACGGATTTGCATCCGTTACTTTGACTATGGCACCATCACTTTCACCGGGGTAGCCACTCTCGGTACGTCGCGAAAACCCAGATCGTGTTAATAAACCAATCAGCTGCTCTGGTGGACTGGTTAACACCATTTTAGTCACACCCACATTACTCGAGTATCGTAACACGCCGGTCACATCTAAAACCCCATAATTATGCACATCTCGCACCGTTCGTCCATGCACCACTATCCAACTTGGGCGTGTGTCAATCACCGTTGTTGGCGTGAAACGACCTGTGTCCAGTGCACTGGCAATACTAAATGGCTTGATAATCGATCCTGGCTCAAATATATCTGTAAGCGCTTTATTACGGTACGTATCTAAAGTGTAATGACTACGTACATTGGGATTGAAAGAAGGTGCATTTGCAATCGCTAATACTTCGCCTGTCTGTGTATCTAAAACAACAACCGTACCAGACTTTGCACCAAATTGTTCGATGGTTTTATGCAGCTCATAATAAGCAAAAAATTGTATACGTCTATCAATACTGAGTTGCAAGGTGTTGCCTGCACGTGGCTCTTTCAAGGTATTGAGTTCTTCGATGATACGACCATAACGATCTTTCACCACGCGTTTTTTCCCACTGACGCCCATCAGCCAATGTTGATAGGCTAACTCTAAGCCTTCGATGCCGTTATCATCTACATTCGTAAAACCCAATAGCTGGGCAGCACTTTCACCTTCAGGATAATAACGTTTAAACTCTTGTTGAAAATTAACACCCGGAATATTTAATTCGGCAATTTCTTTCGCTAGCATGGGTGTTAATTGACGCTGTAGATAAACAAACTCTCGATTACTGGCTTGCGTAAGGCGTTTTTTTAATGCTTTAGGCTCTACATTTAAGTATCGTGCGAGTTTTTTTAATTGCGTCGCTGTGGGCTGAAACGTTTTTGGATTGACCCATAAAGACTGTACAGGTGTACTAACAGCCATGGGCGCACCCTCTCGGTCTAAAATCATGCCGCGATAAGCTGGAATATCGACTGTACGCAAGCTGCGCGCATTGCCTTGACCACGAAGAAATTTTTGATTGAGCACCGTTAAATCAACGGTTCGCCACAATAAGAGACTGAATAAACTGACAAAAAACAAAGCGACCGTCGCTAGTCGAGCAAGGTGATGACCTGCCTTTTCTTTTTTTATCACTGCTCAGTTCCTTTTCAACTTCCTGTTCTCAATGCTTTATACTGCATTAAAATATACGTCTTAAGCGTTATGCAGTATGAGGATTTTTTTACTGGCTGGCAAGACCATGTTTAATTTATCTGTTGCTAAATGCTCTACCCGTGATGGTGTCGCTAAACTTGCCTGCTCTAGTAACAACTGTCCCCATTGTAACTGTAATTGATGGTTATTTTGAACAGAAAGTTCCAGTTGATTCAGTGTCACACGATGCAAATTCGTCACGTAAACCACACACAATGCGCTCAGAAGAACCGCTAACAACAATCCTAATTGTAATGCGCTGGAAAACGATAAACGAATACCTGCAAGTTGACCATGAAATAAATTACTTTGATGAATATCTCTTGCTGCTGCGTTCATGATAACTTTTCTCCTATTCTCAGTACGGCACTCCTTGCACGACTGTTTTCTACCACTTCTTTTTCACTGGGAAGGATGGCCTTACCAATGCAATGAAATGTTTTACATATTGCTGAAGCTTTAATTGGCACACCACGTGGCGGTTGCTCACCTTGTGCTTGTTTACGCATAAAATGCTTCACCAATCGATCCTCTAATGAATGAAAGCTAATCACCGCTAATCGTCCGTTGACAGCTAATACGTCTAGACATTGCTGCAAACTGTGTGCCAAATCATCTAATTCATGATTAACGTGTATGCGTATGGCTTGAAAAACACGGGTTGCAGGATGTTTATGTTTTTCCCATTTTGGATTCGCTTGCTTGACAATATCGGCCAAGGCCAGCGTCGTACGAATCGGTGCCTCTTCGCGCGCACGCACAATGGCTCTGGCAATGCGCCCTGCAAAACGCTCCTCACCATACTCCTTAAACACGCGCACCATTTCGCTCTCCTGAGCCTGATTGACAAAGACTTCCGCACTTAACGCTTGCGTTACATCCATCCGCATATCTAAAGGCCCCTGTTGCATAAAACTGAAGCCTCGCTCGGGATCATCTAATTGTGGTGATGACACGCCGAGATCCATCAATATTCCATCGATACGTCCTACAACATCAAACTGCTTTGCCACATCGGCAATTTTGCTAAACGACCCATGAAAAAAACGAACACGCTGGTCGGTAGCAAATTGCGCTTCACCATGCGCAATCGCTGTTAAATCTTTATCGATCGCAATCAGTAAACCCTCTTGATTGAGAGCACTTAATATTGCCCGACTGTGGCCACCTCGCCCAAAAGTACAATCAACGTAAATACCATTGGGAATGATTCTTAAGCCTTCAAGTACCTCTTGCATCAATACCGGTTTATGCACCGCATGCCTCTTATAATGAAACTGCTTTTAATTCTTCAGACATCTGCCCTAATTGGCTTGATTCATCGTTCAACCACTGATCTCGACGCGCTTCCCACAGCGCCTCAGACCATACTTCAAACTTATTACATTGCCCTATCATGAGCACACGTTTATCTAATTTGGCATGATCACGTAACAATTGCGGCAACAGAAGACGGCCGTTGCTGTCTAGTTTAACGTCGGTAGCATGACCAATTAATAGACGCTGAATTCGTCGTGACACCGGATCAAAGCTGGGTAACCGTTGCAAATTCGCTTCAATCACTTGCCATTCTTTAGCGGGATAAAGCAGCAAACATGTCTCTTCCGTGTCAATGGTGATTACCAAAGAAGCACCATCCTCCATGCCTAAGGCGTCACGATACCGCGTCGGTATCGCAAGGCGCCCTTTTCCATCAATGTGTATGGCGTTAATCCCACGGAACATGATTTTACCATTGTGGAATCTCTCCCACAATTCCCCACTGTTTTGTTATTTTAATCCACTTTTACACACTATAGGTGCACATTTTCCCTAACGTCAAGATAAAAATGGATTTTTTTTACACGCAGTCGTTCACAAAAGATATAATTTACATCTAGTTTATCAAAATAAATGCAAATAATTCAAATAAAGCTCAACCAAGGGTGCGCGACGTTGTTATCAAAGGGAAAAGATGTCAACTGATGTATCGCGATGCTCAACATGACAACGGTCTTTGCGAGCATCACAAAAGAGGATGTTTTTAGCGTGTTACGTATAAGCGGACTTCATTAAATATCATCTCAACAGCTTAGCGAATCAAACTGACTGGCTTGAGGAATATCTTCTAAAAATAAACTCGAGGCTTGGCGCGCTGAGCGTGATAATAAATTCTTATCTCGGCCCATACGTCCAAAAAAGCCATACGTACTCGCAGTGACTAGACCCGCACCCACACCCAATGCCACAGGCGTTAGCACAGTCATACTACAGCCTATCATTGCCGCAAGGCTAACCAGCGCTGGATAAATATGCACGGCTGTCAAAGCAGACACAACCAATCCAGCTGCCACTGCGTTACCACTCAAATACAAACTTAAAGCCAAGATGGTAGCTAACACGACTGCCGCCGTCAAACACCAGAAGAACACGGAAATATATTGTAAAACAGCACTCCCTGAGCCAGGCAATTGCCAACAATGCTGCTCGATTTCTCGAAATTTCTTTGCCATGTCTATTTGAAAATGTCTATCTTTGGCAGTTGTTGCATCTTGCGATAAACGATCGATATTTTCGTAAACCTCTGTCAACGTATTGATAATAGCGGATTGCGCTTCATATCTTTTGGGATTTTGAATACGGGCATCGTGCAACACGATCGGTTGCTGTTTTTTTAGGTCAACAATAACTTTTTCTAAATCAAGCAAATTTGTTTTAAAACGCCTCGCGCGCTGATGGTATTTTTTTGGATCTACCCAATCATTCCATGCTTGCACAAATGAATTAGAGGCAGTATAAGCCGATTCGGCTTGGCTTGTTAGAGCCGTTGAGTGATCTGCTGCACACTGAATGCTCTTAGCCAGATTATCAAGTTGTTGATTATAATAATTATGCTGCTGTTGACACAAGTTTAAATCAGCAAGTTTTTGTGTTAACTCAATGCTTTTTAAAGATAATTCTAGCGATTTTTCATATATCTCTAAATATTGGGGTAGTGCATCCGCTAAGCCCGAGTCATCCGATTTTTCTTCCTCTATACGCTCTTTCATATATTGCTTTGTTATTTTTAGCAAGCGTCTACCTTTCTCTTGCTTTGAAAGCAACGATTGCGCATCCTCTGGCATCACATGATAAGTATCCCAAGCATGAATCAAATGGTTATCTGAACGTGTTATTATGTGTGTTTTATCGTTATGAATCGCATCAATAATTTGCTTTTTCTCATTATATTCTTGCGTTATTTTACGGATCTCAGCTTTAATTTTTTCTTCGTTATAACGAGCATTTGTACGCTGTGATGGCGATAAATTATATTTTTCTATAATCGATAATCTGTCTGGGCTGTCGTCATAAAATTGTCGCATAATTTACATCCAATTGAATATTCATATCAGCAGCAAAGCGTATGCCTTGCAACACCAAATCAGGCAAGTGCAAATCATAAATAGATTGTTTTTCAAATAAAGCAGCAAAACCACCTGTGGCAATCACCACGGCTTCTTCTCCTGCAAACACATCCTGTTTAAAACGCTGAATTAATTCACGGCAAGCACCCACCGCACCAAAAAAAATACCCGATTGGATACTTTCAGCTGTCGATCGCCCGAGTGCTTGCTCACATTTAACAATTTCTACTGTCGGTAATTTAGCTGTATTGGCTGACAACGCTTCAACTGATAAGCGCATACCAGGTAAAATGGCGCCGCCTTGATAAACTTTTTTTGCATTCACGACACAAAACGTCGTGGCAGTCCCAAAATCAATGATGATCAGATTTTTATTCGGAAAAAGATGTGTGGCTGCAATTGCGTTAGCAATTCGATCAGCGCCTACATCACCAGGATTGTTATAGCGAATATTTAAACCTGTTTTAACTCCCGCTTGTAAAAAAAACGGATCTATTGAGAAATACTTGATGCAGGCGGATCGCAAAGAATAATCCAGCTGAGGTACCACAGAACACACTGCAATGTGCCGAATGGCTTGTGGATCACAGGCATTTTCACGTAAAACCGCTTTTAAAAATAAACCAAACTCATCTGAAGTACTGGCTTTGGCGCTTTGTCTAAAACGCAAGACAATGTCTTCTTTAGCAAACAAACCGCCATAAATATGTGAATTACCAACATCTAAGCATAACAACATAAGCAGCCCATTTAAAAAGTCTATTAAGTCGGTCGATAAGCCGGGTTCTGTCGCGGAGTTT
>CAZBNB010000006.1:0-109933 GCA_964493245.1 uncultured Legionellaceae bacterium
GCACTAGTTGCCTAACCCTCTACTTTTAACTTCGGTTAAAAATGGGGGGATTACCCGGCAACGTCATTAAGCTTGAAAGAATTTAATAACATTATTAATAAACTAACACCTGATAACGCGTCATCAACACAAACTGCCCGCGAAGTACTAAAACAATCAAGGTCTAGATTTTTTAAATCTGAAACTACGGAAACAGAAACAATGCTAAACGATATTGAGAAAATATTAAAAAAACAATAGGCGATGGAGTGCAATGTTAACATTTGAGCATGCGAGTCAAAAAACGTTGCACTAAACCAGAGCAAACGCACCTAATTTTTGAACACAAATCACCACTTTGGGCGCTATGTCCTATACTTTATGCGCAGGATCTATGCAATCTTAATCAAGATCGTAATCTGGATTTCGCAGATAAAGCGCGGAACAGGGACAAAGTGACTTTATATCACACGATTAGATGCGTTTACTCTGGCACTAGACAAACAAACCATAACCTTAGATAATGGGTGATTTGGCTAAAGCCACTATGCAAAACCCCCTTATTGAAATAAAACACGTATACAAAAATTATGGCAATACACCCGTATTGCGTGATATTAATATTGATATTAACTCAGGAGAGTTTTTAACCTTATTAGGCCCTTCTGGGTGCGGTAAAACAACCTTATTGCGAATGATTTCAGGCTTTGAATCCCCTACCTCCGGGGAAATTTACCTGAATCAAGTGTGCGTCAATGATTTGCCACCACAACAACGTGATGTTCATACTGTCTTTCAAAGCTATGCATTATTCCCTCATTTAAATGTCTTTGAAAATGTTGCGTTTGCTTTACGCTGCAATAAAGAACCAGAGGCTGAAATTAAAAAACGCGTCTTTGAAAGTTTAGAATTAGTACAGTTACAATCGTTTGCTGAGCGAACCATTCAGCAATTAAGCGGCGGCCAACAACAGCGTGTTGCTATCGCCCGGGCAATTGTCAACCGCCCCCAAGTCCTGCTTTTAGATGAGCCGCTGAGCTCTCTTGATTATATTTTGCGCCAAGCGATGCAAAGAGAACTCAAGACATTACAAAAACACTTAAATATGACTTTCATTTTTGTCACCCACGATCAAGAAGAGGCTTTGTCTATGTCTGATCGTATCGTCGTACTCAAACAAGGCCGTATCGAACAAATCGGTACACCACGTCAAATTTATGAAACACCCAAAAATCTAAATGTCGCCAACTTTATTGGTCAAGCCAATGTGTTTGATGTTTATATTCAAAACGAACAGGCTGATCATGTTGATGTAAAAATCGAAGGCGTTTTATTGCACTGCTTAAAACCAGCCCAATCAACGGTTGGTACCCATTATCATTTGGTTATTCGCCCCGAAGATTTGAATGTTTGGAAACAAAACGAAGTGGATGACACAAGTGGTATGCTACCTGCTACCATTACTGATATCATCTACAAAGGCTCTACCGTTGATTTGAAAGTACAATTAGCCTCTGGTCAAAACATCCATGCAACCGAGTTTTTTAATGAGGACGATGATAAATTGGAGTACAGCTTACAAGAGCAAGTTTGGATAGAATGGTTCATGGGCTGGGAAGTGTTATTACCTTATGAAAATTAAAGCATCACCTCTTTATGTTATCTATGCCTGGTTATTCTTTTTCGCCTTGATTCCGGTCGCGTTGATTTTTATTATTAGTTTTTTAACTGACAACAGCATGACCTTGGTTGCATTGCCTTGGACGCTTAAGCATTACCATGACATTTTTACTTTATTTTTTGGTAACGTGTTTCTGCGCTCGATACTCATTGCGGTTATCACGACCGTCTTGTGTCTTTTGTTAGCCTATCCATTTAGCTATATTTTGACACAATCCAAACACCAATCTATTTTAATCGCATTATTAGTTATCCCGCTATGGACCAGCACGTTGATACGAACTTATGCGATGATTGCTATTCTAAAACTCAACGGATTATTGAATCATTTACTTTTATATTTACACCTCATCGATCATCCCTTATCCATGTTATATACCAATACCGCAGTGGTATTTGGCCTGGTTTATAATTTATTCCCGTTTATGGTGTTGCCTCTCTTTTCCAATATGGAGCGCTTTGATTTTACTTTGATTGAAGCTGCACGTGATTTGGGTGCGAATCGCTTTACCATCTTTTTCAAGGTTTTTTTACCGCATACCGTGCAAGGTATTGTTGCGGGCTCACTGATGACATTTTTACCGGGGATGACACTGTTCTATATTTCAAATATTCTCGGTGGCGCCCGATCGATTTTATTAGGAAACCTCATTCAAAATCAGTTTTTGGTGACTGAAAATTGGCCGGCTGGTGCGACAACCAGTATTGTACTGACATTAACGATGTTGCTGTTATTGTTATTTTATCGCCCTAAAAAGGAAATTTCATGTTAGCTGCTCACACGGTCGCAAAAAAGCGCGGTATTGAGCGCACCTTAAAACAAGTTTACCTTGGGTTTATTTATTTTTTATTGTATGCACCATTGATTGTGTTGATTATTTACTCTTTTAACAATGCAACTTACTCCATGAATTGGCACGGCTTCACGTCAGCGTGGTATCAAAAACTGTCTGTTGATACTCAAATCTGGTCCGCTTTTCTCAACTCCGTGCTGCTAGGCTGCTCAGCCTCACTCATCGCAACCGTAGCAGGGCTCACTGCGTGTGTACACTTGTATTTTAATTTTGATCAGCATCACACCAGTCAAAATGAACGTTTTTTAGCGGTATTATTAATCTTGATCACTATCCCAGATTTAGTGTTGGGTGTAGCTTTATTAATTTTGTTCAGTCTTACGTTTATTCCACTCGGCTTTCCGACGCTTTTGATGGCACACATTACATTTTGTTTGCCTTATGTTATTTTAACCATCAATAGTCGTATTTATACTCTTGATAAAAACCTTTATTTAAGTGCTTTGGATTTGGGTGCCAGCCGTGCTCGGGCTTTTTTTAAAGTATTATTGCCTTTATTATTTCCTTCTGTATTAAGCGCTTTTTTATTAAGCTTTACGTTATCGTTTGATGATGTGGTCATCAGTTATTTTGTATCGGGGGCTGAGTTTAATATACTGCCCTTAGTCATCTATTCTTTGGTTCGCTCTGGTGTAACGCCTGAATTAAATGCGTTAGGCACATTTACATTTGGGTTATCTTTTATTTTGGTTATCATTTCATACAAACTGACAAAAAAATGAGAATTTTTAAATTCAAAATGGCAAGATATCAAAAAACAGCCCTCCAGCTTCTCAGTGGTATCTTTTTTTTCTGTACCAGCGTACCGCTGTTTGCAGCGGCCAAAACTTTAAATATTTACGCGTGGGGAGCAGAAATTCCGATCAGCTTAATTCAGCAATTTCAACAGAAGACCGGGATTCATGTTAATTTTTCAACATACGATAGCAATGAAACGTTATACACTAAACTGCGTGCAAATAAAAAAACAACCTACGATATTATTTTCCCATCAGCGTACTACGTAGAGCGCCTAAGAAATCAAAATTTGTTAACCAAACTAGATTTAAACCGTATCAAAAACCTTAAAAATCTAGACCCTTTGTTTAACCAACAAGCATACGATCCGGGCAATCAATACAGTATCCCTTTAGTTTGGGGAACCACCGGTATTTTTTATAATCGCCATTGGATTAAATCACAACCAACATCGTGGAAAGATTTGTGGCAACCGCAATGGCAAAATCAATTGTTGATGCTAGATGACATTCGTGAAGGTTTTTCAGTTGCCTTATTGAGCCTAGGTTACAAACCAGACGATACCGACCCCAAACACATAGAAGAAGCTTATCAACAACTGTTACGCCTTGTTCCCAATGTTAAGCTATTTGGTAGCGATGCTATTCGTGCCATTATGATTGATGAAGATGTGAATATTGGCATGAGTTGGAGTGGTGATGCTTATAAAGTACAGCTTGAAAATCCGATGGTTGAATATGTTTTGCCTCAAGATGGCTTTATGATCTGGCTAGATTGTCTGGCTATTCCTAAAAAGGCACCTCACCTTGATGAGGCGTATCAATTTATTGATTATATGCTTGAAGCGGCCAATAGCGCGCAAATCACAATACAATACGGATATGCCATCACAAACCTCGCAGGTCAACAAGTATTACCACCCGCATTACGTGAAAATAAAGTTATTTTCCCATCCAAAGAGCGCTTAAAAAAAGGCTATTTTCAACGCGATGTAGGAGAAAGCACCGTGGAATTATATAATCATTATTGGCAATTATTTAAATTGGCTTTTTAAATGGAGTAGGAATTGACTATTTTTGTATTTGATATTGAAACGATTCCTGATATTGAAAATGGACGAAAACTATATAATTTAGAGGCCCTCTCAGAAGACGATGCGATTCAAGCCATGTTGATGTTACGTCGGATTAAAACAGGCAATGAATTTATGCCGCATCACTTGCAAAAAGTGGTGGCGATTTCAATGGTCATGGCAAATGATAAACAACTCGCCGTATGGTCTCTGGGAGATGAGCAATCCACTGAAGCTGATTTAATCCAACGATTTTTTAAAGGGATTGAAAAACACGTCCCTACCCTTGTCAGTTGGAATGGCTCTGGTTTTGACTTACCTGTATTGCATTATCGTGCGTTATTGCATCAAATCCAAGCACCTGTGTATTGGGAAGTCGGTGAACAACAACAAGCGTTTCGCTGGAATAATTATTTAAACCGCTTTCACTATCGACACTTAGACCTCATGGACACCTTGGCGGCTTATCAAAATAAAGCCTTTGCACCGCTTGATGACATCGCAACCATGCTCGGCTTCCCTGGCAAGATGGGAATGAGTGGCGACAAAGTTTTTGATGCCTACCAAAATGGGCAAATTAAATCGATTCGTGATTATTGTGAAACCGATGTTTTAAACACGTATTGTGTCTATTTACGTTTTGAATTAATGCGTGGCTTAATCAATGAAGTCGAATATCAAAAACAAATAACGCGATTAAAAAGCTATCTGACTGAAGATGTTGATAAGCTTCACTTGATTCAATTTGCACAAAATATACACCCATAATTGTTCAAAATGCCGATACAAGGTTGTACTGGTATTTTGGACAATTATGGGTGTATATTAAGCAGATCCAACAATAAATCCAGCCCCATGGCGACCTATATTATTGTAATAAATATGGTCAGATTCACCATCCACTGATAGAAAACTACTCCCTAATCTGGCACTAAAAAATGACAAGTCGAGTAAATCGCTCCTCTTAATATTTTCTCTTCGTTTTAAAGTTTCCACTCCATCTATACCCACTGTTGTTTGATAAAGATCAGTCCCCATGGTATCTAATCCAATATCATGTATATTTTCAGAAGGCAATTTGTCTATTAATTTGGCAGATATTAATTCTTTAATATTAAGAAGATACTTGCTCTTGCCCTCTGGATTCGTAACGCGTGTGAATACACGCTCAAACTGCTCTTCTGGCATGGGAAAGTTTTTAACCACATCGTCGCCCATCTCATAAGATTTTGGACCAAGACCTGGACCAATAACTACCTTAATCTTAGTTTGATCGGCTCCTAATTTGACCATTTCGTCAACTGAGCGCTCTAAAACACTTTGCTTTATTGACGCATGAGCTCCTGCGATATAACAAGCAATTTTACTTTCATCATCAAACATCATTATGGGATGGGCATCCCCTGAAGGACCTAAAACAGCAATCTTTGCTTCTGGGATAGCTTTAAAAATCAGCGCATCTGCTCGAACAACAGATACATCTGATTGACTCAGAACGGTACGCATAGAATCAACCAATCCTAAACAATTCGGGTTCTCTTTATTTCCATCATTGAAAAACAGATTTGTAGCTGCACGTTCTTGCAGTTTTGATAAATCCCTTAAATTATCACAAGTAACAATTACAGGGTCACTTTTACCCCCATTAGCATAATAACTGGTCATAAAAAATTTATGTGTCTCCTGATCACCCGCACCTAGCTCTTGAAAACACTTTTGAATGTTCGCTAAAACACGCCCCGGAGCATCAAATCCAATAGATTCAGGCTTGCATTCTGGGCTGTATATGTTAACGTTTCTTGTTTTTTTACCATCAAGGCAATACCCACCGCCATCACTCTCTCCTTCTTGATTGGTAAAAAAACCATAATCGATATTTGTTAAAGATACGCCGTCTATAGTATATATATTTTCTTTAGGATTCATGATGGGGGAAATTGATTAGTAATTTGATATTAAATTATATCATAAGTGACGATTGATAAGAAAAAAATTGCTGCGGCCCCTTTCTCTTAAAAAGAAACCGCTTGAAAAGAAAACGTCTATCTTAAGTTGACGACTAGATAATCAAACTTTACTCGTTATTTAACTACTGTAATAAAGCTCAAATTCAAATGGATGAACTAAATTGCGGACTTTTTCAATATCTTCCCATCGCAGCTCAATGCAGCTTTGAATAAAGTCTTTACTGAAAACACCATCAACGGTCAAAAATGCATGATCACGCTCTAAATGCTCAATGGCATTTTCAAGTGACGTGGCGATGGTGGGAATATCCACCAACTCGTGTTTAGGTAATTCATATAAATCTTTGTCTACTGGATTGCCTGGATGAATTTTATTTCGAATACCATCTAGTCCAGCCATCATCATCGCGGCAAATGCAAGATACGGATTTGCTAATGGATCGGGAAAGCGCACTTCAATACGGCGTGCTTTTGCATTTGTGGTATAAGGGATACGAATAGCCGCAGAGCGGTTGCGCTCAGAATAGGCTAATAAAACCGGCGCTTCAAAACCCGGCACCAAGCGCTTGTAACTGTTGGTTCCAGGATTAGTAAACACATTCAGTGCGCGGGCATGCTTAATGATACCACCAATATAGTACAGCGCTGTTTCAGAAAGACCTGCATACACATCGCCTGCAAATAAATTCACCTCGTCTTTGATCAAAGACTGATGACAATGCATACCGCTACCATTATCACCTACCAATGGCTTAGGCATAAACGTCGCTGTTTTACCGTAGTTATGCGCTACATTATGTACCACATATTTCAAAATTTGCATTTCATCGGCTTTTTTAACCAATGTATTAAAGCGCGTTGCGACTTCACATTGGTTACCGGTTGCCACTTCATGGTGATGCGCTTCAACAACCAGGCCCATGGCTTCTAACATATTGCAAATAGCAGAACGAATATCTTGTGAAGAGTCTACTGGTGGCACGGGAAAATATCCGCCTTTAACCGGTGGGCGATGACCAATATTGCCACCATCTAATTCAACACCTGAGTTCCAATGCCCTTCTTCGGAGTTAATATGATAAAACGAGCTATTCATATGCGTTTGCCAACGCACATCATCAAAAATAAAAAATTCTGGCTCAGGACCAAACAAAGCTTGATCTGCAATACCGGTTGATTGCAAGTATGCTTCAGCACGTTGTGCAATCGAACGTGGATCGCGATCGTAAAGTGAATTGGTTGTCGGATCGACAACGTTGCAACGTAATACAACCGTTGGGTCTTGGTAAAATGGATCAATCATGGCTGTGCTGAGGTCTGGCAATAGCGCCAAATCTGACTTGTGAATTTTTTGCCAGCCTTTGATTGAAGAACCGTCTATCATTTTGCCATGCTGTAAAAAATCGTCATCAATGGTCGAGGTATGTATCGTAATATGCTGCTCTTTGCCGCGCGTATCGGTAAATCTCAAGTCAACAAATCTTGCATCGTGCTCTTTAATCAACGCGATCAACTCATTTTCGTGCATATTTATCTCCAACAAAGTCCTCAATCTTAGTGTGCTAGTGCTAGTCCAGGGCAAACGCATCTAAACGCGCATTATTAAACCTAAAGTAAATAACTAATTAAATTCAAATAACTACTAATTAAACCTAAATAACTACGTTCCGCGCTTTATGCGCGGAATCCTGTTCCGATATTCAATCAAGCATCCCATGGGTGCTGTGCATAAAGCACAGCACGTAGACAGAAAAGAGGCTTTTAGTGTTCAAAATTTAGATGCGCTTTCCCTGGTGCTAGTCTACACTAAGTGACTTATGATTCCTAATGGAATACACTGTGATTTACGATAATTTTTCATAAGTCATTCATGGGTGCTTACCAATACCAAGCCCTTAAAAAAAATGGCCAAGCCAGCAAAGGGGTTATCGAAGCAGATTCTGAGCGGCAAGCTCGGGATCGCCTACGAGATCAAGGGTTAATGCCGACACACGTCCAACTTTTAAAGAAAGTGGCGCGTCAAAAACACAAAGATAAATTACGTGCACAAGAGCTGGCTTTATTTACAAGGCAATTTGCGACCTTACTGGCCGCCGGTATTCCGATTGATGAATCATTACGCGGTGTGGCTGAGCAAACAGAGCATGATACCTCACGTCAGCTGATTATTGCTGTCAGATCTAAAGTCATGGAAGGGTATAGTTTGGCGCAAGCCATGGCGGAATATCCCCACGCATTTCCAGAGTTGTATCGCGCAACGCTGGCTGCGGGTGAGCAAACTGGCCATTTAGACTCTGTTTTAGAAAAACTAGCTGATTACACTGAAAATCAACAAAAAATACGTCAAAAAATTCAACAAGCCTTAATTTATCCATTGCTGATGTTGACCATATCTACGCTGATTATTGCTTTTTTGCTGTCTTTTGTTGTTCCTAAAATTATTGAAGTTTTTACCAGCAGTGGGCAAACATTACCGTTGATGACCCATATTTTGATTGTTTTCAGCAACGTTATTAAAGGGTATGGTTTATATTGTTTATTATTCCTCATCATTGCGCTTTGGGGATTTAAAAGAAGCTTGAAAAACAAGCATATTTGTTTAAAATGGCATCGTTTTTTACTCAAGCTACCTTTGGTGTCTTATCTGATTATTTCTGTTAACGTCGCACGTTATATCCATACTTTTAGTATTTTATTTGAAGCCAGTGTCAGTGTTTTAGAAACCATGCGTGTTTCGGCGAGTTTAATTACCAATTTGGTGATGAGACAAGCTTTTGATCAAGCAACAATTCAAGTCAAAGAAGGCACCGCGATTAGCTTAAGTCTACGCCAAACAGGCTTTCTAAAACCCATGGCCGCCCATTTAATTGCCAGTGGCGAAAAAAGTGGTCAGCTCGCCGCCATGATGGAGCGTGCAGCCGCACATCTTGATAACGAAGTAAAGCGCTTGGTAGATACCGCATTGGCATTGCTAGAGCCTTTTATTATTCTTTTTATGGGTAGCGTCGTGTTATTTATTGTATTATCTACCTTATTACCTATTTTTTCGATGGAACAGCTGGTAGCTTGACGCTGATTTTAAATTAATCTACCGTTGAGGATATATAATCAATAAACTTCAAAATGCGAAGCGAAAACAGATCTCGCGGGTTTCTCGTTGAAGCGACGTTGTTTTATTTAGCGGATTGCGGGAGCGCCACTTTTCAGACTGTTTTACGGGGTAAAAAGCACAGGGATGTGCTTTTTAGCGATTTTGAGCGGGAAGCGAATAAGCGCGGCCCCGTAAAACAGTCTGAAAAGTGGATGAAGCGGACGCTTCCGCTAAATAAAACAACGTCGCTTCAACGAGAAATCCCTCTCCGATCTCGTGCATCCTTTACGGTTTAATTGAGTATATATATTTTAAAATAATCACATAAATTAAGAGGTTATAATGAATCAACGCGGTTTTTCTCTTATTGAAATCATGGTTGTGGTGGTGATTTTAGGTATTTTAGCGGCATTGGTCGTACCTAAAATTGTCAGTCGCCCAGAAGAAGCACGTATCGTCAAAGCCAAACAGGATGTCTTAGCGATTCAAAATGCCATGGAGCTTTATAAGCTCGATAATGGTTTTTATCCAAGCACGGATCAAGGTATCGGCGCATTGGTTGAAAAACCAACCAGCAACCCAACACCCAACAATTGGAAATCATACTTAAAAGCACAACCGAAAGATCCTTGGGGGCATGATTATAATTATTTGAACCCTGGCCAGCACAACGAAATCGATATTTTTAGCTACGGACCAACCGGACAACCCGGAGGCACCGGGCAAGATGCTGAAATTGGTAATTGGAATGCCAGCTAAACAACACGCTGGTTTTACACTGATTGAAATTTTGGTGGTTCTTGTCATTATCAGTATTGTCATGACATTTGCCATGCTATCCTTCGGTGATTTCGGCGCAAGACGGGCCGTTATTGCTGAAGGACAACAGCTTGTACACGAAATCAATCTAGCGAAACAGGAAGCTATTTTAGAATCAACAACATTGGCCATTCGCATTCATAATCGTGGATACCAAGTTATGCGTTTTAAAGAGCCGAACCAATGGCAACCGATTAAATCATCTGTTTTTCAACATACCTTTAGTAGAAAAATGCGTATTCAGCTCAATGCACAGAAACAAAAGCAACTCCTTATCAATTCAGCCGGTTTTATCACGCCATTTGAATTAAACCTAGGGACAGAAAGTGAGCCTCAAATGATCATCATCACAGGACATGCAGATGGTTCTTTAACGTTGAAAAATCATGAGTAACTTCACAACGACTCGTATTAAACTTTTGAAAAAATCTCGCGGATTGACATTGATAGAAGTGTTGGTTGCGCTGGCGATTTTGGCTATAGGCTTAACCGCCCTACTACAACATACTGCCAGCAGTATCCACATCTCGCGTAGAGTGGATGAAGCACTGATAAAACATTGGGTGGCAATGCAGGCAATCACCGCCATTCAAAGCGGCCTTATTCCGATTACCATTGGACAAAACAGCACGCACACCACCCATATGTTAGGACAAACCTGGTATTGGCAGGTACATGCGGAAGCGACCTTTATAAAAACCATGGAGCAAATGACTATCACGGTGAGTGATCAAAAAATGGGACCTTTTACGGATCCTTTAATAGGATTTCGCCATGTTTAAAAAAGGCTTTACGCTGATTGAAATCATGATTGCTTTGGTTGTTTTTGCGATATTAGCGACGATTACGTCATCAGTGCTAGTGCAAGCGTTACATCTTCAGGAAAGAGTTAATTCACACAATGACGACACCATCAAGCTGGAATTAGCGCTGTCATTGCTGCAACAAGACACAAACCAACTGATTCCAAGAGCCGTACGTGGGAATGAAATGCATTTATTTCCAGCTCTGATTGCACAAGCATCTTATTTTGAATTCACTCGCGGCGGTATATTCAATCCCATGGCAATCGAACAACGCAGCGAACTTGCGAGAGTCGCGTATGTTTGTGAAAATCATCAACTGATTCGCCGCATTTGGCAACAACTTGATACACCCGATAGACAAGCTTATCACGATACGATTTTATTAGATCATTTAAAACAATGTCGATTCGACTACATGGGATTACATAATCAATTTGTATCGACTTGGTATCAAGCCGTGGCACAGCCTCGTCGAGCCATGCCATTTTTTTTACCAAAAGCGATTCGACTTACGTTTGCTCAACCGCAAAATGATACACCTAATGTTTTTTTATTTCTAATCGCAGCAGGTGCTTATGGCTAAACGTCACCAGGGAACAGCGATCATTACCGCCCTCTTTCTCATTACACTGGTTGCGATTATAGCCACAGCGATGAGCTCAAGATTAAAATTAGATATTTATCGTACCAATCTCATTAAGTCCAGTGACCAATTATTACTGGCTTCGCAAGTTGGTCTATTTTGGGCCATGGATCGTTTAAGTGATCCACAAGAAAATCTAAAAGCACTCGATGACACGGGAAAGGTAATCGATTTTCCTAAAAAACTTGCTGCCATTTATCCGGGTGTACAAACCAGTGGTGCCATCTATGATTTACAAGCAAAATTTAATTTAAATAATGTGATCGACAAAGATTTTTTACCCGTCTATCTCGGGTTAATGGAACAAACATTGAAAGGAAAAGATCGTCAATTTTACATGCAGTTGATTGATGCAACTGTCAATTGGGTACAAGGTTCTTCGAAAGCGAATGTAGGCCATGATGAGTGGTTTGATCAATATACAAAACAAAGGCCGGTTTATTTCCCTGCGTATCAACCTATGCAACACTCGTCTGAACTACGCACTGTTATTGGTGTCACGCCAGAAATATATTTATCTTTACAGCCTTATATCACGGCACTACCCGGTATTACACCGATTAATATTAACACAGCACCTCCGCCTTTACTGCGTTCGCTTGGAGATGGTATTTCAGAGCATGACGCAAACGAAATTGTGATGTTACGCAAACAAAAGGAACTACAACAAACCGCTGATTTAGGGCCTTTAGGGGAAAAACTGAATATCCCTCCCACAGAAATTACATTTAAAAGCGAGTACTTTCTTGTCGTGATTCATAATCACTTAGCTGATCGCGACAGCACACATTACGCCTTGCTAAAACGCGAAGAAAAACAAAAGAAAATGCGTGTTGTGGTTTTAAGCATCTGTTGACAAATGAGCGCGCTATCGCTAATATGACTAGTAAGACTAGTTTTTTGGGCGTGATTATGCATGTTTGGCAGCTACAAGAAGCAAAAGCAAAATTGACACAGTTGATTAACGAATCTAAATTTGAACCCCAGGTTATTTCTCGACATGGTGTTCAAGAGTCTGTTGTTATTAGCATGGAGCAATATTTGGTATTGTGTGGTGCCAAAGAAGATATTGCTACGTTTTTCAAAAAATCGCCCTTGTATGGTTTAGATACTTTATTTGAGCGAGATCAATCCTCTTTTCGCGATACGGATTTCTAAATGTATTTATTAGATACCAACGTTATATCAGAAACCATTAAAAAGTCGCCTAATAAAGATGTTATTCGATGGTTATCATCACTTGATTCATCACAATTTTCACTCAGTGTTTTAACAATCGGCGAAATTCGCAAAGGAATAGAAAAACTAGAAGATCAAACAAAAAAACAATCGATTATTCAATGGTTGGAAAATGATTTAAGCACAAAATTTCACGGAAGAATCTTACACATTACTATCGACATTGCAGAGAAATGGGGCTACATATCATCTCTCAAAAATATCCCAGCAATTGACGGCTTAATTGCTGCCACAGCGCTTGTTACCAATCATAAGTTAGTGACACGAAACACGAAAGATTTTCAAGACATTTTGGGTTTAGAACTCATTAACCCGTGGAATTTATAGATCATAAGGGCTATTGGTATGTGGGCATTGTGAAATGACTTTTGCACCACATATAGCCGTTCGATGAACAGAGGTGATTATTTACGCACTCTTTTGAGTGTCTTTTGAGGCTATTTTAATGACACGGCTCTGCTGCACAAACTCCGTCGGTTTTTTACTGGGAATTAAGATACAGTAACTGCCTTGGCTTTCAATATGATTGGCAACGCGTGCAGCCTCTTCTCCTGGTCCCCAATAAATATCACCGCGAACCAAGCCTCGAATCGAACCGCCGGTGTCTTGCGCGATCAAAAGACGATTAAAAGGCATTGATGTGGTCGCATTTTTATTGGGAATACTGGTAGACAACCACAGTGGCGCACCCATCGGAATCCAACGCCGATCAACAGCCATTGAATAACCAGGACTTAAAGGAATACCTTGGCTGCCATACACTTTATCGTCGGGTAACTTTCTAAAAAAAACAAACGACTGATTTTGCTCAATGAGTGGTTTTAATTGTGTAGGGTGTTTCTCAAAATAAGAGCGGATATGTGTCATGGACGCTTCGTCTTTTTTCATATAACCTTTGGCAATCACAAGACTGGCGATTGCACGGTATTTACCACCATTATCCGATGAATATCCCAAAGCCATGCGTTGACCTTGCTCAAACTCAACCACACCTGAGCCTTCTGTTTCAAGGATTAATCTATCGATTTCACTTTTCACCCACGCCAGAACACGCGCTGATCCATTAATGGCACCACGGTTAATTTGCGCACGGGAATAAAAAGGCAGCATATTTTTCTTAGAAAGATAGCCTCGGATCTGCTTGCGCGGTAATGATTTTGAAAAAGAAGCAAGATTGGCAGTAATCATACTAGAAGGTGTTTCATAAATGGGCACAGAGTAATCTGCAGAGCGTTTTACACTGGCTTGTAACAATGGTACATAATAACCGGTAAATAATCCTTTCACAGGCTGTTGGCGGCTGAACTCAATGGGTGTAAACCATGTTTCAAAAAAACGCCGAATCGCTATTTCAGAATGGGCATTCACATGGCTCGCCGCTTGGCAAGCAGGATACCAATCTTTGGCTTTTAGAGGTAACAATGGGCTGCCAACACGATGATCAGGATGATCATGTAAAAAGGTGCGGCAAGACAACTGAAAGGCATCAAAAGAAGGCTTTAAGCGCGCTTCTTTCCATCCCATCAGTTGCGAAAAATGCCGCCATTTTAATTGAATACCCTGAGTCGATTTGGGTAACTTAATGGCTGGTGTACGCAATGCCAAGCCATCTTCACTGGGAACCATGGGTTCGAAGATAGATTCGATTGGCTTTGGCATAACGGCTTGCTTTTGCCACCAATATAAGGTTGAAACAACCAGCGCTGTCACACCTGTTATCAGAAAGAGGTATCGAGTCTTTTTTTCCATAGACGGCTATTATACCGGATTGTTCAAAAAAGATCAATTTTTTACCAATTTACGGGTGCGATTTTGAATGTGGTTTTTGTCTGCAAAGAACTTTTTCGGCCTAATAAGCAGCATCAGCTGCGTCTCAAAGGTCATTCTCCGACAGAAAACCTTCGAGATGGAAGCTCACGCTTCCTTCTCAGATCGCACAGTTTAATCGCACGTCAAATCGCTCTCCAACAGGACTTACGAAAAACAACGAGGTCGAGGCGGATTGTATTTTTAATGAGGGAGTTTAGATGACTAAATGACCGAATTAAAAATACAATCCAACGAAGAGATCGTTGTTTTGCGTAAGTCCTGTCCAGTTTACTTTTTATGCGTGCTTATAGCTCTATTTTACGCCCAGGATGTGACTCTTTTAAACAAAATAAAATTAATATTAAACTTAATAGAAAACAACTTGGCAGTACCAATAATGCTTTTTGATACGCAGAAACAGCGTAGACAGGTACGCCATTTAGCATGTGCCAATCGTGACTGCGATGCAACAACACACCCACCAATGGCTGGAAAATCGCGCCGCCAATCAAAACAGATAAGTTATTAAAACCAGAAGCCGTACCAACAAGATGTGTTGAATTGTTATCCGTTACAACGGCAAAGCTCACTGTTTGTCCGCCCGCACCTAATCCAAAAATAAATAAAACCAAATAAGCGGTTGAAATGGGAATGGACGTGTAAAGTAAGATGATCGTGGCTATTAAGCCTAATACTGAGCTAACTCCCAAAGCCAAGCGTCGACTACAAAACCGATCACTGACCCAGCCCAACAAGGGACTACCAACGCCTATACCGAGCCAAATCATACTACACATGCTGGAAGCAACAACGACGCTGACTTGATACTTTTCTTCTAGGAAAGGAACACCCCACAAAGCGGCAAACACAGCGATCGGCGTCCAAATTGCAAATGCATAAGCACCTGTAATCCAGGTATGAGGATATCGACACACTTCTATCAAACGCTGCCATTCGTCCCTAAAGCGTCGTGCAGGTATTTTTTGTGTGGTTTGGTGTGGAAAATCACGAATAAAAAGCCACAATAAACAAGCTAAAAACACCCCAACAACTGCTAAAATAAAACTGGCATTACGCCATCCCACCACATTAGTCAGGGCAGCAAGCGGTGCTTCTCCGAAAATAGCGCCAACAGAGCTCATTGCCTGCGCAACACCAGCTAAAATAGCGAAATATTTGGCAGGAAACCAGCGAGATAAAAGCACCAACACGCCAATAAAAGAAAACGCAGACGCTATCCCAATCAAAAAACGCCCCATCGCAGCAGTAATCACGCTTTCGGTTGAAGCAAAAAAGAAAGAGCCAATCGCACATAACATCAAAGCCAAAGACATTAATTTACGTGGTCCATAGCGATCAAACAATAACCCTGCTGGTAATTGCATAGGTGCATAAGCATAGAAATAAAAAGCAGAAATAATACCAAATCCTTCAGCACTCACATGAAAAGTACGCATCATGGGCCCTGCCATAACGCTGGGCGCGACTTGTAAAACAAATTCGTATAAATAAAAAGAAGCCGCTAAGAAAAAAATGCTATAGGCACCAGGAGTGATTGAATCAGTTGTCTTATTTTGACTCATGTGTAAGGTCCATTTATTTTTGAACACACATTACACCCCAACCACATTTATTTTGTCAAGTCGTAAAACTATTTATCACCCAATCAAGAGATGATTCTAGCACGATACTTTCTGAGCATGTTGAGATGCTCATCATATTCAGGACTGACGAAAAACAACGAGGTCGAGGCGGATTTTATTTTTGGGGATGGCAGAGCAACCGCTCGCGTAGACTGCTCTGCTATAACAACACCTAAACTAGCCCATAGAGGGTGTCGTGTTATAACATCTGTCATATTCCGCATACAAATCTTTAAGTTGCTTAGAGGAATTGTCTTTAACAGGCTTAGTCAATGTCTCACAAGCATTTAAAAGTGCATCGGCTGCGTTGATAGTTTCCTCTTTAGGCCTAAAAAACGCATGGTTATTTCTTTTGCCTACGAGATGCTTTAAATCGGTCTGTAATGTGACTTTTGCTTTTGCATTTTTATCACATCTACTGGCATTATCTAGTATTTTATCTACCAGAATACCGGTACTTTTTGCCAACGCTTCATCATTTTGAATGATAAAAAAGCTTGCTAACCAGGTCCAGAAAGACGTTTGTTTTTGAGCTTGATACTGCGTTTCTGCTAACACTTTAATGAGCATTGGCATAAACAAAATCAAGTCTTTTTCTTGCATTTGTTTTACATGAGTTAACAATCGATTTAATTTTGTTAACTCTTTTGTAAAATCATGTCGATACGTTTTTTGCAGCGTCATGTAAGAATAAGACCCGACTAACGAAGCGCGTTCTGTCTGTAAATCCTCAATGATGGCTTGCAAATAAAGCCCATGATGATGATCTGTCAATGATGGGTGCTTCAATGCGTCACGTAGCTTCTGAACAAATGGCGCTGCTTTAACGATGTCAGCAATAGCCCAGAATATCGACTCTTGAACAGGCGACTGAGGTATTTGTTGAATCCAAATATCATTGTTTTCATCGCTTGTGAACTCATAAAAGCGAGCAGGAAAGTGTCGATTTAATTTGTCGCTCAGTTTCGCTTGATTGACTGGGCGCCCGGTTTGAAGCTTATAAACATTTTTCTTGGCAAGATCATCTTGAAATAATTGTGCGAACAAATCACGCATAGATGATACGGATTTGACAGAGTCAGAAGCGGAGATGGCTCTTTTTTGAATGTAACGGTTGCCATCCCTCTCTGTTAAAAGCAGGCTCACATCACTATCTGCAGCTAAGTATTCCGTCTCTACTGGCATTTCTAGACTCAGTTTAGTTCTTTTATTCGCAACTGTAAAAACATTATTAAAAATAAAAACTGACCTTTCTTTATGGTCTTTGATGACTTGAGTGATATCTAATTTACTGGCATTTGTTGAAACATTGTAAATTGGAATCGATTCGGACTTTGTCAAAGATTTTAATTGATTACTGATTAAATTAATCTCTTCAGCGGGTGTGCTATCATTCACAACCAAGACATATCCACTGTCATTCGGTTGATATTTAGGTGTCACTAAAACATTTATTTTCTTACAATTAATTTCACGCCACTGTGTGTTTGTTGTGTCAGAGGAATCACCCAATAGCGGCCAATGTAAAGAAATATCTAACGTTTGATTATATGCATTATTCGTATCTGTTGATTGAAACGGTATTTGCCAGGTGTGTTGATCAGCTAATATTTCAGTGTCATGACCATTTTGTGACAACATGATCTTCGCTTGGCGCTTATCATGAATTTCTCTTTTAATCGCCTGATCATGCTGTACTGTTGTTTGAATAGATAGCGTCTCTCCGCTCAAAACAGACATATTGGCATTGATGGGGGCTAAACTGACGGGGTAACCTGCAGAAATAGCATAAGTTTGTGTTGCCCCCTGATAAGGCCTATTTAAGCGAGGATTATACACCGCAAATGGTAATTCTAAGCGCTGATGATAAATAGATTGAGGATGCAAAAGTTGAAACCGTATTGGATTTGAGGCATCTGTGCTCATTTGAGCATTGGGCGCAATAGGATCAACATGCGAGGCTTGAAGCAGTTTTATCCCTTCCGTAGATGAAACCAATACTTGATTCGAATGAGGTGTCGACATGGTATGTGGTACAGATAGATTTCGAGGTTGATTCGTGAGTAACGCATGTACCTCAACAACTTCACCATACTCAAACCTTTTTGGTACTGCCGTTAACGATTCGCCTTTGTATTTTATATCTTTAAATTTAAACTGATAAGGCTGAGCATGGGTCTGGCCATTGGTATGATACGTAATATTACCATTTGAGCCTTTTTTACCGTCGTAAAGGGCGTGCGTTGGTTGATACCCCGGGCTACCTGTTGGGCCATTTTGTCCACCAGAAATAGTTCTTTGTATCGGTATATAAGTGATATCCACATGAGGATGCCCGTGCTGATGAGGGTGAAAAGAGAGGCTGGGATCAGAATAATGGCAATGGTGGCCATAAGAGTAAAGGAAATCATCATGGCACGAATAGTGATTATGATAATGAACACTTTCTATCCAAACTGTGTATGTGGACGAGCGCCCCCCGGCACCACCATCTCCACCTTGACCGGCACGACCATGCCTACCAGCCCTACCACCCGCACCGCCTTGGGCACTCAATTTTAAAGCATCAAGTAAATCAACATCTGAATCATCGTAATAAATAGCAATATTTCCGCCATCTTTCCCATCGGTCCCACTTGTACCTGCTGTTGCGTCAGAACCGTTGCCACCAGGTCCACCATTAGTCCCAGATATTTCTCTAGTAAAAAAAATAGAACGCTCAAGATAAGCATTGTTTCCAGGGAGTCCAGTAGCCCCTTTTTGACCATCTCTTCCATTAGTACCGTGTTTACCATCAGCACCGTTGGCATTAATAAAAGTCACTGTATTGAGAGAACCAGTATGAAGGATTTTAGAGCCATCAGCGGCTATTAATTGATATTGCTGGTTATCAGTCAAAACAATTTTTGCTGCCAACATTTTTCTATCAAATAGATCTTCCTGCACATCGTAACGCAATTCAGTCATATTTACCTCTGTGAACCCCTGTTCGGAGTTTTTATGCTTTTAAACCTTCGATAAATCAATGATTACTTCGTTAAACGCTCTAAAAAATGCTCACATTAGCGCTGCTAGTGCTGCGCTTTTTTAGAGCGTTTGCCTCGTGCTCATTGATTTCTCTCGATTTAAAAGCATAAAAACTCCGAACTGGGGTTATGTGATGCTTAATGATGCGGCATATTAACACTATTTTGCTTAAATAAACAACATTAGCGTTAAATCATTAACAATAACGTTCAGGGGGGAGCATACTTGAATCTCGGGAAACAGCTGGCGTTAAAATTGACCAATTAGGATCTGTTGACATTTGAGCCCTCTGTATTTGTAATCAAAGAAGTCAAATGTTGCAATATATGCTCAGTTTGTGCGTCGCACAGCTTGTCCGCGAGATGGAGAATTTACTTCACATCTCTGGATGTCAGGGACAAACCGCAGAACGTTGAGGCGGTAGAGAGGTGTATATTTTTAATATCATTCACTGCTCTAAAACAAACCGGGATAAATGACACCCAAAACAGCGGGTTTAGTAGCGCCGGTAATGGCGTGCAGATCAAAGGGGCGACGAGCAAGCGTTTGGCAAGCTAACCAAGCAAACATCATCGCCTCCAAATAATCAGGATCAATCCCAACCGTCGCCGTACTGGCAACGTGATGGGTTGTGAGCATGGTTTGTAACTGATTCGTCAATGCTTGATTATGCGCGCCACCACCACATAGCAGCACCCTTTTAGTGTGGTTCGCATGTGATTGTGTCGCACGAGCAATCAATGTTGCCGTGAGTGCCAGTAACGTTGATTGCACATCGGCCGCCGCGTAATGTTGACTGCCAATGTGTGTCGCTAACCAAGCCAATGAAAAATACTCTTTACCAATGCTCTTAGGGGGAAGTTGCTGAAAATAAACATCGCTTAATAGCGACTGTAATAAAGGCTCTATGATCTGCCCAGAAGATGCCCAAGCTCCTTGATGATCAAAACGCATATTTTGATGTTTTGCAATCCAAGCGTCCATAAGACAATTGCCAGGCCCAATATCAAAGCCCATCACAGTTTCATCTTCTTTAAACACCGTCAGATTGGCAATACCGCCCAAATTGACGACCGCTGTTGATGGCGCAATATGTGCAAACAGCTCGCGGTGATATAAAGGCGCAAAAGGAGCCCCCTGCCCGCCTAAAACCAAATCGCGGGTACGGAAATCGGCAATCACGGTCATCCCTGTTCGTTCCGCAATGGTATGCGGACACGCTAATTGCAGGGTATAAGGAATCGTCGCAAAAGCATCGTGACAAATGGTTTGCCCATGACTGCCAATCGCTGTCACAGCGTCACGTGATATATCTGTCATTTGCAAAACGGCTAAGGCAGCATCAGCAAATTCTCGCCCTAAAAGGGTATGCAATTGAATCAGTGCTGCGGGTGAAATACGAGCATCTTGATGCATGACTTGATGGAGTTGTTCGCGTGCTGTCGATGAATAAGGTTTGGTCATACCCGCAATCAAACGATGTTGATCCACATCAACCAACGCGGCATCAATCCCATCCATACTGGTACCCGACATTAAACCAATGCATAAAGTCATCGTGACACACTCGAAAAACAACGGTAAAAATTATCTGTGGTTGCTGCAGCAATTTTCTCAAAAGGCTCATCACGCAATTGGCTCAATGCTTCTGCCACATATTTGACCAAAGCGGGATGATTTTGCTTACCTCGAAAAGGCACTGGCGCTAAATAAGGAGAATCTGTTTCGATTAACAGCCTATCCAAAGGCATTTTTTTGGCAACTTCGTGTAAAGCCGTGGCATTTTTAAAACTCACAATGCCTGACAATGAAATATAAAAATTGAGATCCATCGCTCGTTTTGCAATATCCCAGCTCTCAGTAAAACAATGCATCACGCCACCAATATCACGGGCGCTTTCAGCCTGCATGATATTTAATGTTTCTTCAGCAGCTTGACGGGTATGAATAATCAGTGGTTTTTGTGTTTGTAATGCTGTTTGAATATGCGTTCGAAAGCGAAAACATTGGTTATCTTTAATCGCGTCGGTCTCCGCACGATAAAAATCGAGCCCGGTTTCTCCTAATGCCACACATTGAGGATCTTTTGCATATTGCATCAGCAGATCAGCATCAAAGTTATCGACGCATTCGGTATCGGGATGAACCCCCACTGAGGCACTGACTTGCGTATAGCGTGTTGCTAAGTCTTTTAAGATAGGCCAATCTTCTAATTCGACTGACACACACAACATATGGGCTACACCATTGGCTTTCGCTTGGTTTAAAACAGGGTCTAGTTGGTTATCAAATTCCGTTAAATCCAATCGATTTAAATGACAATGCGAATCAATCAGCATCACAAAATCCCATTAATAAATAATTGAGCGTCAAAGAAGCATTTAAATTGACCTGCCGCAGCAGTAGCTTTGACGTTTCTTGTATTCTATCAAGTTGTTTCATCCATGTCTCGGTTGTTCGCGTATTCACGATGTCTTTAATCCATGCATTTGCGTACTGATGTGTTCTGGCTGCGCGAAACACAGCAGCCGTAACTAAGTACAACCAATCTACAACTTCTTGTAAAGTTTGTTTAGACCATTTTTCCGCTAAGACCCAAGGCGTCATTGAACCAATTAACAGTGCTTGGAAGCTCTGCATCCACTCAGGTTGTAATGTTATCTTTGCATAAACAGAAACACATGCCACATCTGGGACTGCATAGCGCTGACAGCGGCTCATTAAAGTCGCAGGAAGAGAGCTCCCTGCTTTGGCTAAAATAAAAAATCGAACGCGTGCTGGCGGCTCTTCTAAAACTTTAAGCAATGCATTCGCAGCAAACGTATTCAACGTCTCCGCAGCTTCAATCACAATACAACGATACTGACCACATTGTGATGTTTGATAAACAACGTCAGATAAAGCACGAATAGATTCAACCTTAATGACACCCGACTCTTCCGGTTGAATACGATATAGATCAGGATGGGTATTGGCTATGAGGCGTTTACAAGGTAAACAGTCCTCACAGGGTGCCGATACACCTTCACACATTTGCATCGCTATCCAACGGTTTACAAAAGGACGTACGGCTGTTTCTAAATCGCCGAAAAGCAAATAAGCATGAGCCAACCGTTGACGGTGTGTCAACGATTCGATTGTCTGCCAGAGCGACGTATGTGAGGGTAATGCGGTTAAAGTTTTCTGCATAATTTTAAATTTCAAAAAGAAGCTATAGTGAGTTAACTTTATAAATGACCCTGCATTCTAAGCACAATAAAAGATCTCTCCTAAACAGGAGATCTCTCGCTTTGCTCGAGATGACATGGCTCGAGCATTTAAAAATTAACCCACTATGGTACAGCGTCTCACTGATTTAATCATGGGCTATCTTAGCTGGCATTCAGATTTGCATCAGTAAAACGTTGTACTCGAGTTTGTTTTGTGTCAGCTCAGGCCGTTGCAAATACCTCACCTAATTTTGCTTTTAAAACATGTTGAACCATTGGCAATGGTTTATTTGCATCGACCACGATTGCTTGAGGCATGGTTTTAATTTGTTGATGATAGCACAAATGGACCGCTTTAAAGAAATCTAACGATTCTTGCTCCATTCTGTCCAATTGACTGCGTTTTGCAGCGCGTTGCAAACCAAGCTTAGGATCCACATCAAGAAACACCAAAATATCAGGCTGTAAAGATTGGACACAAAAAGCAGATAATGCTTTGAGCATGTCCATATCTAAACCTCGCCCACCACCTTGATAGGCATAACTGGATAACTCAAATCGATCCGCCAATACCCAACAACCACGCTGCAAAGCGGGTTTGATAACACGCTCTAATAATTGGACCCTGGCTGCATAAAATAATAAAAGCTCAGCACGGGCGTCGAGAGGTTCATCTTCAGAGACGGTTTTTACCATTTGACGCACTGTTTCACCGACTTGTGTTCCACCAGGCTCACGGGTGGTAATGAACTCAATCTCCAAGTCTGTCAACATACGCTTAATGGTTTTGATGGCGGTGGTTTTTCCTGCTCCCTCCAACCCTTCGACAACAATAAACCGTCCTGGCGTTGTATTCATAATTTTTTCCTTATATAACGTTGAATCGCGCGACGCTGTGCTTCATAAGTTTCTGAAAAAACATGCGTGCCATCTCCTTTTGCTACGAAATAAAGATTTTTGGTCTTTTCAGGATGCGCCGCGGCATCAATCGCATCGCGTCCTACCATGGCAATCGGTGTAGGCGGTAATCCTTGATGACGATATGTATTATAAGGCGAATTATCTTGTAAATCTGCATGCAACAAGACGCCGTTATAACGCGCGCCCAATCCATAAATCACGGTTGGATCCATTTGCAGTGGCATGTGCTTTAGCAAGCGATTCATAATCACGCCTGAAATCATATGACGTTCAGTAGAAATAGCGGTTTCTTTTTCTAGTATAGAAGCTGCTATCAGCAGTTCATAAGGTGAGTGATAAGGCAAGTCAGCATCTCGGCTCTGCCATGATTTTAATAAATAATCACTTAAATCTTGATGTGCACGCTGTAATATTGGTTTAGCAGATCCGCCGGCAATATACTGATACGTATCGGCCAAAAATAAACCCTCTAAGGCGTTTGGTGGTATTTGGCTTTGCAGATTGGTCATGTCTACCTGCACAATATCTTCGGGCGTGAAATGTAAATAAGGGGCTTGCTTTAAATGCGCCTCTATTTGTAACCACGTTGTGCCTTCGACAATGGTAAAGCGTGCTTTCATCACATCACCTTGTAACACCCGTTTTAATATGCCTTCAGCCGACTCTCCTGTCTCTATTTGATAAAATCCTGCTTTTAATTGTGTCGCTAAACCGCGTAAACGCAACTGACTAAGAAAACACATTTCACAGCGAATCAGGTTTTGTGTTTTTAAAAAATGCACAAAGTTTTTTGCCGTAGTATGGCGATCAACTTGAAAAATAATCGGTGCTTTTACACGAGGTTGCGCGGGTTGCTTGTTTAGATGGTAATTTAAAAACCAAGCCCCCGCAGCAATAAAGATAAAGACAACGACAAAAACAAATGGCTTAACCTTTGCTTTCATCGTAACGCTTAAACAACAACGTACCGTTTGTACCACCAAATCCCAACGAATTACTCATGACATATTCAATTCGACGATGCTCTGGTTTGTGTGGAACATAATTCAAATCACAGCCTTCATCTGGATTATCTAGATTAATCGTGGGTGGCGCAACCTGATCACGAATCGCTAAAATGCTAAAAATCGCTTCAATTGCACCGGCTGCACCGAGCAAATGTCCGGTCATCGATTTGGTTGAACTCACCGCCAGACGATAAGCATGATCACCAAACACCCGTTTGATCGCTTTGGTTTCATTTAAATCATTTAAATGAGTCGATGTGCCATGCGCATTAATGTAATCAATTTGATCCGGTCTCACACCAGCATCTTGTAGGGTTGCATTAAAACAACGCGTTGCACCATCAGCATCTTCATCTGGTGCCGTAATATGGTATGCATCACCCGACATACCGAAGCCCACTAATTCGGCATAAATATGAGCACCACGTGCTTTAGCATGCTCATAATCTTCCAGAACCAACATACCAGCACCCTCTCCCATCACGAAACCATCACGATCGCGATCCCAAGGTCTGGAGGCTTTTTCTGGCTCATCATTTCGTTTTGATAATGAACGCACCGCCGAAAAACCAGCTAAACATAAAGGCGTATTGGTCATTTCAGAGCCACCACAAACCATCACATCCGCATCACCATAGGCAATCATACGTGCAGCAAGACCAATATTATGTGTACCGGATGTACAAGCTGTTACCACTGCAATATTAGGGCCTTTTAAGTTGTATCGAATAGAAATTTGGCCAGCAAGCATATTAATAATGCCCGCGGGTATAAAAAAAGGAGAAACTTTGCGTGGGCCACCTTGCACAAGGCGATCTTGATTATTGGTTATCGTGAGAATGCCACCGATACCAGCGCCAGCAGCCACCCCAGCACGAGTAGATAAAGCATCATCCATTTCTAATAAATTAGCATCCCGTATCGCTTCATGTGCAGCAACCATACCAAATTGCGTAAAAGGATCCATTTTGCGCGCATCTTTTGCGGGAATAAACGCCTCCACATCAAGATTTTTTACCTTTGCCCATATTTTAGTGGGGTATTCAGTCACATCGAAATCTTCAACCGTGCTCACACCACTTTTTCCGGCTAAAATATGACGCCAGGATTCTTCAACTGTCAAACCAACAGGGGACACCATGCCCATTCCGGTTACAACCACACGCCGTTTCATTGATGATAACTCCTCATTAAGAAAGCCTGCTTTCCGTTTTTAATCTGCGTTTGCTCACTTTATTTTGAATTGATATTTTAAAACTGGCAGGCACTAACCTATAAATTGACTCTATACAGGTACATATTATGTGTATTTTTGGGTATCAAAACAATTGTTCGATACCCGAAAACAAGGTGAAATGTTATTATTCTTCGTCTTTGTTCATGTTTGATTCGATGTAATCGATTGCTTCTTGAATCGTTGTAATTTTTTCAGCTTTTTCATCAGGAATTTCTGTTTCAAATTCTTCTTCTAGAGCCATTACCAATTCGACTGTGTCAAGAGAGTCAGCGCCTAAGTCATCAACAAAGGATGCATCATTGCTTAACTCATCTTCTTTAATGCCTAATTGTTCGACAACAATCTTGCGAACGCGCTCTTCTACTGTACTCATATCTTGTATATCCTCTTAAGTTGATAAAAAACGCTCCCATGGACGTAAAGCACGCACAACATGTTGGTTATGCTTTACCGCTCCTTGGTGAACAAAACATAAAGCTGTTATCCTGTTTATTTTTGATCACTTACCACAGCTAAAAATGGTCTATTATACCTCGCACATGACCCTCAGGACAAGTTTATCCTTTGTAAATGTTCGCGATCTATTCATTTATACCTTGTACACATGCGTTTTCGCTACAAAATTCAAACATTCACACTGGACGAATAACCATCCTTTTTATGGGTCATTTTATTCATTAATCCATATACATCCCGCCATTAACATGAATGGTTTCACCGGTGATATAATTGGCTGCATCAGACGCAAGAAAAGCCACTACCTCAGCAATATCTTTTGCCTGACCCAAACGACGCGCTGGAATCCGCTTAAGCATTTCTTCTTTAACCATATCAGGCAAAGCAGCCGTCATGTCGGTATCAATAAAGCCAGGCGCTACGACATTCACAGTCACATTCCGTGAGCCCATTTCAGCAGCTAAAGATTTAGAAAAACCAATCAATGCCGCTTTGGCTGCTGTATAGTTAGATTGCCCAGGATTACCACTAGAACCAACCACAGAGCCAATATTAATGATTCGGCCCCAACGCGCACGAAACATAGGCGTCAGACATGCTTTGCTCATACGATAAACCGAGTTGAGATTGGTTTCCATGACACGAAACCATTCGTCATCTTCCATACGTAGCAATAAATTGTCTGCTGTGATACCCGCATTATTGACTAAAATATTAGGGTGGCAATTTTTTTCTTTTAAGTGAGCCATTAATTGATCAATACTTCCTTGATCAGTCACATCTAATTTGATGCCCTCACCAGCAAAATTCATTTCTTGAAAATAGCCGGAAATATTCTCAGCGCCCGAATCAGTGGTTGCTGTACCAATCACATAAGCGCCACGACTAGCTAATAATTCGGCAATAGCGCGCCCAATACCACGACTGGCTCCGGTTACCAAAGCCGTTTTTCCTTCCAATTGATTTACCATCATGCTCTCACAATAATTCAGAAACTTGTTTAGAAGAAAGGGTATTATCAATACGCTTTGCAAGCCCACATAATACACGCCCAGGTCCGCACTCTATTAGCGTATCCACACCCTTCTGACGCATTAGTTGTATTGTTTCTACCCAACGAACGGGTGAGAATAATTGTTGTTTTAATAATGTTCTAATCTGTTCAGGCGATTGATAAATACTCAGATCAACGTTACTAATAACAGGTAATTCAGGGGTTTTAAAAGATGCCGCTGCAAGCGAGTCTGCAAATTGTGCTGCAGCACCTTCAAGCAAAGGACAATGACACGGCACACTCACTGGAATTAATGTCGCTAGACGGGCATTTTGCGACATTGCCATTTCAATGGCTTTTTCAACAGCACCCGTGTGTCCGGCGATCACAACTTGGCCGATAGCATTATAGTTGGCCGCTGTCACCAAGCAATCCGGTGAAATACTGGCTTTTTGACACAATTCATTGACAGCATCATCAGAAAGCCCAACGATAGCCGCCATCGCACCTACACCCAACGGCACACTTTCTTGCATCAATTGGCCACGTCGCTGAACAAGTTTAGCTGCTTGCGGTAGCTCAATAGCATTCGCGCACACCAAAGCCGCGTATTCGCCTAGGCTGTGGCCAGCCAACATAGATGGCTTGGTTGCAGATTGTAATTGCATCACGCGAAACAGAGCGACATCTGCCGTGAGCATTGCAACTTGAGTGTGTTCTGTTTGATTTAGCTTTGTAGCAGGACCTTGCTGTACCAGTTGCCACACATCATATCCCAACGCTTCTGAAACAGTCGCGAAGGTTGTCTCAATCAATGGGAAGCGTGCAGCTAAATCACTGAGCATTCCGACAGTTTGCGAGCCTTGTCCAGGAAAGACAATGGCTTGATTCAACGAACTCATAATAATAAACCTTGGTTGATAAATTCTGTAATTTGATCACGCACTAAATCAACCACTTTGTTTCTAACTTGCGACATTGCCTCTTCAATCGCGAACCCAAAAGCAATCTCTTTCGCACTACCATGGCTTTTGATGACAATGCCATTTAAGCCAATCAAGCTGGCGCCATTATATCGCGCAGGATCCATGCGCTTACGTAAATGAGATAAAGCTGGATTTGCAAATATGCCGACAATCTTTGTCCACCAGCATCGAGTGAAAGATTCTTTTAACACTGAAATTAAAAGATTTGCTAACCCTTCGCTGGCTTTGAGTGCTACATTACCGACAAAGCCGTCACAGACAATTAAATCCACATCGCCTGAATAGAAATGATCCCCTTCAACATAACCAACATAATTCATCAGTTTGCATTCAGATAACATGTGTGCTGTGCGTTTGACTTGATCATTACCCTTCATTTCCTCTACGCCAATATTCAGCATAGCAATGCGAGGGTTTCTTTTATCCAGGGCTTGGATTAAAGCCGATCCCATCACGGCGAATTGAAATAAATGCTCCGCACAAGAATCGACATTTGCGCCAAGATCGATGACACGCGTACGCCCTTTTGCGGTTGGTAACTCAGCGATAATAGCGGGTCTATCAATGCCATGTATTGTTTTTAAAACAAAACGAGCCGTCGCCATTAACGCGCCGGTATTTCCAGCACTGACACACGCTTCCGCGCGGTTATCTTTCACTAAATTAATAGCAACGCGCATGGAAGAGTTTTTTTTGTTACGCAAGGCATGGGAAGGCAACTCATCCATCGTCACCACTTCGGTGGTGTGCTCAATAAGCAACTGTGAATGTTGACCAACCACGCCGTACTTGACCAGCTGAGAGGTAATTTGATCACCATCACCAACCAATATTAAGCGAAGATTCGGATGCTTTCGAACAGCACGAACTGCAGCAGGAATCACAACTTTTAGACCGTGATCGCCACCCATGGCATCCAAAGCAATTGTGATAGTATCCACAGAGACTACTCGTGTTCTTCGTAATTTGTTCCGGCATCAATCACTTTTCGGCCATCGTGTGTATAGCCATCGGGTGTCAGATGATGGCGTAAGTGCGTTTCACCTGTAGTCGAATTGACTGACAACGTTGGCTTTGTTAAGGCATCGTGAGAACGACGCATATCACGACGTGAACGTGATTTCTTATTTTGTTGTACTGCCATTGTGCTACTCCTAACCAATTTGTTTTACAGGGAGTGAATTTTACAGAGTTTTTGTTGATAATCCAAGTATTTTAATTAATTTACCCGTTGCTACCTTATTAAAAGGGAATACAAGAAGCTCAGGACTGACAAAAAACATCGAGGTCGAAGCGGATTTTATTTTTAATGAGGGCGTTTAGATGGCTAGGGCGTGTCATCAATTAGTTTTTCGAGGCGAAAATTGAGATAATTTAGCGCAAATTTTAGTTTGAATGAGGCGAATAGCGAGCCCTATTTAACGAATTCGAACTAAAATTTGCGCAAATTAGCTCGGTTTTAGGTCGAAAATACTAATTGATGACACGCCCTAGCGTCTGTTACCTGCAAGATTTAAAATCTGCATGACTTACGATATAACTTTTTGTTTAAAAATAACAATAAATCCGTCGTCGAACTCAGTTTGCTTTTCCTGCCTAAAAGCGTCGAGATCTGTGTTTTTAAATCGAGTTTGATGATCTTCACTCGACAGTCTCAATTTAAGTGAATCTAATTGATCTCGCTCATATTTTTTATATTTTCGTTCTTTACATTGCTCCAGCAGCTTATGTAAAGCTTCAATTCTATCATCGACAGCAAACGAAATACATTCGAGAGGTAAGTCCAAATAATTCCATTGTGAATATTCAACCACTCGACGTAGCAGCATTTCCTCTGGAGGAATGTAACAGGCCTGAGCGGTTGTCAGCATTCTCTTAAATTGAGACCACATATCCTGGCTTTTTTGAGGGGCTACGATTGATTGTTTTAAACGCGCTAGCATGTCGTTCAATAACAAAGCATTACGCGTTATTTCATCCAAGTCCTGACGAAATAACTCAAGAAAGAAGGAAATAGCAATCTTTATTAAATGACTGGGCTCTCGTTGCTTGTTTTTCTTTTTCCATACAGCGAGTGCATCAACAAAAACGGATGTGGTAAAATTAAAACAACTATTTTTTATAAAAAAAGAAATGGGCATCTCGCAAATACGATCTTCTTGTAAGTTATCTTTATTTTCTGCCATCACAAAAAAAGAAGGATTAGAGAAAACGAGCTGAGTAAAGGCTTCTTTCTTTTGAGGATCATCAAGCCATTTTTCCACGTCGCCTACTTTAACTTTATTTTGATATAGCCAGGTTTGTAACATCCAAGTTAAAGCCACTTTAAGAAAGTAAGTAATATCATCCTCAGATGGTAATGTGGAAAAAAGCCCAGGATAATAAGGCCAAGAAAATCCCGATGTGCTCTGTACTGGAGAATGCTCTGCCAACTGAGGATAAAATGTAGTGACGATGTTTTTTGCAATTTGCTCACCATCTTGGCCATAACCACTAGAAATTAAAGCAGAGCCCTGACTCAAAATAACACCCAGAGAAATATTGTTATTCGAGCCTTTTTGATATGCTGCAGAAGCAAGTTGATTAGCTAAATCACGCGGTGTTTGTTTATTACTTGCCCACACACGAATAATCATTTTCATTTCATCGATTGATAGCTTCTCAAGACCCGTGCTCGCAGTAATAGTCATCGCTGATTGCCCCAGATGAAGAAGACGCGTCACTTCGTAGATATCTGCTTGGTGAGAAAGACCAGAGGGTTCTGCCGCGCTGTTTCCTATTGCTCGACTGATAATAGGACCAGCCAAGCAACCCGCAGGTGCTTTGAGACGGAAGGTATCTTCCATAACGACATCGGCCACCCTTTGCACGCGTCTGCATTCTTTTATGTTTTTTTTGGGGTGCGGTTTATGAAGTACATTCAGCAAACTGCATTCAAAAATTGAATGGTCATCATTTAAAATGACCAAATAACCATGAGCATCACCTAAATTAGCAAGCTGTACTCGAAAAATATTGGTTTCTAAATCATGTGAATTAAAACAAACTTGCAGGGTTGCACCACTATGCTGATAGCGCTTATTTTGATCGTGCATGTCTTTTACAACACGCTCTAACAAACCGACTTTATAATCTAAGCTTAAATTTTGAAATTTCGAATTATGTTCTTCTTCGTAAGCGATAAAGTCTTGCTGCTTCTCCCCTTCAATTTTTTTACGACATAATCCAATATCCTTACCGATATTTAAGCAAAAATCCTCCGTGTCTTTATTATCAGCAGCTGTTTTCATAAAAAATCTCAAGCGTAATCACAGATATACTGCGCGGTATTAAAGAGTCTTAAAAAAACGACAAAGCCAATGCCCACCTTAAGATGTTATACTACAAAGAAATGACTGATTCACGGGTTATTTTAAAAAAATACGGTGTTCGTAAGATACGCCCAATAGAGCCTGCATGAAGATTTACGCCTCGTTTGGCACGATAGGTTGACAATGTGTGATATCTTCATGTTTTTCAGGACAATACAAGCAAAGCTCGTCTGTCACAACTTCCAATAAATCAACATCCCCAGTTTCTGAAACAATACAATCAAAAGAGGCCATATAACGCGCTGCATCGACGTCATTGCGACACACAGCTAATTGCATCGTATGGTGATATGCATACGGGAATACTTCTAAACAACGCTGACAAACAACGGTTAAGGTACCGCTCACCTCGGTTTCGACCAAATCATAATGATGTTCAGCAGTCACCTGAAAATGACAAGTGACGTCACAAGGCGATAAAATAAAATCAGGTAAACGTGCCGTGATATGTAAAATCACCGTTTGTTTTGGATTGTTTTTAACGCACTTCTTTAGATTTATTTTCATGACACGTCTCTACTAAAATAAACGGAATTCTAACATGGCCGTAGATAAACTCCCAAGTTATTCATGGATTCTTCTAGAGTAAGCGCATCTAACATTTTGGAAACTAAAAAACTCTTTTTTGTCTACGTGCTGTGCTTTATGTACATCATCTATAGGATGATTGATTTAACATCGAAACTTAATTTTGTGCATAAAGAGAATAATGGAGTCATTTAGGTTTAATAATGCGTGCTTAGATGTGTCGAAAGAACAACATTCCATTACGAAAGAAGAATAACCGTATTACTCGCTATACAGTCAGCACCCCCATTCGGTGATATTCTTCAGTCCCCTGCATAAATGAGGCAGTTTCTGCCATTGATAATACCTGCTGCATTTCCTGGCATAACGCACCAAGACTCTCCGGTGGATTAACCCACTTGTGGTGCCGACAAAAATACGGCAGCTCAGGAAGGGCCAAGTAACCAAGTAGAGCCAAATAGCCAATGATCGCTAAACTCTCAACAACACCGATAGATTTCGTCTCATGCTCTACTAAATAGGTATATACTGGCATTAGCAATAGTGCCATGATAAGCAGCTTAGCCTGTATCTCTTTCTTATACATGCTGAGCTCACGTAACCTAGCAATATTTTCACGCGTCGGGCAATTCATCATCAATTGGATGTCTTTGGTATATTGATGCACTTGCATGCTAGAGCCATGTAGCATAAACAATTGCTCCAACTGACTGACCACTTTATCAGCTTCAGTCCGAAGCGCATTTTTACCATCCCCGATGCAGCGTTGCTTGATTGATTCTCTCAAATCGTCAAGATAGACGCGAGAGAGTGACGCAAGATAGTCGGCCACTTGCAGTGTGTGCGCGCTTTTAAATGTACAGACGCATGCATCACGTTCCACGGAGGTGATTAAATCCAGTTGTTGAAATAGATCAAGAAGCTCGGTCAGTTTACCATTATGAATCGTCTCTTCAAACTCATAATGATAATGCAAGTCCAGTTGGCAGAAAGTATCATCATGAAGTGGCTGATGCTTACGCCATGTAGTCAGGTTGGTGTCGTTACTCATGAACCGCCCCTTTCTATCCTCACGAAGTGAATTCAGTAACTTCCCTATTTTTTCAGCAACAGGAAGCAGGGAGTCATTATCCATCAGGTCACAAATCGTCCTGCCTTTAACCTTTGGGTAAATAGACAAAGTATTGTCACGAATGCTGATATTCATTTGCGCGAATAGCTGCGTAAAAACAGATAGATACTTCTTTTCCTGGCCATTGGTTTTACTGCCGAATAAACTCAGTTGATTATAAAAATTTTTCATGTCAAGTGTTCTGCCTACGAGGTCAAAAGAAAGAAAAAATATAACAGATTACACTCAACATGAAAAATAAACAATCATTTTCCATGGGCAGTCGCATCTAAGTTCCCTCATTAAAAATAAAATACATCTCGACCTCGATGTTTTGCGGAAGTCCTCTCTCAAAAATGAGATACGTTTGCCCTGATAGATTATCTGTCTTGATTAAAGTACAATAAGCACTTTTGTTCATCATAAAAATTTATGAAGAAAAAAGTTATTATTGGTATGTCTGGTGGCGTTGATTCATCCGTTTCTGCGTATTTGCTTTGTCAACAAGGCTATGAAGTTGAAGGCCTGTTCATGAAAAATTGGGAGCAGGATGATACGGAAGATTATTGTGCTGCCGCAAAAGATTTGGCTGATGCAGCAGCGGTATGCGAACAACTCCATATCCCACTTCATCAAGTTAACTTTGCTGAAGCATACTGGCAGCGTGTTTTTACTTATTTTTTAGATGAGTATGCCCAAGCACGCACACCCAACCCAGATGTTTTGTGTAATAAAGAAATCAAATTTAACGCTTTTCTAAATCACGCGCTCACGTTGGGTGCGGATTATATTGCTACAGGCCATTATGCCCGTGTTGAGCACGAAAATAACGTTGGCAACCTTTATAAAGCCAAAGACCGTGACAAAGACCAAACTTATTTTTTACATGCGGTCGATAGAAGTGCACTGGCAAAAACACTGTTTCCACTGAGTCATTTATTAAAAACCGAAGTGCGTGAATTAGCGCGCTCTTTGGGCTTAGCCACACACGCGAAAAAAGACTCGACCGGGATTTGTTTTATCGGTGAACGACGTTTTAAAACCTTTTTAAACGAATATATGCTCGCTCAACCAGGCCCTATCACTTCAACACAAGGTCAAATACTAGGGCAACATGATGGCTTGATGTTTTATACTATTGGTCAACGGCAAGGCTTAGGTATTGGCGGTAGTAATACCGGCTCAGACGAGCCGTGGTATGTGATTGACAAGCAAGTTACAACCAACACGCTGGTTGTGGCTCAGGGACAAGATCATCGGATGTTATATGCCCAAGGACTTATTTGTAGCCCTGTTCACTGGTTAATTGATAACCCTGAATCAAGCTTACCCTTAACTTGCTTTGCAAAAACACGCTATCGACAAACCGAACAAGCCTGCATGATTTCTCCGCTTCATAATCAAACACATACCGTTCTTTTTTCAGCGCCACAACGTGCGATTACCCCCGGGCAATACATTGTTTTTTATGAAAAAAATCGTTGTATTGGTGGGGCTATTATTGAGCAAATGATCCGTTAGGCATCAAAAAACCCGTAACTGCCGCGGAATGAGGGCACGATCAAGATTGGCGTACCTGGGTTACAAAAAACCTTGATTGAAATCTGTTTGGTCATTCAGCAACAAACACTACGCACACGCTTGTATTAAATTCAAAAAGAATTATAATTGACCAAAATATCGTCTCGCATATGATAAAGCTTAGCTAACGCCTACATCTCAAAAAACCCAGAAAAAAGCATAAAAACTCCGAACTGGGGTTTTTAAATCACCAACCGCTGAGGAAGCCGTATATGAATTACAATGCATTAGTCTCTCTTATTCAACAAACGAATCCAGGGAATTCACCATTGCTTTCAAAGTTAAAAGAGTTGGCTATTTATCGCGGTTTTCGCGTCGAATTAGAGAACTTAAAAAAAATAATAAATGAACATACTGATGAAAACACGCTACGTGACACATTGAAAACATTTTTAGCAGATTATTGGCATCATTATAAAAAAAGTCCGCTTTCATACACATGTATTCCCAATCATCCACTCACTCATCTGTGTATTAACATTGCTGCTTTTATCGCCGAAAGCACGGCTGAAAATCCCTTATCTCTTCTCATGCCCGGTTTAAATTTAATACCGCAAGATGAAGAACAACTTGATTTTCCCAATTTAAATAGGGTGCCAGAAGATGCTGTTGCGTGGCTAAAAATTACCATCGCAACACATATTATCAGTGATGATGCAATGCATTTAGTTCCGATTAAAATACTAAAAACATTATCGACTGATCAAAAATCACATCAAGAATTAAAAATGCCTTATGAGTTTGAACGAGCAGAAGCAGTCTATTACCTTTCCGCTCAAGCCTATCTCAGGCTCGCTAATCATTCTGATTATGCCCGTGCCGTCACAAATGCAAAAAAACAAATTGACATCATGGATCAAGAGGATAATCTGCTATCTCAGCTTCGTCATTTAATAAAATTATTAGGTTATTATAGTGCTCATGGTGGTATAGGAGAACAGACAGACGCTGCGGGTGCTGCTTATAACGCAATTATTGTCTTTCATGAATACTACAACAAGCTGAGCAAAGAACAGCACGCCATGATTCCAGAAGAATTAAGAACAGAAATTGAGCTATTGTTAGACCTATCTTCACAAGCAGAAAAAAATACAGATGCAACAAGACAACTTGAAACGTGTATTGGAACCAGAAGAGAAAGATTAGTCCTTTTCATGACACCCTGTGAAAAAATATTGTCTCAAATTTCTCTTTCGCCCGAAGAGCAAGGCACACTAACCATTGATGCAATGAATGCGTTTAATGATGCTAAAACAGCCTTAACCCATGCGTTGGATGATCATCAGTATCATCTTGCTAACGAAAAAATACAAGATAACTTAAATTTAACAGTAGATTTATTAAACAAGTTTGAGATTGAGTTGGCGTTTTACTCTACAGACGATTTAGCGTTGTTTGCTTCCATCTCACCAGAAGAAATAACGCTGTTATTAAAAAATCAAGAAACAAAAGCAAACATTATTAGATATTTTATTTCTCATCCTGATAATAGGATGCGTACCGATCAGCTCTTTATTTTATTTGTTTATTTAACGCCAGAGCGCATTATTGCGTTTTTAAAAGAAATGACAACTGATCTGGTTAGAAACAAAGTATTATGCTCCACAAAGCAATTAATATTTCTTTTGGCATCCTCTTTACCTGAAAAATGCGAGGCTATCTGTATTGGGTTAAGTGAGATAATGCACCTGTGTATCCCTGATCTACATACTTTCAGTGTGATGTCATCGTATTTAGACCAGGCGCAACTCTTGAAGGTTTATGCTGCTTTAGAAAATTATCTTCCGACTTTGTTAAAAACACAGAAAGATTTGCAAATGTTTCTTAATCTAACACCGAATGAAAAATTAGATACTGCGTTAAGCAAATTAAAAAAACCGATCATGGATCTCATGACCAGTGTGAAGGAAATAAAAAGCACACTGCGCTGTGTGTTTGATGAAAAAGCGGTAAAATTTATTACTCATCTCGCCGAAAAAATACCGACACTCATTCAAAACGCCGATGATTTTAGATACATTTTTTATCATCTTCAAGATCGAACACAAACCGGCACTTTGCTAAAAATAGGTACAGAAATCTATCAAAAAATTAGTCTCGAAACAATATCTAATTTAATGCTTAAGTTTGATGATGTACAACATATTCTCATGTTTTTAGATAAAGAAAAACGGATTGAAATATACAATCACCATAAAGAAAAAATTCTCAGCCTAACAAACACGATAACCGATATTAAGCAGTTATTTTTTCTGTTTGAAAACGAAGAAAGTAATGACATTTTTGAGGATTTTAAAGATAAAATACCTGTTCAGATTAAAACATTGGATAATCTACTCACTTGTTTTTCTTGCCTTAATATTGAAGAAGCAAAAACCATTTACTCTCGCCTACCCATAGATCGCTTGATTAAAACAGATAAAGATATTCAATATTTGATCAATGAAGCAGATGAAAACACCTGTTCACGTATTTGTGTTTTATTACAAGATCCAATAAGCCGTCTGGTAAGCGATAGCCAATTAACGGGTTTTAATGAAAATAAGCGCGCTCAAATCCGCTCCTGTTTTTATGGATTAACCATTGAATCTACACACTCAATTAAACCATCCTCAGACAAAAACGAACCAGAGGAAAAAGAGCAACAAGAACAAGAACCCAATAAGCCCCTTTTAAGCTATCAAAATATACCATTTATTTACAATAAAAAATTATTGGTTTTGCTGGCTATCTCGTTAACAATATCGATCTCTTTGATCATAACAGCCAGTATATTGTTAAGCTTAGGTGTTGGTTTATCGAATTTTTACTGTTCATTACTCATTGGGGTCGGCATTATCGCTGCATTAGGAAGTATGATAGCTTTATATAAAAACACGTCCGTTCCCCCAAAAAATCCGCCTGCAACGGCGGATAATCGCCATCGATTTATGTCTTGTAATGAGCAAAAATGGACCTATTATTCAAATGAAGATATTGAGAGCTATGGAGGACCATTCGCCTATCTTATCCACCATTAAGTACAACATTTTCCAGGATCATCCTTGGGTATCTCGTTTATTTTTGGTAAAATATAACTTAAGAACATTTTGATCACATTGGAGTACACATGGCCGACGCCTCTCTGAGAAATCCCCCCCCTACTGTTGTGTCCCATGATTTATCGCCTGCAGTTCAGCTAACTGATGCGGCGGCGAGCAAAGTGGCTTCTTTAATTCAAGAAGAAAATAATCCCAAACTCAATCTGCGCGTGTATATTACCGGTGGAGGTTGTTCTGGTTATCAGTACGGTTTTAGCTTTGATGAGATCATCAATAGCGACGACACGGTGATTGTTAAATTTTGTGAAGAAAAAAAAATGAAAGTGTGTTTGTTGGTTGATTGCATGAGTATTACACTGTTAACTGGAGCAAGCATCGATTACACCTCCGGCATCCAAGAACAATTTGTCATTCGTAACCCCAACGCTAAAACAACCTGTGGCTGTGGTTCTTCTTTTAGTGTCGGAGATGATGAATTCTGATTTACAGAAATCATCATCTTACGTCATCGGCCATGCAGTGACGTCAGCTTAAGAAGCTCGCAATGACGGCATTTTTTCCTTGAATTGACGCCATTGGGTGCTGAAAATACTTGAATCCCGTGAAATGGCCAGGCGTTTAGTACGGCTTCACAATGACCGTTGTTCCAATCGACATAAAATGATTATATAACCAACGTGCATCAGAAGGATAAACACGAATACATCCATGACTGGCATTATAATTAGGTACTTCATACGAGCCGTGTACCGCATAATTGGTGGTGAAATACATACAATATGGCATAGGTGATCCACCCTTACCAACCGGATAACGACTTGATTTACAGCTTGCTCCTTGTTTACTCATGACATGAAAAGTCCCAGTGGGCGTTCTACACGCACGATGCGTATCTCGACAATATGCTCTTCCTGCTGAGCCATGCCCTGTCCTAACGACTTTTCCACTTGAAGAAATCGCTTTCCACTGCTGTGTTTTAGGATTAAAAATAAAGGTGTTCGCTTCACTCAAACTCGAAAATAAGGACGCAGCCACAAAACCAATCCCCGCTAACAGGCAAGGTATTTTCTTATGATGACGGCTGCTTAGCTGTGGCTGATTTTTTTTCATGATCATTTCCTTATGGCGAAGTAGATTTTTATTTCGTCATCACTGCTTTTTTCCGTGAAGCAGCGACAACAAAAATACAAACACAAAAACACTTTGTTACTTATAACCCCTGTTCGGAGTTTTTATGCTTTTAAACCTTCGATAAATCAATGATTACTTCGTTAAACGCTCTAAAAAATGCTCACATTAGCGCTGCTAGTGCTGCGCTTTTTTAGAGCGTTTGCCTCGTACTCATTGATTTCTCTCGATTTAAAAGCATAAAAACTCCGAAATGGGGTTACTTATAATTTAGTACAAATAAATTACATTTCAAGACAAAAATCATCTTTATGTTAATTAATTTTACAAAATAGTTTTTTTTTGCTAAAAATAAGTAAAGCGCTTTTGGAGTTTATGATGGCTAATGATAAGTTGGATTTTAAACAAGTGTTGAAGCAATATTATGCTGATAATAAAACAACGCTTGATTCACTAATCTTTCCTCATTCTAGTCAGAATGTTGTTCACCAATATAAAAGAACGCTTGAGAATATTCAATACCAAAAAAAGTATATGTATGAATATGGCGATATGACAATAGCTAGCTGGCTTCAAGACCATAACCAAAGCGAAGAAATACGTACATTATTAACCGATATGTCTGAAGATTATAAGTTGCTCGTGATTTGCTTGATGATCAATGATGAAACTCTAGAGAAAATCGCTAACAGAATCGATACGACAGGAGAAAATATAAATGCAAGCAATATACAAGAGAAAGTTATAAAACCTTTTTTGATAGAGGAGCAAAAGAAAATTCGTGATGAGTTTCAAACATTAGGCTCACAAGATGAACACAGTCGCGATAGGTCGCTATTAAATACTTTTTGCGCATTTATATCATTAATTACTTCGCCTCTTTCATTGTTTACGCTCCTTATACTGCATACAGGTGACAATAAAAAAGAAAGAGGTTCCTCTTTTATGTTTTATGCAGATGCACCTAAACAAGCTATCCAACCATTTATAGAAAAAATAGACGAACTTATTAAGGATAAGTTAACAAAAATAGAAGACGCAGCAAGGCAAAAAACAGATCAAAATAATACCTTTTCACATAAATAAAGCGATCTCTCAAGAGCAATGCCGTATACACACGTATATCTTAATTGGCTACGACAGGACCTACGAAAAACACCGATCTCTTCGTTGGATTTTATTTTTAATTCGGTCATTTAGTTATCTAAACTCCCTCATTAAAAATAAAATCCGCCTCGACCTCGTTGTTTTTCGTAAGTCCTGTACGACTCACACCAGATAAAGCAATGAAATCAAAACCGAATTAATATAAATATTGTTCTCAACTAAACCAGGTGTCGTGCTTTGATTGGTAGCGGCGTCCAACTGGCTTCTGCCCCAGTTTGCAAACTCATAACCAATGGCTGCGTGCCAATGATCGTTGATCACTTCTTCAAAACCAACGCCCAATGTCGATGCCAGTGCCATTTTTGTATTGGCTTTAAAAATAAATGACGATGAGGGTTGGGTGGCATAAGAATAAGCGTGATTAAAACCCATGCCAATACCCGCGCTTAAAAACGGCCGAGTTGCATAAAAGTTTAGATCAAATAGTACTTTACCCTTCGCTAATACACGTAGTTCATTCACATTATAACTGTATGTGTCCTCATTATAATTCGGATTATTCGCCTGAGTAATTGTGCCGCGAAAACGTGCTGTGCTACCACCGCCAACCTCTACACCTAACTGCGCATACACCATCTGACTTAATTGTCTTTCCATGCCAATCAATGCCTCCATGTAAGGAAAAACATTGTTTTCAATTTTGGCTGAATACGTGTTGACAACACCAGGCTGTAGGGTAAGCGTTTGAGATTGGCCATTACGGCTCCAAGCAGGCCCAATGCTAAAAGCAAATAAACGATTTTGTGTAAATCGAATCGCTGCAGGTGGCGCAGAGCACGCTTCAGCAGGCCCCCAACATGGCTCGACCTCGCTGTCAGACCCCATTTCCCCGGCCCAGAGCGTATTAGTTAGAAAGGAAGAAAAAACGGCAACACCAACGAAAAACGACTTCACAAACAATCCTTGTCATCTAAAGATGAATTAGTTTCGCAGATTCATTAACGAAGTACAACTGCCCAATGATACGAATAAAAAACAGCACGAGCCATTTTTGAAAATATAGTTCTTAAAGTATTTCCTCAAGAAAATCTTGATGACGCTTTAACTCTTCTTCCGTCGCATAATATATCGGCGAAATAGAGCTCAATTCTTCGATCGGTTTTTGTGGATCATGCTCAAGGATGTTGCCCACTCTTAGCTCATCAGCAAACAATTGTGTCTGCCCACCTGTCATCGCAAGATAGACAAAAGCTAAAATTTCAGCATCTAGTAAAGCCCCATGTAATTGACGATTAGAATTATCAACATGGTAACGTTTACATAAAGCATCCAAACTATTACGCTGTCCTGGATGCTTTTCACGCGCCATTTCTAATGTGTCCAAGACAGAACAATAGTCATGTAATCGAGATGCGTGATTTAATAAGCCTAATTCTGCATTTAAAAAACCAACGTCAAACGGTGCGTTGTGAATAATAAGCTCTGCTTTATCAATAAATTGAATGAGATCCGGTAAAACATCATTGAATCGAGGCTTGTCTTGTAAAAATTGAGAGCTAATCCCATGTACTCGAAAAGCCCCTGCATCCACTTCTCGGTCTGGGTTTAAATAGACATGAAAATGTCGACCGGTAAATTTACGATTAACCAACTCAATACAGCCAATTTCAATCACACGATGCCCTGAGGCCGGATCTAGACCCGTGGTTTCCGTGTCTAAAGCGATTTGTCTCATGCTTCTGATTTCTCCATATCAACAATGGCCTCATTTGCTAACGTATCTGCCCGCTCATTTTCAGGATGGCCTGAATGGCCTTTTATCCAATGCCATTCAATATGGTGCACTTGCGCTAATTCATCTAGACGCTGCCACAAATCAACATTTTTGACTGCTTCTTTTTTAGCATTTCGCCAGCCATTTTTTTTCCACTGCGATAGCCATGTCTGCATACCTTGTCGAAGATAGTTAGAGTCGGTATACAATTGAACTTGGCAAGGACGTGTCAGTGCAGTTAATCCTTCTATAGCCGCGGTTAATTCCATGCGATTATTGGTTGTCATTTCGACAGCGCCTTTTAATTCTCGCTCTTTTCCCTGATAACGAAGAATCGCGCCCCATCCACCCGGCCCTGGATTTCCTTTGCAAGCACCATCCGTGAAAATTTCAACCATCTGTCGCTACTCACTTAACCTACAAAAGGAGACCAAGCCGGCTCTTGTACATCCCCCTCACGTGAAGGCAGACGCAATTTAATACGACCATCAATCGATACCATTGCCAAAACACCTTGATTGCCATCATGCGTCGCATACAAAACCAAACGGCCATTTGGCGCAACAGAAGGCGACTCATCCATGGGAGAGTTAGTAATCGACATCACTTGTGAGTTTGCCATTTGTTGAACAGCAATATTAAATTGTTTATCTTCACGGTGTAACATAACCAGCGTCTGCTGATTCGGTGTATACGAGGCGCGTGCATTGTAATTCCCTTGGAAACTCAGGCGCGCAATGGAACCATCCGCTATATTTAAACGATAGATTTGTGGCGTACCACCTCGTCCTGAGGTAAACAGAATCGAACGACCATCAGGTGAATAACGTGGCTCGGTATCAATTGCCTCACCAAATGTTAGTTGTTTCATATTACCAGAGGCTAGATCGATGGTGTAAAGCTTGGGACTGCCACTTTTTGACAAAACGACCGCCATTTGTCGGCCATCTGGAGACCACGATGGCGCACCATTAATACCTGGAAAATCAGTGAGTAAACGTCTTTTTCCTGTTGCCACTTCAACGCTAAAAATTTGTGCATGTTTTTTCTCAAAAGAAACATAGGCAATCTGGCGACCATCTGGAGACCAAGTGGGTGACATAATCGGTTCAGAAGAAACTAATAAACTTTGAGGATGAAATCCATCCATATCAGCAACTTCTAAAGAGTACTGTGCTTTAGCCGCACTACGCTGAACTAAAACATAAGCAATATGAGTCGAAAAAACACCTTTATCACCGGTTAATTTATAATAAACTTCATCACTAATATGATGAGCCAAAGCACGTAATTGATTACTGCTAACCGTGTATTTTTGACCGATCAACAATCGGCCCTGCAATGCCGCATCCAATAATTCAAAACTCACTTCGTAGCGATCACCACCTAAAGACAAAACGCGTCCGTTTAAAACACTGTCTGCGCCTGCGCGCTGCCAAGCAGATATGGGTTGCTCTTGGTTAAAAGAATAGGGTTGAATCAGACGAAACTGACCGGACATTTCTAAATCATGCTTGACTACGTCATTAACCATACTGGCTTGGTTATCTGCACCAAAAGAGCTCACACCAATCGGTAAAGCTGCATTCACACCTTGTGTTAGCTCAAGATCAAGTGCAAACGACGAAGCCGCACAAACAAGCATGGATATAGAGAAAAATACTTGTATACAACGTCTTATTTTCACTGCTTACCCCCTGGCATTTACTGGTCTAACGGTTAAACTGATATCACGAAATAAATTAAAAACGGTTGGATCGCTTGGCACAGGCAATGGTGAGGCTTTAAAAATCGCAGCTTGTGCTGAGCGATCAAGTAATGCATCGCCACTACTGCGCATTAAGTTAACAGCCAAAACCGATCCATTGGGTGCTAAACGAATTCTAAATTGGCTCGACATACTGCTGTTGGCATTTTCAGGTAAAATCCACTGGCGACTAATCGCATTGATAATCAGTGCTTTGTATTTATCAACTTCTCCCGCTACCCGTGCATTATTTGCACTGTCTAATGCCGCCTGTTGTTGTGCAGCTTCCTGTTGTTTTTTAGCCAGTTCAGCTTTGGCAGCTGCTTGCTTTATCTGCTCAGCTCGTGCCAGCTCTTGGGCATGCTGTTGCTGCATATCTGCTAATTTTTTAGCCTCCAGCGCTTGCTGTTGCTTCATAACCGCTTGTTGCTGTTGTAGCTCGGCAAGATGCTTTTCTTGTTCAGCTTTCATGGCAGCTATCTTCTTTAAGTTCGCTTGCTCTTCAGCCAGTTTTTTTTGTTTTTCAAGTGCCACCTTAGCAGCCTCTTGTTTTAATGCTTCTAAGCGTTTTTGTTCAGCGATACGCTGCTGACGAGCTGCTTCGGCCTGCTTTTGTAAAGCACGCTGACGATTTAATTCAGCTTGCTTTTGTTGTTCACGTTGCTCTTTTAACTTATTCACTTCTTTTAATACTTCTTGACTATCCACACTCACTGCTTTGATTGCTTGTGCTTTTTGCTCTTCTAACGCCATCGGTGCCGTCGATGCTTCATTTTTTGCATCATTGACCAGCACAGGCCGCTGATTGGTGCTCTCCATACCAAATAAAATGATTATCATCAGGTGCAAACAACAGGCCGCAATTAATGAAATACGATAACTTTTACTCATCCTCATGCTTGATTCTCTCCGGATGTTTGTGTTGAATCAGTTAAAAGCCCTACTTGTTCGGCGCCTGCCTGCTTTAATAGGCTCATCGCTGTCACCACTTTACCATAAGGCACGCCCTGGTCACCTTTCACTAACACATTCAATGCTTCTCCTGATTGACGCGCCAAAGCTAACTCTGCCGCCACACGCACCATTAAAGCCTGTGGCTCAAGTGGAACATCTGGATTTTCAGCAACATTAAGAAAATAATCGCCAGCCAAGTTCACGGAGACAATAATCGGCTCGCGATCAGCTGCTTTCAATGATTCACTGGCCGCTTTCGGCAAATCAACGGTCACACCTTGCGTCAAAATAGGCGCTGTTATCATAAAAATAACCAATAAAACCAACATCACATCGATATAAGGCACGACATTAATTTCTGCAATCGGGCTTTTTCTGACGGGCTTTTGTCGCAGCATGGGTTAACCTCTACCTGTTTGTTGTGCTTGCTCAGCAATCAACGCAACCAACTCTTCTTGAAATAAGTCGTAACGATTAAGCAAACTGTTTGCACTGGTTGAGTAACGATTATAAGCAATGACCGCTGGAATCGCTGTGAATAGGCCCAAGGCTGTGGCAACCAAGGCTTCAGAGATACCCGGTGCAACCATCGCAATCGTTGCTTGCTGCGCCTGTCCCAAAGCTTGAAATGACGTCATGATCCCCCAAACCGTGCCAAACAGCCCAACATAAGGTGCCAAAGATCCAACAGAAGCAAATACCGGTAAATGCTGCTCGAGTCGCTCTGCTTCTTTAGCATGGCTGATTTGCATCACCCGTTGAATCGGCTCTAGCATGGTGTTCCCTAGATGCCGAACACGCATAAATTCCTTAAATCCTGAATGGAAAATAGCCGCTAAACCATGTCGATCTTCAACGTTAGAATCAATTTCAGCAAAGAGCTTACTTAAATCAGAACTCCCCCAAAAACGGCGGCTAAAGCTATCATATTGCTGTTTTTTTTGTTTAAAAAACCAAGCACGTTGTAAAATCAGTGTCCAAGAGAAAATAGACGCTGCCATCAACAATAACATCACCGATTTAACAACAAAGCTTGCTTGAATAAAATATCCAATCACACTGGCATGGCTACCCATTTCAACCACTCTCCTTTTCTGTTTGCAAAAATTCTTTAGGCATTCTTTTCGGTTTCAAACGACCATCAACGACAACAACTTGGAGATTGGCCTCCGCAATGAGCTTATCTTCCTGATTTCTCATGGTTTGATGAATAAAAAGCGAACATCCCTTGATTGCTGTTACGATCGCCGTAACGTGTAACAAATCATCTAAACGCGCGGGAAAATGATAGCGAACCTGTAAATCCCGAATGGCGAAATATGTATCATAAGTTGCCATCGTAGTCAAAGTAATTCCATGATTTCGCAGCATTTCTGTGCGACAACGTTCAAAAAAATAAACATAATTGCCATGGTAGATAATACCCATGAAATCTGTATCTTCTGCGTATACTCGAAAATCAACCACATGCTCTTTATTCAGCATTTTCAACAACCAAGCCAAAATGTTGATAAGCCAAAGGCGTTGCTGTACGCCCTCTGGCAGTACGCATTAAAAACCCTTGCTGAATTAAAAAAGGCTCAATCACATCTTCAATGGTACCTTTTTCTTCACCAATCGCCGCCGCCAAACTATCCACACCAACCGGACCACCGGAAAATCGCTCAATAATGGCCAACAATAATTTTCTATCCATCACATCAAATCCATGATGGTCAACATGCAACATATCGAGAGCAGCAGCAGCCGTATCAGCCGAAATCACACCATCAGCCTTGACCTCAGCATAATCGCGGACACGGCGTAATAAGCGATTGGCAATTCTTGGGGTGCCTCTGGCGCGTTTTGCAATGGCTTGAGCGCCTTCTGGCTCTGTATCAACCTGGAGTAAATGTGCCGAACGACTCACAATTTGAGTGAGTGTATCAACCGTGTAAAATTCTAAGCGCTGCACGATACCAAAACGGTCACGCAATGGTGAGGTTAAGGACCCAGCTCGCGTGGTTGCGCCCACTAAGGTGAAAGGAGGTAATTCTAATTTAATCGAGCGCGCAGAAGGCCCTTCACCAATCATAATATCCAACTTATAATCTTCCATAGCAGGATAAAGTATTTCTTCGATAACCGGACTTAAGCGGTGAATTTCATCAATAAACAGAACATCATTTGCTTGTAAATTGGTTAAGATAGCAGCAATGTCACCAGCGCGCTCTAATACAGGGCCAGAAGTTTGTCGCAAATTGACATTCATTTCGTGTGCAATAATGTTTGCTAAGGTAGTTTTCCCCAATCCAGGTGGTCCAAAAATAAGTACGTGATCGAGCGCCTCTTTGCGTTTAGTGGCCGCATCGATAAAAATACGCATTTGCTCACGAACTTCATCTTGCCCAATATATTCATCCAAACTTAAAGGACGAATCGCTCGATCTATCGCTTCTTCGGTTGGCACTGCTTGCATACTAATTAAACGATCACTTTCTAGCATAAGAATAGGAAAATAGATGACGAGTTATACGATGTTAACACAACTTAATCCCTGATTGCGACGGAGATATACGCAAGGTATATAACCAAACTAGCATTTTGAAAGAACATATAAGGTTTTTAAATCATTGAGTGCTAATTGATCATGAAAAATCACACAATAACGTTTATAACGTGGGGAGGAAAAACAACATAATGTAAAAAAACCGGCATCTAGACAAATGCGAACATCGGTATAGGTTTTAAACTCACCGTCTGTTGTGATAAGTAAACAAGCGCCCTCACGCCAAAGGCAGGCTTGTAAATCAGGATGTGGTTTTTGCTTACGAATGATCGAACACAAACTGAAAAACACACCCGCTGACATCATAAGGCAACAAAACCAACCATAATGCACCTGATAAAGCGCAACCAAACACATTGCATGTAACGCGACACTCAAACGCACATAATCAAGCGATGGTTTTAAGTTAATTGACAGATTGGATAAGCTTGACACAATATTGACTCGTTGCATCGGGAGGTATTTGATAATCCATTAACCACGCATATAAATCGGGATCAGAAGCATGCAAAAACGTTTCTAATAACGCATAATCTTCTTCTGACAACGTATCCAGGGATTGTGCCAAAAAACGGTTGAGCAACAAATCTAACTCTAACATGCCCCGCCGACAACACCAGGTTAATTTTGATTTTTTTTGTACTGACAACATAATTAATGTATATTCAAAGCAATTTAATTGACCTACATTATCACAGCTATCTCATGCCCACAATAAATCAACGCGATTTTCCTTGTACAGAAACAATCGAAGCAGCTTTACATCTTGAATCTGGGAAAGCCTATTTTTGCACCCTCGATCAGCACGCTATTCTTGAAGTATCGGGTGAAAAAGCAGCGGAATTTTTACAAGGGCAATTAACCTGTAACATAGAAGAAATCAATGCGCACACGATGCGTCGTGGCGCCCTTTGTAATCTCAAAGGGCGTATCTTAGCTTTGATGGACATTGTGTATTGGCAAAATCGATTTTTTTTAATTTTACCTCGTGATTTATTAGACACCACCCGTCAGGCTTTGTTGAAAGTTGCTTTGTTTTCACGCGTCACTTTAACCCCTCTTTCATCTTACAATATTTACGGATTATTGGGCGATAAAACCAACCTTGTACTCAATGATGGTGTTGCTATACCTGAGGTTATACACGGTGTATCTGCCAGTGATAGCCGATTTTGTTATCGATTGAACGACCAATCTGCTGTTTTTATTACACCGCAATCACTGGTCACACAGACTTGTAATCTGATTGAAAAAACATGTGGTGAATTCACGTGGCATACGGCGCAATTAAAACAAGGCACCCCAAGCATTTACCCTCATTCTCGCGGATTATTTTTACCACATCATTTGGGTTTACAGCATACTTCCGTGCTCAGTTTCGAGAAAGGATGCTACAAAGGGCAGGAAATTATTGCCCGAATGCATTATCGCGCAAAAATAAAACACACACCAAAACTCATTTTGATTCGAAACACAAAAGATTTTTTCTGCGGCCAAAAAATATACCACGCGGAAACCCGCTTGGAAATCGGTGAAATCATTGATTTTTCACCGATCAACCAAACACAATCACTGCTGCTCATCAGCACAACACAACCAGCATCACAAGCTGTTTTTTTTGAGCAGGAAGAAAATAATATTGCTTTGCCAATTCTTTTTTAACTTTAATTGTGATAAAATCTACATGTTGTTTAATTTTTAGATAAATATATATGAGTAAATTCAAATATGAACAGGGACGATCTGCGCCCACAATCCATGTCTATAGTCTTGATTACGATGGCTGTCTAGACACCGAACAGTCTCAAGATAACTTTATAAAAAAAGTCATGAATGATTGCTTTCAAAATCGCCACTGCAACGCAATCTTTTTTGGTATTGATTCTTTAAGACAATTTATTTATACAGACATATACAATGCTGCGAATAATGCCGAAGCTCACAATAATAAATATATCAGCTGTTCTGAATTAATTAATGATCTTCCCAAAAAAATCGCAAAAGCGATTAAACAAACGTTTAAAGAATCAAGAGCAATCAGTGTTAAAACGATACGAATATTGAATTCAGATATTTATAACCAATTAGAAACTGGCACAACGTTACAACACATGACCAATCAAAATTGTGAAAAGTTTTTGCATCCAGAAAAATTTTTGACGCCTGTTAATCTTGATATAACAGACAGTGAAACAGGTGAAATGGTTTCTACCTATACTCAAGATGAATTTGATGATTGGTTAGACAGGGTAAATCACGAATGTCAAATCAAAAGCATCGATATCGATACGTATTTGAAAGAGCGGGGAACAAGCTCTGAACAACTTGATAATCATATTGATTATCGAAAAAAATTTAATGAAATGTTTCATATTACAGAAATAAATCAAAAAGGTGAGGAAGTCACTCTTCTTTCATTGGATCGCCCCTGCACATATGGAAAAGAAAATCTCAATTGTGGCAACAGCGTTCATTGTGCGGATTTATCTAAAGTAATCAGCCTTTATGATTTAGTGCATTACATTCGAAATAGAACAGAAGAACATTGTCGCTTTTATGAATTTGATGATCGTTTGGATATTCTAGAGGATAAAGAACGGGCATGCGAGGAATGTCCTGGTTTTCTTCCTGCAAACACCTCTTTTTTAGCTGTTGAATGGAACAGTGATGATGACTTTGATCCCACACAGGTATCATCTAGAAAAATCATCTATGGGGATAGCAATGCTTTTGTTAATAACAATTTTGAACAGGATATACGCGAAGCGGTGCTAGAAACAATCATACCGGAACTCAAAAATGAGGGGACCGTTCACGTCAGTTTTAAAACCGCGGTAAACGCATTATCCAACATTTACACAAAAGTTAAAGAGAGAGCAGCAGCGGAAAAAGCGGCAGTAACATTAAAATGCTCAGCAAATTACGATGTAGCAATGTATCCAAAAAAGTCGAAATTTGAAATAACAGCAGGGAGCGCATTTTCATTACACAAATCGAACTTTTCTTTTAATTCGAATTAAGGCGTGTCATCAATTAGTTTTTCGAGGCGAAAATTGAGATAATTTAGCGCAAATTTTAGTTTGAATGAGGCGAATAGCGAGCCCTATTTAACGAATTCGAACTAAAATTTGCGCAAATTAGCTCGGTTTTAGGTCGAAAAAACTAATTGATGACACGCCCTAGAGTTGTAATTGTTCACAACTGTTGACGGATTACGTGAGATCTGCTTACAAATACATCAATATTTTTTGTAGATCTTCGTATGACTTTTTTTTGTCCTTGGCGTTTCGTAAAAGATATGCGGGATGATAACTGATCAGCACTGGGGTATCTTGGTAGGTGAACATCTGTTGACGTAAATGACCCAAACTGGCTGTCGATCCAGACAGAAATTGTCCTGCAAACCGCCCCAATCCGAGTATCAATTTTGGCTTAATGATTTGAATTTGTGCGGCAAGAAAAGCTTGGCACTGCTGAATTTCGTTTATTTGTGGATCACGGTTATTCGGTGGACGGCATTTTAAAACATTGGCGATATAAACATCATCACCGTTTAAACCAATGCTATGTAACATTTTATTTAACAAAGCCCCCGCTTTACCAACAAAAGGGAGACCTTGTTGATCTTCATGAAAGCCTGGCGCTTCACCGACTATCATAAAGCGTGCTTCGGGATTGCCTCTTGCAAAAACCGTGTGCGTACGTGATTGATGTAGCGGGCAACGTACACATTGTGCAACTTCTTGTTGCAATTGTGTCAACAACAATGAGCTTTCGTTGACTGTCTGTGGTTCACGCAACTTCCATGGCGTAATGCCCATTTGCTGTAAATAACGGTTGCGCAAACCCAGACTCCCCAATTAAATTTCCATTAAATCCTTTTCTTTGTGCTCCAATAACACATCAACTTCTGCAATGTATTTATCTGTGAGCTTCTGAATCACGTCGCCACCACGTCTTTCGTCATCTTCTGAAATTTCTTTTGATTCTTTGAGCTGTGTGTTCGCATCTCGCCGAATATTACGAATACTAACACGACCTTGTTCTGCTTCCGCACGCACCACACGAATCATTTCTTTTCGTCGCTCTTCGTTCAGAGCAGGCATAGGCACACGAATAGCCACACCAGAGTTTGCTGGATTTAATCCTAAATCTGAAGTCAAAATTGCTTTTTCGATAGCTGGAATCATTGCTTTGTCGTACGGTGTTACCAATAAAGTACGTGCATCATTCGCGGTCACATTCGCCACTTGATTAATCGGCATCATGCTTCCATAATAATCAACTTGAACGTGGTCTAGCAAACTTGCATGTGCTCTACCTGTTCTAATTTTTGTCATTTCGTGATGCAGTGACTCAACTGCTTTTTTCATTTTCTTTTCGGCTTCAAGCTTAATTTGTTCAAACATGCTCATCTCCCACCACGGTTCCAACTTGCTCACCTAAAACAATTTTTTTCAATGCATTAGGGGCTGCCATATCAAATACTTGTAATGGCATATGTTGCTCCTGACATAAACAAATAGCTGTCAAATCCATCACATTCAATCCTTGATTCAGCACATCACGATATGTCAAAAATTCATAACGCTTTGCATCTGGATTTTTCACAGGATCACTTGAATAAATACCATCAACTTTTGTGGCTTTCAGAACAATATCAGCGCCGACTTCAATAGCACGGAGACAGGCCGCTGTATCGGTTGTAAAGAAAGGATTGCCGGTTCCGGCAGCAAAAATAACCACTTGGCCATTACGCAAGTGCGTGATGGCTTTGCGTCGATGATATGAATCAACAACGCCCATCATAGGAATAGCAGACATGATACGAGCGGGTAAATCAATACGCTCTAATGCATCACGCAACGCCAATGCATTCATCACCGTTGCCAACATTCCCATATGATCACCCGTCACACGACCAAGACCGGCAGCGGAAAGTGCTTTACCACGAAATAAATTTCCACCACCGATGACCAAACCGACTTCTACGCCCATTTGTATCAATTCAGCAACATCACGTGCAATGGTATCCAACACAGCGGGATCAATACCGAATTGGGCCTTACCCATTAAGGCTTCTCCGCTACACTTTAAGAGGATGCGCTTGTATTTTAACTTGGTCGTGTCAATACTCATGATGTTTCACGTACTTGAGCCATCACTTCATCGACAAAATTATCTACTTTCTTTTCGATACCTTCACCCACTTCAAAGCGAACGAATGCTTGTACTTCGGCATTTTTTTGCTTCAATAGTTGACCTACTTTAACAGAAGGATCTTTCACAAACGGTTGGCCAGTTAAGCTTACTTCATCAACAAACTTACTAATACGACCTTCTACCATTTTATCAATGATATCTTGTGGCTTGCCACTGTCGCGTGCCTGTGCTGAAAATATTTCGCGTTCATTTTCAATTGCTTCCGCAGAAACTTGTTCACGAGAAACAACGATTGGACGACTGGCTGCAACATGCATAGCCAAATCTTTTGCCAGGCTTTCTTCACCTTGCTTCAATGATACCAGCACGCCAATACGACCACTGTGCAAATAAGCACCTGTCACGCCATCCGTATAAACTTGTTCCAAACGACGTAATTTGATATTTTCGCCAATTTTTGCGACTAATTGTTGTCTTGCTTGTTCAACAGTCAGATCCGATCCAACCAACAATTGTGTTAACAACTGGTCAACTGAATCAACTTTCGTTTGCAGCGCTGTTTCGGCAGCTTGGTTAGCAAATGTCGTGAAGTTTTCGTCTCTGGCCACAAAGTCGGTTTCACTGTTGATTTCTAACATCACAGCATGGCGACCATCTTGTGAGCGAGCAATCACGATCACGCCTTCTGCTGCGACTCGATCTGCTTTTTTATCTGCTTTTGCTTGACCTGCTTTACGCATTTCAGTGATAGCTTCATCGATATCACCATTGGTCATAATCAAAAACTTTTTGCACTCCATCATTCCCGCGCCTGTACGCTCACGAAGCTGCATAACCATTGAAGCACTAATAGACATAGTTAAATTCCTAAAAAATGTACTAGATGACTTTGAGCGTCTAGGCAATGATGTTATTTATACCATCGCCTACACACTCAAAAAACAATTAAAGACACTGTTTACTTAACTTCAACATACTCTTCTGCTGCGGCACTACCACCCACTGTATTGCTACCGCGGCCTTGAATAATTGCATCGGCAACAGCACGTAAGTAAATTTTAATAGCGCGCATTGAGTCGTCGTTACCTGGAATAACATAATCAACCGTATCTGGGTCATTATTTGTATCAACAATACCAAACACAGGGATTTTTAAGCGTTTTGCTTCTTCTACCGCAATATGTTCAAAACCAACGTCAATCACAAACAACGCATCTGGCAAACCACCCATATCTTCGATTCCACCCAGACTGCGCTCTAGCTTTTCTAATTCGCGAGTCAACATTAAGGCTTCTTTTTTAATCATGTTATTAAAAGCGCCTTCATCACGCATTTTTTTCAATTCTTTCAAACGGAAAATAGATTGTCTAACTGTTTTATAGTTGGTCAACATGCCGCCTAACCAACGATGATCAACGTATGGCATACCAGCACGCCTTGCTTCTTCACGAATGCCTTCTTGCGCTGCACGCTTAGTACCAACAAATAAAATTTTTGCTTTATTAGAAGCCAATCGGCCAATTTGATTCAGTGCATCTTTCATCATAGGAACCGTTTTTTCTAAGTTAATGATGTGCACTTTGTCACGAGAGCCAAATATATATTCGGCCATTTTAGGGTTCCAAAAGCGTGTTCTATGCCCAAAATGAGCGCCCGCTTCTAATAATTCACGCATACTTACATTCATTTCTCTCTCCGGGTTAGGCCTCCACACTTCCCATGCATTACCCAGTTACATCCGGGACCCAATACATGTGACGAAGTGTGTGTGTCGTTAATTTCATGCATGAAAAAACTCAGCATGAATGCGCGGAAAGCATAGCATAAGTCAGGTAGGCAAACAATCCATAATTGTCGTAGCAATATAGAAATGTCACACATGCTTAATTATAGCGCCTCTCGATGAAGCCCAACTCAAAGTTCCTCCAAAAAGTCCTCTCGGCACAGCTCTTTTTTACTCCTTAACTCACTGGGAGGCTCTCAATGTCTTTTTATTCGATGGTCGCTTGGAGTGACGTATCAGATATCACTTACATTGGCGACACTATTTCAGGACTTACGCAAAACAACGAGGTCGAGGCGGATTTTATTTTTAATGAGGGAGTTTAGATAACTAAATGACCGAATTAAAAATAAAATCCAACGAAGAGATCGGTGTTTTGCGTAAGTCCTGTATTTAGCACGATATGCAGCCCAGCAGGATGTGCTGAATTATATTTCCATGTTTTATAACAGTTATCGTTTGCATTTCATAAACCCCTTGACAAGACAATGCATATGCATTACCATATAGTATATGACATGATTAGGAGATTGATATGGCTCATCCCTTGCAAACGGAATCTACTTTAACAGATCGTTATCAAACAACTATTCCAGATGCTGTGAGAAAAGCGCTGCATTTAAAAAAGCGAGATAAAATTCAGTATACTGTTCAACCTGATGGTTACGTACTTATATCAAAAATAGAAGAAAATCAGGATGATCCTGTGATTGATAGTTTTTTAAATTTCTTAGCTGAAGATATGCAAGCTCATCCTCAGCAACTATCATCAATAAATCCATCATTATTAAGTCGAATTGAATCTTTAGTAACCGATGTTAAATTTAATTTGGACGAAGAGTTATCTGACAATCAGAGCTCGATGGACGAAGATAATGTTTTAGGATTAAATCGATGAATGATCCTCTTATCCTTAATGGGTGGATTATTCTTGCTCATCCTCTTTTTATTGAGCAATTAGAATTACTAACTTCTGAAGTTGAAGAAATACAGGCTAGAGACCAAGTAAATTTTGGTTCAAAAAAATCTACAAAAAAATTGGCGGCCATTAAATATTTAGCATTAGAAAAAATTCCAGTTGATCCTACACTAGTTGAGTATAGACAAGGAGCCACGTTAGGCAATGAAAATAAGCATTGGTTCAGAGCAAAATTTTTTCAGCAGTATCGATTATTTTTTAGATTTCATTTAGAGAAAAAGATTATTATCTATGCTTGGGTAAATGATGACGACACTAAAAGAGCCTATGATAAAAAATCAGATGCTTACAAAGTATTTAAGAAAATGCTTAAAAGTGGAAAACCTCCTAATGATTGGAATGCTTTGCAAAACGAAGCAACAAATCTAAGGTTGTAATACGATCATGCATCTCTTCAGATAATACCCATACTCGGAAATAATTGATTAATCCTGTAAAAACGGTCGCTTTTGTTTAACCATCTCCATTATTGCTTTACGCAATCGTTCCTGTTCGTTCATTATCATCACTCCCATAACAATTAACCTCCTTGTAATTGATTAAATCATATACATTAGAAGGTAACATGAGATGTGACATTTTCAATGTACTACGACAGGCAAACAATCCATAATTTGCTTTCACAGCTGACTTCATCTATAGTTTTTTTGTTTCATACCCATTTATCCTGTTGTAAATGTGCATTACTCATAACCCCAGTTCGGAGTTTTTATGCTTTTAAATCGAGAGAAATCAATGAGTACGAGGCAAACGCTCTAAAAAAGCGCAGCACTAGCAGCGCTAATGTGAGCATTTTTTAGAGCGTTTAACGAAGTAATCATTGATTTATCGAAGGTTTAAAAGCATAAAAACGCCGAACTAGGGTTACTCATAGTCTATTAGGAGATTCTTCATGTATAAAAAAATATTGGCTGCTTCAGCTCTTGTCTTGTCTTTCAATTTAGTACAATCAAATGCGTTTGCTTGTCATTCATCTGATCATATGAAAATAAAGAACTTGGCTAAAGAATTAGGTTTAACCGAAGAGCAAAAAGTGAAAGTAAAAGCCATCGTGATTAAAGCACACGAAGATCTCGCACGCCCCAAAGCCGCTTTAAAAACGCTTATCGTACAATCAGATGAACAATTTGCTTCCAACACGATGGATAGTGACAAAATTGACGCGATTGTTAAGCAAGAAGCGCCTATCATGGCTGAAATAGTTAAAATCCATCTGCAAGAGCGTTTAGACATCTCTAAAACCTTGACTGATACACAAAAAGCGAAGTTTGTTGAAATACTCGTTAAAAAACACGAGAAAAAATCCTAACCATTCACTAGCTCGCTTAGTATTTTCAGCTGCAAACCGCGTAAATTTGATCAAATTTACGCGGTTTTCGCTTTGAAAAACTAAATAATGATTGCTCTAGACTATATATTGATAAAAAATCAGATGATTTGTTCGACATGATGCGCACTTCTGTGCACATTTTAGTGCCCGCTGAAATGATTTTAATACACCTTTTGCTACCCATTTTTCTAACATTGGCAGCAGTGCTTGCTCTTCGATATGAAACTCGCGAGACAGCTGTTCAATGCTGACACATTGCCCTTTTTTAATGTAATCAAGCAGTGCTAGCAGCATAACGGCCTCGTTGTAAAAATAGATATCTTTTTCTTGCAAATAACGCCAAAATGAATGTCGACACCATCAGCAAAAAGACACTTATCGGGTGGTTTACATGTATAGCAAATTGATAAAATGCGACTGCCGTTAAATAAGCCACGAAAAACGACCACCCTATTGATAACCACATGTATTTTGACTGTGTTTCTTGACGAATCGCTGCAACAGTAGAAACACAAGGGATATAGAGCAGAACAAATAATAGATAGGCATAAGCCGCTGCTTGCGTACCAAAATATCTGACCAGTACGTTGTGATGAGATAGCAACCCCATCTCTTCAGACGATGTTGACTGAAAATGAAATAAATGAGAAAGATTTTGTGGTATTGATAAAAAAGCCTCTTTTAAAGAAAGCCATAAATTAAACGGCGTCTCGGGACCAATAAGTGACACATGATGTAATTGTGCATACAAACTATTCAGTGAGCCAATGACCACTTCTTTTGCCAAAGTCCCGGTCAATAAACCAACCACTGCAGGCCAGTTTTCTTGTTGGATACCCATAGGAGAAAACACAGGCGTTAAATATTGGCCTAAATATGCCAGCATTGAAACAGACTCTCCCGACGCTGACGTCATCATCCACGCATTCAACCCGCCCAATAACATACAAACAGGTATAATCAGTTTACCGGCACGCAACACAAACTGCCGCAATCGTCTAAACATTTCTTGTAATAAGCGACGCAAAGCCGGGCGATGATAATGCGGTAACTCTATCATCAGCGGCGAACACTCTCCTTTCAAAATGCTATGGCGCAACAAAAATCCAGTTAAAACAGCCATGGCGATACCAACTAAGTACAGTGAAAACACAATCAATGCACCATGCGTTGGGAAAAATGCCGCCACAAACACAGCATAAATAGATAAACGGGCACTACAAGACATAAAAGGACTCATAAGCACCGTTAAAACTCGCTCTCGCTCGTGCTCTAAAGTACGCGCAGCCATGACAGCCGGCACATTACATCCAAAACCCACAATCAACGGGATTAAAGCTTTACCCGATATACCCAAAGCCCGCATTAATTTATCCATCACAAAAGCAGCACGCGCCATATAACCGGATGACTCTAAAAAGGCTAATAGGAAAAACATAACTGCCATAACCGGGATAAAGGTTAACGTTGTGTTTAAACCTTTACCAATGCCAGCAGAAATAAGCGTGCTCAGCCAAGCTGGGGCATAAAACTTGTTTAATAACCAAGCACTACCTTGTACAAATAAAGCATCTGTCGTTATATCAAAACAGGCTTGGAATGCCCCTCCTACTTGAACTGCCAAGAAAAATACAACATAAAGCAGCGTCAAAAAAACAGGGATAGCCCAAAAGCGATGTAAAACAACACGATCCAACTTCGCAGTCCAATTCACCGCTACATCAGATCGTTTTTTTTGTATCGCCGTAACCCATTGATGAATCGCCGTATAACGCGCATCAGCTATTAAAATATCCAACTCAAGCGATGTCGTAGTCGGTAATTGCACAGAGATCGCTGTGTTATTGACATTTGATTCACGCTGTATCACAAAAGAAATGGTTGGGTTATTTTCTTCTAACAAACGACGAGCTAAAAAAGATATTTTTTCTGCAGGGATTTGCTTTTCTTGAAGTAAAACTGACTCGATCTCATGCAAACGGCTTTGTACCGTTTTGGGTAGCGTGATGTGTGATGAAAGAGTCGTTTTTTGTCTCGCTTGGCTCACCACTGCTTGTTGCAGTGCCTCTAAACCAATCGCACGATTCGCTTGTATCTCAATCACTGGGCAACCTAAATGACAAGCAAGCTGTGTTGTATCAATTGTAATACCTTGCTGACGAGCTACGTCTAACATATTCAATGCAACAACAACTGGTTTACCAAGCTCCAATAACTGACTGGTAAGATATAAATGACGCTCTAAATGACAAGCATCGATGACATTAATAAAAATATCTGCATCACTCCAAATCACTTGCTCTGCGGTGATTTGAGCATCTAACGAGACGGTCGCCGCAACATTCAGGGCATACACACCGGGTAAATCAGTAATGTGCATTACTTGCGTCGCACCGCTCCAAGCGCCGGTTTTCTTTTCTACTGTTACACCAGGCCAATGACCAACCGCTTGTTGCTCACCTGTTAAGGCATTAAATAACGTACTTTTACCACTGTTGGGGTTTCCGACGAGCATCACATGCGTCATACCAACTCCCATTCTAGATGGCAAGCTTCATTTTTACGCAAAGCAACACCCACTCCTCGTACTTCAAGATGAACAGGGCAGCCCAATGGTGCAATATTTAAAACTTTGATTTCTGTACCCAGTGTCAAGCCAAGAATCAATAATTGACGGCGATAAAGCGCATTGGTTTGACCAAAGCCAACCAGACGTACACATTCTCCTCGAGAAAGATCATGTATCTTTTTTGCCATACTTTCGCCACAGTGGTATTTTATAGTACACGAAAAAACCAATTACTCAATTTGATAAAATGGTATCGCGCTCGAGCATTATACCACATTTCTTTATTAGAATCATGTAAGACAGCCGAGTCAAGCACGGTAAATGCATGTAAGCGGACCTCATTAAGTCGGTTCTACACACTTATATTCAACACAACAACTGTCATAACCATCAGGACCACCACAATATTCTACACATCCCGGCACTAAACTCTTATGATTTGTACTTGGACAAACTGGAATGGATTGAGCACACTGGCAATTTCCTGCAAACGCATTTGTTGCGCAAATAAAGAGCACACTTACTAAAATAAAACCTCTAACACAGAAAAATCGCAACATAGCGTCACTCCTTTTATTGTCGTAGTAGCATATTTCACTGATTCTGCCTAAAAAAATAATTAACGAATAGTCAATGTGTATTATAGAATAACAATTAAAGAGCCGCCTGTGCTTATTTAAATCTAGCGTTACCTGCTCAAAATAATCTGAAATTTTGTGTTTTCACCCGTTCGGTGTATAACATTATGCTGAGGCATTCATCAAACAGGAGTCATCATGCAAAAAGGAAAGTGCCCCATTATGACAACCGATGCTGGTATACCGGTTGCAGATAATCAAAATTCACTCACTGCCGGGCCGCGCGGCCCTGTGCTGATGTCAGATCATCAATTAATCGAGCGTATGGCTCATTTTAATCGCGAACGAGTACCTGAGCGGGTGGTGCATGCGAAAGGTGCTGGGGCATATGGTACATTTACTGTGACCCATGATATTTCACAATATACTCGCGCAGCACTTTTTTCTAAAATAAATAACCAATGCGACATATTGATCCGGTTTTCCACCGTAGCAGGCGAGCTAGGCTCGGCAGATACGGCACGCGATCCGCGTGGTTTTGCTTGTAAATTTTATACAAACGAAGGTAATTGGGACTTGGTGGGTAATAATACACCGGTGTTTTTTATACGTGATCCATTAAAATTTCAAGATTTTATCCATTCACAAAAACGCCATCCCCAAACAGGCATGCGTGATAACACCATGCAATGGGATTTTTGGAGCCTTTCTCCAGAATCACTCCATCAAATAACCATTTTATTTTCAGACAGGGGTATTCCCTCCTCTTACCGCCACATGGATGGTTTTGGCTCACACACGTTTAGTCTTTGGAATACCAAAAATGAGCGATTTTGGGTCAAATGGCACATAAAAACCATGCAAGGAATCGATTGCTTAAAAAGTGAAGAAGCCGCTCTACTAGCCGGGCAAGATCCAGATTATCATCGTCGTGATCTGTATGAAAAAATTGAGCAAAGAGATTATCCAAAATGGCGAGTACAGATACAAATTATGCCCGAGCTCGATGCTGATCACTATCATCTTAATCCATTCGATCTCACCAAAGTCTGGCCACACAAAGATTATCCGTTGTTCGATGTGGGTGTGATTGAATTGAACCGTAATCCGTTAAATTACTTTGCAGAAATTGAACAAGCGGCTTTTGAGCCATCAAACATGCCCCCTGGCTTAGGCGCTTCTCCTGATAAAGTTCTACAGGCTCGGTTATTATCGTATGCTGATGCACATCGTTACCGAATCGGCATTAACTATACACAGTTACCGGTGAATAAACCACACTGCCCGGTACACAGTTACAATCGCGATGGCTTTATGTGTTATGATAATGGCCAAGGTAATGTGAATTACCAACCCAATAGTTTTCAAGGACCGACCGATGATATTAGCTATAAAGAGCCACCATTCAAAATTTCAGGTGACGCAGACAGATACGATCATCGACTCGGCAATGACGATTACCAACAAGCGGGCGATTTATTTCGCCTGATGAATGCTGATCAGCAAAATCAGCTTATCCAAAATATTGTTGAGTCAATGCGATCAGTGCCAGAGTTCATTCAACAAAGACAGGTCGAACACTTCAGTAAAGCAGATAAACAATATGGGGCGCGAGTAGCCGCTGGATTAAAAAAGTGAAACGCTGTTTACAAATCGTTCGGAGGGAATGCTTAAAGCCCGAAGAACGACAGAATTTGATAACGCAAGTTGCACGAAAAATTAGAGTCGTGGTGGTTGAATTAAAGTGAACACTTACACAATTTCAGAATGAATTTGCTGGCTAGGATCGTGGCGACTTAAATAATCGGCCGATTGCATTTCTTCCAAACGACTCAAAGTACGTGCAAATTCGTTTTGTTTTTCCCCCGCAACATACAGCGCGTTTGCTGGCACCGCTGCGGAAATAATTAAGCGAATGCCGCGATCGTAAAATACGTCGACTAAATGAATCAGTAGAATCGCTTTGACGGTATCTTCAATGGTCAGTACTGATATGTTAGAAACGATCACCGTGTTGAATCGATTCGCGATTTCAATGTAATCTAATTGACAGCGTGGCAGATTACAAATGATATCAAACTCAAACCACACAACTGCCGCTCCCAAACCAATCACGGGGATTTGGCGTTGCTGTATTTCTAAATAGCCATGTTGTGGTTTTTGTTTGGCAATGGTTTCAAATTGCGCTGTTAAAGCCGTTTCGGATGCTTGATTCAGTGGACAAAGATAAGCTTGTGATAGCGGAGCCCTACCCAAACGGTAATCACGATGGTCCTCAAGCTCAACCACATCACAATTTGTTTTTAACAAAGCAATTGCCGGTAAAAATCGCTCACGACCAACACCATTAAGATATAAATCGTCTGGTCTCGTATTCGCAGTTGCAACTAAAATGACATTATATTTAAAAAGTGCTGTCAGTAATTCCGCTAAAATCATGGCATAAGCCACGTCATCTACCAAAAACTCATCCAAACACAAAACACGGGTTTTTTTAGATAATTTTTGAGCAATATGCATCAGTGGGTTGGCGCGCCCTTGTAACAAACGTAATTGTTGATCAACTTGTTGCATAAAGTGATGGAAATGAAAGCGTGCTTTACGCGTCTCAGGAATCGCATGATAAAATAAATCCATGAGATATGTTTTACCCATCCCGACTGGTCCACAAATGTACACGCCGGAAATCGTTTTGCGCTGCCAGCGCGCGTACCAAGGAGTCGGCTGTGACAAAACAGTCACCAATCGTTGCAAGTGGCTAAGAATCAAACGTTGATTGGCATCATCGACAATATTTCCTTGCTTGACTTCTTCATGATACGTCTCAAATAAATTCATATTTCACTCTTGAATTATTTTTAATACATGATCTTTCAATTCAATTAATCTTCCATGAAAAAAATGGGTTGCTTCTTGAAAGCGAATCACGGGAATGGGCGGGTTTTTTTGGGCTGCAAAATCATAAACTGTATCTACAACCACCACTTCATCTGCCTCACCCTGGATAATAAACCAGCACTTAGAATCAAAAAGAAGCTCGTTATAATTATAATGCTGAACAGATGGTGCAACAGTAATAAGATGTACCACTGGCCAAGATTGTCTGACCGCCAAAGCCGCTGCTCGATAAGCCACAAATGAGCCGAATGAAAATCCGGCAAAATAAAAGCGTACATCAGGAAAGAGTGCCTTCCAAAAATTGGCAAGCATAAACATATCTTGGCTTTCGCCAATTCCCGAGTCATACACACCTTGAGATTTTCCAACGCCACGAAAATTAAAACGAACAACAGGAATATGCGAATCTTTGTAAGCACGTAATAAAGTAGAAACTACCTTGTTTTGCATACTCCCACCATGCAGTGAGTGTGGATGCCCAAGGATTGCCACGGTATCCCAACGTGGTAAAGATGGAACTGTTACTTCAACTTCGAGCACACCCATTGCTGCGGGTATCATCAGTTGAAAAACGCCAGGTTGTGTCACATGTTGAAATGGATTCATAGATAATGTTCAATCAAAGAAAACCCAATTTGCTTTGCGGAGTGGGTTTTGATACAAGTAGTATGATTTTAACTTAAAATGTTTTTCGAAGATATAAATTATACGCGGTGCCACAAATACTAAAACCATGGCATTCGACATTGTTTAAATTGGTTTGTGTATAACGAAAGCCTAATTTTAAATTGTTATCAAAATCTCTTGCAAAGCCAGCTGCCCAATTTAAATAATCTCTAAACCAAATGTTACCAGGCTGCCCACCTTTTTGCGTTTTCTGATAGCCTAATCCACCTTCAAGCATCAAACGTTTAGGCAAAGTCACAAAGGTCATGGTATTACCATAGACCCCGGTCCCAGACTTAAAATAATAATTGGGGCTGTAACCAACGCCGCCGGTCACTTTCAAAAACGTAAGTAACGCATATCCCAGCTCGCCATACACTTCAAAAATATTGGGAGTCACAATCGTATTATATTTGGGGTAATCTTCGTAGCGTGCTGCAATATCGTAGCTTAACTTATCTTTTTCGCCTTTCATACCAAGAATAGGCACCACTGCCACGCCGCCTTTGGTTAGCATGGTGTTGTATGAGACGACGCCGCCATAAAGCCCCTCTTTGGATACATACAATAACGAGCCGAAAATTTCGGGTAAATGATTAGAAAATGAGATGCCACGCCAAACGTGATCAGTACCTAATTGAAAAAAGCCATGAATATTTTGCGTAAACTTATCATTATCAGCCATATGATTGGGCTGTGTTTCTTTTTCATTTGATGCCCAACTCATATTCGTGATCATGACAGAAATCGCAATCCACATGGCCGCTTTTTTAAAGTACCGACAATTCAAAAAGCGATGGCTAAAAGCTCGTATTTGCGAAAAAAAAGGGGGCGTCATTAAGTTTAAGTCTAAAAACATTTCACTTTTCCTTATGGTTGATATTTACGTGCCATCATCCTGGCTAGCATTTATGCCGCGCTATTTTAACGCACCCTATTTTAAACTCAAAATGATTTTATCAACTCATTAATGGTCTATAATTAAACATATAGGGATGTGAATTTAGATATTAAAGGTGAATAAAATGGGTAACGCTAATCCGATTTATCCTCAAGGTAAGGCATCAGTCAGTCCCAGTTTGGTCGTGGCTAACCCTGATGTGTCTGGTACGATTGTGGATATCATACAAAGACTGTCATTGGCCACTGACCTAGAAACGGTGATGTTTATCGTACGTAAAGCGGCGAGAAAATTTACTGACGCCGATGGTGCAACGTTTGTTCTCAGAAAAGGGGACGAGTGTTTTTACGCTGCAGAAGATGCCATCGCCCCTCTCTGGCAAGGGAAACGCTTCCCAATGAGTATCTGTGTGAGCGGTTGGGTCATGAAAAATAAACAATCGGTTATTATCGAAGATATTTTTTCTGATGACAGAGTTCCTGTTGAAGCATACAGACCGACATTTGTTAGAAGTTTGGCTATGGTACCCATTCGATCGGCTGATCCGATTGGCGCTATTGGCGTATACTGGGCAGATCATACTAGACCGACTGAAGAACAACTCAATCTACTGACTTCGTTGGCTGATAGTACGTCGGTTGCAATGGAAAATATTCGTCTGCAAAGGGAATTACAAGAAGGCAGTGAAGAAAACTTAACGCAAGTGGAAATGACCACTAGATTAATTGAAGCAAACAAAGCGTTAGAAAATACGTTGATTGAATTAAATCAACGTCAACAAGAAATGCAGCTTTTAAAAGAATTAAGCTCAAGATTACAAACTTGTATTGCTGTCGCGGAAACATACACCATTGTAGAACAAGAGGTGAGTAAATTACTCCCTAATGCTTCTGGTCAGCTTTATGTCATGCATAACTCAAGAAACTATTTCGAAGCGATGGCTAAATGGGGTCACTTTTCCCAAATCAGCGAAACCATTTTAAAACCAGACGATTGCTTAGCATTACGTGCGGGAATCACCCATAAGACCGAACATGCAACCTGTAAACACTATCATGATGAATCAACACACCTTATGTATACGTGTATTCCACTGGTTGCACAAAGCGATATCATCGGTTTGTTGTGCTTGGAATGGGAATTTAGAGCCGAAGAAACCGATGAGTCACAAAACAGTCGGTTTATATTATCCAGTATGATAGCAGAGCAAATTGCTATCGGGATATCAAACATTAAATTACGTGAAACATTAAGAAATCAATCTGTACGCGACACACTGACCGAACTGTATAACCGCCGTTATGTTGAGGAATGTTTGGAGCGTGAATTGATAAGGTGTAAACGAAACAAAACCTCACTGGCAGTCATTATGCTAGATATCGACCATTTTAAACGCTTTAATGACTCACATGGTCACGGCGCGGGTGATACCGTGATTGTTGAAATCGCCAAAGCATTAAATGGTATGGTTAGAATTGGCTCTGACATTGCGAGCCGATTCGGTGGTGAAGAGTTTTTATTAATTCTTCCGGAAATATCATTAAAAGATGCACAAAAACGAGCCGAAAATCTGCGTAAGACAGTCGCCAGTCACGAGGTATCATATAATGGTATTACGCTACCACAAGTTACCATTTCCTTAGGCTTAGCGATGTTTCCTGAAGACGCGGAAAAAATTAACGAGCTTATCGAAGCCGCTGATAAAGCGCTGTATGAAGCTAAAAATGGTGGCCGGAATCAGTTGGTTCTTTATAAAAAGGCTTAATGCTCAACGACATTTAACTGTGTTTGTGCGTTTGACCGGTTTTAAAGTTGCATTTTATTTTCCATCGTCTATGATTGCCCTAGGGGCTGTGCCCCTAGCACTGACTTATGCAGTGACTTTTATTCCCCCAAACTATCCCACTTTAAGGAGGACTTGATCTATGAGACAGGTACCTAAAAATACGCTCGCTCACACCTCAAAGGTGTGTCAATGAAACTAGACGAATTTAAAACAAAAAAAAGCACTGGTAGTAAAATCAGTATGATCACCTGCTACGACTACCCTTCTGCATGCACCATTGCTGAATCAGCGATTGATTGTGTTTTGGTTGGGGACTCGGTAGCGATGACCGTTCACGGGCACCAAAGCACGATCATGGCCACGATGGAAATGATGATTTTGCACACGTCCGCCGTCGCGCGCGGCTTAAAAAAGCAATTTTTGGTTGCTGACTTGCCTTTTTTATGTCATCGCAGCTCTCAAAATGAAACCATCAATAATGTACGTGAACTGCTTAGGGCGGGTGCGCAAGCGATTAAAATCGAAGGCGGCGATACCGATGTCTGCCAAACAATCGCACATTTAGTCGCATCTGGCATTCCAATTATGGGACACATTGGCCTGACACCACAGTCTGTTTTACAAATAGGTGGATATAAAGTACAAGGCCGAGAAACAAAGCAAGCCATTGCACTTCAAGAGCAAGCACTCGCACTACAGACTGCCGGCTGTTTTGCCATTGTACTTGAATGTGTACCAAGCCAACTCAGTGAGTCTATTACTCAGACTTTAAATATTCCTACCATTGGTATTGGCGCGGGACCACACACAGATGGACAGGTTTTAGTTTGGCATGACTTGTTAGGTTTACAGTCCTCATTGTCTTTTCGTTTTGTAAAGCGATTTGCTGAGGGTAAACATGTGTTGCTTGATGCTATCAATCATTATGCACACGAAGTTCGCGAAGTCAGTTTTCCAACTGAAGAGCATGCGTTTTAAAGCAAGGAAAATCATTTATGCAAATATATTACAGTATTGAAGAATGGCGCGCTGTGCGTGCAACATTGCCAGAGCAATTATCGTTAGGTTTGGTACCCACTATGGGACATTTACATGCAGGACATTTGTCTTTATGTACAGCCAGTCAACGCGAAAATGATTTAACAATAGTCAGTATTTATACCAATCGCACACAATTCAACAACGCGGAAGATTATGCATTATATCCGAGAACATTGGACGCCGACCTAGCTCTCTTAGAAAAAAATGGTATTAACTATTGTTTGGTCCCCAATGAGCAAGCTATGTACGCAGATGACTTTCGTTATCGCATCAGTGAAGTCACAGCCAATACAAATATGGAAGATTTACTCAGACCAGGTTATTTTACTGGGGTACTCACCGTTGTCATGAAGCTTTTCCAGTTGGTTAAACCCAACCGCAGTTATTTTGGTGAAAAAGACTATCAACAATACCAATTGATTCAAAACATGGTTAACGCTTTTTTTATGGATATTGACATCATCGCCTGCCCCACCATCCGAGAAACCAGTGGTTTGGCCTTCAGCTCTCGCAATAGCAGACTGAACGAAAAAGAGCGCTTACTCGCCGATCAATTCGCTCAAATTTTTCATCAGCGCACGCATAGTTGCGAACAAATAGCTCAAGACATCATGTCACTTGGCATATCGATTGATTATATCGAAGACCACCAAGAGCGACGTTATGCCGCCGTAAAAATTGGTGATATCCGACTGATTGATAATTATGCTTTATAGCTGTAAATGCTCACTTCGCACGAGAGAACGGTCAGCTTTGACCGTTCTCCAAGATCCAAGCATTCCTCCTCAACGATTACCCGAAGTTGAAGAGCGAGGCTGAGCACAAGGGTTACTTATAAAGCTTTGGGCTTCAAGAAACGGTGCGTAAACGTTTATCAACAAAACACTGTTATTTTCGCGACTAGTGTAAATGCACAACATGTGAATGTAATTCCACATCAAAATAACGGCTAAACATTTTAAATGAATTCACGACCGGACAATACTGGGCGTCATCTGACAACCGCCGCATCTCTTCACGAAAAATCGGTCTATAATGATGTCTTAAAAAGGGTATCAATTCCGATTTGTCATGCAGGTGTTTGACCAATGCTGTGGTATTTTCGGTAAAATGTGACCATTGAATATGTTCGCCTAAATCTGCACCGACTCGATCAGTAGATGGTAATGCAGAAGACAGCACAACAGATCGTGGCTTCACACACAGTACTTGATCACCATCATCCTCATTTGAATCCATCATCATAACATCGGTATGTAATTCAAATTTGAAGCAACATAAAAAATCAAAAAATGAACCGCTCACAGGTTGTAAAAACGATTGCCCGACGACACGATTAAATTCATGCTGAAATATTAAAGGATAAAAAGATTCTAGCGCTTCTAGCACTGACTCGTTGTCTTCACACTTTGGAATACTATACGCAGTGCCATCTTTTTTAGTCAAAGCCAAATGAGGTAAATCAAGATTGGGATATTGTGAGTTAATCAATCCCATAAAATTTTCAGTTGGCTTCAAAATTAAAATACTTAACTCATTTTGTGGCATAATGCTCTCCCTGATTAACTCATCCTGAGTACAACTTGAAAAGCTTCAAACAAATTTGTTTGTATTTACTATTTACTGCCAAAAGATCTTCTCAATCTTTTTCTTTGAGGACATTTAGGTTAGCACTTACTCATGATGAATTGCAATATGTCTTTTAAAAATATTTTTATACTTGGTAAGCAATAATGAATCTAGCGTCTCAAATATTCACCGAAATGGTACTGGAGTGGTACGATCGATACGGAAGAAAACAGTTACCCTGGCAAACGCCACGGACACCCTATCGCGTCTGGTTGTCTGAAATGATGCTACAACAAACGCAAGTCAAAACAGTAATCCCTTACTTCAATCGCTTTGTTGCACGCTTCCCTGATATTGAAACCTTGGCATTGGCAACAGAAGACGAAGTGATGGCGTTATGGGCGGGGCTTGGCTATTATTCGCGAGCACGTCATTTGCATCGAGCTGCACAGCAAATTCATACGCAGTTTAATAACCAATTTCCTCAAGAAATAACCCTACTCTGTCAGCTACCTGGTATAGGCCCCTCTACTGCGGCAGCCATTGCATCTTTGGCTTTTGGCAAAGCCACGGCTATTTTAGATGGCAATGTCAAACGTGTTTTGTGTCGGTATTTTGGTATTGATGGTTATATTGAAGAGAAAGAAACACAAAAAAAGCTGTGGAAAATCGCGCAAGATTGTATGCCTCAGGAGCGCTGTGCTGAGTATACACAAGCCATCATGGACATGGGCGCTTTGTGCTGTACACGCCAAAAACCACTGTGCCATGATTGTCCGTTGAATACGCATTGTGTTGCTTATAAAACACAAAAAATACAACATTACCCACATAAAAAACCCAAAGCTAAAATCCCAGATAAACATCAGCATGTCTTACTGTTTTATACGCAAGACAAACAGATTTATCTTGAAAAACGCCCCGCTCCTGGTATTTGGGGGAGTTTATGGTGTCTTCCTTGTCTGGACATAGAGACGAATCTGAAAGCGCATGTCAATCACATCGCAAAGCCCATATCCTTGCTAAATTTAAAACACACTTTAACGCACATGCGTTTACATTTAAACGTAAGTACATGCTTTGTGGCCAACATTGACTCACTCAAAAATGATCTGTTCACTTTGGGTCGATGGTTTTCTTTGACTGAAATAACACAGTTGGGAATACCCAAACCTATGAAGGAAATTCTTACGCATTTTGATTTTCATCAAAATGCGTCATGGTAATCACTCTGGGAATAGCGGCGTAAAAGTGTAACAACCGGGCTTAATAATTTGGCCTACCAGCGCCACGACGCAATACTTTCATCGCTTGTTTTGCATCTGTTTGCCCAGCATTAGCTGCTGCGGTGATCCAATACCAGGCTTTGCGACGATCTTCGACTACGCCTTGTCCATAATAGTACATATAACCCACAGCATACTCTGCATCAGGTTGTCCTTTCTCTGCTTCTGGTTTCAAACGAATAAAAGCCTGACGATAATCTTGTACTTGAAAGCTGTGAATACCTTCTTTTAAATTATAACCGCTGGTAACACATCCTGATAAAAAAACCGGTACAATGAATGCAAACAACTTAAAACACATAATTTTCACCTTTAATTACTAAAAAGCGCTTGTTTAAGCGGCGGCTCGAATGTCAGTGACCGCTTAGAGAGGGATAAACGCTCTAATTCACCATGATACAACACCAGAACAGCATCTGGCGAAATTCCTTTAATTAATGCATTGCCAGGAAGGGTTTGACCAATATTAAATAATTTTTCATCTCCCGTGGATGTGCGCACAATGACTTGCGAAGCTTCTGCACGTGGAGAATATAAAATACCCACTACCTCTAAATCAAGCTTAGATTGTTTAATTCCCATGCCACCAAATTGTTTAGGAACATATTCACCAAACAATGGCCATGTTAATTTTTGTGCATCTTGTTTTGTTTCCTGTGAATTTCCAAGCTGTACTGGTCTGCTTTGAGACGCAGATGCTTTGCCACTTTGCCAAAATTGCATCGTCAAAGAGATCCCCTGCACGATCATTAAAAATATAAAAAAAAGGCACATGCCTTGCGCAATCACCGGTCGAAATAGATATGCTTTTAGATCATCGCTCGCGAACATAAGAAGAAGAGGTTATGATATTCATCACATCATATCGAAAATAGCTGACTGATAAAAGGAGCTTGTCATGAATTTAAAACAATTTGCTACGCGCGCTATCCATGCAGGTCAAAAACCTGATCCGACAACCGGTGCCGTTATGACGCCTATCTATGCAACATCCACTTATCGCCAAATCACGCCTGGCGAGCACCAAGGCTTTGAATATTCTCGTACACAAAACCCCACCCGCTTTGCTTATGAAGATTGTGTCGCTAACTTAGAAAATGGGCAACGGGGATTTGCATTTGCTTCTGGAATGGCTGCGATTAACACCGTGGTTGATCTCTTGAACGCGGGCGATCATGTAATAGCCAGTAATGATTTATATGGCGGGACTTTTCGTCTGTTTGACAAAGTAAAAACCCGTACGAATCAGTTGTCTTTTTCCTTTGTGGACATGAGTCACATTGACGAGATAAAACAAGCGATTCGTCCTAACACGCGTATGCTTTGGATAGAAACCCCGTCTAATCCCATGCTTAAAATTGCAGACTTAGCACAGATTGCTGACGTGGCTCGCAAGCATCAGCTGATTAGTGTTGCTGATAATACGTTTGCAACCCCTTGGATTCAACGACCGATTGATCATGGTTTTGACATTGCGCTGCATTCAGCCACCAAATATTTAAATGGGCATTCTGATATTATCAGTGGGATTGTCGTTGTGGGCGATCATCCTGATTTATCAGAAAAAATGGCTTTTTTACAGAATGCCAGTGGTGCAATTGCCAGTCCTTTCGATAGCTTTATGGTTTTACGGGGCTTAAAAACACTACCAATCAGAATGCGGCAACATTGTGAAAACGCGATGGAATTAGCAGAATGGTTGAGCAAGCACCCTAAAGTAGAAAACGTTATTTATCCTGGGTTATCAACCCATCCTCAGCATGCATTAGCTAAAAAACAAATGCACTCCTATGGTGGTATGATCTCAGCAGTACTGCGTGCGTCTTTAGAAGAAACCAAACAAATCCTTTCTCGTTGCGAGGTTTTCACATTGGCAGAAAGTTTGGGGGGCGTTGAAAGCTTAATAGAGCACCCGGCCATCATGACCCATGCGTCTATTCCTAAAGATACTCGCCAAGCGTTGGGTATTGTTGACGGATTTGTGCGCTTGTCTGTCGGCATTGAGGATATCCATGATCTCAAAATGGATTTGGAGCGGGCTTTGGCTTAATTTATATCAGTCAGGACTAAAGGCGCTAAAAAGCACATCCTTGTGCTTTTTACCCCGTAAAACAGCGTGAAAAGTGGCGCTCCCGCAACCCGCTAAACAAAACAACATCATCTACATGATAAACTTGCTAGATCGATTTTTGAACTTAGAAATTGTGCAGAGAATAGCGTCAACTTAAGTCGCTCAATCCCATAGGGATGGATATCTAGAAAGCACTGGGTAAAACTGAGCGGTTCTTTGAGAGAGGCTCTCGTTCTTTCAGAAGGAAACATTTATGCTGATTTTTGCATCAGTAGATATTCATCTTTCAACATTGAAACATCTGCAATCACTTTGAATTGCTTTAATAAGTTTACCGGGATTTCATTGATGCTTTGACGATTAACAACCAGCATATCTTCTGGATGTGCTGCAAATAACGTTTCTAATTCAGGGGCAGTATGCACTGCGGCTGCATGGCCATTGGAATAAAATTGTGCTGAATAATGCACGTTTGTATCCCAATAAACCACTTGGCTGTTAGGTAAGGTTTTCTTTTGATTAAACACATGAATGACTCGATGTTGTGATTTTTCAATCCATGATGGCTGTATGTAAAAAATGAATGTCACACAGAGTAAGGCTACTCCAGAAAAGCTACTTAATATGACCCAGCTGGCTTGCCTTTTTAACAAAGAAGGTATACGTCGATGCAGTTCAACCAACAGCATGGCAAATGGAGGTAAAATGGGGAATACATAAGGATAAATGACATTGTGTGCAAACGTAAAAAATAACAGCGGAACCGTTGTGCATGCGATTAAATAACGCACGAAGTCGGGATCGTCTCGATGAGCGTCAACGGGCATTTTTAGTAAACGAATGCATCCCGTCATGCCAGGAATAATCCAAGGGAACATCCCGGCTAAGGCGTATATCCAAATCGTGCCATAAGTGACATGATGGACATAACCGTACTTATCACCTGACCAACCTGGTTGCAAAAAGCGTTGGATATTTTCGCCTAATAAAAAATATTTTAAAAATCCAGGGGTATGTAACTCAGCCAAACCATACCAAGGCATCGCAATCAACATCAACAACACAGAACCAGAAATCCAAGGAAAAGACTGCCAAAGCTTACGCCATTGCTTTTGCCAAATAACCCAAACCAGTAAAGAGGATATTGGTAATACAACAGCCACAGGGCCTTTGGCTAATAAACCCAGCCCCAATGCAACAAAAAAAAGATATCCCCATCTTTTGGATCCGAATACAAAGGCATGCCAAAAAGCAATCCAAGTTAAACTGATACAAAAGAGTAACGCAGGATCCGTCATAACGGTCCCGGCATCGATGTAAAAGAAAATTGAGCTGGCTAAAACAAGAACACTTAATCGTGCACTCGCTTGATCTCGTTGACGCTTCATGAGGTTAAAAACCAGCATCAATACCCCAATCGACAAACAGAGTGCAGGTAGTCGTGCGGCGAATGCACTGACACCGAAATATTTCATAGATACAGCAGACAACCAAATAGACAAAGGTGGCTTTGCCCAAAAAGGTTGTCCATATTGATGCATCGGCGTTATCCAATTGCCGGTTTCTTGCATAATGCGAGCAATTTCACCGTAGCGTGCTTCTGTTGTATCATTCAATGGCACAAGCCACATGGATACAATGCGACAAATCAGTAAGAAAAATAAAGTGCCAGCAAAAGCCTTGAGCGAAATAGGACGAGATTTGATCAGCATGCCGTTTCCGGTTTTTTCATTAAACACACACCACTCGCCTCAAGATCAGACAGAAAAGTACCGCTCATAAAATAATCCAACTCATGTGAACGGTAAGCGTGTAATGGATCAGTGGTATCTTGAGATACATTACCGGGATGGCACATGATGACCCCGCCATCATGGATATCCTTTAAAAACCGCTGAAAATAATGTCGGTAACGCTGTGCTCGTTTAAAATGATATACCCCATAAAAACGATTGTTCGTCGGAATATAAGCTTGCTTTAAAAGGTGTTTAAAGCGCATTCCGCCTAAAAGAGCTAATAATTGCGGCTTGGGAAATCCTGTCATTTGTAAATAATCTTGCCAGCCATTATAGGTATTACGGAAAAACGTGGCCTCATGCGATAAGGTATCATCAATTGATTCAAGCGGTATATTCTCTTGTGATTTGCTTTCCAACTCGACATGCCCCATTTGCTGACCATGTACTAACATCAACGCTCGGCGAATCACTGGAAATTGTTGAATGTGCTGGTGGCCATCAATAAAATCAGGATAAAGATGCATACTGTGCGTAAATACATCCAACTGCGCTTGGATTTCAGCAGCCACCACATCTTCACGGAGTTGATTTAAATAACATCGCTTTAATAAGTGCTTTAAACTGGGAAACATTTCACCTTCGTGTTTGCGCCACATTGCACTTAAAGGCTGCCCTTGGGTTAAATTTAAATGTAACCCAATAAAGTGAGTCGATTTTAATGCGTGTAGGGCTTCACTCATATCACGCCAACAACCTGAATTGACCATGCAACTGGTAGCATTGATTCGCTGCATACGCATCAAGGACAGTACACCTTCAGAAATATCTTCGTTTTGAGCAAAGTCATCAGCGCAAATAATAATGTGTTTATCCATAGTCTTGTGTGCACCTAGCTTAATTGACGACGATAAATCAAATAGTTATTGATTAAGAAACCACTCGCTACATACCAGCCCATGGCGATCAAAATGGATAATAAACGATTCCAATGGAATCGATCGATTAAAACATATTCAATCACTTCAACCACAGCCAAGTTACTCAAATTAACACAGAAAAACAGACACAAACGCTTTAAAATCTTGCCTTCCACACGAAAAGTAAAATGCAAATTCATGAAAAAACTATACAAAATGGCGACAATATAGCCGAATGCAGTATAAGCCAAATAATGAAAGCCTAAATACGCAAACACAGACATAGTCGCAAAACAAACGGTGGTATTAGTCAATCCAACCATCAAATAACGAACGAAGGTTAACTCAGGTTTGGTACAAATCAATTGCCAAAAATATTTAATGCGATCCATCATACCAGCGATTTCTCATGCTCTATCGAAGATTGTGTTATTTCTTGCTTGATATTATATAGAGGTCGATTCTTTGTTTCTATCAAAATACGACTGATATATTCAGAAATAATCGCTAAAAACAAAAATAAAATAGAAAATAACACGGCGATTAAAAAAATTACCGATGCAACGCCATCGGCTAACTGTTGATGAGTAAAGAGTTTTTGAATCAGAATAAAGCCAGCATATCCCATCATCAAAACACTGATGAACACAGACAAAATCGACATTAAACGCAGCGGCCGTGACGAAAAACCAATAATAGAATCAAGTGATAATCCAAGTAATTTGCGCAAATTATATTTGGTTTTGCCTGCATAACGTGGCGGACAATGATAATTAACATTGGCTGTTTTATAACCAAGATAAGCAAACAGCATGATTAAATGCCGATTGCTTTCTTTCATTTTGTTCAAAGAGTCGACCACTCTCCGTGTTAATAAACGAAAATTACCGGTATTGGCATTTAAATCAAAACCCGTCATTTTCCGTGATAAGCTATAAAAAAGCTTCGCCGTCGTCCGTTTAAAAAAAGTTTCTTCGTCACGATTGGTACGCATACCACAAACCACATCATAGCCTTCATTCGCTTTGGCAGTAAATTGAGGAATAAGCTCTGGCGGGTGTTGTAAATCGGTGTCCATAAGCACAACGTATTCACCTGTGGCATGCTCTAAGCCAGCTGTCAGTGCAATTTCATGACCATAATTACGTGAAAATGAAATCAAACGTATGTTGGGATTTTGCTCGAGATAAGGCAAGCAAAGTGCTGCTGTTTTATCTGTCGAACCATCATCGATTAACAAGAGCTCATAGTCTTGATAATGCCGCTTCAAAACGGCTAAAGTATGTTCAAGATAAGCCTCAATCACATCCTCTTCATTAAACATGGGCGCTATGATTGAAAGTTTAGTTGGCATCACGATGCATTATCATCCATTACAAGTGCGTTTAGATTATCGTAACTGTTTAGAAAGAAAATGTGTATCTTAATAAGCAGTTACGATTTAAAAAATATATTTTAATTGACTTGGAGCGAGCCATTAGGTGTAGCATGAGCCACAGGAAGACCTGTATGGTGATCAATAGCAGGCACCGTTTCAGGGCGCCAAAAACGTTGAGAACAGCTGCTTGCAGCAGATGCTAAACTACCACTAGCACGAATTGTCAACCCTAATAACACAGAAGAAAAGGCAGCACACCAAGCAACACCAAAACCCAATGCAATCGACGGAAGCCCCATATGCATTGCAACGCCAACGACAATCGCTGATACAATCAAACCGATAACAATCGATGCAGCCATATCCATAGGACCGAAACCGCCATAGGGCCCTCCTGAATAAATAATAAAAAAGCCACCACCACCGCCACCACCTTTAGATGCAGCAGCAATGAGTAAGCAAATAAGAGCGACATAAGCCGCTATTGACAAAACATACATAGCAGCAACACCTAAGAAAATAAAAAAATCACCAACCGGTTCAATACCAGATAATACCATTTTAAATCCCCATTTTGAAAAAAAATTTGCCAATCGTAACATAAAAAAAACAACCAATCAAATGCTATGTTGTGTAAATTTTGTCAAAATATAAGCTATCTATTCGTATAATCGGACCTCATTAAATATCTATCACTTTATTCGCACAACAGTGCTTGAAATGGAAAAAGTGGTAGATATTTAATGAGGCCCACTTATTATCTTGATCAAAAAAACACGGGTAAAAGCTCGTGCCAAAGAACGCTTGGCGTTATACTTAATAACGCATTCTATGATTAAGGAAATGACATGCATCCACTGCAAACATTGATTGAAGAATACTACGAATCACGTCAATCTATTCAACCGCACGATATACCATCAGAGCTGCGTCAAGCCGTAAATGACATTCTCGACCAACTTGATCAAGGAACCCTGCGTGTTGCAGAGCCTAAAGGTGGTGAATGGCAAGTCAATCAATGGGTCAAAAAAGCCGTCTTATTGGCGTTTAAGCTTTATCCTAATGAAGTCATTAACAGTGGTTATTGCCAATATATTGATAAAATCCCACTCAAATGGGCAAACACGTCTCCTGAAGCAATGCACGCCATGGAGGCGCGCGTCGTGCCACATGCGATTGTACGTAGAGGTGCCTATGTCGGCAAAAACACGATATTGATGCCCTCTTTTACTAATATTGGCGCATATATTGGTGAAGGCACAATGGTGGATACGTGGGCAACCGTCGGATCTTGCGCACAAATTGGCAAGCATGTGCATTTATCTGGAGGTGTGGGCATTGGTGGTGTCCTTGAGCCATTACAAGCCAACCCAACGATTATCGAAGATCATTGTTTTATTGGTGCACGCTCTGAAATTGTTGAAGGCGTGATTGTAGAGCATCATGCGGTCATTTCTATGGGTGTTTTTATTGGTAAAAGCACAAAAATTTACAATCGCTTAACCAATGAAATTACTTACGGCCGTATTCCAGCCGGTGCGGTGGTGGTATCTGGTAGTTTACCGAGCGACGATCAGCGTTACAATTTATATTGCGCGGTCATTGTCAAACAAGTTGATGAAAAAACCCGTGAAAAAGTCGGGATTAATGAATTATTAAGAGGCATTGAGTGAACACAAATATTCAATCTCTACTGGCAAAACTTGTGCAGTTTGCCTCGGTTACCCCCAAAGACGAAGGCTGCCAAGCGTATATGCAAGATTTTTTGCAAACGCTCGGTTTTCGTTGCCAAACATTTGATAACGCGCCGGTTTGTAATTTTTACGCCGAGTTCGGTGCTGGCAATCCTCTGCTCATTTTTGCCGGCCATACGGATGTTGTGCCAGTGGGTGAAGCATCACAATGGCAAAGCAACCCTTTTGAACTCTATGAAAAAGAAGGTGTGTTATATGGTCGAGGCGTTGCCGATATGAAAGGCAGCTTGGCCAGCATGTTGCTAGCAGCACAACGTTTTGTCCAAAAACACCCTCATCCCATCGGTCGCTTTGGTTTATTGATTACCAGTGCAGAAGAAGGTGACGACTATGCATTGGGTACCCCTTATGTGATGGCAGAACTCAAAAAACAAGGCATACATCCGCATTACTGTATTGTCGGGGAGCCTTCTAGCTCACATCAAATCGGTGACACGCTCAAAATTGGGCGACGCGGCTCATTAAATGGTCGACTCACCTTACAAGGCAAGCAAGGGCACGTCGCCTATCCGCATTTAGCAAAAAACCCGATTCATTTGATTACAAAAGCATTAAATGAACTGGTTGAAACGACATGGGACCATGGCAATACACATTTTCCACCCACCTCTTTTCAAATAACACACATTCACTCAGGCGGCTATGCTAATAATGTTATTCCGGGTGAAATCACACTGCAATTTAACTTTCGATACTCAACGGAACAAACAGCAACAGGACTAAAAAAAGCAGTTGAAGATTGTTTTAAAGGACAGGCATTGACACCAGAAATACAATGGACTTTAAGTGGGGAGCCGTTTTTGACAGAAAAAGGTGCGCTGCTAGAGGCATGTGTACAAGCCATTGAGTCACATACACAACAAACACCCGAACTATCGACCAGCGGTGGAACCTCAGATGGTCGCTTTATCGCACCATATGGCGTGGAAGTGATTGAGCTAGGGCCGGTAAATGCAACCATTCACCAAGTCAATGAGTCAGTCACGCTGGCAGAGTTAGAGATACTAACTGATTTGTACTATGACGTGGCTACAAAACTTTTAACATAAAAGACACATCGCTTAGAGGAAATACTCAATCACGCCTGTTCACCATCAAGCGGCTCTACTGACTGACGTCCGCTTGCTTCTTCACGTAACGACTCGTCCACGACTTTGACGACACACGTATCTGACCAAACGTTTAAAGCGGTTTCTATCATGTCAATTAAGCTATAAAAAGGCAGAATAATACCCATCAAAGTGATAGGAATATTCATGCTTGCCAGCAGACTTGCGCTGAGGAAAAAACAACCCATCGGAATACCTGCATTACCAATAGCTGCAATGGTTGAAATCAACACCCATAATGCCATACTACCGATTGATAAATGCACGCCATGGCTCTGCATTAAATACACCACGGTCGCAAAAATAAAAGCGGCACAGCCATTCATGTTAATACTGGTACACAGCGGCAACACAAATCGGCTAATTTCTGGTTTAACATTTAAGTTTTTTTCCACCGTGTCCATCGTCACTGGCAACGTACCGACCGATGATTTTGAAAAAAAGGCTAAAGACAACGCTGGCATTGTTTTTTTCATCATTGCATAGGGACGAATACCTTTGAATTTAAGCCAGGCGGGTAAAATCACAAAACCTTGTATCAGGTTTGCCAGCAAAATGACCAATAAATATAATCCTATCCCTTTTAATGCTGCGCCATGACGAAATTGCACCACCGTTGTGGTAATAAAACCAAATAATCCGATTGGAATCACCGCAATAATCCAACGTGTGATCACCATAAACAAACCATGCAATCCTTTGAAAAAATGTGTCACTGTATTTCTGGCTGCTTCGTCTGGAATCAGGCGCGTTGCAATTCCCACCACAATACCCAAAAACAAAACGCTGATAACTTGATTTTCCATAAAAGGAGATAACATATTACTGGGAATCAAGCCGGCGATATATTGCAAATAGCCTATCTGATTCGTCTTGGTTGGTAAGACAGCCGTGGTACTCGATATCGCTGTTAAAGTATCAGGACGAATCAAACTATATAGAATAAAACTAATACTCGCCGCGATGAATGTCGTACCCAATGTGTAACACATTGTACGACGCCAAACTGTCTTCATTTGACCATCTGAGCGATAGTTAGAAAGTGTGACCATAATAGACAAGGCAATGATCGGTAAACTAATGCATTTAAAAATACGAATGAAAATATCGGCAATACAAAGCCCAACTGGCTTTAATATAGGCAGATCATAATAGCCACTGCATACGCCTAGCAAAATCATCATTAAATAAAGTATCGGCGTGCTTAACCACATCGAGCGTTTTTGACTGTGTACAGCGCACATAAATTGATCCGCACCTTTAAACAAAAATTAAACAATGAGTTCATATTTTAACACGAAGGTCTCTTCTGTCAAGTAGAATCAGGCTTATAGCCGAATTAACACTTGCAATTTTACCATATAATAAGATATAACATATTAAAAAATAACAAGGTTTTATATAAAATGAATATTTTGAACATCCCTTTCGAAGAACCGCTCACTATTCTCCTCAATGGTCAAAAAGTTCAAATTATTGCATTTAAAACACAAGAACATGGCAACATCAAATTTGGTATTCAAGCCCCTCGTACTATCCAGGTCCATCGCGAAGAAATTTATCAAGCTATCAAACAAAAAGAGTCTACGGGCTCGTAAATATTCACTCAGCACCGAGAGAGCGGTTACAAGCATTTACGCTCAATATGACCGTTCTCTCGTGTGGAGTGAGCATTTGCGCTGACTCACCCCATTGATTCTTCCGCTGACATAACATCTTTCGACTGTTTACTTGCTTTGCGCTGTTTAGGCTTGCTATCCATCGTGTTAGCATAATGCATAGGGCCGCCACGAAACGGTGCAAATCCTGTCGCAAAAATCATCCCTGCATCCAAAAGATCTGCATCTTCAACAACGCCTTCTTGTAGACATGTTTTTGCTTCAGCAATAATACGCTGTATCAAACGTTGTGAGAGTTCTTCTCGCTTATCTTGTGATGTCACCCGTTGCTTAATGGGTTTACCATGAACATAACGATAAAAACCTTGTCCGGATTTGCGGCCCAGCTTTTGTTGCGACACCATAGTGCGTAACTGCTCCGGTACTTTTCCACCAAAAGCATCTATCAGTTTTTCAGCGACGGCCAAACACACATCTAAACCAACCGTATCGGCTAACTCAACAGGTCCCATCACCATACCGAACCATTTGGCGGCATCATCAATCACTTCCGGAGAATAACCTTCATTTAATAATTGCATCGATTCCAGCAAATAAGGCATCAACAAACGATTAATTAAAAACCCAGGTGTTGATTTAACGGGCAACGGTAAGCGACCAATTTGATTCACAAATGCACCCGCTCGCTGCGCCACTTCGGGCGAAGTTTTTTCACCGCAAACGATTTCAATCAATTCCATCTTAGCAACAGGATTAAAAAAATGGATACCTACCAAACGCTCAGGCGATTGCATGACCGTACTGATTTCATCTAACGGAATACTGGAGGTGTTGGTTGCCAGAATAGCATCTGGTTTTGCTTTTTCTTCTATCAGTTTGAAAATGCTTTGTTTGACTTCTCGCTTTTCAAAAACTGCTTCGATAATCACATCTGCGTCAGCAACACCCTCTCCTTCTGGATCAGGAATTAATCTATCCATCGCACTTTGTATTAAACGTGGTTTACGTAGTTTTTTTGCAAACAATTGTGATGCACGTCCAATAGCAGGGGCAATTTGCTTATAAGTTGTGTCTTGTAACGTCACTTTTAAACCTTTCAGCGCACACCATGCTGCAATATCACCACCCATTACCCCTGCACCAATCACATGCACATGTTTGGCAGCCGTTTTTGACTGTTTAGCAAACGATTTCAGTCGATCACGGAGTAAAAAGAGTCGAATCAGATTTTTAGCTGTTTCACCGTGGTGAATCAGATGCTCTACCGAATCAATTTCCTTTAAATAAGCACGATCATCTGTGCCACCTTCTTTTTCCCATAAATCAATGATGGCAAATGGTGCAGGGTAATGTTCGATACGAACTCTTTTTGCAACTTGATGACGCATGAGTGAGGCAAGTAAACGACGAACAACAGGAAAATGCGAAGCAGATTGTAAAAAGCTCGGTTTATGTTTAGGCGGTAAGTTTTTTAGATAATAAACAGCCGCTCGCTTTAGTTGACGCTCCGGAACCATATCATCAATCACGCCCAACTGCTTTGCGCGGCCGGCAGAAATGGGTATACCCGTCAGCATGATTTGCGTCAATGCTTGAAAACCGCCAATCAAACGGGGTAAACGCACGGTTCCACCCCAACCTGGGTTAAAACCTAACATCACTTCAGGCAAGCCTAACTTGGTTTCATTGCTGTCGCTGGCCAATCGATATCGACACGCCAAAGCCAGCTCTAGACCACCCCCCATACAAAAACCATGAATCATGGCCACCGTAGGAATAGGCAAAGATTCCAAGCGTGCAAAAACAGCTTGTCCTTTTCTTAAAAAATCAATAATTTGCGATTCACTTTCAAAGTTAGCAAACTGATGTACATCCGCTCCGGCAATAAAGCCTTTTGTTTTTAGGGAATAAATAACTAACCCTTGCGCACCTTTGATATGACAAACATCTTGTAAAAGGCTATTTAATTCATTTAAAACATCTTCATTTAATGAATTCGCACTTGAATCAGCACGATCAAACCCAAGCCAAATAATGTGATCTTTATCTGTGGTCAGCTTCCAATGTTTATATTGACTCATTTTGATTTTGCCCCTGTAAACCGTTCTACATACATTGCCCCACCCTGGCCACCACCAATACAAATAGCTGCCATCCCGTGTGTTCCTTGACGTTGTTCTAACGCATTCAATAAATGTAAAACAATTCTTGCGCCACTGGCACCAATCGGATGACCTAAGGCAATGGCTCCGCCATCGACATTGAGCTTAGCTTTATCTGGCGCACCCATTGCCTTTTTTAAGCCTAATTCTGTTTGACAAAAATCATCATCATCCCAAGCAGCTAAACAAGCTAATACTTGTGCAGCAAAAGCTTCGTTGATTTCCCAGCAATCTAACTCATTGGGTGTTAATTTATGACGTTCTAAAATAGGTGTAGCTGCATAAACAGGTCCCAATCCCATCATGGCCGGATTTAAAGCACCCCATTGAGAGTCAACAATACGTCCAATAACCGGTAAATTATGCTCTTTTACAGCCTCTTCACTGGCCAATAATAATAAGCTAGCACCATCGGTAATTTGTGAGCTATTACCGGGCGTTACCATGCCATATTTTCTATCAAAATAAGGCTTTAATTTTGCTAATCCCTCAACCGAAGAATCTTGTCGGTAACCATCATCTTGCATGTATACTTTACCTTTGGCATCAATGATAGGAACGACCTCACCCATACGTCCGTCTGCATAAGCGGCTGCCACGCGATGATGGCTATCATTCGCAAACGCATCGGCTTGTTCACGAGTCAGGTTAAACTGATAAGCTAAATTTTCAGCTGTTTGCCCCATGTTTAAACCAACAATCGGATCAGTTAAACCTCTTAGTAAAGCAATAACCGGTGCAAAAAAGCTGGGTCTTAATTGTGTCAGTAACTTGGCGCGTTGTTGTATAGATTTAGCACTGGCCCAATAACCTAACCAGGCGGTCATTTGCATGTTTAAAAGTACGGGTGCATGGCTCATAGCCTCTGTGCCACCAGTTAAAACCAAATGACTTCGGCCACTGGCAATATCTTGTGCTGCATTATCAATCGCTTGCATGCCAGAAGCACAATTACGTGCGACCGTATAAGCCGGAATATGTTGTCCACAACCAAGGCGTAAAGCGACCACGCGTGCGATATTCATTTCATCTGGGCTTGCCATGACAGAGCCTAAAATAACTTCATCAATGGCATCGGGAAGAAAATTTTGTCGCTTTAATAAAGAGCGCCCTGCTGCTACAGCTAAATCTGAAGCACTAAAAGGCCCTATACCACGTGCTTTCAGAAAAGGAGTACGGCAACCATCAACAATATAAACTGGTTTACCATCTAAATTTGATTTTTGTTTCATGGATCCTCCTGATAAAGAGACATTTGAAATGATGTCAAGGTTGAGGAATCAACCATTGTCCATCCTGGAAGAGGATCAAACGACTCCGTCTTACTTTAAGTTCACACAAGCAGACAAAAGATTATCAGCAAACTTTATTTCGTACAAGCGCATAAATACTTACATACAGCTTATCGTGTTTTGAAAAGAGTTGGAGACACAAAGAAGTTCGTATTAAAAATTCTAAAGCTTGAGAAAGTGCTCCCGCAAATGGGAAAGAGCCATAAGATGGCGCGCCCGGAAGGATTCGAACCTCCGACCCTTTGGTTCGTAGCCAAATACTCTATCCAACTGAGCTACGGGCGCATAATGAAAATTGATATCTCACGGCGATGCGATAAAACTTCGCCGTGTATGGCGGAGAGAGAGGGATTCGAACCCTCGATGGGATTTTGTCCCATACTCCCTTAGCAGGGGAGCGCCTTCGACCTCTCGGCCATCTCTCCATCAATGGTGGGAGAGTATATCAGGTATTCTAACAGCGTCAACTTCTATCTTTGTAAATATCTAAAGTCCGCATCTGTTCGTCTCGTTTTGCAGAAACTCCCCATTATGAACGACAGATTGATCGTCACATTGATTTTCTTTTACTCGATGTAATGCATTGTAGTTAGCACGAATGCGTTCAAAAAAATCATAAGCTTGATTAAAGCTCCATCTGCTCGATGGATCAGGATCAGCTAAAAAACCCAATGCAAAAAAAGCATACACTAAAATCGAGTTTGAAAAGTCCTCAGGCTCGTTTGGATAAAGTGCTTTGGCTTCCTTTAATTTTTTTGCTAGAAAATCAGTCTCCCTGATGTTGGCTGTTTCATTCGGAACAAGCCCTAAAATAACGGCGATTACCTTACCAAGAGCAAACATATCCTCTGCGCCATTGCTAACGGATGGACGAACCTTATATTGTTGAATGAATGCACGAATTTCAGGCGCCAAATATTGGCCTGAGTGAGATATAATAGGGCGACTTGAGCCGAACTTATAAGCACCTTCGTAATCTATCACATGGATAGGCCAGGTTGGACGAAAATTTGGGTCTATTAAAGCACCTCTTTCAAGTAAATCAGTCACATTATTGCCACCGATATCAATAATAAAGTTTTCAGGCTTCAAGTCACCATGAACAATACTTTCTTCTAATACTTCTTTTTTATACGCATCTAATAATTGAAAAATGACCATTAATCGTAAGTGAAACGAAACCGCAGTTACTCCAATTGTGAAATAACAAATCAGGTCAAAAAGATCGACACCCGGCATTTTTTTTGCACTGCGACACCAAAAAATCGATGGCGAATGACTTTGGGATTTTTTTTTGTTCGCATTTTAAAATGAGCAAAACGTGGATTTTCAGCAGCCAAGTGCCCATCTGTAGAGGCTTTATATTCGTGCGTCATCTTCATTTGACGCTTAGTTATTTCTTTCTTGTCTGTTGTACGCACAAACTGACATTTGGCAATCAAAGGCTCAGATGGCTCAGAATAAATACATTTATTTCTAATTATTCGAAATATTTTCTCAATCGGATACACATCGGTTTTATCGGTCTTACCCGCTTTGAACAGCGCTTGATTAGATAAAATCTGATAAACAGGTTTATTTTGAGCATCTACTTTGCATAAGACCGTATGGGTCAGTGAAAATATATTTCCACTCACAGAATAGTGTTTATTTTTGACTAAAATCGTACGAGAAGGATTATTATTAACCAATCTAACAAATAAATTTAATACATCTCGATTGTCTATAGAAAGAGGATCAATGGTAACCAGAGTTTTCATTCAATATCGCGCAATAAAAGCGACATATTGTCATATATTAAGTCTAAAAAATCAATAGCAGAGCATAGATATTACGTCTTTTTTGTAAGAGGCGGATTTTATTTTTAATGAGGAAGTTTAAATTTCGTTTTGTCATTTTCCCCCTTGACACAAACTTTGTAACGCTATAACATTACATAAGTTCAAAATGATTGGGAGTTATTCATGCTGTATTCAACCCTTACCTTAGATGAGTTTGTTACGATGGCGCAAAATACAAAGCGCATTGCCGTACATAAAGAAATTCCTGCTGATTTTCTGACCCCCATTCAAATGGTTGATAATCTAAAAGAAGAGATGCGTGATGGTGTGATTTTAGAATCGGGACTACATCATCAGGATGCAGGACGATATTCGTATCTTGCGTTTGGTACATTAGCACATTTCACGATTAAAAATGCAGGTTCAGATAGCCAGACTGGCTCCGCTGTGTTTGACCCTTTTCGCGACATGTTAAAGCAATATGCTTGCCTTTCACCACATCCACAGGTTAATCTCATGAACGGTGCTGTTGGTTTTATGACTTACGATGCCATTCGTCTGTTTGAAAACACTCCCGATCGCCATGTTGATACACAGCAATTACCAGATATTTCCTTTCACATTTATCAAACTGTTTTGATGTTTGACCACTTAAAACAAACAGTCATGATCAGTATCAATGTCGAGGCGGGACAGGATCCGATTGCCACTTATCATGATACAGAAATAAGCTTGACGCGCTTAATCACCCAAATGAGCCACCCTGCTAAAGATTATGAAAAGCATCAAACAAGATCTAAAGCTGATTTTTCAGTAGATGAAACCGATGTGACAGATGAAATGTACATCGAGGGTGTGCAACGTGCTAAAGAATACATTACTCAAGGTGATGCCTTTCAAATTGTGCTATCACGCTGCTTTCAAAAAACCTACACCACCACACCTTTGCATATATACCGGACATTAAGACGCACAAGCCCAGCTCCATATATGTTTTATCTACCGACACCACAAGGGGTGGTTGTGGGGGCTTCACCTGAAAAAATGATTCAAATACGTGGCCAACGTATTTCTATCAATCCCATCGCCGGCACAAGACGTCGTGGTGCAGATGATGACAAAGGATTGATTAGTGCCGCATTATTAAACGATGAAAAAGAGCGTGCTGAACACATGATGTTGGTTGATTTAGCTAGAAATGATTTGGGTGTCGTTTGCAAACCAGGCAGCATTCAAATAGACGCATTATTACATGTTAAGCATTTTTCTCATGTTAGCCATCTTACTTCAGAAATTAGCGGGACGCTCAGAGATGATTGCGATGCGTTTGATGCACTGGCCGCTGTTTTCCCTGCGGGCACACTCAGTGGTGCACCGAAAATTCGCGCGATGGAAGTGATCGATGAATTAGAATCTTCGCGACGCGGCATGTACGGTGGCCTCATTTGTAGAATCGACTTTCAAGGCAATCTCGACAGTTGTATTGCCATTCGAATGGCTACTTTAAACCAAGGCATTGCCACTGTCAGAGCTGGCGCAGGTATTGTATTTGACTCCGACCCACTCTCTGAAGCGCATGAAACACGACAGAAAGCGCAAGGTATTTTAGAAGCGATTTCACTGGCAGAGGAGTCATTAGCATGATTTTAATTATCGATAATTACGACAGTTTTACTTATAACTTGTACCAATGCATCGCACAACACACGAGTGACATTCAAGTACATCGTAATGACAAAATAACCGCTGATGACATTGAGACCATCAACCCACAAGGGATTGTTTTCTCACCAGGTCCCGGGCGTCCAGAAGATGCGGGGATATGTATCGATGCCATCCGTCGCATGACTGGACGTATTCCCATGCTCGGGGTATGCTTAGGATTACAAGCCATGGCAATTGCGTTTGGCGGGCGCGTCGTTGCAGCCCCAACGATCATACATGGTAAGCATGATTTAATTTTTCATACCCGTAAAGGATTATATGATTCATTACCGCTACCCTTTCAAGCGGGTCGCTATCATTCACTCGCGGTAGAAAGAAGCAGTTTACCCAATTGCCTAATGATTGAGGCTGAAAATACCGAGGAAATCATTATGGGCATTCGGCATACCCACTATCCTATTTTTGGTATGCAATTTCATCCTGAATCTATTTTAACGCCACAGGGCCATCTTTTACTACAAAGGTTTGTACAGCTATGCACGATATAATTTTGCAAACAAGCATCCATCAATTGATGTGTAAACAAAATCTTGATCAAAATAGCTGTCAAGCGGCTTTACACGCCATGCTGGCGGAAAATGCCAATCCATTGCAATCCGCTGCATTTTTGGTATTACTGCGCGCCAAAAGTGAGACCGCCGATGAAATATTGGGGTTTATCCAAGCATTACGTGAAAAAATGATTCCGGTCCCATCAACACACCGTGTATTAGACATTGTTGGTACGGGGGGGGATAAACAAAATACCATTAATATTTCTACCGGTGCGGCGATATTAGCAGCCAGTTGCGGTGTTAAAATTGCTAAACACGGCAATCGAGCAGTATCCTCGCTCACAGGCAGTGCAGATGTATTGGAGGCAATGGGCGTCAATATTATGTTAGACGCAAAAACCATTGCTGCCTGTATTGATAATATTGGTATTGGTTTTTGTTATTCACCTGTATTTAACCCCGCTTTTTTACAACTAAAACAGCTACGCCATACACTGAACGTACCCACCACTTTGAATATTTTAGGCCCCCTACTTAATCCAACCTGTCCCGAATATATGGTATTAGGTACATTTGATGCGACATTAATGTCGTTATTAGCTCAGACTATCATTAAAATAGGGGTGAAACGTGCAGTGATTGTTCATGGCTGTGGATTAGACGAAATCAGCTGTCTTGGTCCCAATCGATTAATCGATGTCACGCCCGAGGGCATAAAAGAAAAAATACTCGACCCCACTGCTTTTGGTTTGTCGCGTTGCCAAATAGATGATTTACGTGGCGGCGATCCCGTATATAATGCGCAACTACTATTAGACTGTCTGTCTGGGGCAAAATCCCAACGTTGTCGAACCATTGCAGAAACATTGATTTTAAATGCCGCCGTCGCTTTAAATGTATACGGAATACAAGATTCTATGCAAGATGCGGTCGATCAGGCTTATAACAACTTGTATAATGGTTCCGCCCTTCATTTATTACAGACGTGGATTGAATTTTCGCAAAACAGGTGCCTATCATGATTTTAGTAATGAAAGAAAACACTTCTCTCAAACAAGCGCATGCATTGGTTGATAAATTAGCTTGGATGAGTCTGCAAGGCATTCTCACTGAGGAAAACGGGCGTTATTTTATTGCTATCGTCAATGGCATCAATGCAACCACCGATTTAAAGCAATTTACCGCGTTTGACTGTGTAGATAAAATTTTACCATTAACACAAAAATATAAGCTGGCTGGGCGAGAACTAAAAAAAGAGCGCACCGTTATCGAAATACAAGGTAAAAAAATAGGCGCTGGTAATTTGACAGTGATGGCTGGTCCTTGCGCGATTGAGTCAGAAGAGCAAATTCATCAAACAGCCGCTTTAGTGGCTGCTGCTGGCGCAACCGTATTGCGTGGCGGCGCATTTAAACCAAGAACATCGCCTTATGATTTTCAAGGTTTGGGTGAAGCCGGTTTAAAATATATGCAAGCGGCAGCAAAAGCGAATCAATTACTGAGTGTTTCTGAAGTAATGGATACGCAAGATATTGATTTAATTGCTAATTATATTGATATATTACAAATTGGCGCGCGTAACATGCAAAATTTCAGCTTGTTAAAGCAAATAGGAAAAGCGGGTAAACCGGTTCTGCTAAAACGCGGACTATCTGCCACTTACACTGAATTTTTAATGGCTGCTGAATATATTTTGCAAACAGGCAACCCGAATGTCATCTTGTGTGAACGTGGTATTCGCACCTTTGAAACCCATGCGCGTAATACCTTGGATATTGCCGCGGTACCCATTTTACATGAGCTGAGTCACTTACCCGTGATTATTGACCCGAGCCATGGGACAGGTATTCGTAGTATTGTACCACCGATGGCTTATGCTGCCTTAGCCGCCGGTGCCGATGGCATTATCGTAGAGGTGCATCCGGAACCAGATATCGCGCTCTCGGATGCCAAACAAACCATTTCACCAGAAACATTTACTGACATGATGAAAGTATTGCGCTCGATTGGTCAAGCGCTGAATATTTCAGTAGAATAAAGCCTTTCTACTATTGAAGGGAATTGGCATGTCCGAGCCGTCTGGTTGGCGTTTGTTTTTAAATCTTTGTTTGGCTGCAAAAGATGAAGCCACTTTAACATCGTTATTCGATGTTTTTTTAACGCACGAAGAGCGCGCCAGCATCGAAACGCGTTGCTTGATTGTCAACGCGCTGCTTGAGCAAAACCAGCCGCAACGCGAAATGGCAGAAAGCTTAAATGTCAGTATTTCTAAAATCACACGAGGCTCCAATGAGCTTAAGCGTATGCCTGAAAGTGTAAAACAGTTTATTTTAGAGCAGTTTCGTCTTGAGCGAGCGAAAGCATAAGGCCATTGCTAAATGTTCACGCAATGGCGTCAACTTAGGAAAAAATGCTGTCATTGCAAGCCTCGAAAAACTAATTGATGACACGCCCTAGATGTTTTACGTAATTCCTGCGAGATTCAAGCATTTTCTCTGATTGCAGTAACTGAAGTATAAAATATTTTTTATTTATTCTTGCATTTTTGAAAACTTGTACTTTACTTTAAATGCAGATGTTATGATGTTTAATCATTTCAGGAGAAAAAAATGAGTCAATTTAATAATTTCGGTAGCAAAAACAACATTCGTCGTGAACGTGATGTCCAAGGCAAACCAGCTGCTAAAAAGGCTACTCCAGAAAAAACGCTGAAACAAAATCGTCAGCATGATCGCAATAAATAATTGAGCTCAAAAGAAAAAAGCCACAGTCTACTGTGGCTTTTTTTATACCTGTGATCTTTCAAAATACTCGGTTCAGAAAACAAACTAGCGAACACGCCAAAAAACGATCTCACGCGATTCCCCCAGAAAAAATTTTACTGAATCAATAATTCATAAAACATAACCAACACGGTTAAAAACATCACTGTCATAAAAAAGGGACGCACAAATTTTGATCCTCGCAGAATAACCATATGAGCCCCGCAATAGTTTCCTATAACCTGGCCGATAGCCATGATAAAACCATAAACAAAATTCACCTTGCCGTAATACAGAAAAATAATGAAAGCAAACACATTACTTTTAAGATTTAATACCTTCGCATAACCGGATGCTTCTACAAAGGTATAACCTAAGAAAAAAACGATGGCGACTAACCAGAAATGCCCGGTGCCAGGTCCAATAAAACTATCATAAAAGCCCAATATGAAACCAAAAACACTAAAAAAAACCGGCTCAGATAAACGTTTTTTACCAGGCTCAACACCCAGCTGTTTATTGAAAAAGTTAAAAAGGTAAACGCCCAGCATCATAAAAGGCACGATGACCACCATAAAATGGTTACTCACATGATTAACCAACATCGCACCACAAACAGCGCCAATCAAACCAAATAATAAACCTCTATATACCGTCGCTAAGCTGAGTAAGTCATGTTGATAATATTTTAATACCGCCATTCCAGTACCAATGGATGATTGCAGTTTGCTTGTGCCTAGCACAAATGCCATGGGCATACCGGTTACAGTTAAAGCCGGGACACTGATTAATCCACCCCCGCCTGCAATCGAATCTACAAATCCAGACAAAAATCCCATCATCATTAAAAATAAAAGCAATAAATAATAATGATTTGTAAAAAACGCCATATACACCCTTAGTTTTGCAACATGCTAAGCTTTGAAAGGTTAGGGTCTGTGCACCTAAGACTCTTTACCAAGAGAAAAAAATCGATCTCGCGGGTTTCTTATTCAGGCTGCGTTGTTTTGTTTAGCGGATTGCGGGAGCGCCACTTTTCAGGCTGTTTTACGGGGTAAAAAGCACAGGGATGTGCTTTTTAGCGATTCTGAGCGGGACGCGAATAATCGCGGCCCCTTAAAACAGCCTAAAAGGTGGATGAAGCGGACGCCTCCGCTAAACAAAACAACGCAGCCTGAATAAGAAACCTTTCTTCGATCTCGCAAAAACACCTACTCCGCCACCGTTGTCATATACCGCTCCACCGTATCAACAATTAACTTCGTTTGGCTATCTAACTCAATATTCACACGATCATGTAATTTTTTATGAGCAAAATGGGTCACGCGCAAAGTTTCCGGAATAAGATGGATATCAAACAAACCTTGTTTAGAATCTGTATCGCCGATTGTCAAACTAGAGCCATCGATGGCAATAAATCCCTTAGGACTGATATATTTCATCCAATCAGCAGCACACTGAATGGTTAAAGAAAAAATATCGCCTTTTTGTATACGCTTTACGATAACACCCGTACCAGACACATGCCCTGAAACCAAGTGCCCTCCTACTTCATCTCCCCAATGGATGCTACGCTCAATACTCACCAACGTATGCATTTCTAAATCAGCCAGGGTAGTTTTATTCAGCGTTTCTTGTATCGCATCAAATCGCACCACATTTTGTTGAATCGCGACAACAGTCTGACAAACACCATTCACAGCAATACTCGCGCCAATTTTCAATTGCTCGCTTAATTGCGGTGATAACTCAACCGCATACGTTAATAAACCTGGCTTTCGATCGATAAACGTAACGGGGAATAAACCCTGTGTGATCCCACTAAACATATGACTACCATGCCCTAGACAAACATTTAAATTAATGGGATTCTAACCGAATATAAAATGATAAGGAAATACCATGACCCATGAAACAATGAACTATGATGTTGTGATCGTGGGTGCTGGTCCAGCTGGATTGTCCGCAGCCATTCGACTCAAGCAATTAGCACGAGAAAATCAGCGCGAAGTGAGTGTTTGTGTCCTTGAAAAAGGATCACGAATCGGTGCACATATCCTTTCCGGCGCAGTCCTTGAGCCCAAAACATTAAAAACACTCTTACCTGATACTTGGGAAAACGCGCCCCTTAACACGCCTGTGACAGAAGATGCCTTTTATTATCTATCAGCACAACGAGCAATTAAACTCCCCACCCCAAACCCCATGAAAAATCACGGTAATTATATTATTAGTTTAGGTGAGTTATGCCAATTTCTAGCTGCTGAAGCAGAGAAATTGGGTTGTGAAATTTATCCTGGTTTTGCTGCTAGTAAACTATTATTTGATGATCAACACCGAGTCATTGGCGTTGCGACAGGTGATATGGGTATTGATAAACAAGGACAAAAAACCGAGCAGTATCAACCGGGCATGCACTTATTAGCGAAACAAACTCTGTTTGCCGAGGGCTGTCGTGGCCAATTAAGCCAAGAATTGATGCAGCACTATCAACTCCGCAGTGAATGTCAGCCACAAACCTATGGCATTGGTATCAAAGAAATCTGGCAGATACCACCCGAAAAACATCAATTGGGTCTGGTAACACATACGATTGGTTGGCCTATGGATCAGGCAACGTATGGCGGTTCATTTATTTATCATTTAACCGACAATCGCGTAGCTATCGGATTTGTGATTGGGCTGGATTATAAAAACCCATGGTTAAACCCCTTTCAAGAATTTCAACGCTTTAAAACACACCCTTTTGTAAGCACACTCTTAATCAATGGTGAGCGCCTCGCTTACGGCGCGCGTGCGCTAAACGAAGGCGGTTGGCAATCGATTCCTAAACTAAGTTTCCCAGGCGGTATACTGATGGGTGATTGTGCTGGTTTTTTAAATGTGCCCAAAATTAAAGGTATTCATACTGCCATGCAGTCAGCCATCATCGGCGCAGAAACCTGTTTTAAACTCATCACAACAGAAAAAAGCGAGACCACTTTACCAGAAAATATCGCGTACCCAGAAGCCATTAAAAACAACTGGATTGCAAAAGAATTGTATCAAGTACGCAATATCAGACCCGGCTTTCGTTTTGGGCTTTTACCCGGCCTAGCACTGGCAGCGATTGAAACATACATCACCCGCGGCAAATCGCCTTGGACCCTTAAGCACCATCAAGACAATACAACGCTTAAGTTGGCCACACGAGCACAACCCATTGAATACCCAAAACCAGATGGTGTGATCACCTATGATCTCTTATCATCCGTCTATCTTGCGAATGCCTTCCATGATGAAAATCAACCTTGTCATTTGCATCTGCGTGACGCAGGTATTCCCCTTTCCGTGAATTATGCACAATATGCATCACCTGAAACACGCTATTGCCCCGCTGGCGTTTATGAAATCGTACTGGAAAATAACCAACCCCGCTTACAAATAAACGCACAAAATTGCATTCATTGCAAAACCTGCGACATTAAAGATCCCACACAAAATATTGTTTGGACAGCCCCTGAAGGTGGTGGCGGCCCTAACTATACAAACATGTAAAAACCCATTTTGTACTAAAATAATAGTAAGTGGATCATTAGTAGAACAAAATGCCTTATCCGGACTACTATTATTATCATCAAGAAACCAGCGAACAGCACTATACAACCGTAGAAACCGGACTGTTAGATCCCACTCGCCTTATCAATAATGAGCCTTTTTGGATTGCTGATACCTCGTCCAGTGATAAGCAATTACCTAAAACGATACTACTGCATAATCGATTTTTCCCAAATATTGAAAAAAAATATATTCAAGGTGAGAAATTAAGACAACTGATCGCCGATGGTTTTGTCATTTATTTTCCAGACAAGGCGGGTTTTACACCATTAACCACAGAGAATCTAGATTATTATTTTAGTACATTAAAAGAGTTTGACGCCACAGACGACGAGACAGTCATCTCAAACGCAATCAAAGCGTTAAATATTCCCCAAAAACAGATGTTGTGTCTGAATTATTTTGAAATGAGACGACTGATCAGCAATGAGCCAGAAGCAACAACAGAACTCGCAGCCAGCGATATCAAAAATTGTCATACCGACCCAATGCTTCTTAAAGCAATGGGAGCTAATGATATTTGTATAGATATATTAGATCCCCCTTTATGGTTCATCGGTGAATTATTATGGACAGTGAAACTTTACCAAGGTGATGAGTTTATAAAACCCTATGAGTTGCACGCTGAACTATCCGAAAATCGTCGTTTTTGGCTATATTCATTAGATTTAAATCACACAATTAAAAAAGAATTGATTGATGGAAATTATCTTAGAAATGAGCGCTCCCAGCTAATATATCTACACTACCCTTTAACACAGTCAGAGATGTTAAAGAAGAAAAGAGCCATTTTTAATGCCGCGACTACAAACATTCCTGCTACTTTTAAAACCAATATGACCGCGCTATCTGAGTTGGAGTCATATAAAATCACAATGAATATGGCTTTACTTGAGCAATTTGACAAAGAAATCGATATCCATGGAAAAAATCCCAATCAATTTGAAGAACTGACACTGGATATAACGGATAATAATCAAACAGCATTTGAATCATTAATTAACTATGCATCAGAGTACGGTAACCTGAAGCGTCTGGTTATCAATACTTTCACACCGTCTCCCCCAGGAACATTGAATTTATCTCGATTAGAAAGTTTAACCATACCAACGGATATCGGTCGATATATCAAAGAAGCACATGATTTTTTTCAACAAGCATATGGGTTGAAAGAACTTAACTTAGGAGGTTATCAAGCCCCTTTGATGGCTATTTTTCAACTATCTCAACTCAAGCAATTGCAAAGCGTCACCTTGAGTGATGAGACTTTTACGGAGCTCGATTTCAAACAACTGTGCATCAACGCCCCCAAACTGAGTAAATGTAAACTGAGTAAGCTACAATGGCATGATAAATCGCCACCTTTTGATGATCTTGATTTAAGCAGACTGACGACGCTTAGTCTCTCTGGTACATTTTCTTTTCTAACATTAAAACAACTGTGTGCAAAAGCTCCTCATTTAAGCCATCTAGAAATAGACTGCCAGGCTGAGTGGACAGATGATGCGAACGTACTAGAGAAAGATTGGTCATTTGCTCATGTCACTGATTTAACTATCGGGCAATTTAAGGTTAGTCCAGGTAAGGTAGGTATCTTTTTAGATAATATTATTTCTTCTTGCCCCTCCCTGACTCATTTAACTATCAGTAACGAGCAGGATTTATCGCATGAGGTCTTTTATGTCACAAAAACGTTAGAAAACCTTCGTAAACTAGCAATAAATTGCCCGTATATTACAAATGACAGTCTTTTAGCGCTTATAAGCGCGTCACCGAATATTGAAAATTTAGAAATACAATATAAAGATATTCAAAAATTACCTACCGTTTCGTTGCCAAAATTAAAAAGCCTTATGTTAATGAGTTGCGATCAGCATTCACTCCAATCACTGCTGTCTGACGCGCATCAGATTACTTTTTTGGTTATTAACTTACTCACAGAAGTAAATGAAAAACCATTGACACAAACATCACTGCCTCACTTAACAGAGATTCGCATCATTAATACTCTTCCTGATCCTAATGGCACCATGTTACTGAGTTTAATTAAAAGTACACCAAATCTAAGGCGATTTGTTATGGATACTAGCCAAGAAATAAAGGCAAAGACGAAAGAGATTCGTTCAGAATTAATAAAGAGATTGAATAAATTGGAGGAATTCGACGAAAAGGATCTATCAGAAGATCAGGATACAATACCCCCCTCTTTTTCAACCAATAAAAAATCACTCTCATTTTTTAATTCCCTGTTTTCAGGCAAATCCCACACAACACCTCGCTTAGAAAAAAGCATAAAAAAACAGTCGCTACAGAATCCTGTGAAAAAAATGGATGCTGATACCGCTTTTAAAAATAGCACATTTCATTGCTCGCGAATCTTCTATGGTCAACAAACCTTTCCCTATATTTGGAAAAATCCACCCATTAACATGTATCGATTACAAATCTATGACATCTTAGAAATTAATCCTAACGTTTGTACTCAAAATGACGTTTTTTTATTAAAATCAACCCCCGATGCGCAATTATCTCCGCTAGCAACCGAGCCTCGCTTATCTCATACAGACTTATTTGCTGCATTTAAAACACGAAAAGAAAAGAATGCTCAATTCTTTTATGGAAGCCATAAACTAGAAATAAACGATACCTGGCAAGCCATTGCGTCGCTTTCTGCAAACGAAATCCTCACCGATTTTCATACGTTTCCTGAAACGCCCATTGAGTGGATGAAATCTAAACGCGATGGTCTCATTTATGTAAGACAACCGCCTGGAAATCAACAAAATGTATCGATCCAACTGAGTTTTATTTTAAAAATACCCGTAGTGAAAGCCACTTTATCAGAAGACATCAAAAAAATAATCCAGCGATACCAACAATTTGGTGTCGGTGATTTATCTTTACCAAACAAAAGATGTACTGGCACAGCGTATGCGGATGCCATAGATGAAAAAAAAGTGGGTGCTTGTAGACACAGGGCAATTGTTTGTTTTCGCGCACTAAAAAAGCAATTTCCTGATTTGGCAGTACGAATTAATACCAATGATTGCCATGCATTTATTGAAGTATTTGATGGTCATAATTGGATTAATTTTGACTTGGGTGGATATCCAGCAACCTTAAAAATAGATGACGCTAATAAGCCTGGTCATTATCCTGATATATTAAAAAAAGCTGAGATAAATGTATTACCTCAGCAAGATGTATTACCTCAGCAATCAGAGGCGGAGCCCATAGAAAATTACGCCTTCGAAAAACCATATCCTGATATATTAAAAAAAGCAGAGATAAATGTATCAGCCCAGCAAAATGTATTACCTCAGCAATCAGAAGCGGAGCCCATAGAAAATTACGCCTTCGAAAAACCATTAGGTGATTTTTTTAAAACTTATTATTTTAAAACCCATGACCAACCAGCGGCTAAAAAGCCTGGATTACAAGCGTATTTGCGATCGATTACGAAAGATTTTGGTTGTAAAAGGCTCATCACCATTTCCAATCCTGCCGAGCGAGTTGCTTTAATTGCGCATCTACGCAAGCAGGCTGAATCTATCCAAAGACCTGTTTTTTACGTGGAATCACCCAGCGACTTGGTATGTGCCTCACGTTATATTAAACGAGAAGGTGATAAAGGATATGTGACATCTGGCCCAGGAGGCCCTCTACATGAATTTTTAACCCAGCATACCGATAAAGCCAATCCCCCTATCATCATCGTCAATTATGATTCATTTAAGGCTAACGATATCGTACGACTCAATAGCCTTCTCGATGCGAATCATCATCGTAACGTAGATGGCACGCCTCTTTCAGCAGAAGCAATGGTCATTGGGGTTATGAACCCAAAAGCACCTGGTGCTTATCAAGGTCCCGATTTTTACTCCCGTATTGATCCACATAAAATAACATCCTGTCCTTTTTCGCAAGAACAGTTAGAAAAAGAGCTACCCGAAATACCCAAAACAAGAGAGCAGGATGATCCAACAGATTCCTACGTGATAGAGCTATTTAATTCTCCCCAATGGAAAGAGCAGCTTTTAGGACATTGGATTATGAGTGATAACCAATTAATTTTTAAAGAAGGATTATTACATAACGCGCTTTTACAGCATAAACCCATCGTCTTAAAAAATGCACCGTGGAATGATCCTGATTTTTGTTTGTTTTGGACAATGACCAAATTGAATTATCAGAAAAAAAATCATAAGGCGCTGATTGATTATCAACAAAATGGCTACGATTGGGATATGTTATCGCAGATTTGTATCCAACAAAGTGAAGAACCACAAACTACTGAAGAACATCCTTTAAATACGCTGTTATTGCCGAGCTTTTTTCATCATTATTCGGTAAAAAATCAAGAAAAAAACATTTATTATCAAGCAGGCCTATTAGAGAATTATGCAGATAAAACCTGTCACATTTATGTGACACATCCGTTAACCAAAGATCAGTGGGCAAAATTGCTGACTGATTGCAAAGCACACCGCGTTAAATTAGCGTTGCGTTGTGCGAAAGGCGTTGCTTTGCCCTGGTTAGAAACGATGCCACCCACAGCCACTTTCAACGCACCACTCAATCAAAACACACAGGTTATGAGCAGCAATGATATAGATTATTTATTACATGAGCTCCATCCTTCGAAAGAATCCTTGGTGATTGATGTTTCCGAATGTGGCCCGACTGACCTGCTCGACAAAATCAACGGTCAATTTGACGAAAAACAGAAAAAATTTGTCTTTGAAAAACATAAATCTTACTTAGAACAAGCTTTACAGCGTGGAAAAACGATTATTTTAAAGGGAAAATTTTCAAAAGAATTACTGGAAGCCCTGACACCCCTGCTGTTGAAGCGCCGTAACGATGCAAACGCGTTAGGAAAATTAATTTTACTGACGAATCAGGACGCCCCGATTGCTTTTTATCCTGAACGAACAGAGCGCAATATCACCGCCGATGATAAGCGACATGCCTTAGAAAAAACACATAACCAGCTCGACTGGATGGATTTTAGCGAGCCTTTTATCAAATTAGAACAACGCCTTGATTATTTGCAACGCATCGATTGCAAAGAAGGTGATAATTTAGCGGCGCTGTCCGATCGCAATTGGGATGGGTTACGATCCTTGCCTCGCTTTAAAGAAACGCCTTTTTCATTGAGGCAAGCCAATGCGCTTGCAAAAGCCTTTCAGCAGCAACGCGTGGATGAAGTTGATACCATCTTAAAAACAGAGTCTTTTGTATTTCTAGCGGGTACGACAGGCGTTGGAAAAAGTTCGTTCATGCACATGCGCTGGCCTAGCAAAAAGAATTTATTTGTCGGGATCAATGCGCTTGATTCATGGATAAAAGCAGACAGCCGCGGGCAACAACGTATACTGTTCATTGACGAAGCCAATATCGGCTCACATGATTGGAGTATGTTTGAAGGACTACGTAACAAGCCACCCACAATATTTTATAAAAACAAAGTCTGGAAAATAGGCCCTAACCATAAAGTCGTTTTTGCAGGTAATCCACTGCATTTTGGTGGCGAACGAAAAGTGCCGGCTTTATTCGAAAAATATGGCCACACTTGTGTATTTAAACCATTGCCTGCCGAATTTCTTTATACCCATGTGCTCGAGCCCTTATTCGAAAAAAGTGATCTGAATACCGATGAAATATCTGAGTATTTTTTATCTATTTACCAATGGGTTAGAAATCTAAATCATCAAACAGAGTTGATTAGCCCTAGAGAGTTAAGCTCAATGGCTCTCTTTACGCTGGCTTATTGTAAAGCACATCCAGAAGCCGATCCCCGTGAGGTTGCTTGTTTTTACGCACATCAAATTGCCATGAATGTGATCCCATCTGATCTGGATAAAAGCGCATTTTTGGCACATTTTCCCAAAACCACTTTTGTACCCAAAACAAGCTTTACGAACGATAAAAGCTTTCTGGTCACACCCTCAAGACTTGACACCATACAGCGGATAGAAGCTTTTTTAACCACACGATCATTTAAACAAAATCATGCAGTCAATTTACACTCTCAAATCGCTGGATTAATTAGTTTCATTTTAGAAGGTCCGCCAGGCGTTGGTAAAAGTGAATTGATCATGCGGGTTTTAAATCATCATGGCTTTGTTAGAGGCTCAATGGATGCGCCATCTCAACATCATAATACGTATTATTATATGCCCGCAAATCTCGGATATAACGAGAAAATAGCGATGCTGATTAAAGCATTTCATGAAGGCGCCATCGTCGTCATTGATGAGATAAACAGCGTTGCTATGATGGAAGCTTTTCTAAATAATCTGCAAATGGGTAAAGGACCCAATGGTGAAAATCCTACAAAACCCGGTTTTCTCATCATGGGAACCAGAAATCCTATCACCATGGATGGCCGACGTGCCGATACAAACGCAGAAGCAAGACGCGCGATGACTTGTCAAGTATCAGAATATCCCAATCATGAGCTGCATGAAATTTTATTAAACAAAAAAATACCAAAATATCAAGCAAGCGCTTTGGTTTATGGATACGAAAAAGCGAAAGAAGAGGCACAAGCGAACCCCACTGAACCGAAGCCCGTGGATCGCGATTTATTTAAATGCGCTGAAAATGTTATTTTAGTCAATAAAGCGGTGACAAAAGTACAACGTTGGTTTAAAAAACACACGCCTTTCTTTGAGCTAGCGTTACCTGATAACAAGAAAAAACAGCAAGAAAATCATGACTTACTGATTAAAAAATCCATGTTTTCTTCAGAAGCGAGACCAACGAAGTCGTTGAATGAAAAAGTCGTTGAAACTAAAAAAAGTTGGTTTAAATGGCCCTCTAGTCAGTAAAAAAAGCGCATGCCGTTTAATTAAGTCGCTATATGATGCCTGAATGGAAGCTTCTCTGGGTTGGGGCGTTCTTTAAGGACCGTTGCCCGCCAGGGATGGCGGGCAAAGAGCGACATGGATGTGTCTAGCGTGTCCTTAAAGAACACCCCCAACCCAGAGAAGCTTCTGGCACGATACTTTCCGCTACTTTTTGCGTCGTATTTTATGGAATAAACCTGTTTACCATGCCCATAAAAGTTGACAGCATAACGTTTGTGGACTAGGATTCAAGCCTTAGCAAAGTGAAATGAATTGTTGTGAATCATGATCAAATTACCCGTTATTGTCGGTTTGGGAGGCATGAATGCTGCTGGTCGCACATCTGGCTTTCATAGTTACAAACGGATAGTGTGTGAGGCGCTTTCAGCTGACGTATTGGAAAGCACTTGGAAAGATTTAGCAAACCGTATGGGGCTTGCTGATAAGACTCCGTCTTCGAACATCGATCATATTCAACGCCACACATTGGTTCGTCGGATTGAAGCGTATGAGCCTAGCCAAATTCCTTGCAATCACAAAGCAACACTTGCAGACGCGCATGCTTCGTTGGTTGTTAAAAAATCAAAGCTATCGCAAGCTTTGTTAGACATCTGTCAAGTAGAATCCAACGATCAACACGATGCACACATTCGAATCAAAGCCCCTTTTGATTTATTAATTCCCGATACAGCGCCGGGTACCGTTTCCAGTGCTGGCTCGATCCCTACTGGCTTTGATCCTGGTGAGTTATACGCCTCACATCACCATCCTCGCGGTTTAAAACTCGCAGTCTATGGTGCTTCAGATGCCTTAAAATCGCTGGGCTTATCTTGGGATGAAATCTTGAAACATATTCATCCTGATGAAGTCGCCGTTTATGCTGGCAGTGGTTTAGGGCAAATTGATGAAAACTCAATGAGTGGATTAATTAGTCAACCGCTACAGGGTCACCGTATTAACTCCAAAATGTTAGCACTGTCTTTGGCTGAAATGCCGGCTGATTTTGTCAACAGTTATGTGATTAACAGTGTCGGTACCACCGGCAATAATATCGGCGCTTGCGCATCTTTTTTGTATAATTTGCGCGCGGGTATACAAGACATTCAAAACGGTAAAGCAAAAGTCGTTTTAGTCGGTAACGCGGAAGCACCCGTTGTGCCGGAAGTTGTAGAAGGTTTTCGCGTCATGGGAGCATTAGCAACCGATGAAAGCTTATGCGCCTTAGATAACACCGATACACCGAATCACCGCCGCGCCTGCCGCCCTTTTTCTACCAACTCAGGCTTTACTGTCGCTGAGTCAGTGCAATTTTTTGTACTGATGGAAGATGAGCTAGCACTTAAACTTGGCCTCACCATCTATGGCGCCGTCGCCGATGTGTTTGTGAATGCCGATGCAAATAAAAAATCCATTGCCAGCCCAGGTATTGGCAATTATATTACCGTAGCAAAAGCCGCGGCGCTAGCCAAAGCCATGCTTGGTGAAGAGGGTTTACAACAAACGTATGTGCAAGCACATGGTACAGGTACACCACAAAACCGCACAACCGAAAGCCATATTCTAAACGAAGTTGCCAAAACCTTTAATATTCAAAAATGGCCTGTCACCGCGGTGAAATCATATATTGGGCATTCTATCAGTGTCGCGGCTGGCGATCAGCTCGCGGCAACATTGGGCGTATGGCAATATGGATGGATTCCGGGCATTAAAACGATTGATCACATCGCCAGCGACGTCTATCAATCTCATCTCAATATTTTATGCGATCACCAATTTGTTGGTGAAAAAGGTGAGCGTATTTTAGCAACCATTATTAACTCCAAAGGATTTGGTGGCAATAATGCCTCTGCATTGATTTTATCACCACAACAAACGCTGAAAATGCTTGAGAAAAAGCATGGCACAACGTTGCTTTCTGAATATGCTGAGCGTAACATCGCTGTTCAGGCTGCCAGCGCGCACATGGATCAACAAATCGCTGCTGGTCATGAACAAGTTATCTATCAATTTGGTGAAACCGTAATGGATCAATCTTCGGTCACCTTAACGCAAAAAACAGTCCATTTATCACAGTTTGCTATCTCAATTCCACTGCCAGTCAAGAATCCTTATATTGATTACGCTTAAAACAGGGCAAACGCATCTAATCTTATTAGATAAAGTTATTTTATCTACGTTCTACGCTTTATGCGCGGAATCCAGATTACAATATTGATTAAGATTGTATGGATACTGCGCACAAAGCGCAAGATGTAGCCCTCAAAGCGGTAATTTGTGTTCAAAAACCAAATGCGTTTGCCCTGTGATTAAAACGTTTTCCTTGAGAAATACTGAGAATTCTAGTACATTAACCGACTTTAGGACTCGAGAATCATAGGGTTATGCTCACCACACTCATTAAACGAATTTTTGGGAGTCGCAACGACAGAACTTTGCGACAAATGGAAAAAATAGTTCAAACAATTAATGCCCTCGAACCTGAATTAAAAGCCTGTTCAGACGCTGAGCTCGCAGCGAAAACGACCGATTTTAAAATGCGTCTGGCAAACAATCAAACGTTAAACGATATCCTACCCGAAGCGTTTGCCGTTGTCAGAGAAGCCTCTGTCCGCACATTGGGCCTGCGTCATTTCGATGTACAATTAATCGGCGGTATGGTTTTAAACGCCGGCAAAATCGCAGAAATGCGTACCGGGGAAGGGAAAACCTTGGTTGCTACCCTGCCCGCCTATTTGAACGCACTGACAGGAAAAGGCGTACATGTCGTCACCGTCAATGATTATTTGGCAAAACGTGATAGTGAGTGGATGAAGCCCGTTTTTGAGTTTTTAGGTTTAACCGTTGGCGTGATTTACCCCGATATGCCACAAAACGATAAACGTGCCGCTTACAAAACTGATATTGTGTATGGAACCAATAACGAATTTGGTTTTGATTATTTGCGCGATAACATGGCCTTTAGTTTGGCAGACAAAGTACAACATGCGCTTAATTTTGCCATTATCGATGAAGTTGATTCTATTTTAATCGATGAGGCACGCACCCCGCTCATTATCTCCGGCGCAGCAGAAGACAGCTCGGCCCTGTACATAAAAATCAACGAATTAATTCCACAATTAAAACAGCAGCAACAGAAAGAAGACGAGGCTGAAGGTAAAGACGGTGACGGTGACTACACTATTGATGAAAAACAAAAACAGGCACATTTAACTGAAGCAGGTCATCAAAAAGTAGAAGAGCTACTCACCAAAGCAGGCTTATTAGTCGAAGGCGAAAGTCTCTATCATGCAAGCAATATTATCTTGATGCATCATGTCAACGCGGCATTACGCGCACATGCCATGTACCACCGCGACGTTGAATACATTGTACAAAATAACCAAGTGGTCATTGTCGATGAACACACTGGGCGTACCATGCCTGGACGTCGCTGGTCAGATGGTTTACATCAAGCGATTGAAGCCAAAGAGCGTGTTCATATTCAAAATGAAAATCAAACATTAGCATCCATTACATTCCAAAACTTTTTTAGACTGTATCAAAAACTATCTGGTATGACTGGTACAGCAGATACAGAAGCCTATGAGTTCCAACAAATTTATAACCTAGACGTCGTGGTTATTCCCACGAATAAAACCATGCAACGTAAAGACGAAGCAGATTTGGTTTACTTAACCCAACAAGATAAATATGAAGCGCTCATTCACGATATTCGTGCATGTGTCGAGCGCCAACAGCCTGTTCTTGTCGGAACAGCGTCCATTGAGGCATCCGAATTACTCAGTAACCTTTTACAAAAAGCCAAAGTGAAACACCAAGTGTTAAATGCTAAGTTTCATGAAAAAGAAGCACATATTATCGCAGAGGCAGGACGTCCAGGTGTTGTCACGATTGCGACTAATATGGCAGGCCGAGGAACGGATATCGTCTTAGGTGGTAGCCTTGCTGCAGAATTGGCCAAGCTCTCTCCAGAAGCCAACGAAGCTGAACGTCAAACCGTCAGACAAGAATGGCAAACCCGACATGAAGCTGTTTTAAAAGCCGGTGGATTACGCATCATTGGTTCCGAGCGTCATGAGTCAAGACGGATTGATAATCAATTGCGCGGTCGATCTGGTCGTCAAGGCGACCCTGGCAGCACGCGTTTTTATCTTTCACTTGATGATAACCTCATGCGTATTTTTGCGTCTGACCGTGTGGCTTCGATTATGAAGCGCTTGGGTATGGAATCAGGAGAGCCGATTGAACATGGCCTGGTCACCAAAGCCATAGAAAATGCACAACGTAAACTAGAAGGCCATCATTTTGATATTCGTAAACAATTATTGGGCTACGATAACGTCGCCAATGATCAACGAAAAGTGATTTATGCTCAGCGCGCCACCATCATGGCCATGCAAGATGCCGGTGAAGTCATTGACTCTATGCGTGAGGATGTGGTGGATCACCTGGTTGATCAATATATCCCACCGCAAAGCATGGAAGATCAATGGAATATCGCTGGTTTAACACAAATCCTTGCTGAAGATTTTAAATTACAAGCCCCTGTTCAAGCATGGATTGATGCTGATCATGCTATTCAGTCTGAACAAATCAAACTGAAAATGTTGGCTTGCTTTAAAGAAGCTTATCAAGAGCGCGAGCAGACATTGGGCCGTGAAATGTTAGCACAATTTGAAAAATCGCTGATTCTACAAACACTGGACAATCACTGGCGCGAGCACTTGGCCGCGATGGATTATTTGCGTCAAGGCATTCATTTGCGTGGCTATGCACAGAAAGATCCAAAACAAGAATACAAGCGCGAGGCTTTTAACTTGTTCACATCGATGCTAAGCACGTTAAAATACGATGTGATTCAACTACATGCTTCTGTACAAATTGCCACAGAACAAGATGTTGATCTCATTGAAGCACAACGCCGATCTGAATCAAATTTTAACTTACAACTCATTCATGAGGACAGTGAAGATCCCTCGTTAGCAGAACAAGATGAATATCAAGCATCGACTGTCACCACTATTCGCCGTGACGAGCGCAAAGTGGGACGCAATGATCCTTGTTTGTGTGGTTCAGGATTAAAATACAAAAATTGCCATGGCAGTATCCATGCCTAGTAATCGTTCAGGGGGAATACTTGAACCTCGGGAACGCGGCGGGGCTACATGCCTAGCCTACAAGTAGCCGTGGGCGTCATTTTTGACGCTCAACAGCATATCTTAATAGCCCAGCGCCCTTCCCATGTTGCACATGGAGGCTACTGGGAGTTTCCTGGCGGAAAAATCGAGGTTGGTGAAACACCTGAGCAAGCCTTATACCGTGAAATCCAAGAAGAAGTGGGTCTTTTGATTCAAAAAGCACAATTATTCAAAGAAATTGAGCACACTTATCACGACAAACAAGTTCGATTATTTGTTTTTTACGTCACACAATTTCAAGGTACCGCTGCTTGTCTTGCACAACAACCGGAATTACGCTGGGTCAACTCACAACAACTGAATCAATATAAATTCCCTGAAGCCAATTTATCTATTGTTACAGATTTATATCGCCAAAATATTTGATGAACAACATACCTGCCTTACACTGACATTTTTCACAAAACCTAAGTGTTCACACTCAATGACACTACGTTAAAAAATATTAGGGTGTACTTTGTCATCCCCGCGTAGGCGGGGATCTAGTAAGTGTTCGCTCCGCAAGAGGGAGCAGCGTAATTTTCGAACAATTTATCTTCTGTTTACAGGCGCTACAGACGGTTCTGATGATATTAAAGACTCATCGTGCTTGTTAGCATCATGAACATATTTCTTAAAGTGTTGATAATGACCACGAATGCGAGAGAGTGGCTCATTCAACATCTCAATCGTCTGGTGATCTGAGCTCCGCTTCACCTCATCAAAGCATTCGCCATATGTCCTTTCTGGCGAGGCAACAATTTTTTGCATCCAACGATCTAAAAAACTGGATTTTAATTTTGCCCTAGAAGATTTTTCTTTTTGATTGTCATAGCGCGAAATCAGCTTTGAATAATCGACTGACATAGACTCTGATAGTGGTTGATCGATACGTTTAAGGCTCGCGTCAATATACGTTTTCAAATAATCAAAGTTGTTTTGTGTTTTCTGAAAGCCACTTAGATGTTGTTCTAACCCTTGTAAAATAGATTTTTTTCTCTCTGGATACTCCTCAAGCATAGAGGTCAGTGATCGTCGAAACATCGCAAAACTGTCTGCATTTTTTGTTTTAACAAGCGCACTCATGTGGGTTTTAAGTTTACTGAGCTTATCGTCATATAACTTTTTCCCATACATTGGCTCAAAAAAAAGCGCGTTACTTTCTTCAAAAATACTTTGACGACGATATGTGTTTACTCGTTCAAGACGATCCGGACTGGTAGCACCGGAAGCAATATCCTCAAACATATCGGGCAAAATGCTCTTTAAAACATGACTACGAAGAACGTTCGCGACCTCTTTAATTCGCTTAAAAAGATCAGGACGACGATCATGATGCAAACTATAAATTTCTAATTGAATTAAGAACGCATATTGACTAAAACGAGCAGGATCTTGCTCAAATTCACCTATATGCTTCACCCATTTTGCGGGAATATCCAAACTCATATCAAAGTCATTTAAGCTTTGTGGTAAATTTTTAAACGACGCTAAAGTCTCCTGAGTAGGCCTAATCAGTGACGGTAATCCAGCATCCACGTGTATATCATTTGAGTATAAAACTTTTCTGACTTTAATAATTGCTTCGCTGAGAAGCTTAGATTGCTTTTCACATGCACCGGATCCAGGAAGGCTTTGTGGAATAGCATCTGGCTTGAGACTCTTAAGTATCAGCTCAAAAAACGAAATGACCGCATCATGAATTTCGTTTTTTTGATGCTGTAAACAGCGTAACTCCATTAATTGATGTACGTAACTCGTCAAATTATTTAAACGGGTGTTCAGCTCTTCTTCTTGAGATCCATGTAAGTCAAAATCTCGTGGACGAATGGTGATTGCGTGAATGTGACTTAATAATGGGTATAAACGTATTAACTCCCCTGTATTAGTTAAAGGCTGTAGCACGAGTGGTACAGCAAACGACATATTATCACGCCCGCCTATCCACATCTCTTCTTTAACTACTCTTGATTCTAGTGGTTGTTCAGTGTGATCGTATTTTTTTTCTTCCGCATAATTCATGATCGTTTATCATCCTTTTTTATGTCTCTCGCTGTAAATAACCTTAACTTAGCAAGTAACGTTTTCTATGAATCATTATCGTCCACAACTATGATCGTCTCTACAAAATATATCACAATGAGCGTCACGTCCATTTAATGAACAGGCTTTATTAGAGCCAATATAATTACAATATTGCAACTTTTTTTCATTGCCACTACAACATTCTGTGGGTAAATATCCATCACATGAACCCATAGGGCCGCAGCGCAGCTGGATACATTTGCAAACGGTTTGACAAGATGACAAATTACTTGCAGATGCCGTCAGATTGAAAGTGGCACAAAAAAGTAACGCCAGTAAAAGATAAGTACGCATGTTCACCTCTTCCTTGGTAAAAAATAAGATGGGTTTAAAAATGAAGCTGGTAATGATATCTATTGAAACACACTTCTTTATACATGACAAAAAAATCTGTACGCAGACACCATATTAAACTAGGGTCTGTTGACATTGCATATGCCTACGCCCCGCGACTTGTTCGCGGGGTCCATTTCGATCTATGTTGACACGTAGAGCTTATTTGTTAAGCAAGATCTACGGAGATGGGATTATCAAGAAACGCCTATTACATGATTGTTTCTCGCATCACTGAGCTCGTCTTGATTGAGCTGCGTGTAGCATTTAAGCGTTTTTAGCATATGACATAAATGCTTCGGAACTGCTTTTTTATCGTCAAGGTTTAGCACTAACTCAGCAAACTTAATTTCCCTGTCTTGCGTCGTATAATTGCGACTATCAATAATGAGTAGTTCTTTCAGAAGCAAACTATCACTCGGTAAACTCGCCATTAACTCTTGACGATGGAAAAAGCATTGCTTTTCTAACAAATCTTTATATTGTGCATAACCTTCCGCACTCTCTTCACCGCCAGCAACACGGCAATGATAGGCCTCTAAAGTCCTAAAGAGCATTTTGTTCGTGATGCTATACAAACGGCTATAGCCTTTTGCATTCAGATTTGTGAAAAATCGTTTAGGATTATTTTTTCTATCCTCTTGAATAATCTTTTGTTGCGTTTCAATAATCGCATTAAAAGTGGCAAAATAATACTCATGAGTGTTCTGCTTTTCTTTTGCCTGATTCAAATTGTCTTTTAATGTTTGCATCTGTTTTTTTCGTGCTGAATTAACGAACCAAAATGAATCATATCTTCGAGTGTAGTCAGAAAAATCAAGCTGTTTACAATTATTTTTTTCTATTTTTGCGGGTGACAAAATTTGCAAAAATTCATGCATAATCGCATTGATTTTTTGGTACCAGGTGAGCACCTCTTTCGAACTTTTTGATACGTGTGGCAATACACAAGTTGATTCACACAAATCTTCATAGTGCTCGTAACAATTCAGCTTAAACTTCGCTCCAAGAAAGTCGAGTAATCCTGACTTCAAGAAGTGCATTAAATGAACTCTTCCTAACTTGTTTTTGTGAAATGTACCAAAATAATCATGGTAGTTATTTTTTTCATTTAACTTCATCGCCATTCGTATCGTATCGATGGCTGTTTTCAACTCCACATCTGTTTTATTCAAATAATCTAGACGCGCTAACTGATCCACCGCAGCAGCGCTCAGATCAGGGCACGCATTAACACATGCGATAAAGGCTTCGTATTTTTTAATACGCGCCTCATCGATTGCATTAGGTGTCGCTATTATAAAACAACTCAACAACACATTATCAAGAAACGGCTCTTGTCTTAATTGTAGCAGTACATTAATTGCTCTTTTTAAAGATCCTGGTGTTTTAATCGTCTGATTTTGGATATAAGCATCATGCAAGATATTCGAATAATTCGATAAAACATCTCCAGTACGCTGTAACT
>CAZBNB010000007.1:0-97619 GCA_964493245.1 uncultured Legionellaceae bacterium
TTTTTATCTAAACAAATAACTTAGATCAACACCATACCACTTTGGAAAAATATCGTCTTTTTAGACTAACTCACGCCCAGTAAAATAACGTTACATCGATTTATCCTGTGACGATTTAGATGTTTTTACAGAACTTACGCAAAACAACGAAGAGATCGTTTTTTTGCGTAAGTCCTGTTTTAGATGGATAAAAAATTAAGATAACATGAGTGAAACATGTAATAACAAAAATGAAACATTCAAAATGAGCCTCTTTTGAAACGCCTCTGACTAAGCTTACCGCAAGAAAAACGCTTAAAAAATACGCAAAAATAACAGGAAATGACTATAATGATCTTATATAACCATTCGTGAGAAAGTGTTTATCATGCCGACAAAACAGGAATATGAAGTCGTTATTAAATCGGAGTTACTCAACTTAACGAATCAAATTGAAGAGTTAGAAAAATTAAACTCGCAATATCATGAAAAAATGATAAGGCTTAAAGCGGGTAATGCACCCAATGGCACGGGTCGTAGTCTTGAAATTTTAAAAGCAAAAATATCAGCGCTTGAAAAAAATAAAGCCAAAACACTAGAAGCATACAAAGCCAGTATTGAGCAGTCCATCGATGACAACCAGCCAAATGCGAAGGAGCAGAGACGTTTAAAACTTGCAGAAGGAATGCTTGGATTAGCTAAAAAACAGTTAAGCTTTGCTGATGCAAGTAGCAATGCCGCGACAAGAGCTCGGCATGGAAATATACATGACCCCATCAAAACAGATATATGGCAAAATTGCAAGCTGCGACAAATTGATGCTGCGGAACAGGTGAAAGAAGCTGAAAAAGAGGTCTCTGCAGCTAAAAACGAGCTCAATCCACAACCGCATCAACAAAAAAGCACACAACCTCAGAATGCTGTTTCACAAGCTATCCGCAACACTATTCAAAAAGATGCGCGCAGTCAAATGCAAACATTACGCAATCAAGATCCAGACAAACAAGTCAATGAATCAAACGCGACAACACCATATTTGAAGCGCTCGAGTATGTAATCTTGCAAAACACGGATGGGCATAAGTTAATCATACAGGGAGTGACGGTATTTAGGTGGTTAATTTAGTAAGTGTTCATGATAATGCGATTACGCCCCCCGCTTTTTGCCTTATACATAGCATGATCGGCATCATCGATGAGCTTTTCTGCTCCCATTAACGGGTTACCTGGTTGCCAATGTGCAATACCACCACTACAAGTGATATTTTCTTTTATCATACTGTGAATAGCGGTTTTTTCCAGAAGGATACGCAGCCGTTCAGATATGCTAAATGCATCTTGGTCTTTAATACGGGTTAAAATAATAATAAATTCCTCACCCCCGTAACGAAATAAATAATCACTGGGCCTGACTGTTGTTCTGGCTAACTCGGCAAAAGCAACCAAAACCTGATCACCCACAACATGGCCATACTCATCATTTATTTTTTTAAAATGATCGATGTCATACAAACAACAAAACACACTGTAATTGTCACGTTGCGCTACTTTAAGTTCATTCTCTAAATACTTCCATAAAAAGCGCCGATTATATAATCCAGTTAAGGTGTCGAGTAGGCTATTTTTTTCAAACTTAGCTGCCATAGAAAGTAATGTATTACGCAAATGCACTTTGTCAGAGACGTCTTGAATAATAATCAGCGCCATGTTCTGCTGCGCATAAATAATTGGCAAAACCTCTACATTTTGTTGCATAAAACTCAAATCGGGATACGCTTGCTTATCCAATGAAATCGGGATGACATATTGGTTTAAAATAGAAGACAGTACTTGTGGGTAGCCATCTTGTATTGCATGCTCCAGCGCTGATTTAAATCGAAACTGAATATTATTGGGGTAAAATGAAAGCAATGACTCTCCCACTGCTTTTGATTCAGTGATACCGGTATTGTTCACCATCCATTTATTCCATGCGTGGATCTGATGTTTGTCATCTACAATCACAAGACCTAACGGCAAAACATCAAAAATTTCTGCATAAATATTACTTTTATGTACATCCATATTATCTCTTCAGTAACTGATCAATACTTTCCAATAACGCCGTGCCTGATTCTTCTTTTAAAATCACAAACAAGTAGCCGGATAATTTATCATTAAATGTTTTAAGCTCTGTACTCAATACAAAAATATTTTTATCACGTGTAATCAGCGGCAGACAGACTTTTTTCAACAAAGGCTTTATTTTATCCTCATAATATATCGGTTGACTTAACGTTAATGTTTTTGAAACCATGTGTGTAATCACACTTAAACACGACGTAATAATAATATTGCCAATTTCTAACATCGCTTCTTGCTCACAAGCGCGCACTTCTTCTTGTGTAAACTCTGGTGTATTCTCAATAAAACTCGTGATCAATATATCAGCATGCTCGCGACGAAACATCAGCGCCGTTACCCCCTCTAAATCATTCGTGATAGTTTGGGAAGTAAAAGAATACACCTCGTCACTATGAAACGTCTCTTCATGCTCTAATTCCGCCACACTTTTTAAAGAAATTTGTGGGATAGTGAGTTTGATTGGAGAATTTAATAAAATTGATAGTTGTTTGGCCGCTTTACTCATACCAATATTACCAATTTCAATTAAGGCATCACGCTGATCCGCAGTTAGAGACTTCATGCCACTTTCTCCAACAAGGTTTGAATGCTTTCAAGACTAATTGGTTTTTCTATAATATCAGAAAAACCCAACGCCGCTGCTTCATCAACAATATATTGCTGTGTATTTGCCGTCAACAAGACGTAATGCGTTTTTACCCCGGCATCTTGCATATCTTTTGCAACTTCAAGACCGTTTTTTTCTGGCATATTATAATCCAGAACTATCATAAAAAATGACTGCTCAAGGGACATTTTAAATCCCTCTTGCCAATCATGTGCTTGAATAATGTCATACCCCGGCAAATCATTAAAACACATTTTGAATAGCAATCGCGCCGTCACGCTGTCATCAATAATCAATATTTTTTTATTTGACATCTTATTTCATCCCTTTATCTATCAATTGTATTAAAAAGTGAGAAATTTGCTCTAAGTTAACCACATGTTGTACTGCTTCCAAAGTAACAGCCGCTGCTGGCATACCATAAACAATCGATGACGATTCGGATTGAGCAAATGTAATACAATGCGTTTTCCGCATTTTTAATAGGCCTTGAGCACCATCTTGTCCCATTCCTGTTAATAAACCACCAATAGCAGCGCCAGGATAAGACTGTGCAATCGATGTAAATAATTTATCAATAGAGGGCCGAACATGAGAAACAGGCGCCGAATCCTCTAAAATAGCAATGGGATCATTATGGTGTTTTATTATCGTTAAATGAACATTATCGGGGGCAAAATAGACATGTCCAGGAAGTAACGGTTGTTGATGTGTTGCTATCTGCACGGTAAGCGCTGTATTTTTTTGCAACCAAGTGACTAATCCAGATAAAAATCCAGCCGTAATGTGTTGTGTAATCACAATCGGCACAGCAAAACTGTCAGGCAATGCTGTCAAAATCGCATTTAAAGCCAACGGTCCACCTGTGGAAGCGCCTAAAGCAACCAATCGCGCCTTAGACGCAAATGTATGCTCTGGAAACCGTTTGTGTTTGGATAATTTTTTGTGTAACGGCCTACGTGTCACATGGACTTCTGAAAGACTCAGAATAGAATTAATAATATGACGCCTGACTGCTTCAAAGTGACCATTTTGGTAATCATGCGGTTTCTCAATCATCGACAAAGCGCCTGCTTCTAAAGCATGAAAAATATAACTTTTTTTATCTGTATCCACATGGGCGCTAATCAAAATAATCGGTGTTGGACACTCATCCATAATGACTTTTGTTGCCTCAACACCATCCATATTGGGCATATAAACATCCATGGTAATCAAATCTGGCCTAAATTGCTTCGCCATTTGCACCGCTTCTATACCATCTTTAGCACAACCAATCACTTGGATCCCTGGCTCTGAATTTAAAATGGCTTGTAAAAATTTGGTAAAAACAACACTGTCATCGACAATCAGTACATTTAGAGTCTTTTTCACAATAATGACTCCATAATATGAAGCAGACTCAACGTATCAAATTCATTTTTCACAACAAATGCATCCGCCCCAACATCCATTCCCTTTTTCTTATCTTCTTTAGAATCTAAGGAAGAAACAATAATCACGGGAATATGATGGTATTGCTTATCGTCTTTAATCCGCTTCGTGAGCTCAAAGCCATCCATTTCTGGCATTAAAATATCCGTAATCACACAGTCAAATGACTCTTGTTGCATCAAGTCCCAAGCTTTTTTACCATCAACCACACTGGCTGAATCAAACCCAGCGGTTATCACGGCATTCGAACACAATGTGCGCGATGTCAGTGAATCATCAACAACCAAAACCCTTTTTTTATGCGTTTGTTTTTTTTCTGGTACCAAAAAATGAATGGCAGATAAAGATGAGGTTGTATTGGATAGCGCCATTTGCATCAATATTGCTGGATCTAAAACCAGGGCTAAATCGTTATCACTGGTCAGTGCAGTCCCAATATAATGCGCTATCTGCTGATATGGAAAAGGCAATGCTTTTACTAAATAATCATGTTCGTCAACAATACTATCAACTAAAAAAAGTAATTCATCTTGTTGAAAAGCAAGTAATAAACCGTAATACGTTTTATCAAGGTGAATGAGCGTATCTGGTATGTGTAAGACTTGGCTCATTAATTTAACAGCAACTGGTTTATTTTGGATCATAAACACATATTGATTATCAACTTGTTTTAATTGTGCTGGTTTAACTTCATAAAGCATCTTTAAAGAAACCGTCGGCAACATTAATTTTTGTTGATTAACTGTGAAAAAGACACCTCGTGTCGTTGTTGCGGTCAATGGAATGATTAATGTAAAACAACATCCTTGATTCACCGTTGTATCGACAGAAACACACCCACCAATAGCCTGTATACTGTTTTTCACAACATCTAAACCAACGCCGCGTCCTGAAATTTCGGTGACTTCTTTTTGTGTTGAGAATCCAGAAGCAAAAATATAGTTTAAAATTTCGTCGTCCGTTAACGTTTTTAGCGTTTTATTAGTCAGCTGTTTTGACGAAATCAATTGTTTTTTAATGTGTTTAATATTAATACCGGCGCCATCATCAATCACTTCGATTTTAATTTTTGCCGCAACATGGCTAATACGTACGACTAATTTAGCAGGTGTAAGTTTCTGATTAGCCTGTCGCACCGCATCCGCTTCAATACCATGATCAACCGCATTCCGAATCAAGTGATGTAACGGATCGGTAATGATATCCAAAATAGATTTGTCTAACTCTATTTCACCTCCTTCAAATTGTAGCTCAACCGACTTGTTCAAAGCATGTGATAAGTCACGAACATCACGGGACAAAGGTACCCATAACACAGAGATAGGAACCATACGCATGGCTTTCATTTCATCTTGTAATGATTGTGTTGCCCGTATAAATTCCTCAACGAACTGCTCACTGTCAGCACTGATCTTAGCAAGATTTTTTGCCAATAAAGCCAACTGCAATCCATCTGGATTGGCTTCTGTCAATTGTTGCATCACCTGCTTTACTTGTTTAGACCAATGATCCAGTTTTAACTGATAAGGAATGAACTCCGCAGCTTTTGCACTGGCATGTTCTATACGTGCCAGTGGCACTTTTAAATATTGTTCAGGATGAATGGGATGGACAATACTTTTTTCTTGATAATGCTTATTCTGTAACGGTGCTAAATAAGTCTTTATATCAACGTCTTCATGTTGACAATATGCGTTAAATGCCAATAAAAGATTATCAACGACCTCTAAGCAAGCAGATACTTCGTGCTTTTGTGGAAAATGCTTTTTTTGTCGCCAATCAGAAAACAAATCCTCTAATTTATGCGCCATTTCTGATACGGATTTGACAGAAGCGGATGCAGATGCACCTTTTATATTATGAGAAAAACGGAATAACTCTTTGAGCGCATTTTCTAACTCGGCTTCGGTATGAACTTTTTCTAAGCTAAGCAGTGCTGATATCAACGATTGATGTAATCCGTATAATTCTTCTTTAAATGTATCTAACAACAGTTGATACAACTTAGGATCCATTGCCATGGCGTTGATCCTTATTCTTTGTAATGACTTGCCGTGTTATTTAACGATTCACACACTTTGCTTAAATTAACAATGGCTTCTTTGGTTTGCTCACTTGCCGATGTAAACACCGTGGTTACTTTATCCACTTCTTTCATACTTAAATCAATTTGCTCCATGGCAACTGCTTCTTCACGAATGGAAGAAACAATTTGTAACGCGGCCATGGCATTGGACTCAATCACTTCGCCTAAGGCAAGAATAATATGCCCGGTTATTTTTACCTGTTCTGTGTTAAAATCAACGCTCTTCGTCCCTTCTTCTGTGACCATCACCGCATGTTCAGCTGTTTGACGAATATCTTGTAGAATTTTTTGTACCAACTCGGTTGATAACTGTGATTTTTCAGCCAATTCTTTCACTTCACTGGCAACCACTGTAAATCCTTTACCAGACTCACCCGCTTTGGCAGCTTCAATAGAAGCATTTAACGCAAGCATTTTAGATTGACGGGCAATATCAGCAACCGTTTCGGTAATTTCACTGATTTGTTGTGTTTTATCATTTAAACTCAGAATGGTACTAGAAATTTGATTCATTTTTTCTTGTAAAACAGTCATAGAATCATTCATTTTTTCAATGGCTTGTTGCCCTTTTTCGCTTTCTACATTGGTTTTTTTCGCTGATTCACCTAAAAGCTTGGCTTTTTCTAACGTTTGCTTCGCGGTGGTTTTAATTTCTTCAATGGTAGTGCTAATTTCACTAATGGAAGCCGCTTGCTCAGCTGCACTGGACGCATGTGACATGGCTGTTGATTTTAATTGATTAATACCCGTTGATACTGAATTACTGTCTACTGCGATCTGCTTAATGATATCTTTAAGCGAATTAGCCATTTTTAAAATTTTTAATTCTTGATTTTTACGCTCAGTGATATCTGTTGCAACCTTCACCACTTTTAATGGTTTATGTTCTTGTCCCATAATGGGGGTATAGCATGCCTGTAACCAAATCGGCACACCATTTTTTCTAATGCGTTGATTTTCAGAAAAAATATATTTACCGCGATTTAATTTTTCCCAGAATTCACGGTATTCTGCACTGTCACGATAGCCCTCTTCAACCATGATATTGTGATGTCTGCCTTTTAATTCATGCAAGGGATAACCCACTACCTCCAAAAATTTATCATTCGCCGTAATAATTGTGCCATCCATGTTAAATTCAATAATCGCTTGAGAGCGATAAATCGCGTTCAAAGTTGATACCATTTCTTGAAAAATTTTTCCTTCCGCTTTTTCTTTGCGATATTGCCAAAAACCACTGATGGCTGTTAAAAAAAAGGCAAACGCAAATAATCCCCATTGTATAAAAACCAAGTTATGTAATTGATATCGAATATCTTCAAATGTGTCATGAAACGACAGTATCACGGTGGGGAAAATGCTGATTAGAAAGAGAACCAGCAACACAACATGACTAAACAAATAATAGTTAATTCGATTAAAATGTATGCGCTCTTTGAAATCAATCATGTTGTACTCGCTGGTAGATTATTATTTAATTGAACTGACTCCAATAAATTTAGTATAGCTAACATATCGATTAATGTGATGTCTCCTTGATAAATACCTTGTATCGGTCTTTTATCTGCGGCCATATTCTGAGATAAATGTGTTAAACCAATCGTTTTGTCATAAGCAATTTGTCCAATAATACGCCCAACTAAGAGTGCATAATGATGCGTTTTATTGGCAATCAAAATAAAATTTGTCATATCAGCCTTTTTTTTGATATCAAATAGGCCATGAAGATCAATAACGGGCCAAACTTCCGAGTTATAATAAATTAGTCCTGCAAATAAAGACGGTAAACCAGGGATCGGTGTTATTTTCTGTTTTACAATAATTCTTTCGACATCTTGATGCAGCAGCGCATATTTCTGATTTTCTCCTAAATGAAATATCAATAAACGTTCACTCACGGACGTATAAACCGCTAGTGGTTTAGCAAGCAATGCGGCACGTTCTTGCATTTTTTGATCTACATAAGATGGTTTATTAGGGTGATTCATGATGACCGTCCTTAGTCGTATGTAGAATAAGTTCTTTGATGGCTTGAATAAATTCCTCAAAACTGGCTGCAAAACATAATAATGTTGAGTCTTTGTGGCGTGTTTTGGCACTATTTAATGCTTGATGTAAATATCGAAGCGCTTGTTTTCGCTCTTGGTGTTGTAAATAAATTAAACCCAAATAATACGCCGCCTCCGGAAATCTAGGATCAAGATACAGTGCTTTTTGCAAATCAGTGATTGCTGCTGTGTGATTATTTTTATCCATGGATAGCATCGCGCGTAAGAAATAACTCACTGCGTCTAATGGATCATATTGTATGGCCTTGGCTAAATGCGCTTCACTTTCTATTAACTGCCCAACACCGATGAACGCTTCGGCAGCATAACGATATAATAATGCATGACCAGCTCGGGTATGACATTCTGTTTTAATGAGCATCAATGCTGGTTGAAATTGTCTTTTATCCAAATACGCTCGAATTTTTAACATAACATCTTGTTTATCAGGCGTTTTTATTTTTTTTATAACAGAGACTTGTTTATGTGTAGGCTGTTTTATCACTACCGATGATGATTTCGGTGACTTCCTTAATACTTGAAGATCATGCTCAACATCGACCACAAAACGATTAGGATGATACGTCACAAAATCAGCTGGACCTAACAGCAAAATGCCATTAGGATTTAAGCAATCGTAAAACTTATCTAGAATGGCATTGATCACCACACGATCTAAATAAATAAACACATTTCTGCATACAATCAGATCACAGTTTTTGTATTTTTGTTGATCAGACGCCAAATTATCATAGACAAATTGCACCTTATCTCGAATGCTGTCTTTTAACAGATAATGTTTTTCATGCCATTCAAAATACGACGAGACCATCGTTTTAGTGAGGCCCCTTATACTGGCTGAAGAAAAACAACCTGAGCGAGCTTTATTTAGTGCAGAATGGCAAATATCTGTGCCTATCAACTTTACATTAAAATGCGAGGCTTGATGCATTAATTGATCTAAACAAATCGCGATAGAATAGATTTCCTCTCCTCGCGCGCATCCAGCACTCCATATTTTGATCGCTTTGTCATGCTCCAATTGCTTTTGCATCATCAAACCGGGCAATAACGTGGTTTTTAAATAATCAAATAAAAGGGTATCTCTAAAAAAATAGCTCTCTTGAATCGTGAATGTATCTAACGTGGCTTGTACAACGGTTTCTTCTCTATCAGACAGCGCTTGCCAATACTGTTGTTGATCCAAATGCAATCTGTCTAATAATTTCGACAATTTGTATTCCAGATGAGGCTCTGGGACCATGAAGCCGTATTGCGTATGCATCCATGACTTAAGTTTTTTGGCGAATATGTTCATAAAATATCATTCTGGTGGTATTGCAACAATTTTTCTAAATCCAAAACCCAAGCAGATCGTGTCTCTTCTTCTAAAAAACCAGCAACATACGGCATTGTAATCTGACACGCATCGACGTGGATATTGTCTTCGTTAATCTCGGTTACAGAAAAAACATGATCGACGATAAAAGCAGATAAACCGGCCGATAAATCAGCCAAGATAATCGGCGTATTTAAATCATAAGTAGGAATAGGACGTTTTAACAAAGCAGCAAGGTGATAAACAGGCACCGGTTTTCCATGATAATTTAAATAACCAGCCAAGCTTTCATCATGATGAGGAACGGTTTGCAAAGCCAAATTGGCCAAAACCAAGCTGACCTGACGAATAGAGATCAAAATTGTTTGTCCTGCAACGCTGACAGTTAAACATTGCGACAAGTGATTGGAAGACGTTATGCCACGCATTATTCCTCACAAAAAACAAACAGATTGTTTTTAATTAGCATAGACAATGCGGGGAAACATAGCAAATAGCATTGCATAATCGTTTCATTAAAAAAACAAAACCACTTTTATTAATTAAAATACACTCCATTTTTTTGTGCTAAAATAAAACTATGTGGGTTATTTTTGGTGATGAAAATATCATGAAAAAATATATGGCAATGATACTAAGTTTAGCTACAATCGGTTTTTATAGTGAGATGGTTTATTGCGGAACATATGATAGAACCGTAAGCATCACCGTAGAGAGCTGTGCTATTTGCACTCAATTTTGTACCGCACATCAAGGTACTGTTGATGATTGTTACGTAGTAAAAAGCTCAACACCACCGACTGAAGGGAGTACTATTGTAATGTCTACCTCTCCTAGTCGTTATTGTAACGGTACCAGTTGTACTAAAACGGTAGACGTTACTGCTAGCAGTGGCGGGGCGTATTATTGTTCTTGTAAAACACCTGACTTTGCTTACTAAATAAGCAGCGTACGCGTTTGTAAAATAATTCAGGTCAAGATTGTGTAACGCACGTGCCACGGTTTATTGTCGACAGCCCCTAAGATCTAACAAAGTGAGGAGCCGATTTCAGCTCATTCTCTCCAGTACATAAAAAGTCATATCATAAGGATTTTTTTCATCTCGTGAATGCGTTGATAAAACCTGGCGCTGCCATTCCTTAGGATCTAATTCCGGGAAAAAAACATCTGCTTGAAAATGATGGTGAATTTCAGTCAGGTAAATCCGGGTTGCTAAAGCCATACTTTGCGTAAAAATCTGCGCACCACCAATGATCATCACTTCTTCCGCGCTCGCTGCTACCGCCAGTGCTTGAGATAAATCATGGGCAATTTGTACCCCTTCTATCTGTATATTCTGGCGAGTTAACACAATATTCAATCGCCCAGGCAACGGTTTACCAATTGATTTGTAAGTATGGTGACCCATAATAATCGGCTTTCCCATGGTCACGGCTTTAAAATGTTTTAAATCGGCAGATAAATGACACAGTAATTCGTTCTGATAACCAATGCCACGCTGTGTATCCATGGCAACAATTAGGCTAATTTCTTGCATGACATTGTTCTCTAATAAAGCGTTTTTATCGGATCTAAGCCTTGCTGTGCTTGGGTTCTTGATAAAAGGAAAGCACAGGACGAACCATTGTATCAAGATACTCAAGCACAGTAAGGCACTTCATTGCACGAAACCCATTACCCCGGATCGTTGTATCGCCATTTTGCTCGCTAAATTCACCGCTGCTAATAAACTATCCGCTCGCGCAATACCTAGCCCAGCCAATGATAAAGCCGTGCCATGATCCACAGAAGTGCGAATAATGGGTAACCCCAAGGTCACATTGACCGTATGATCAAAATCAGCGTGCTTAATAACCGGTAACCCTTGATCGTGATACATCGTGACATAAACATCACACGGATCATTGTTTTTTATAAACAAAGTATCCGCTGGAAAAGGCCCTTCTATCAAAAAACCTTCTTGACGTAGTGATTCAATCACGGGAAGAATAATTGTTTGCTCTTCCGTTCCTAAATACCCCCCCTCTCCAGCATGCGGATTTAATCCAGCCACCTTGATTTTAGGTGTTTTTAGACCAAAATCACGTTGCAATGCAGTTTGTAATGTCTTCAAAACTTGCATCAATAAAGGCTGGGTCAGTGCATCAGGAACAGCGCGTAAGGGCAAATGCGTGGTCACCAAGGCAACACGCATCTGTGGTGCAACCATTAACATGACAACACTTGCGGATTGGCAGCGCTTTGCTAACCACTCAGTGTGCCCTGTAAATGCAAATCCCGCTTGATTAATCACGGCTTTATGTACCGGTGCAGTGACTAATGCCGAAAATTGCTGCGCTAAACAAGCATCCACAGCCAAATCCAGCATCTTCAACACATAAGCGGCGTGTTTTATATCGATTTGCCCTGGTACCACCGGCTGCTCGCAGTCAACAGACCAAATGGTTAACTTATCTGCACTCGGTTTCACAGGCTTATCGGGCTGATACGATTCAAAAGTGATGGATAGTTTGAGTTGGCGCGCACGCTCTTCTAAAACGGCCTGATTTGCTAAAATAACCAATGGCGCAGGGTGACCAGCCAGCGCCAAACATAAGTCTGGACCAATACCAGCCGGTTCACCACTGGTAATTAATAAAGGCTTCATGTCAGATGCTTATCAAAAATTTTCACATAAGATTGCGAGCGAATATGCTGTTGCCAATTTTGAACTGCTTCATTGAATTTCCGCCGTTGCAACAACAAACGCACTTGTTGCCGTTTATATGCAGCGGAATCATCCATTGTTTTTCGTTCCAGAACCTCAATCAAATGCCAACCAAATTGAGACTTAACCGGTTTACTCACCGTATTTAAAGCCAGGGCATTCATCGCTTCAGCAAACGGCTTGACCAATTCGTCTGGCACAACCCAGCCCAAATCACCGCCTTTAGATGCACTCCCCGGATCGAGAGAATATTGCTTCGCCATCAGCGCGAAGTCTTTACCCGATTTTAGCTGCTCATACAAATTTTTAGCCTGTTTTAAGGCTTCTGTATCCGTCATGTTCACATCTTGCTTGAGTAAAATATGACGCACGTGGGTTTTGGTAATTTCATGATGAGGTTCATTGGTATTCACAGCCAGTAATTTAATTAACTGAAAACCATTTCCTGTACGAATAGGTCCTGACACTTGGCCTGCCTGCATCGCAACCACTTCTTTCGCAAATATTTCTGGAAGCTCGGCTAAATGCCGTTCACCTAAATCACCGCCTTCCAACGCGTATTCATCACTGGACTCCGCAACAGCCAACAAACCAAAATCTTCTCCTTGCTTGATTTTTGCCAATAACGTCATGGCTTTGGCATGTGCTTTGGTGACTTGTTGTGAGGTAGGTTCTTCTGGGAGCGGAATCACAATATTTTGTACATGAAACACTTGATTCACTTTTTCTTGTTCTACTGCGGTTTTCAAATAGTCATTGACTTGTTGTGACGTCACATCCAGATCAGCATTAATCGCTTTTTGTTGCATACGTGCCATCAACATTTCTTTACGCAAACTTTCGCGGTACATATCCCATGTCATGCCTTGTTGAGCCAAAGCGGCTCGCAATTGATCCAACGTTAAGTGATTTTCTGCCGCAATATTTTCAATCGCCGTATCAAGCTCAGCCGCATCGACCGTCACATCATTGTTTTTCGCTAATTGCAATTGTAAATCAACATCAATCAGATGCTGCAATACTTGCTTACGCAACACTTGCTCTGGGGGCATAGAGACCTTTTTCGCCTCCAGTTGGTGACGCATCAGTTCTGTTTGCGACGTCAATTCGTGCTCGGTAATGACATTATCATTGACCACAGCCACGACTTTATCTAATGATTCAACTGCCTCACTCCAAACCCATGTTGGCAGTAAAAGAAGTATCAAGAAAACAAATCGCATGGTTAAAATCCTCTATGAACGACCAAAAATATTTGGGTAACCTGGTAAAAAACTCTGAATGGTACTGGCCGGATCACTACTAGAAACCGAACCCAGTCCTTTCAACAATACTTGAAAAAATACGCTGTTGTTATACTGAGGACTTAAAGAATCAACGCCGATACTCTTAAAAGCCCGCCCTCCAACTAAGCGAGCAGCCCAACAGCAAGAGTCGTATTGAAGCCCGAAAAAAGTCATCATGCTATACTGCTTGCTGACATTATAACTATAAACGCCCAAACTACTCCACTTTTCACTGAAAGGCCAGCCATATCCCGCCGTCACTTGATGCAACGCATTGTCTTGTACATTCATTTGCGGCACGGTGAATACGTTACCACTCACCAAATAATTATACCCCATCGTTAACATACGATCTGGTTTGGGGCGGTAGTGTAGATTTAAATTACCATTATTCGTCGCACTCGTTGCCGGATCCCACACATAGTCAGCACTGGCGCTCAGCTTGGAGGTCAATGCGTAAGTACCCTTTGAAGCAATAGGAGAATAAGTTTCAGTAGGCGAAACATATCCTAAAAACAAAGGACTATCCACACAATTTCCACCCGTATTATAACACAATTGTACGCGCCTTGGAGAAAAATAACGCAATTGACCAACGGTCACACTGGCAAGCTCTCTACCGGTATTAGCCGAAATCCAGCGAGATGTTGCTGCATAAGCGAGTTGATTCGCGTCACTGATACGATCGAAGCCCGAAAAACGATTGTCTCGAAATAATTGATCGGTATTAAAAATCATATAAGCTGAATCAAAGGCAGGAAATTCACTTTGATTGTGATAAGGGACATTTAAATAATAAACGCGCGGCTCCAGCGTTTGTGTAAAACCAGATCCCCACAGGTTATCATTACGTTCAAATGTTAAACCACTGTCGACACTAAAGCGCGGAATCGTGCGATTAAATGACTGTGCCTGGCTATAAGCGCCCGAGGGAGAACTCATCGGTGTTGATAAATCATATTGATTTTCTACCAATTGCACTGCTGGGGTGACATATCCCCACGGTTGTCTTTGCGGTAAAGCCAGTGTCGGATTAAAGTGAAAGCGTGCACCTTGCGGTTGCTGTAAAACATTTTGACCAGTCCATTGGAAATAATCAAACTGCCCTAACATGCTTAATTCACTGTGCAAAGGTAGGTCCGTATAATTACCTTGTGCAAATAATTGCGGCAGCCTGGCATAAATATTCGCGACTTCTGATTGATTAATCGGGTGCAATGTTTGATAGCTTTGCACCATCCCTTTCAATAACCAATGATCCGTTGAATAAGACAGGTCACCTTGTCTAAGTAATTGATTTTCAGTGGCAACTGCCATATTAGAGCTAAAGTCTTGTAAATAATAATCGTCTGATACTTGTTGAAAATTAACATTCATAACCAAATTATCTAAAAATCGGGTGGTATCATGTAACATCGCTGACCAGCGATTGGTTGAGATACCCATGAGTTCTGGGAAAGCACTTTGATGACTATCTAAAAAGTTTCGAAAAAAAGCATCTTTAGGCAAAAAATTTCCACCCACAACCGCATTAGAGTGTGGCGTTAAAATGCGGGTATTACCGCCTAACATGACACCGCGCATGCTGTAGGCATGTGGCACAACCGTTGCATCCCAATTGGGTGCTAAATTCAAATAATACGGTGTCGCTAAATCGAACCCAGTTAGATTCGAATAACCCACTAATGGCATTAAAAAACCTGATTTTCTGGCTTTTGAAGTGGGAAAACTTAAATAAGGGGTATAAACCAATGGCACACGGCCGACACGCAACTTAGCATTTCTAGCGACACCACGCCCCTCGGCTTTGTTTAGTGCGATTTCATCCGCCTCCACTTCCCAAGCTCGGTCTTTGGGAACACATGTACTGTAAGTTGCTTTTTTTAATAAATAATTTTCATTGGGAAAACGTTGAACCCATTTGGCTCGCCCCCAAGCAGGCAGTACCGCATGCGCGCGCGTGGTTTTAAAACGGTACAACACATCCTCAATCACGCCTGATTTGTCTTGAGGATTAATAGTGGCTTTGCGTGCTAACATCAGGCGATCTGGTTCTAAATAGCGGACTTTATCGAGCAACTCAATTCGTGTCACCGTATTGGTTTTAGGATCACGAAACACCGTGGCTGTTTGGGCAAGCACCATCCGTTGTGATTGTCGAATCTCTACATTCCCTTTTAAAAGCGAAGTCCCTTGTGGCGAAAGCGCCACACTGTCAGCACGCAGTTGCACTTCATTGGCATCATCTAAGGGCTGAATTTCGATTGGCTGATAAAAACCGTGGCAAACGGAATGATCTTCCGTTTCAATCCAACGTAAACATTGAGACACTTTGGCTCGCATAGCGCGATCTAGCGGTGTATCTGGCATCAACACACAAGCCTCAATAGGCTCTATGACACTGTCATCCGCTGTGGCCGTCACAAGATAAAATAGGCTGGCAGCTACAAACACGCAGCTGATTAACGTATAATGAATTCTTATTTTTCTCACAACATGCCAATACCCGTTGTCTGGGCAGGAAGTATATCATGCATACACGTGAAAACGCACTGCAATTGTGGTTAGACACGCTGCAAATTCATCCCCAATATGAGCTGAGTCCATTAGCCGGTGATGCCAGTTTTAGACGTTATTTTCGGTTAAAAACCCATGATAACACGCACATTATTATGGATGCCCCACCTGACAAGCTGTCTTTGGACCCTTTTGTTCAGATTGCCAGCCAGCTACATCAACAAGGCTTTCATACCCCCCAAATTCACGCGATCGATCATCAGCAGGGCTTTATGCTACTCGAAGACTTTGGCGATCAATTGTTTTTAAAAGCATTATCGATACAAAATGCTGATCCACTCTATCGCCAAGCAATCGCGATATTAACAAAAATGCAACAATGCAACACCGATGATTTGGCACATTTTGATCAAGCCTTTATGCTCAACGAGCTTGCACAATTTTCAGATTGGTTTCTCAAAAAATACCTGAATCTATCTTTAAATGCGGAAGAACAACAACTCATACAAGAGACCATGACTTGGCTCACAGATCGTTTAGCCAATCAACCACAGGTGTTTGTACACCGTGATTATCACTCGCGAAATATTATGTTGTTGCCAAATTCTACGCCTACGTTGGGTATTATTGATTTCCAAGATGCCATGCGTGGTCCTTGGACATATGATTTGGTATCGTTACTAAAAGATTGCTATATTGCCTGGCCAAGAGAGCAAGTCATTGAATGGGTCACGTATTTTTATCAGCTCAATCAAACGGCAACAACCCAAACGCTCGATCATGTTTTACGCGATTTTGATTTGTGCGGGTTAGAGCGTCATTTACGTGTCTTAGGTACATTTTGCCGCTTATACTTCCGTGACAACAAACCTCATTACTTGAATGATTTACCACTCACCTTTCAATATGTCATGAGTTGTCTAGTAGAATATGATGAGCTCAAGCCTTTTTACACTTGGATGCAACAGCGCGTGCAACCTCTTTTTTTGAGTCGTGAACAATGAAAACAGCCATGATTTTAGCTGCGGGACGAGGCGAACGTCTAAAACCACTCACAGATACTTGTCCTAAAGCTTTATGTCAACTAAACAAGATTGCTTTGATTGATTATCATTTAACACGCCTGGCCTCAGCCGGATTTGAGCGCGTTGTGATTAATCACGCACATTTAGGTGGTAAGATTCGTCAACACGTCAAATACAGTAAGGGTTATCATCTACAAATCGATTTTTGTCCAGAACCACCTGGTGGATTAGAAACAGGCGGCGGCATTGTCAATGCGTTACCGCTCTTAGGCAATGAGCCCTTTGTAACGGTGAACGGTGATATCTATACCGAGTTCGACTTTTCTCAATTATCGCTGGCGCTGGACGATACAGCGCTCGCACATCTCATTTTAGTCAACAAACCCAGCTACAACCCCTCAGGGGATTTTGGATTTATTACACCACAAATTCTTTCCAATCAAAACAAAGAATACACTTTTTCCGGTATTGCTTGTTACCATCCTAAATTATTTGAAGCATATCAACCGGGTCGGTTTTCAATAACCCCGATCTTAAGATCACTGGCAGATAAACAACAACTACATGGCGAATTGTATCAAGGCGTTTGGTTCGATATTGGTTCTATGGAGCGATTAGCATTAGCAAATCAATATTTCCAAGAATAATGTGATCTTCCCTCGTAAATGTTAACGTAATCGTTCAGATGAAATGCTTGAATCTTGGGAGCGGCCATATTTGGCTCTTTATCCTGCTCCTTTCACCGCCGTTTGTGGGCTCGCGCTTTCTACGTCAACGCTAGGCGCTTTTGGTTGATATGCTTTGACTTCTAAATTAAAAGAAGCCGCTTGTTTTTTAGCTAAACCTTTCTGGGCATCTTCTAACAAAGCGGATACCACGCTGGGATCGGCTTTTTGTGTTGGTTTACCACCTTTAGATCCGGCCTGCTTATAAAGCACGCCTTCTACACTGACCATTTTATTTTTCAATAACCAAGAATGAAAAGATTGATCAAGTATGTTTATAATTTTTTCATCTTGCTCATTATCATGATTAAATTTCTTTCCGTCATGCAAATAAGCACGCACAAACTCTGATTTATCATTGATTTGGTAAATCATGGTAACTTGATGAAGTTTTTCTGCACGAACATTGGCATCTAATTCTTGTAATGCTTTCTGCGCCAAAGATTCTTGGAATGAGAAGTACTCCGGATGAAGCATTTCAATCTCGTCCTCTGTAATCGTACCATCCCATAATTTTTTTGCTAAATCTTGGCGTTTTTCGTCGATATAGGTCGCCACTGAAATGGTGTCGTCAAGCGCAGATTTTGCATCCTTGGAATACTCTTCTGTGCGATTTTTCGCAACCAATCCATCATGATCTGCTTTTATTTCATGTAATAGCTCAAGATTACCACCAGTCAGCTCTATAATTTTTGCCATCGCAACATTATCTGGCGCTTTGTCTTGCATGCGATCTCCTTAATCAGAACTCATCTACTTGAATAGCATCCCAACGTGCTTGCTCGGTCTTTAAAATCATGTCTTTATCCGCCGCACTCAACACGCCTTCTTGCATTTTTTTCTCTAATTGCGCGTCTAAATCGCTAAAAGTAGTGTATTGCATACGACCAAACTTTTGATAACTTTCTTCAGATTGCATCAGTAATTCAAAAGCATGCTCCATGCGATCAACAGGCTGAGAGGGATCACCACTTAAAAACAAAGCTTGTTTTAGCAGGTCACGATAAGCATTCGGTTGCATCATTAATTGTGCTAACTGATGATCCTGTTTATCACTGGGGGCTCGCATAGTTTGACCCAATGGAAATGCGACACAGCGCACCAATCCGCCAAGGAGGCGATTAGAAAAATTGGCAGCAAAATCCAGCATCGCTTTTTGTGCTTGATGAAAACTATATTGCAACGCCCATTTAGCGTGCACTGTCTCATCTTGGCTTTCTGGTTGCTGCTCGACATAGTGCAATACTGCCATTGCCATGTATAAATAAGACAAGGCATCTGCCATTCTGGCAGATAATCGCTCTTTACGCTTTAGCGATCCGCCTAACACCATTAACGACAAGTCAGCAATCCAAGCAAAGGCGTATGTTAATCGCGCCATTTTTCTATATTCGGCTTTAAAAGTCTGATTGGGTGCAGACAACCAAAAACCGCCGGTCCATGCGGTGCATATGGTTTTTGCGAAGTTTCTCATGAAATACTGTATATGTTTCCATATGAGTACATGAAAGGCATTTTTATCATCCTGCCGAATTGCCATCAACTCATCACGCACAAACGGGTGACAAGCCATCGATCCTTGGCCAAAGATCAATAAATTACGTGACATGATATTCGCGCCTTCCACTGTCACTAAAATAGGAATACTACTGTAGTACATGGATAAATAATTACGTGGACCTAATACCACCGCACGACCACCATGAATATCCATCGCATGGTTCATCGCAACACGAGCCAATTCGGTATTAAAGTATTTGGTTAAAGCTGACGCAACCGATGGCTTTTTTCCTATTTGTACAGCAGCCAAGGTCAATAAACGCGAGGCATTAATTAAATAGGTCAGTCCACCAATCGCAGCTAACTTTTCTTCAACGCCTTCAAACTGACCGATTTCGGTACGAAATTGTCGTCGAATACGCCCAAACGCACTGCTGGTCAAATAAGCAATACCAGCCGCGCCAACACTCAAGGCAGGCAAAGAAATAGAACGACCAATGGACAAACATTCCACCAACATTTCCCAACCAAACCCAGCATTTTTTTGTCCACCAATAATTTGCGTAATCGGAACAAAAACGTCCTCGCCGCGAATCGTGCCATTCATAAACGCTTGATGTGCCGGCAGATGGCGCTTGCCAATCTCGATTTGTTTGTTACTACGGGGAACGAGTACACACGTAATCCCTTCTTTTCCAACGCCGTTCAATAATCCCTTGGGATCAGACAAATTCACCGCCACACCTAATAACGTGGCAACAGGTGCCAACGTAATCCATCGTTTATTCAACGTTATTTTTAAACCTAACACCAACTGACCATTCACTTTTTTCTCAACAACCACTGCTGTTGATTTAATTGATGTCGCATCACTGCCAGCTTCTGGTTCCGTTAAGGCAAAACAAGGAATTTCTTCACCACAAGCCAATTTAGGTAAATAATATTGCTTTTGTTCTTCGGTACCGTAGTGTACCAACAACTCTCCTGGCCCTAATGAGTTTGGTACCATCATGGTCACTGCGGTCGCCACAGAGCGACTGGTCAGTTTCATCACAATTTCTGAATGCGCGCGCGCAGAAAAGCCCTTACCGCCATATTTTTTGGGAATAACCACCCCCCAAAAACCTTTCTCTTTCAAATAGGTCCAAACTTCTGCTGGCAAATCACGCGCTTCACTGATTGCCCACTCATCAAGTAGCTGACAAAGTGCGTGGGTTTCACGTCTCAAAAAATGGCTTTCTTCTTGGCTTAACTCCGCACGCACGTCTTTTAAACCATGCCAATCCGGCTCACCGCGAAAAATAGACTCCTCAAACCAAGTATTGCCGGCATTTAAAGCCACTTCTTCCGTTTTAGACAAATGCGGAATCGATTTTTTGACATAACCAAATAATCGTTGACTCAACGTTAAACGCACTGAATCAATGTGAATGATCGCCACAACACTTAAAATAATCAGCCACATCAGTAACCCTAAATAAGCAGGGAAGCCAATCAAAAGCGAAGCAATGATTAAATACACACCACTCCCGATTTCCCATATTTTGGCCGGTAAAGTGCGATACAAGACAATCAATGTAAAAACCAAATACATTAACCAACCTATCAATGCCATCAAAATCTCCCCATCAATAAAACTACCAGGATTCAAATAAAGGTAAATATTCACGTAATAGCGTCAACTTAAGACGTCATTGCGAGCTTTGCTAAGCAGTCCCCGTTCTGTGTACTATAGCTCTGGCTTGCTTTGCGATGCTCGCAAAGACATTTTTTCCTTAAGTCGACACCTTAAACAAGTATCCCTAGACAAAAAAAAATTACACATAACATGCATTAAAAAGACACAATTGCCTGAATTAGTTTTCCCATCATGTCATGAGGCATGCTTAAGATCAATGATTCAAACTGTGGCTGTAATGCATATAAAAACCGCTCTGTTCCTTCCATTTTCAATTGTCTAAATAAAACATTGGTCTGGCCATGCACAGACACTAACACAAAATCGCCATTTCGGGGCTCGGCATAACGATCCATAATCAACACGCTACCAGCAGGAAATTGCGGTGCCATCGCCTCCGTGTCTAAACGAACCGCATAAAACACGCCACGATAAGGTAGAATACACTGCATGTTTTTTTCCGCGCACGGAGCAGACGAGGTAATGTCTGCCATGCTGTAGAGAGGCACCGTTTGCTCAACACCCAGTGGGGCTTTGATAAACGTATCTGCACACGCATCATACATCGGACCATGACCTGTTTTTAACCAGTGCTCATTCACATTAAATTGTTTAGCCAATTGCGCATATTTTCTAGCCGGTGGTGTGCATTCGCCATTTAACCATTTACTTGCACCACGGTGGGTTAAACCAACCAATTGTGACAATAGCTGTATACGCCCCTTGTGTTTTGGCGGGAACCCATCTTTTTCAAGGCATAAATTCAAACGATCTGCAAAAGAATCTGTCTTTACAATACTCATGTATACACCTAATGTTATCAATTACCAACACACGTCACATCATTTTTTGCATGCTCAGGATTGACGCAAAACAACGATCTCTTCGTTGGATTTTATTTTTAACTCAGTCATTTAGTCATCTAAACGCCCTCATTAACAATAAAATTCGCCTCGACTTCGTTGTTTTGCGTAAATCCTGATCCCGCAAAATAATTCCATTATTGTTGACAAATGGAATTATTCACTCATAGAATAGGAGCCTCAGGACGAAATAGCAATTCAACCCAAGCTGTATTCTAAAATGGATTTAAGATGAAGGCTACTAACAGGAGTTATTCTATGCAACAAGGAACCCATCGCGCATTGGCTTACCAATTAGCAACACCGCTTTCTGATGATGATTTAGACCACGTCTCTGGCGGCCAGGCAGAGGCCTCAGCACGCCAAACCGTTAAGGCGAGCGGCGCAAATATACAAAACGCCGATGTCAATTATGATGTCGTAGGCGACTTTGATTTTTAATGGAGTAATAAACATGGAAGAAAATTTAACTGAAGAACAACGTACTTTAGCCTACCACGTCGCAACGCTTGTTGATGAGAAGGAACTCCATCATATCTTCGGCGGCACAGGGCATTTCATCATCCCAACGATTATTGTCACAGGAGGTCCTCTGGTGCCTGACACCGCGCGCGATAGCGCTTAACGATCGTCACGCAGCATCGTTTTTTTGTATCTTGGGTATATACCCAAGATACCTACATCATAGTATAACGGAGAACCTATGAAGTTTTTAATTCCAACCGAACCAGACGATACGCACGCTATTTTAGTTAAATTAGCGCTAGAAAACATGCATCACAAAGTTGATCTCATTTTTACGGCCGATCAACCAACACGACAAAAAAATTCTGTTTTTATCGATACAGAGCGTTATAAGTGGCAGAGCAACAATGAATTTGAATCGATTGTTGACGATCACCATTACGATGTGGTTTGGTGGCGCCGTGCAAGACGACCTTATCTTCCAGAAGAGTCGACTCATCCCAATGATTATAAATTTGTATTACGTGAAAACACTTTATTTTACGAATCTTTTACGCATAATTTGGCACCGCAAGCATGGTGGATTAACCGTAAAGAAGCGGCGCATCGTGCCAACTTTAAACTATTACAGCTCAAGCTTGCCAGTGAGTGCGGTCTACTCATCCCCACCACATTGTGCTCGAACGATCCCCATGAAATTCATCAATTTTTAACGCATCATGATGACATCGGTGTTATCTACAAACCGCTGTGCTCCAATTTTTGGTTTGAATCAAATCAAGTGAAAGTCGCTTATACCGCACGTGTTGCGCACGATGATCTGCCGCTACCGCACTGTTTACAGCAATCGCCAGGTATTTTTCAAAAAGAAATCAAAAAAAGCTATGAGTTACGCATCACTTGTTTTGGTGATTTTATTGTCGCTGCAAAACTCGATTCGCAAACACATCCGGATGGTTTGGTTGATTGGCGAGCCATTCGCAAAGCACCGTTAAAGATCGAACCGTATACATTACCTATCGACATTCAAAACAAAATTCGCTTATTTATGCACGAGCTGGGCATTGTATTTGGTTCTTTCGACTTTATTGTCACACCAGAGGAGCAATATGTTTTTCTTGAGGTGAATGAGCAAGGACAGTTTTTATGGATTGAGGAATATAACCCGCAATTTAAAATGCTGGACATTTTCATTCATTTTATTTTAAATCAATCGATGCAGTTTGATTGGCAAGAACATAAACAATGCCATTCTATCGAGCAATATCGCTCCCAGATATTACCTATCTATCAGCAAAACATGCAACGACATGTGTGTCTTAATAATAGTCCAAACATGTACGATAGACCTCTCACTCAGGAGAAGCAATGAAACATATCAGCCCTATCAAACGTGCGCGCCAACATCTCTCAAAACACTGTTTTACGTGGATAGCCTGTATCAGCACGCCCTTATGGGCCAGTGATGTCGTTGATGTCCACGGTGTGGATGCCAGACAAGCTCAGCACATCTTACAGCGCTATGAAAAATCAATACAAACCATTGAAACGCAGTGTTCCGATGTATTGCTTGCCAACGCAAAAGGCATTGAAAATACCAAGCAAACACAAGCACTGTATCGCAAAAAATTACAACTGATTGAAAACATAAAAAAAGCGTATCATTTTTCTTTTGTAGACATAGAAACCGTCAGCTATCCTGATAAAAAAGACATATACACCACACTTGAAATTATCCCCACTCCGACCTCACCAGGCTTAGATTACGTTGACGCTCATCCTAAAAAATCATTTTTTAAACCGCCAATCAAACCCGATCTCATTGATGAAATGATGACTTATTATGCAAAAGCCATGCGCCTTTTAATCACCAAAAAAATTGATTTTAACTTTGAAAATTGCCCTGTTTACCATTGCGCGGTTCCTTTTAATCATCCGGATCTTAAACCTTATTTAGCCGTTTTTAATCAGGGTATGAAACAACATAAAAAAGAAGTCATAGAGACATTAAACCATGATCCCAATCCAGAGCGCCGTGCCGCGGCGGCGTTTTTAATGGGACATTTAAAAGATCCCCATGAAATTGTCACTATTCTTTCTGCCCGCATCATTGATACGAATGTGGGCGTCAGAAATAATGTACTGAGGGTCATCGGTGAAACCCTTTGGCGTAGCAAAATCAATGATATTGATGCTCGCCCCTACATGGCTTTATTGGATTCACCTTATGTCACAGATCGGAACAAATCGCTCCTTATTCTTTATACCTTAGTAGACTCATCATCAGGAAAAAAACAAATTATTGAAAATAATCATGGAAAATTAGAAAGCCTGGTGGCACTTAAACAACCCAACAATCATGACATGGCAGCGAAAATTTTGCATAAAATACGCTGAGCGTCACCACAATCTGACGTTTTTTGACGAAGGATTGCGATAAAACCAACCTTGATAATGGATATGATATGGAAAAAAAGATTTTTAGAAAGGAAGCTTTGCTCGCCTCGCGTTTACACACGTATGGCTCTACCTGTAGGATTCATGCCTTTTCTCATGGCCATTTTGCATGGGGATTATGCTTTTTTGTGCCATTGATATTGCTCTTCATATTAGTGACACATTATACAGAGCAACACAGTATTCGCGGATATCTAGACGCAGATCAAGGTATTTCCAGTGTTTATCCTGTCGAATCAGGAATTATTCACAAAAACTACATTCAATCTGAACAGCACATTCAAAAAGGCGATAAAATTTTATGTGTCAGCACACAAAACGATCACGTACGTCAGCACGAACAAAAAAGATTATCTTCACAACTAACGCAAACACAACAGCATCTACAACAAGTCTTGCAACGTAAACGCCAATATTTTTTATCATTGAAACCATTGTTGGAAAAAAAATATATCTCACAAACAACCTATCAAAACGCACAAAATGATATTTTTAACACTGAACAAACGTTACATCAGACACAACGTTCACTCTCACAAAACAAACAAGCGTACCATTATTTTATACAAGCACCTATCTCAGGGTGGGTGAGCAATTTTTCATTGAAACTAGGCCAACAGATAAAGCCAGATAAATCGATATTAGATATTATTCCCGATCACAATCAATTCATTGTGCAGCTGGCCATTCCCGCCTCACAAATTGGCTATGTGCATGCAAAAGACAACATTACCTTGCGTTATGATGCCTACCCGGATCAAACCACCGCATTGATGATCGGTCAAATCGAAACCATCAATCAAACCATTTCCACAGAAACAGATAATCGCTATCGTCAAACCTATGCGGAGCCTTATTACAAAGCAATTGCGACATTACCACAACAAGACGTTTTAGTGGCGGGAGTCAAATACCCGCTCCATTTGGGTATGGGATGCTCCGCTGTCATTCAAGGCGCTCGTAAAAAAATTTGGCGGTGGATTGTTGATCCACTGATAAAGCTGCAACGCTAGGGTCTGTGCACCTCACTTTACACGTAGCGAAAAACATAGAGGTCGAGGCAAAGTTTGCCGTTCATGCTCAGGAGTAACATCATGCCTTTTGGCTCAACTTTAAAATTCAAACGCGGCGGAAAACTACCCATCATTTTACAAGATGAAATGGCTGAGTGTGGCCACGCTTGTATCGCTATGATTAGCCATTACCATGGACAAATGTTGGGTCTTGCCGCTTTACGTAAGCAACATCCACCTTCGCCTCAAGGTGTGACATTAAAACATATTCATGATGTTTTTTTACAACTGGGATTTACGACACGCGCACTGCGTCTGTCTTTAACCGATTTAAAATATCTCAAAACCCCTGCACTGTTGCATTGGAACATGAACCATTTTGTTGTGTTAAAAAAAATACAAAAAAACAAAGCCATTATTCACGATCCGGCCATCGGCATTCAGCATTGTGATCTTGCCACATTAAATCAATCATTTACCGGTATTGCTCTCGAAATTCAACCCACAACCACGTTGATCAATCAAACCGCTTCAAGCACATTGCGATTATCCGATCTCGCTGTACTGATCCCAGATCGATATCGCCATTTGATCTTACTGTTATTACTCTCTTGTTTGATTGAATCATTGGCATTATTAAATCCATTTTTTATCCAATATGCGACCGATCAAGCGATCAACACACGGACATTATCGAATGTTTACGTTGTCGCTTGTGGGTTCGTGCTCTTAATGATATTACATGCGCTCACTGAGTATATTCGCAGCCAATTAATCCTTTATATCACGACTCATTTTAAGGTGAATTTAAGTGCCAGTGTTTTTAAACATATACTCTCATTACCCACCTCATTTTTTGAGACCCGACAGTTAGGGGATATACAGGCTAAATTTCAATCTATTGAGCAAATTCAAACCAAAATCAGCACCGATTTTGTGAATACCATTTTAGATGGTTTATTATTGAGTATCACATTTGGCGTCATGTTTTTTTACAGCAAAGCGCTGACGTTGATTGTGTTAAGCATACTCAGCATCATTCTGTTGGGTCGTTACGTTTCGTATCAAGCACTCAAAAACCATACATCAACCAGCATTTATTTACATGCCAAAATTGCCAGTTTTTTCTTAGAAACATTGAGAGTTATTATTCCGTTAAAATTATTTCTCAAAGAAAATGCACGCTTTGAAACCTGGTACAATCGCTATATCGATGCTTTAAATGCCGATATTTTAATCACAAAGCAAAATATCTTGTATCGAACGATCAATCAACTGCTCTTACAAATTGAACAAATCATCATTGTCTGTCTCGGCATTCACATGGTCATAAACAATCAGTTGACGCTGGGCATGTTAATCGCTTTTTTGGCATTTAGAAATCAATTCGTCAATAAGGCATCGTCATTTGTACAACAGTTATTTGACTACCGATTGTTATCAATACAGTTGTCACGTCTCAGTGATATTGTTTTACACGATGCTGAAAAAAGTTATCATCAACAGCATTTATTACCACAACAGATAAGCGGTCAATTAACCGTAGAAAAGGTTGCTTTTCAATATCATCCACATGCGAAAGCCACGCTGAAAGCAGTGAGTTTTGAAGTCGCTGCGGGTGAGCGCGTTGCGATTATCGGGCCGTCTGGTTGTGGAAAAACCACCCTACTTAAAATAATCATGGGATTGTTACAACCAACAGAGGGGCAAATTTTAATTGATAATATGCCGCTAACCAGCCTCAATACACAATATTACCGTACGCTGATTGCTGCTGTGATGCAAGATGACCATTTATTAAATGGCTCCATTTTAGAAAATATTACATTTTTTAGTGATCAGATTGATATGCAATCTGTGTATGATGTTGCGAAAATTGCGCATATTCATGAGACCATTATTCGTTTACCCATGGGATATGAAACCCTTTTAGGTGAAATGGGTAGCACACTGTCAGGCGGCCAAAAACAACGTTTGCTATTGGCACGCGCATTGTACAAAAAACCCAAAATTTTATTGATGGATGAAGCAACCAATCATTTAGATACCACACATGAGCATCTAATCAACCAAGCACTGGCATCACTCAACATTACCCAAATCTTGGTCGCGCATCGCCCAGAAACCATTCGCATGGCAAATCGCTCGATTACATTGGAGGCGCCACTTGCAAAAAGCCAGGATTGACATCACAATGAAAAAATGAGAAGTCCGCAAACACGAGGACAACGCGGCCAAAACAATAAACACAGGACTTACGCAAAACCAATTTTTGAACTGCGCATTTTGAATGATTAGGGATAGATAGCATGATAAAAACAAAAAGTTACGCCGGATTTGACGCCCATTCGCCGCTTCGTTTTCATACCTTTAATCGCCGTGACGTTGGTGAGCATGACATACACATTCGTATTCAATATTGTGGTATTTGTCATTCAGATATTCATACCGTACGCAATGAGTGGCGAGGAGCACATTATCCATTGGTCCCGGGACACGAAATAATCGGTACCGTCATGGAAGTTGGCTCACAAGTATCTAAACACCAAGTAGGTGATGTGGTTGGTGTAGGGTGCATGGTGAACTCATGCCGACACTGTGAACCTTGTGAACAACACCAAGAACAATATTGTGATAAAAATGCTGTTTTTACCTATAATTCGACCGACGCTGACGGCCAAATCACACAAGGCGGCTATTCGGATAATATCGTTGTTAATCAAGACTTCGTACTTAAAATCCCACCACATCTGCCATTAGAAAAAGCAGCGCCTTTATTATGTGCCGGTATCACCACGTACTCGCCACTTAAACATTGGAACATTGGTAGCAAAGATACCATCGGTGTCGTTGGTTTAGGTGGTTTGGGTCACATGGCAATTAAACTGGCACATGCTTTGGGAGCACGTGTGGTCTTATTCACCACCTCACCGCATAAAAAAGCAGATGCATTGGCAATGGGTGCAGACGATGTCGTCATTTCGACAGATACCCGTGACATGCGACGCTATCACCAACAGCTTGATTTTATTCTTGATACCGTGTCATGTGTGCATGATGTGAATGCTTATATGAATTTGCTCAAAGCAGAAAAAACCCTGTGTATGTTAGGCATATCACCTGATCCACTGCCTGTTAATCCAGGAAGCTTATACAATCGTAGAAAAAACCTATCTGGCTCTTTAATTGGTGGTATTGCCGAAACGCAAGCGATGTTGGATTTTTGTGGTCAACACAATATCACTTGCGACGTGGAAGTCATTCCGATTTCTGAAATTAACCGCGCATACGAGCGCGTTTTGCAAAGTGATGTAAAATACCGCTTCGTCATTGACATGGATTCGTTAAATCATGAGCACGCTTGACGACCCACGCCTTTTTATTAACCGTGAGTTCACAGCCCTTGCATTTCACGATCGGGTTTTACAATTAGCCGAAGACGAGCGCGTTCCACTATTGGAGCGGATGCGATTTTTATGTATTTGCAGCAATAACTTAGATGAGTTTTTTGAAATTCGCATGGCTGCATTGAAAGATCGCATCGCCGTTGCCCCTAAAAAATTAGGTGTTGATGGGTTAAGTGCTGAAGAGACATTTAAACAACTGTCTCACATGATTCATCAATTGATTGAGCGCTTGTACATGACGTTTAATCAAAAATTATTGCCAGCTCTCAATCACCAACATATTTATTTTTATACCCCGAAAAATTGGACCGAAGACATTTTATTGTGGACTAAACATTACTTCAAAAACGAAGTACTGCCGATTGTCAGCCCCATCGCGCTCGATTTGGCCCACCCTTTTCCACGTTTATTTAATAAAAGCTTAAATTTCATTATCGACTTAAGTGGTAAAGACGCGTTTGATCGCCACATACATTATGCTATCGTCCATGCACCACGAACCCTACCACGTATTATCCATTTGCCGTCTGAGTTATGTGATAAAGGCCATTATTTTGTGTATTTATCATCGATCATCAAAACACATGTGCATTACTTTTTTCCAGGGATGGACATCAAAGGCTGCTATGCTTTTCGTATCACGCGCAACAGTGACTTATCCTTGCATGATGAAGATGTCGATGACTTAGCGGTTGCGATACAGCGTGAGCTGTCTTCTCGTCACTACGGCAACGTGGTGCGTTTAGAAATTGATGAAGATTGTCCCGAAACCATTATTGATTTTATTTTACATAAGCACCATTTACACCATGAGGATGTTTACCGCTGTGATGGGCCTGTGAATATTCAGCGGTTCTTGAGTGCATTACATCTTATTAAACGGCCTGATCTCTATTATCCAGCCTGCACACCGCAATTTCCGACAACACCTGCGTATCAGCAACATTTATTTGATGTCATTGATGAGCAGGATATTTTGCTACATCACCCCTATCAAAGTTATAACACTGTTATTGATTTTGTCCGTCAAGCTGCGGCAGATCCCCATGTCTTGGCGATTAAGCAAACACTTTACCGCACGCATGTGAATTCAATTATGGTTGAGACACTGGTCGAAGCGGCCTTATCTGGAAAAGAGGTTACGGCGATTATTGAGCTACGTGCACGTTTTGATGAAGAATCTAATTTACGCTTAGCAAATCGATTACATCACGCAGGAGTGTTAGTTTTATATGGCATCGTGGGATTCAAAACACACGCCAAGATGATTTTAATTGTGAGACGCGTGCATGGTAAATTAAAACGCTATGTGCATTTAGGCACGGGGAATTATCACGAAGAAACAACGAAACTTTACACCGACTTTGGTTTGCTCACTGCCAATCCCAGCATCACCGCGGACACACAATCTATTTTCCAACAATTAACCGGTTTAGGTAAAGCAGTGAAACTCAAGTCGCTGTATCACGCTCCTTTTACTTTACAAAAGCATTTACTGTTTTTAATCGATCAATGTATTGATGCCATAAAAAAAGATAAACCAGCCAAAATTATGCTCAAAGCAAATGGCCTCACCGATCCAGAAATCATTCAGGCTTTGTATAAAGCCTCACAACAAGGTATTGAAATCATTTTATTGATTCGGGGCACGTGCGCATTGCGTCCGGGGTTGAGCGGCATTTCAGAAAATATTCGCGTCCTTTCAATCGTGGGACGTTTTCTAGAACACCATCGTATTTATTATTTTCAATATGGTAAAACAGAGGATTATTACTGCTCCAGCGCTGATTTGATGGAGCGCAATTTATACGCTCGGATAGAGGTTATGTTTCCTATTTTAGAAGAAGCGTGTCAAAAACGCATCAAAGAAGACATCTTTAAAAACTACTTGAAAGACAATGCGAATACTTGGGAAATGCAATCCGATGGCACCTATAAACCCATTCGCAATGGCGATTACTCAGCGCAAGAAACACTGATTACGCGCTATCAGCAGGATTGACTACGACACCACGCCTAGGTCAAAAAACAAATAAATTGATTAAATTTTTGACAAAAAATAAATAAATCTGTACAATATTGCTTTAGTGAAAGATGTTTTATACGGAGCTAAAGCATGGATATTAAAGATGAGGATTTAAAGAAATTTTGTTTAGAAATGAAGGAAAGTAAAAAACGTCATTATTCTAATGGAATGCGTGATGACGATTTAGCATCTTTTATGTTGCAAGATATGCAAAAATTTATTAAAAATAACCCATCATTTGCTGAATTAGAGTCTCAAAAAAAGAAAAGTTTAGCCGAAGTTTTAAGCGATTACGCACCATTACGTACAGAGCACTGGCAAAATAACTATCATCGTCACTATCAGAACAAGTTTATTATTGATATACCACAACCACCAATCATTGTTGTTGCGGGAAATACCGGGCACAGTAGTCGTGGCTGCGGTGACATACCAGCTGAAGTTGCTATGTTCATAGCAGGCGCGATAATCGTCTTTGTAGGCTTCGTCGCGACAATAAAAGCATGTATTGATTTCTCAATATATGTCGATGCGATCGCCAACAATGAAGGTCGTACACGAGCAATCTTCAACACACTAATGCTAGCAGGTCTTTTTGCTGCGGCAGCGGCGTTAACGGTATCTTTTCTTTTAGCCACAATAGCTGCGGGTAATGTCTCCGGGTTTGCCGTACTGATTGTTGCTTCGCTGTCAGCAATCGGTGCTTATAGCACTTATTGGATATTGGCTCGCGTGATGGATATGGTAACGCCTCACATCGGTATAACTAACCCGGATAATCCTTACAAAGACTTTACCATGACAAAAAAAGACGCTGACCGGCTAGAGGGAAAAGGAATTGACTCACTAAAAGTAAGGACCATTATCATGTTATTGCAATCCGAAACCAGCTCGAACGCACCAACATGGGATAATCAAGCACAAATACAACAAATCAGAGACTTACGTTTTGGACGGACACGTAAAATAGAAATCGATAGCGACACGACTTTGAATTGTGAGCCTATTCCTACAGCCGAAGCCGTCTTGTTTAATCCTTTTGTTATAGCTGAGGCCTATGTTATTTCAGAAGGAGCTGAAGCGATAAAAGATACAAGAAGCGGGATTCCCAGCGCGCCTTTCGAACCTTAAATACTGGATCTTACACCCTGTAATATAAGCGTAAAGTTCAAAAACACAGCAAAACACTGAGCTTGTTATGCAAGGCCTGTCACACACAATCATGCCGTAATCGTTCAGCAGATTAAGTCCCCGTTAGGGGACAACGCCCCCAACGTTACCAAATTATAAAAAACAAGCTATCACTTTGTCACTTGAAAGGAGAAATGCTTGAATCTCGGAAAACTGGCGTGAGCATTTACCACAAACCCTACCGGCCACTGTAAAGATAGGGTGGGCGATACCCATGATTATAGCCAGTATAAAAATAATATCTTGGGTTCCAAAACGAAGGACCATAGCCATCATCATAGTCACCATAACCATCATAACCGACAGTATAGCCGGTATAACCAGGGCTATAGTCAGCATAATCAGGTGAGTCTTGAATTTGTACTCTATCCGCAGCACAACCACCCAACAAGATAATCAAGGCGGTCCCGCAAAAAACACTCGTTACTTTCTTCATGATAACATCCTAATCCTAAACACATTCCTTTAGATAAATTATATACTCATTTTCACGGAAGTAACATTTGTACAGGTAAGAAAAAGAAGGGATTGTCTCAAAAAACAACGAACATAATGACACATTTTGATTTGAATCTTTTCATAAAAAATATCGATAATCAACACCAAACTTTTCAGCAAGAAGTTTGGCTTTTCTCTTCCCTATAGGGCGTGTTCCATTTTCCATTGAAGATAAATTGGCTTGTGTTGTACCGATTAATCTGGCAAATATGATACCCGTAACCATACAGAATGTTAGATTTCCATGGTTACGGGCCGTATGACTTTAACGTTACTCTTTCGCTCTAGAAACGTATTCACCTTTACGTGTATCAACTTTAATTTGCTCACCAACTTGTACAAAAAGTGGAACACGCACCACCGCCCCGGTTTCTAATGTTGCCGGCTTGCCGCCACCGCCAGATGTGTCACCCTTGAGGCCAGGATCTGTCTCTGTGATTTCTAATATGACAAATGTCGGTGGTGTAATAGAAATGGGATCGTTGTTCCAAAGCGTGACCATGCAAACATCTTGCTCTTTCAACCACTTGGCCGATTCTTCAACCGCATTTTCATCAAGTGCATATTGCTCGCATGTTTCTGGATCCATAAAGTGCCAATGTTGTCCGTCGTTATATAAATATTGCATTTCAACTTCAGCAACATCTGCGGCAACGAAGGTATCGTTTGCTTTGTACGTTCGCTCAACCACACGACCAGTCTTTAAGTTACGTGTTTTTAAACGTGTAAACGCTTGTCCTTTACCAGGTTTAACGAATTCACATTCAACGATGCTACAAGGTGCATCATCAACCATAATTTTTAAACCATTTTTTAATTCATTGGTATTATAATTGGCCATTTATTCTCCAAAGTTGCGATTGATTCGCTTTTTCGTTAAAGTTCGCACAGTTTATCAAGTCTGTGACATGAATGCGAGATTCCACTCAACATTGGCAAGCAATTTTAGCGGCTGGCTTTTCTTCCAGTAACGAGCTGCTGCAATTTTTACAATTACCAACGCTGCCCGGTAGTGAAGTTGCAGAAAAATCATTTAAAACCCGGGTTCCACGTGGATTTGCCGAGCGTATGCAAGTTGGAAATCGACAAGACCCGCTATTATTGCAAGTCTTAGCAGACCCAGAAGAGCTGACACTCAACACTGATTTTGAAACAGACCCCTTACAAGAAGCAGAAACCAATCTGATTCCAGGCCTAATTCACAAATATGCCAGCCGAGTTCTGTTGACGGTCACCGGCGTGTGTCCTATTAATTGCCGTTATTGTTTTCGTCGACATTTTCCTTATCAGGATAACAACCCAGGCCGTCAAGGTTGGCAAAAAGCGCTGGATTATATCGCCGCAAACCCGAGTATTCACGAAGTCATTCTCAGTGGTGGTGAGCCTTTAATGGCCACCGATACCTTGCTTGGGTTTTTACTCACAGAAATTCGCGCGATCAAACATGTCACCACATTACGTGTTCACACCCGTATCCCGATTGTTTTACCAGAGCGGATTCAATCTCCGTTGTTAAGCTTACTTCAGGATCAACGCGTGAAAACAGTCATCGTCACACACTGTAATCACCCCAACGAGCTTAGTCCTGATGTTGAAAATGCTTGTCGTGCGCTGCGTGATGCGGGTTGTTGCTTGTTGAATCAATCGGTGTTGTTAAAAGAAGTGAATAACGATGCCAATGTCCTGGCTGCACTGAGTGAGCGATTATTTTCATTCGGCGTTTTGCCTTACTACTTGCATCTACTGGATAAAGTCAAAGGTGCGCATCATTTTGATGTCCCACTCTCCGAAGCACAACGCATTTATCGTGAGTTACAAGCGATGTTGCCAGGGTATTTGGTTCCTAAAATGGTTAGAGAAATAGCGGGTGAAAAAAATAAAACCTTGTGTGCATTGAGTTAAAAGTTATTCGAACAAGATACATGTTCACCGAGATCAAACATTCTCCCCCTTAAGTAACACTGTATCAGAATTGAGCACCGCTATACGAATATCGGTGCTCACTGAGGGTCTTTACTTTGAAAATGAAAATGAAGACATTATCTCGTTTGCTGTCGTCTCAAGAGCCTGTTTAGTCGTACCGTACTGACTCGCACTTGACTTCTCAGACGGGTTGAAAAACCGCGTAAATCCTTCGTGCACTTTAACGTTGAAGTTTTCTTGAATCTTCTCCAGCGATTTACGCTGCGTATCGTCTACCTTAGATACAAGTGATGCAACTGCATTAACAAAAACTGCAGCAAAAGCAAATAAGGCATTGGTTAGGTTCAAAGCAACTAAAGCAGCACGACCCGCTGCCATCATGAAGAACTGACCCGCGATATTCCAATTAAAGAACAGTGCAGGTACTGCGAGAATTAACGAGCCCACTCCCAATACTATATTTTTTATCAATTTTGCCAAATGTAACAATACAGCAGCAGCTTGATAGAAAACAGCCGAGCCGTTTAAATAAGGTGAGATGAATACTGAGCTTTGTTCTTTGATAAAGCTGCTTTCTTCTTCTAGCATAGCCCCAACTTTTTTATCTAAACCATCTACATTTTTTGAATTATATAAATTGAGATAGTTATAAATTGTCGTAGCTATACTTTCGTTTTCACCTGCCATGATTGATACTCCTAAAATAGTAATTTAAAATAAAACAGACCATATTGTATAATATTGAAACTTATTAATCAATATTAAACACATTATTTTCGTGATCGGATGAAAATATCACCTTCAGGACTTACGCAAAACATCGAGGTCAAGGCGGATTTTTAATGAATGACCGAATTAAAAATAAAATCCAACGAAGAGATCGTTGTTTTGCTTAAGCCCCCTAACCTTATTAATTGAGTAGAAATCCAATATTAGACCGGTCGTTGTCGGTATGCACGCTAGATAAAGCTACGCGTGCTCTAACATTTGAATTTGTGCATTCAACTGGTCGTACCCCGCTTCCACATTCACATAATGACGTTTAGCTAAATAGATTGAGAGAGAACCATCATCTGTTGCCTGTTTCGCTTGCCATACACTGTTGAAATCCAAAGCAGACAAACGGTAAAAATCATTTCTTCGCGTCACTAAATAAAAATTTCGAAAATAATGGTTGGTATTTTTATTTAAACGCCTCACATCTTTCTCTAACGGCTTACCAGGTAAGTAATCATGTAGAGAATACGTGTCATTGTTATGAACAGCAATAATTTTTCCTGGAGGTAACACTTTTTTAATGGTATTTGCCAAATGCTTCACAGTCACATGCGCCTCTTGGCTGTATTGCCCAAAAGCCAATAAGGTTGCACGAATGCCTTTATCAGTAAAAATACGATTGGGATCAAACTCATAATGTTTATGATGCAAATTAAAAGAAATATTGCGTTGACCAGAATGCACCAGCGTCAGCAACTGCCCACCTTGTGTACGAATCACCGTACGTGCTGCTTGTAGTGCCGTGGTTTCATTTTGATGCAAATGCACAAACGATTTTCCTGAACCATGTTTTTCCTGCACAATGATGACCGTACTGTCTCCCAAACGCACGGGTAAATTACGCGCCAAAAGATCCGTGTTGATAGGAAATACAATCATAAAAAATATCACCAATATGCGCATTAATAGGCCCAATGTGTCTAATGATGCCCTATTTTATCGTTAATAACTCAATATCGCAACCACAACGCCCCCATCAAAGCTAATCTAGCAAGGCTTAATTGCACATCATGTGTTCTTTTTTCAACCAAAATAGTGTACAATATATACTCTATCAGTATTGAATATACCACTCCAAATGCTATTTTGGAATGATATACTGCGCACGGTCAAGCGCTTCAGATTGTGACCACACGCAGTATATACCTTGAGCACAAGCGTTTTCGGTTTTTAGCGCCCAGATATGGTTCAGCTCGTATGTTAAAAAATGCGCGCATCGTTATTCATATGAAAGCCTTTTTTAACATACGAGATGAACCGTAGATGGAATTGCTACAAAAGCGAAAGCGCTTGTGTAGCAAGGTATATGTTCGAATGAGTCAGGACTTACGAAAAACAACGAGGTCGAGGCGGATTTTATTTTTAATGAGGGAGTTTAGATAACTAAATGACCGAATTAAAAATAAAATCCAACGAAGAGATCGGTGTTTTGCGTCAGTCCTGTGAGTATTTTTAAAAGCCGAAACGGATGAGGAAGGTAAGCGCATGCCAACGATAAACGATGAGGAAAATGATCAGGAAAAAGCCCGCTCTTATATCCCTAAAAGTTTAATTCGAGCCGGTTTTTGGGCCAAAAACCATTTTGGTGAAGTGACATTTGCTTCAGGCATTGTCATGATGGGAATCGCTCTGTCATTGATTTTTGCGGTAGGCGGCACTGCTGGCATTGCCGGCCTATTTTTAGTCTTGGTTGCAGGTGTACTACTATGCGGCAAAGCACTGTATCCAGAATCAGGTGATGATGCGCCTTCTTTTGATATGTAAGATACCTCTTTTTCGCGTGTTAACAATTGCTCTCGCACCTACGTGCCTCGGCTTGTCCGAGGCATCCAGGAGAACTTGATTAAAAACAAATTTCCTCGTACAGGTCACGCCATTCGGGGTTAATCTCTTCAATCAAATTAATTTTCCATTGTCTGTACCCGTTTTTAAAACGTTTTTCACGTCGAGCGGCTTCTACTTTTAATTTATTTAGCTTTATTTTTAACTTGAGGATTTCCTGGATGCCTCGGACAAGCCGAGGCACGTAGGCGCGAGTCCATATGATTGCCATAATATGTTGACAATACCACTCACCCCTAATAGAAGATCTTTTTTCAAACAATATAACGGATTTTTTTGTACTATAATTAATCTAAAGGATTGCTAACAAAACACGATGTTTTATTGAAAAGAAGGTTTATTATAATGATGACGCGCAAAAAAAATGAAAACAGCCCTGTTATAACAGCCGCACAGAAAAAAGCTCTGGAGGCATTGCATATCATCAATGAGCAAATGAATAAAAACACTGTGTATATCAATAACTGCGCGTGGTTTGAGGAAAAAGAAAAGGATGTTACCGTTTGCTCCGACACTCTTAAAGCGCTCACAGACAGCATGCAAGTTGCCAGTAAGGAATTATCAGAAATAATAAAGGCAAGAGACCGAGGAGAAACGACAGCTACTCGTAGCGCAGCAGAGAGCGAAACAATAGCGTTGTCAAAGCTAAACGAGGGGGAAAGTCTAAGAGCCGTAGGCATCATACTTTATTATTTGTTTCCAAGACTATTTGGTATAAATATATCTGTTCCTATTGATACGTATATCAGTGATAAAGAAACCGCCATCAAGTCAATGCAACATGAGAAATCACATGCAGAAAAAGCGTTGACTAAAGCTCAAGAAGCGCAAACCGAAGCGGAAAATGCTCTAAATAGATTACCAGTTGTACAAGATCATCAGGCAGCTGTATCTAATAGGGACAAAGCCAACCTGGAGGCAGCTACAAATAAAGAGGTGATAATCACATCATGCAAAAAATTGTTCGACGAATTATCAGACAAGGTATTAAGGACTGATGAGGACAAACAGAGCAACGTTACTAAAATCAGAGTTGTATCTGATATGAAAAATTTTGTTGAAAATCCAACTGAGCGAACTAAAGCAAAATTTGAAGAATCAGCTGCCGATTTTAGAGCGATGGACCAAACAAGGGAAAAAGGGTTGGTTGAGTACTTCACCAGTAGTAAAGTGATGTCAACATATCACGCCATTCGACAACAGATTGATAAATGCCAAGCCCTTTATGAGGGGCAGATTGATACCAACAAACCAATTGTATCAACACAAAAAAGCCAAACAGAAGACGCTGTACTCACATTATCTCCGGCAGCAAATATGCCGCCTCATAGGTAAATCAGTCTAACATGTTATACAGCGAATAAAAGCACACAGCTAGATTAAGACAAACCAAAGATCCACCGAGCAAGCGCATTATTAATGCCTAAATGACTGTTTTATGTGCTTTATGCCTGGAGTCTAGTTTTGATATTAAATCATAAAGCACTGCACATAGACATAAAAGAGACTTTGATTGTTCAAAATTCAGCAGGACTGACGCAAAACACCGATCTCTTCGTTGGATTTTATTTTTAATTCGGTCATTTAGTTATCTAAACTCCCTCATTAAAAATAAAATCCGCCTCGACCTCGTTGTTTTTCGTAAGTCCTGTTCAGATACGTTTGCCCTGCAAAAATCCAGCAAAAAATAGCATTCATGATTAATATTCGATACAATCAACCATCTTATTATTTAGAAAAACTTAAACCATTATGGGTAATTTATTTAATATGTTTGGGCCTTCTCCCATCAAGCCCATTGAACAACACATGCATAAAACCTACTTATGTGTTAAACAACTAGATCCTTTTTTTTCCGCCGTCTTAACGCAAGACTGGGAGAGTGCGAGTAAAGTTCAAGCGGAGATTATCGCGCTTGAGAAAGAAGCGGATAATATTAAAAAAGACTTGCGCCTGCATTTACCCACTGGTTTATTTTTACCCGTTGCACGCACCGATTTACTAGAGCTCTTAAGTGCGCAAGACAGAATTGCCAATAAAGCCCAAGACATCGCCGGGCTCATCATGGGGCGGCGCTTAATCATCCCCGCAGCGATTGCAACCGTATTTATGCCATTTGTGCATTGCTGCCTCAGTGCCACCAAACAAGCATGTAAAGCGATTAATGAATTGGATGAGCTCTTAGAAACAGGCTTTCGTGGCAGTGAGGTCAATATTGTTGAAGAAATGATTGTCACGTTAGATCAAATCGAACATGACAGTGATGATAAGCTAGCTGATATTCGACAACGCATTTTTCAATTAGAAGAAACACTCAGCCCGGTTGAAGTCATCTTTTTATACAAATTGGTTGAGCGGATTGGTGATTTGGCTGATTTAGCCCAAACCGTCGGTGCTAGACTACAAATATTGATTGCGCGGTAACCTATGGAACATTCACTTTTATATATCATTCCAGCCATTTTACTTTGTTTTCTCATGACATGGGGTGTAGGTGCAAACGATTTAGCCAATGTCATGAGTACGACGATGGGATCTAAAGCCATCACCGTAAAACAAGCTATTATTATCGCCATTATCTTCGAATTAGCCGGCGCTTTCTTAGGTGGAACCGGTGTCACGGAAACCATGCGTGATGGTATTATTAATACCACCGAACTCAATAACCATCCGCAAGTTTTGGTTGAAGGCATGTTATGTGTCTTATTTGCATGCACGGTCTGGATGAATTTAGCCAGCTATATCGGTGTGCCTGTATCAATTACCAATGCATTGGTTGGATCAATGGTGGGCTTTGGTGGTGTGGTACTTGGGCCTGACGCGATTTATTGGGATCAAGTTTCACATATTGCTATCGGTTGGGTGACTTCGCCACTGATAGCAGGTATTACCGGCTATGCCTTGTTTACAACCATACAACAAACCATTTTTGTACGCGTCAATCCATTGGAAAAGGCCAAAATTTATATCCCATTCTATCTGTTTTTAGTGGGCTGTATTTTGTCATTTATCACTGTATTTAAAGGGCTTCATCATTTTGATCTCCAGTTGAGTTTTAAACAAAATGTATTGGTCATGCTCGGTAGCAGTGTGATCTTCACCACATTGGGTATGATAGCCATTCGACGAATAGCTGAACCAGAAAATATGAAACGTCGAGAATGTTTTATTCAAATCGAGCGCTATTTTGCTGTCCTGATGGCAATGACAGCCTGTGCCATGGTGTTTGCTCACGGTTCAAATGATGTCGCGCTGGCCGCGAGCCCACTCACCTTAGTGTATACCTTAATATACGATACAACCTATCATTTTTCTGGAGAGACTTATCCTTCGTGGATTATCCTCTTTGCATGCACCGGCGTTATCCTGGGATTCTTGTTTTATGGTCGTAAAGTCATTGAAACAGTAGGCAGCTCTATCACTGCATTGACTCCAAGCCGCGCCTTTGCCGCAACTTTAGCAGCAGCCACAACCGTGGTCGTTGCCACCAGCAGCGGCATCCCGGTTTCAGCGACACAAACGCTGGTTGGGGCTGTATTAGGCGTGGGATTAGCGCGTGGTATCGGTGCCTTAAATTTGATTGTCATTCGTAATATTTTCACATCATGGGTGATCACTCTACCTGCCGCATCATTGTTGACCGTAATATCTTATAAGAGCTTACATTTTTTTATTTATTAAGACAGTTAATAACAGGCTCATGTGCGCAAGGTATATTCAATAACAACTATCTTTTGACAACGTAGGCAGTCATTCTTGAGGAGCAGGTGATTTGTTGTTGTTCGTTGAATATGTCGATGGACCAAACATGGGTTGAACGGCCAATGTGAATGGGGCGCGTCACTGCTGTGACGATACCCTCGCGTACTGAACGCAAATGATTGGCATTTATTTCTAAGCCCACGCAATAATACAGGGCTTGATCAACCACCGCATTGGCTGCTGTGCTTGCCAACGTTTCGGCGAGAACAACATTGGCACCACCATGGATAATACCGATCGGCTGGCGGGTGCGATCACTGGCGGGCATGGTTGCTGTCATGGTGTCCTCACCGATGTCGGTGAAAACAATACCGATAAAATCGGCGATGGTGTTACGACTACGCTCGTTTAAAAACTCAAGCGTCACTGTTTGAAACCAAATAGCCATGATGAGTTAAAAATTTTCCCAGTGTTTCTCTTTTTTAGGCTTTGAAGCGGCTTCGTCACGCAGTGTAAAAATACGTTGGTATTTTTTGATTTCTTTTAGTTGTGACGCCGTTTTTTTATGCGTTGCATCAAATTCAAACAAAAACACATCGTAGGGACTCACATACGCTTTATCAATATCATCTTTATTCATTTATTTTCTCACTTTTTTAAGATGTTGGATGCGCATTAAGCATACTCCACCATGTACTGACGCAGTTTTTTCATCGCATTCTTTTCTAATTGCCGTACACGCTCGGCTGAAACATCGTATTTTTCAGCTAAATGCTGTAGTGTCGTCTGTTGATCTCCACTTAACCAACGTTGACGTAAAATATCTTGGCTACGCTCATCCAAGGCTGATAACGCATGATGCAAACGCTCAATTTGATTGGCCTCTGTGCTTTCTTGCTCAAAGACATAAGCCGGATTTGCCGTTTGATCCGACAAATATTCCGCTGGGGCTGATTTATAAAATGACTCGTCGTCATCGACCGCCGTCACGTCGAATGACTCGTCCATCGCATTGAGACGGCGCTCCATTTCTAAGACTTCTTCGGGTTTAACCTGTAAAGAATGGGCAATATCTTGAATTTCTTCTTGACTTGACCAACCAAGGCGTTTTTTCATATGACGCAGATTAAAGAAAAGCTTACGCTGCGCTTTGGTTGTGGCAATTTTGACGATACGCCAATTTTGAATAACAAACTCATGTATTTGTGATTTAATCCAATGGACCGCAAATGATACCAGGCGCACACCCATTTTATGGTTAAAACGTTTTACCGCTTTCATTAACCCGACATTACCTTCTTGAATCAAATCTCCCAGAGGAAGGCCATATCCTAAATAACCTCTGGCAACACTAACAACATAACGCAAGTGCGCCAAAACCAATGATCGCGCTGCCTCTACGTCACCGTGCTCTTGAACACGTTCGGCAAATTGGTATTCTTCTTCTGCGCTTAATAAAGGGATTTGGTTCACACGGTGGATATAAGCATCCAGGCTGCCGATTGGAAGATTCATTGTCAACAGTTGCTGCGTACTCATGAGTAACTCCATCAAATGCGATAGGAAAAAGCTTAAAGATTATATCACAATCAGGCTGCACCACTCAAGACCACACGCGCAGACAACCGAGCACCCAACCAACCTAACAGACTCGCACTCAATAAAAGTAAACACGTTTGTGAAAAAGTTAAGATGGGCACATGGTAATCGAATGCGTAACCACTCAAAAGCTGATTTAATTTTTGATTCAATGCCACGACCACACTATTCACACAAACCCAAGCTAACAAAGCAGCCATTAATCCATACGCCGCACCGGAATATAAAAAGGGGCGCATAATATACATATCATTCGCACCAATTAACTTAAACACCTGCATTTCATCCGCGCGATCTCGAATCATTAAGCGCAGCGTATTGCCCGTGATTAAAATCACCGCCAACGCTAACAACACATTGATACCATTTAACAAGTGTGAGAAAAAATGCAGTAAAGTAAACAGGCGCTTCATCCAAGCTAAATCTAACGAGGCCTCATCAATCTGTGGATAGGTTTTCAGCTGCTGATACAATGTTTCCAAACGCGCTGGCGTATCAATGCTGGTGGCAGGCACCACATCGATCACAAAGGGCAAGGGATTATCTGGTAAAAAAAGCAAAATATCACGCATGCCATCTTGCTGCTGTAATACATCGAGCCCTTGTTGTGGGGTGTTAAGCACAGCAGATTGCACCCCCTTTGTTGCTTGTACTTTTGTTAATAAATTGTGCGCTTCTTGCGCCTCAGTAGGCACTTTTAGATACAACAAAATATGCCCGTTATTTTGCCAAGTGGATGTCAGTTGATTAATAGAGCTTGAAACATTCCAGAATAAAGCAACTAACACCAACACCAAAGAAAGCATTAAAACCGTCATCAAACTGGTCATAGGCTGCTGTGTGATAAATTCGACACCACGGGCCAGTGCCTGGCGGTGTAGTGACACTCTGGATTGCATATTTAGCATGTGACACGCCCTCGTTTGAGCACCACAATACGATGCTTTAACCCCGCGATTAAAGTGAGGTCATGTGTAGCAACCAATACGCTCATACCAACGCGATTTAAATCGGTGAATACGCGCATCATATCAGCCGCCAATGCCGGATCAAGATTTCCGGTGGGTTCATCAGCCAAAAGTAAGGCGGGTTTATGCACAATCGCTCTCGCAATGCTCACGCGTTGCTGCTCACCACCCGATAGATGAACCGGCAAACATTTTTCCTTGTTGAGTAAGCCAACCATATCCAATGCAGCATGTACACGCTTCTTGGTAATATGAGGCAACTCTCCTTGTATATCTAAGGGCAGCGCAACATTGTCAAATATATTTCTTTCATTGAGTAAGCAAGGCGATTGAAAAACCAATCCCAGCTTCAAACGGTATCGCGCGATGTCGCGTTGTTTAAGTTGGTGCAGTGATTCGCCTTGCACTGTGATGTCACCCGCACAAGGGCGATCAAGCAAAGCGATTAACTTGAGCATCGTGCTTTTCCCTGCACCCGAATGGCCTGTCAAAAAAGCCATTTCGCCTTTTGCCAACTCGAAATTGACTTGACTTAATGCCTCAAAACCACCGGCATATTTTTTACTGACTTGATTGAAGATGATCATCAAACAATGCTTCCACAAATTGCGCAGCATGAAATGCCCGCAAGTCATCTATTCCCTCTCCGATACCGATAAAACGGAACGGAATCTTAAGTTCGTTGGCAATAGCAAACAAAATGCCGCCTTTAGCAGTGCCATCTAATTTTGTCATGGTAACGCCGGTTAAACCAACCGCCTCATGAAATTGCCGCGCTTGATTTAATGCATTTTGGCCAATACTCGCATCTAAGACTAACATGATTTCATGCGGGGCTGAAGAATCAATTTTTTGTAGCACGCGTTTGACTTTTTTTAACTCCTCCATCAAATGCTGCTGTGTATGCAATCGCCCGGCTGTATCGGCAATTAAGATATCTGTGCCACGCGCTTTCGCGGCTTGAAAAGCGTCATAAATCACCGAAGCACTGTCAGCGCCGGTATGTTGTGCGATCACAGGGATCTGATTACGCTCGCCCCATACCTGGAGCTGTTCGACGGCAGCAGCACGAAAAGTATCCCCTGCCGCTAACATGACTTTTTTGCCCTGAGATTGAAACTGTTTGGCTAATTTACCTATCGTTGTGGTTTTCCCCGCACCATTGACACCCACCATGAGTATCACAAAGGGCACCGGTGATGAGGCCAGGGCAAGCGGTTTTTCATGTGCAATCAAGACATCTTGTAATTGCTGTTTTAATTGTGCGAAAACCGCGTTACCGTCTGATAATTGTTTGCGTTTGAGCTCAGCACTGAGATGCCCCAACAACTGTTGTGTCATCGCCAGACCTAAATCAGAGGAAAGCAGTAAGGTTTCCAACTCCTCAAGTAGAGCGTCATCCAGTTGTTTTTTACCTAACAACAAACGCGCGACACTTTCACCAAATTGATGTCGCGTTTTTGTTAAACCGTGCTTTAGGCGTGCAAACATGCCTCTAGACGAGGTGGTCGATTCTTCGTCTTGTACAACGATCGATTCTTCAGGCTCTAACTCAGCCACTTCGCTCTGTGGAGCCACCACGCTTTGATTTTTTTTCAGCCATTTAATCATGAGGACAACTGTACATTAAAACCATAAAATGGCATTATAGCACCATAATTGATAAATAAACCCTGTCTTTTGAAACAAACTATTCGAATTATTGGTGGCCAATTTCGTGGCAAAAAAATCGGCTTCCCAGATCAACCTGACTTACGACCCACACCCGATCGCGTTCGTGAAACCTTGTTTAATTGGTTGATGCATGATATTCGCGGTGCGCATTGTCTTGACGCCTTTGCAGGCAGCGGCGCATTGGGCTTGGAAGCTTTTTCACGTGGTGCAAGCCAGGTGACTTTAATAGAACAATCTTTAGCCACTTACACCCATTTAAAAAAAACGTGTCAACAATTTAACACCTCTCAGTTAACCATCGTGCAAGGTGATACCTGCCACTATATGCAACAGTACATCCAACAACAACGATCTCCTTTTGATATTATCTTTCTTGATCCGCCTTTTCGTAAGCCCCATTTATTAGAGGCGTGCTTGGCTTCTTTAGCAAATAACACGCTTTTAAAACCCAATGGTTTACTGTATTTAGAAACGCCTGAGGCAATATCATTAGATAACACGCTTTGGAAACCCTTAAAATTAAAATCAGCCGGGCAAATTACCTATGCCTTGTATCAAAAAGTCGCTTGACAACACGCACCGCTCCTGTTTCAATCTCATTAAGATCGATGATGAAAAACACGCCGCCAATAATGAAAAATAAATATATCGTGTTTTTACTAACTGCCATTTTAGTTAGTGGATGCGCAACACAAACCTACAGAAAGCCACCTTATAACGCGCCAAGCGACGACGCCAGTATTAAATTGGCTGAAGCAGCAAACGCCGTCAGTGACTCCATGTTACAAATGGCAAGAACAGAAAAAGTGCTGACGCCACCGCATCATGACAATGTCATGACCATTCCATCAGCTTATCCCTTGCAAACACACGCATCCGTTGATTGGTCGGGACCGATTACAGAAGTCACTGAGCGTGTAGCAAAAGCAGCCCATTATCACGTCCGTGTTCTCGGCCAAGCGCCTTCAATCCCTATTTTAGTCAGTATCAACATGCAAGACAAAAGCCTTGCTGAAATTTTGCGCAACATTGATTACCAAGCAGGACAAAAAGCGTTTATTCACGTATACCCCAATAGTCAGGTTGTAGAATTGCGATATGCTAATAATTACTCATAAAAAACCGACAAAGCATAAGCTTGTAAAAGCAGGCGGCTCAACCTCATTACGAGTAATTAACCATTTGGCCCAAAAAACAGGCTTAAATCGGTTTGTACCACCGCTATCACAACGTAAACGCTCTGAATGGACTCGGCTCTTCTTTCGTCAACTACCTTGTTTTGCTTTCATCATCTTAACAGCCTGTACTTCGGGCAGTGCCACCACACAAGTCGGTGATACTGACTCTTTGGCTGGCCTACAATCAATGTCAAACATGAACAAGCAAGGCACCGCCCGTAAAAAAGCGTCGTCAAGTAAAATTCGAGAAATGGCATTAAAAGAAACAGCACTCAGTTTAGGTGCGCAATCTGGCTTAGCTTGGCGAGCAAAAATCATTGATGAGCAATTGGTAAAACAAACTAGAAATTTAGACACCATTTATGACTTTAATTCTTTAGTCCTGGAAAATAATGTACTGCCACCGGTCTTATTAGAGGGGCGTAATTTATTAAACCTGGCAGATACACAAACCATTCGTATTTCTGACAGAACCTACAAAGTAGCAAAGCAAGCGCATTTTGTGACTACCCCACCCAATTGGCGTCAGTATTTGTGGATGGATTACACGAAGCCAGAATATCCACATATCAGTTTATTGCCCATCAACAAAACAGAAAAGGCCATTTGGTCTGCTTATGTTGAAAAAGGTTGGGATCAGGGCATTGACCAAGCCAATACAATTTTAGAAGAAAGTATTGCCCGCATCAAAGAAGATTTTGTTGGTATGATTTTATACCGAAAATTGTTAGCGATGAATATGGTTTCAGCACCATACGTCTCACACACTGACCTCGGTGTTACCGGAGACGGTGAAGAAATTCGTATCGATGATAAAGTCTTACGTATTACAGCACTCCCGGCTTTAAACGTGAATAGCAGCGAATGGAAAGCGGCAATACAAAAAGATGAAATCGCCATCGAACAATTTAACACCATGGAACAGCGTGTTGAATCATCACAAATTAAAATTTCCAATAAAACTTGGCACCCAGTGATTGACCCGATTACTTAAGTTGAGTAATACGCCTACTCTACTGCGCGCGCCCACAATCTGAATTTTTTTAACGCTTAAGCGGCGTTCAGTTTTGAATGATTAGGAGTATTTATCCATGAACGAACATTTAATGCCTGATGAGCCAACTCGTTTTACACCTGTATTCATGGATAAAATGCTAGAGCATGCACAATCGCTTAATGCATCGGATATTACAATTCAAACAGGCATGCCCATTTACGTTGAGGTGTATGGTAATCTATGGAAAATAACCAATCGCCCATTATCTAACACAGAGCTTGGCGATCTTATTAACAGTGTTTATGGCCCGAATGCTACCACGCAACTACTTTCTGGGAAAGACATTGATACCCACTATGAGTTTAGACCGAACCGGGGTGTACGGTTTCGTTATCGCGTAAATGCAACGTCGTGTTTAGTAGACGGACACGATGCCATGCAAATCACTTTGCGGACTATTCCAACCACCCCGCCTCGGTTAGAAACCATGGGGTTACCCGAAAACATTTTACAATCACTCGCGCCTCAAGAAGGCATTGTTTTTATTACGGGTGCAACCGGATCAGGAAAATCAACGCTGCTGGCTTCGATTATTCGAGATTTAATTGAAAAAGAAGATTCTAATCGTAAAGTGTTAACTTACGAAGCGCCGATTGAGTTTGTCTTTGATGAAATTGAAACCACTTCTTCGATTGTGAGTCAATCAGAAATTCCCCGTCATCTTCCTTCATTTGCGGACGGTGTGCGCAACGCGTTACGCCGAAAACCCAGGCTGATTATGGTAGGGGAATGCCGGGATCCAGAAACTATCAGTGCCGCATTAGAAGCCGCACTCACAGGTCACCCTGTTTACACCACCTTACATACATCCGGCGTCGCTGAAACCATGCGCCGTCTGGTGACCTCTTTTTCCGGAGAAGAGCGCTTAGGAAGAACCATCGATATCCTGGAAACGATTCGCTTGTGTATTTGGCAAAAACTGGTTCCAACAGTTGATGGCAAACGAGTCGCCTTACGTGAGTATTTGGTTTTTGATGAAGAGGCGCGCGATATTTTACTCGAAAGTAACCCCAACGAAATCACCACCACCACACGCCGCTTAGTTCGCCAACGCGGGCAGCTGATGACACTGGATGCCAAAAATAAGTTAGAGCAAGGCATCATTAGTGAGCGCACTTATAAGCTTATCATTGCCGGCACAAAAGAAGAAAAATTGTGAGTATTTGCTTTTAGTTGCTTCCGCTTCCGCCTGTTGCACTGCCTCCAGAGGTCCCTTTGTTCGCGCCCACGGCCGCAGATTCGGCCAAGCCCATAACCGTTCCGCCGGTTTTCATACTCGACTTACCGGTGGCTTCCCCGGCGTCCTTGGTTTGCCCTTTCGCTTCATCACCCCATTGTGCGGTCTCTTGGCCAATACCCTCGCCTTGTGAACCCATCCATCTTAAGATTTTATCTGGCAAGATATAAATCAGTGTAAATGATTTTTGTACCACAGTCACATAAATACTGGTATAAGTGACCAAGCAGAAAAATGAAGCATAAATGGCCGACCAATTGTAATACGGAGAGCCTGCCGACATCCCCTGCCCTGAACCTGTGTTGGCAAAGTCAGTAATCGCGGTTGCCGCGTTTCCAGCGCTCGGCAATAAAAATTGCATAATACGAACAAAACCTGTATTTAAAATAAAGACCGAGACATAACTCAACGCAATCGATGACATATAACCAATAATCATCATCGATGGGCGTAGGAAAACATTCACTAAAATCATCACCGCTTGCTCAGCCTTACCCAACGCATCATGCCCTTCCGGGTGTGTGACACCCAAAGCCACAATGGGCCCAGCCACCATCGCTTCAATCACTGCCATCAGCCAGGCAATGCTACCAAAGGTAAACATCATATAAGGGAAAAACGGCACATAGTACGCATCGATGTAACCAATACTGGTCATAATCCCCAGCCAAGATGAGATGAAAGGCAAGATCATCAGAATAATGCCCCAAGCAATCCCAAACGTCATCAAACCATATACGGTACCGCTTACCAGTAAATTTACCCAGATATCAACAGACTCATTTACAAACCCGGCCCCCATATAAGCCAATGCAATGATGGGATGAATCATCGTCGTTTCCAATAGCTGAATACCACTGTCAAACGTCAGCATAAGCGCCGTCAACGGTATGTATAAAAATGCTTGCAGTATCGCGTTGAAAAGCCCAACAACAAATCCAACAAAATAATTCACAATGCCACGAAAGAACCCATTATAAATAAAATCTTTGAACCACCCCCAAATGCCGCCATAATGCTTTTTAGGAAAGGCAGACGAAGTTTGGCCAGGCTTAATATTAAAATTCATCGAAAATGAAGGGGTATCTAAGCCAGGCTGCCCTGGTAAATGGACCATTGCCGCATCAGTCACATAACCATTGACCGTCGACGAACGTTTATTGTCTGTAGCAGCAGAGGCTGAAGTAGTCACATTAAAAATATATTCAGTCGCAACATTGTCAACATTCGAACCATCAATTAACGACTTCAAGTTTTGTAATGGTACTGGGCTACCTAACAACATGATTAAAGTCGAATTGGTCGACATTTTATCCAACGGCACGGTGGTGCCTTCCAAACCAGAGTCTCTATCAATCAAACCAGAGTTTGAGGTAACTAAACCGTTGAGATAGGCTAAATCAAAGAAATACGCACCTGCCATTATCCAGCCTTGTTGCTCAGATGTTTGAATAAACGAACGCAGCGAATTATTCTGGTCACCATCTTTAATTTGTTGCTGTAAATTAAGTGCAGCTAACATAATACCATTATAGTCAGCCAAACTATTCTGCAGTTCAAACCCACTCAGTATCAACGATTGATTACTCACCGATTTATCTGGGCTCCAATTCGAACAACTGCTACTGGGGCTTGTACAAACACCTCCAGATGAGAGATAAGGCAAACCAAACTGATTTAAAGCAACTGTGCTGTATTGATTGGTTGTTGTCGTGATGCTTGTGTTGATTTGTGGATCATTATCTATTATTGCACTGGCAACGGGGGTTAAGTCAGAATAGACCTGTTGTACTGCAATGGCTCTCGATTGACGCGTCATATCTTTATCACTACATGTTAACGATGGCACACTGGTCATTTTCACATTAAAATCATTCCATGAAAGTACGCCACACACTTTATTTAATTGGACGTAATATTCATTGTTAGTAAAATTAGGCATAGGAACAGCATAAGCAGAGCCCGTCTTACCATCATCCGTATATTTGGGATCACAAGCAGACACAAATCCTGACTCAGGCCCCATCACGGTATCAATCGCATTCACCGTACTGATAAAATCAGGTACCGGGTTTTTACAGAAATAAACCATAAATGGATCGGCATTTGCCGCCGCCAAGCTTTGATCAGAGCAACTGCCCGTGCCCTTTTCTGCGTCTTTTAATAAAGTTGTACGTTGGTTTTCTAATAAAGTTTGCACCCCTTTCATACAAACCAAGCCCTGCAACATACTACCGGCACCTGTAGCCATATTGATGAGCGCATTATTATAGGAAGTACCGTGTGAGCTACTATCACCGAGAGAGAGGGATCCCTCCGGTGTTCCTTCTGCCGTGGTTGAGTTCGCACTGTTTTGTGCTTTGACAATGGCACCGCCTCGATTCAAATATTCAAGTGCCGCATTCCAAATCTTATCTGCCGCGCCCACGCCTTGAACAACCACCCACATGATAAAAATTTGCATTAAACAATAGCCGGAGGCTTTAGGTACCAAAAATGCCAAACCGATTGTAGAACGCACTGGTATCCAAATTGAGGACCATTTTTGGCCTAACATTTGTCCTTCGTGTGCGGTATTCATCGTACCGACAATAATGGTATACACCACCACTATCCCACCTAGAGCAAGAACAGCCGCATTAAAAACACCAAACATGGCCCCCATGATTTGACTACCGGTACCATGCAAAACACCATCAACCACACCAAATAAATTACCTAGGAAGATGACAGAGTAATCGGTTCCTGGTGGTGTAAAAGTTAAGGCACTGTCAGCCATGACAATATTTGGAAATATGGCTAAGCAAAGCAAAATCCAGCGTGCCATCATACGTCACCACCTTTCACAAAAGTTGCTTTAAACCATTCAGCCACACTACACCCTAATTTTCTTTTTTGAATTTGAAAACACCAAAAGTGATAACGAAAGGCCAATGCCAATATCACAAACATCACAATCAATGACAAAACGACACTCAAAAAGCCACCATACAATAACTCATACATTGCATATGCATAAAAGCAAAGCGCTAAAAACAGCATCAAAATACACTGGTTTTTTAAGCCTTTTCTCTGTTTCTGTAGCGCTTCTTCTGTCAGACCTAATTCTGCTGTCACTTCTTCAAACGACTTTATTTTTGCGGGATCAATCGGTCGAATTAAAAAAATATAGCGGAAAATCGTAAGAAAATAATTCGAGGTGTTACGAAAACGACTCCAATCAGCCCACGCCCGAAAATTAAACACAGAGCGAATATAGTTTTTAAAAGGGGATGATTTAGAAGAATCAGACATAGTAGTGGCTTCTCAATTGGGTATTCATACTATATGATGATAGTGACTAATATGTGAAGTGTCTATAGGGAGAAATCATGCCAGATTTAAGTCATAAAGCGTCAGCACAATATTGGTTTGAATACGCTGATCCTATGATTTACCGCGTGATTACGTTTATGGAAAGCGTTGAAGCATGGACATTAGACGGTCATCATGACATAGAAGAGGCTATCACACAATTAGGCAATGAATTAGATGATATTGAATCGGTTGACATGAGTAAGCTTGGGCACGAGGAATTGTTTATTCGATTGGTCGCCAATCTAAAGTCCGGCCGCGGTTTGCGTCTTTTGCAAGCGATTGATATGGTGCATCCAGGAAGTGCTTCTAAAGTCTTGGTGCATGCAGAAGAAAATAGTATCTCTGGAACCGATGCGGCGGGATTTTTCCTAAAACGCAATATTGTGTTTGAGCGGTTACGATTGCTCGCGCGAGCGTTCTCCGAATCAAGATTAAAAATGATTGAACGCGCACTTGAAGGAGAAGAATAATGCCTGTTTTGTCAACCCGCTTAATCAAACAAAGTACCGCCTTTTTATTAGCTTGTTGCCTTTCATGGCCATTGCAAGCAGATATAGATTCCTCTGAAGATGCAACCGCAAAATACTTAAAGACCCTGGGAAATTATTTGGGGTATGATTTAACAAACGAATCGACCTCTCTTTTAAGTGATGCGATGCTTGATTACACATTGAGTGTCGTCGCAGCCACCGCAACGGGACAAAATATACTGTATGCCATGTTCAAATCCATCCCGATTAATTCAGCGTTCCCCACTTTTTTCACCGGCACATCCTACGATTCGTTCAATCAACAAACCGCCAATAAAATATTTGAAGGATTTGCATCGCCATCTGAAAGCAGTACATCGATTGCCGCAACAGATCAATTTGATCAACAACAATGGCAAGCTGACCCAGTATCTCAAGCTGTTTTGAATATCGTCGGCACCCCCGATCTCAATACATGCCCAACCAGCACTGACAGCAACAGTAGCTCGTCATCCAGTGCTTGTTTATCTGGTTTTCAATCGATGTTAACCGTATTGAATAGTGTACTAGACAAAGATGGTGAACTACCCGGCGAGTATGATTATCAAGATTATACCAAATCGACTAGCCAGTTTATAAGCCAGCTTAATAGTAACAATCTCATGGGGCCAATGATCTACGCAACATCAGACGCGACATCAAAAGGTTTCCCGGCTGGTAGCCAGTTGCAACAAGCACAAGCGTTTATACGCTATGCAACGGAAGGTGTTTTACCGGTGAGTACAATGTCACCGACCGATTACAGCACCCTGAGAAAGTTAGCTTATCCAACTAAAATTGATGACACAATCGATCTGGAAAATGTAAACCGTGCCAAATATGCGTTGGCGAGTTATCTGTTAAATATGCGAGTCTATGCGGCTAAAAGCTCCGTCGCTGTTGGCAATTTATATTATCTGTTGGCAAAACGTATGCCTCAAACGGTCTCTGGTGGCAGTGGCTCATCAAGCAATACCAGTGAAGAGGTCAACGAGTTTCATATGGCAACCTGGCGCTTATACAATCCAGAAACCAAAGACTCCTCTAGCCAATGGTCACAAAAAATTAACAGTGCAGCGCCGTCTACCATTCAAAAAGAAATGGCTATTTTATTATCTGAAATCAATTATCAACTGTACTTAAATCGTCAGCAACAAGAGCGCTTGTTACTCACCAACTCGATGATTTTGATACAACTATTATCAATAGCAAAACCAAGCCCCGAATTCCCGACCACTGTCGATAAAGATCCAAGCAAATCTCAAGTTACTGATGAATGATGAGAAGCGGGTTTGAACCTCAGAGAATGGTCACTGTAAAATTTGCTCTAACTTAACCAATACATCATGCACCGGGACAAGCGACATGGTGTGCATACCATGTGCATGTGTGCCCCATATGTGCGTCTCTGGTGTTTGTCCCAAAATCTCGCGCATGGCCTGAGGATAGTAATCCACGGCTAAATGACGAAAGGTATAGGGTCCTGACACATCCGCACTGGTTACCGCATGCAGTGCAACCACCGGTGTACCCACAGCAGCAGCCATATGTGACGGCCCAGTATCTGGACAAAGCAAAGCATCGGCTAAGCGAATCAGTGCCAATAATTGTTTGGGTTTTGTTAAGCCGATTAAATTCTTAACAGGAACTTCTGCAACGATGGCATCGCCCAATTCTTTATCATAAGCACTGGGACCACCAATGAGAAAGACTGAAGCCTGCCATCGATGTTGTGCTTCACGAATCACTTCGATATAACGCGCTACAGGCCAACTACGCTCAGGTTTACTGGCGGCAGGATTCACCAATAAAATAGGTTTTTTTGTATTGGCTAACTGAGCACGAGCCCAATCCGTGGCAGCGTCGTCAATCGATAAATCCCAACGAATATCAGGTGTCGAAACCCCGAGCACTTCAGCAAAGCGTAAAAATCCATCCAGAGTGTGATCACGTCCAGGTTGAATACGTTCATTGATAAAAAAAGCGTGCCCATCTTTTGAGCGTAAAGGATCATAACCAATACGGCGCTTCGCGCGAATACACGCATACAGCAAGTTAGCACGAAAACTGGATTGAATAGCAAGTAAGACGTCAAAATGACGATCACGCATACGCTGTCTAAATTGCCAATAATCTTTCAAATGATTAGGCTTATCAATTAAAATAAACTCGACATCATTGATGCCGGAAACCAAGTCATAGGCGGGTTGAGAAATAACCCAGGTAAGGCGAGCGTGAGGAAATTGCTTTTGCAAAGTTCGAATCAGTGGGACTGCCATCAAGACATCTCCCAAAGCCGATAAGCGAACAATACAAATAGATTGAGGCAGTTGACCTGTCATTTTTATAACCATGCGCGATATATTGCGTTTTTTAAGAAAAAAATATGTATTGTGCTGAGACAGTGATGATTACTCATTTTTTAAAATAAAATGTGTTCCACAATAAGGACAAATCTCTGCACCCGTTTTTTCAATAGGTAAATAAACTTTTGGATGCGTACTCCACAGCGGCATGTCCGAGGTCGGGCAACTTAAAGGTAATTCATGTGGATGAACAACACGACTTTTTTTACTCGGTGTGCTTTTATTCGGCTTAGACATCATCATTTCCCAAGTCTCTCTGGATAAAAAGCATTATCCAGTATTTGTTGAATGAATTCCATGGTTTCGACATAATTCGTTGCTTGTTCTGCGCTTAAAACATGCCCATCAGACCAATGTCTCAGCCAGGTCAGTTGGCGTTTGGCCAGTTGTCGCGTTGCCACGGTTGCTTTTTCCTGCATCGTGGCTTTATCTATTTCGTTTTGTAAATAAGCCAACACTTGTCGATAACCAACGGTTCGCATCGATGGAGACGCCGTTGTTAAAGGCCATTGCTGCAATAAATGCTGTACTTCTTCGACAATACCTAAATCTAACATCTGTGCAAATCGATGTTGGATGCGCTGATGTAACCAAGCCCTCTCTTCTGGCAATAACATCACATTGATAAAACGCCACGATGAGGTATTTTGCGTTTGTATCAATTCCGTCAATGGCTTTCCTGTAATTTGATACACTTCTAACGCACGTTGTAAGCGTTGCTTATCATTCGGATGAATACGCGCTGCTGACTCTTTATCAACTGCAGCTAACCAAGTATGCAGATACTCCCAACCCCGCTGATGGGCTAATTGTATCAGTTGAGCACGAATCGCTTCATCGGCTTCAGGCAGGCTAGATAAACCTTGTTGTAAAGCATGAAAATACATCATCGTACCACCAACCAGCAGTGGAATTTTATTGCGTTGAGCAATATCCTGGCAATGCATCAACACATCTTCATGACATTTGGCCGCCGAATAACTTTCAGGTGGATCTAAACGATCGATCAAATGATGCGGAATCGTCGCAAGAACAGATGGATGTGGCTTGGCTGTACCAATGTCTAATCCACGATAAATCATAGCTGAGTCAATGCTAATAATTTCAAACGGGAAATGCTGTGTCCATTCACAAGCCAAATCTGTTTTACCACTGGCAGTTGGACCCATCAGACAAACCGCTATTTTATGCATTTGTCATGACACCTAAACAAGTGCTTTCATCTAAGCGTTTACAATAAGCACGCTCAAATGCATGTTGTTGAATAAAGTGCAATAACTCTCCTTTTTCCTCCGCATCACAATGATACGTATTGAAGGTTTGACAGGCGATAATTTGCTCAATCGATATCGCTGTGGAAGCTGTATTCATCATGATGTCACTGAAAAACTGTTTGATATCAAATTGCGGTAAAGACTGTGGAACCGCACGCACTAAAAGTTCTGACTCACTCAAAAAATCAAAATGAATGCCCCATGTAAGCAGAGGTGTTTGTAACGACTCTAACAAAAGGTAGGCCGTTTTATAAATAGAAATTTTTAGCGGGACAAGCAATGGTCTAGACAACAAATGGCCATTATTTGCTAACATGCGTGCACGACACAATGCTTGATAAGCTATCAAAGCGTTAATTAAATAAACCTCACCCAACATCGATGTGACCAACACAAATGTGGCGTTCACAATGTACCACGTAGACGGCACCATCTCCTGAGCCTGAGGAGATATAATGGGATTTAATTGAGGAGTAAAGTGTTTTCGTTCTGAAGATATTTCAGACAGGTTTGAAATCGGTAAGTTGATATAACCAACAGAGGCTTCTTTCAGTGTATGCTGACCCGCATTAGAAAAGTCTCGTTGATAAAAGCGGCTCTCTTGATCTGTTGCTTCTGCGAAGGGTATTACCATGTCGCTTGTATCGTTTTGCAACGGCGCCGTCAAAACGCGTTGTGTATACGCATCTAACTTTTCTGTAATCGCTGAAACCAAAAAATCATGCACCATTCTCGGTGACTGAAAACGTACTTCGTGTTTTGTCGGGTGAACGTTGACATCCACACTTTCGATCGGCAAGGTTAAATACAATAAACACGTGGCGTAACGCCCAGGATGTAATACTGACTGGTAGGCTTGCTGAATCGCATGGTAAATCAATTTATCTTGAATCATACGACGGTTTAGATAAGTCCATTGACGATCACGTTGACTACGCTGATATGCCGGCGAGCTTAACCAGCCACGTAAATGCAAATGACCGTATTGTGTGTCAATATCCATGGCTTCATCCATAAAGGATTTACCCAATATTTTTTGTATGCGCAAACGCTCGTGATCTGAATCATTGGCTGCTGGCAAGATAAGCACGTCCTTACCATTGTGCTTTAAACTTAACGCGACATGTGGTGCACTCAGTGCAAAACGTTTTACCACCACTTCAATCGCTTGAAACTCGATGCGCTCCCCTTTCAGAAACTTTTTTCTCACCGGAGTGTTATAAAATAAATCCAATACTTCGATAGTCGTACCTTGGCTACGTGCACAAGGAGATTGACGATAGCCTTGTTCGTCATTTTGTAAGCACATTGCATTGGTTTGATGGCTGGGTTTTGAAGATAAGGTTAATCGTGACACTGAAGCAATGCTTGCTAAGGCTTCTCCACGAAACCCCATGCTATCAATGTGCGATAAATCATCGATTTGCTTTATTTTACTGGTCGCATGAGACGCAATTGCTAAGACTAAATCCTCGGCATCGATACCAACACCGTTGTCACTGACGCGAATCAGGTTTAAACCACCAAAACCGATATCCACCTGAATTTGTTTTGCGCCAGCATCCAGTGCATTTTCTAATAACTCCTTTACCACAGAAGCCGGACGCTCAATGACCTCGCCCGCCGCAATCTGATTCGCAACCTGTGGGGAAAGAGGATGAATTCTCATTAGCCTGTTTGTCTCGAATGAAAAAAGTTATTATGGCGTGTTAATAGCCGCCGATTTGCTCCCGATAAAGCTTCAATGCGCGAACCACGTGGCGGATAATCCCAAAAATAAGCTTTTAATCCACTCATGATCGCTTGTGAAAGACGCGCTTGATAAGCTGGACTGCTTAATTTAGCCTCCTCGCTAGGATTCGAAACAAAACCTGTTTCGATTAGCACGGAGGGAATATCTGGTGACTTCAACACCATAAAACGAGCTTGCTCAACACGAGGGCTATGTAACGTGGTAATTTGATTTAACCGATGCAACACCTGGCCGCCTATTTGTAGACTGGCATTAATTGTCGCGGTTTGTGATAAATCGATCAATACAGTACGAATCACACCATTTTGATCGTCTAATTCAGACAAGTTCACCCCACCTAATTCAGAATAGTTTTCTTTTGCAGCTAACCAACGAGCCGCCTCACTGGTTGCACCACGTTGTGATAAGGCAAACACAGACGCACCATGTGAAGCACGATTACCGAATGCATCAGCATGAATCGCCACAAAAATATCACCATTATAACGTCGCGCAATACGCATGCGATCTCGTAGCCCAACATAATAATCAGCATTGCGTGTTAAAACAGCACGCATGCCCGGTTGCTTATCAATAAGCTGTTTTAATTTCAACGCAATCGATAAAACAACTTGTTTTTCACGCGTATGATGCATACCAATCGCACCAGGATCATGACCACCATGTCCTGGATCAATGACAACCACCACATCGCGTAAACTGTGCGGCGGAATATGTAATGATCGAGAAGGAATAGGGCGATTTTTAGCCAATTGGGGCGCGCTCGTATGCGCAGGCATTGTCGATTGTTGATTAACCACAGCATGGGTAGTCGCTGAACGTAATTGTATACGTAATCCTTGCGAGTTAGTCATGGGGGATGTTTTCAAGACAGTAGATTGATTCAAATCCAATACGACCCGAAGTGTTTGTGAGTTAGGTCGACCAATACGTGCTTGTTTAACGATGCTTGTGGGGAATTTTAAATGCCCTGCATTGAGATGGGTCGTTGTTTGTGGTAAATCAATCACTAAACGTTCAGGAGAGTGAAGTAAAAACACATGCGAATGGGTATTGCCGGATATGCTACAATGAATGACGGTTGTGCCGGGCTCATTGGATAAATAGATGGCGTTGAGTTTGGCTGCCCAAATTGACTGCGCCGCACCGAGTAATAAAAACCACCCTAATAAGGATCGGTACGTCTTAGCTTGTTTAAGCAATTTTATCAGCATAAATGCCCTATTAATTTAACGCCACGCGCTGATTTAGCTTCTATTATCATCTGACGACCCTCATCTTGTCGAGTGAAGCTGAATGCGATATCAACAGACTCAAGGCTAGATGGCGCTTTTTCTGGCCACTCGATACAACTCACTGCATTGGAAGTAAAAAGATCTCTAAAACCAATATATTCTAATTCAGTTTCATCATGAATACGATACAGATCAACATGATGTACGATGCTTTGTATACTGGAAATTTCGTAGTGCTCAACCAAAGAAAAAGTAGGGCTTTTGACCGCTTCTGTCACGCCCAGCGCACGCAGCAAAGCCCGAATAAACGTGGTTTTCCCCATGCCAATTTCGCCTTGAAAGGTCATGACTAAGGGCGACAGAACATGTGGTGCGAAGATTGAAGCAAAGGCTTGTGTTTCTTTTTCTGTAGCGAAATAATAACAGTGTGTTAGGGGTTGTTGGCAATTCACGGTGGTCATTTCTCTTATTCACCAGGGAAAACGCATCTAATATTTGAGCACGATTACCTGAGCAGTTAATAGCGTCAACTTAAGAACCTGTCTTCACAGTCTACCATGCTGGCCGAAAAGCATTGGTTTTCGACTCAGCCTGGCGACTGTGAAGACAGGTTCTAAGGAAAAAATGCCGTCATTGCGAGCCTCGCGAAGCAATCCAGCGTACAGTACAACTCGAGATTGTTCGTCGCGTCGCTTCTCCCAACGACGCGCTTCTTAAGCTGACGCCATTACCTAAACAGTGACTACTCTTCTGGCTCTTTGTTATCTTTAACCAGTGTTAAAAAAGGCTTTCCTGCTGGTTTAGCTTGTGAAGGCGCTTTTCTGTTAACGGGCGGTGCGCTGGGCTCATCATATTCAGGACCAAACTCCATCCCTCTGCCATTTTCTTTGGCATAAATCGCCAGCACTGCTTCAGGTACCAAACAAATTTGCGTGGTTTGACCTGAAAAACGTGCCGTAAACAAAATACGATCGTTTTCCAAATGTAAACCACGACAAGCTTTGGGTGAAATATTAAGAATAATTCGCCCAGAGCTAACAAAATTTTGTGGAACCTCAACATCAGGATGTTCTGCACTAACCAACAAATAAGGTGTCATGTCATTATCGACAATCCAATCATAAACTGCTCGAATAAAATAAGGCTTATTTGAAGTCATTAACATGATTACGCTGCCCTTAGCTGCCTCTCAGCATCGGTTAAACTCGTTTGAAAAGAGTCACGCTTAAACACCCGCTCCATATAAGCGTGCAATCCTTGTGCTTCTGTTGGTATCACGACACCCAAGCTTGGTAAACGCCAGAGTAATGGTGCTAGTACACAATCTAACAGTGAAAACTCATCACTCAAGAAAAACGGTTTATCAGCAAAAACTGGCTCTATATTCACTAAGCTTTCTAACAGTAAAGCGCGTGCGCTCTCTGTATCGTCGTTATTGATAACCTGATGCATTAATCCATACCAATCTTGTTCGATACGATACATCATTTTGCGTGCTTCTGCACGTGCAACAGGATAGACCGGCAACAAGGGGGGATGCGGAAACCGTTCATCAAGGTATTCCATAATAATGCTGGATTCGTATAATACCAAATCTCTATCTATCAACGTTGGTAAAGTACCATACGGATTTAAATTCAATAGCTCATTGGGTGGCGCAGCTTTATTGACAGGCGTAATTTCAACATTAACCCCTTTTTCCGCCAAAACAATACGGACCTGGTGACTGTACATATCGTCGTGCTGCGAGTACAGCGACATGATTGTGCGCTTCGTTACAATAGCCATCGAGGATTCCTTATATTCGTCTTTATAAAGCGTGCCATTGTATCACATTTTATCGATTTTGGCGAAATTGGTTTGGTTAATTCGCTGAATCAGCCAAAAACAGGTTATGAAACAAAAGAAAAAGGCGAGTATTTTAAATCCCGTTTTTTTACGCAGTGATTGATTCGGATCAGCGATTTCATCCAGATAAATCACAATATCATGAATGGTTTGTGCCCGCTCTTTTTCATCAGTAATCGATGCCAAAACATTGGGCATGGCAACATTTTTAAACTGACGGTTATTACTGCCAAATGGGCGCTCAGCATCGGGATAAAAGTCGCTTAAAAACCGCGTTAACCAGATGGTACTTCTTCCGCGGGCAATATTGGACAGATCGGGGGGCGTTTTACCAAACCATCGCTGTATTTCATCTATTGGTGTGTTGAGTGTCGCATGATCGGCATAGCGTAAAGTATGGCAACCTTGGCAATAAATTGAAAAAGCCTGTTTTCCTCGCTGATAATCACTACCTTGGTCCAAAACATTGCTTGCCAACCCGAGGCTATGCGAGGTCAGGAGATACATAAACAGGATCAGATGTAAAATCCACCCACTGCCATGAATCAACTTCATCATGTCAATCGCTTAGGTGGAATGTGACAGCGCTCATAACGTGTATAACTTGGCATAAAAATAAAATAAGTAAAATAAAATAACGTCGACATTTGGCTGGCATATTGAATCAACGGTGTCACTTCTAATGCACCCAAATAACCTAAAAAAATAAAATTGAACACAAACAATGTGAGCATATATTTTGATAATTGCCCTTTGTAACGCATAGAGCGAACCGGACTTCTATCTAACCACGGCAAAAAAAACCAAATGAGTAAAGAAAAGCCCATGGCCACAACGCCGCCCATTTTATTTGGAATCGCACGTAAGATCGAATAATAAGGCAACATGTACCACATCGGCGTAACGCTGTCTGTGGTCTGCGTGGCATCTGCGGCAATGAAATGATTACGCTCTAACAAAGCATTTGGCATGAAACAGACGACCACAAAGAAAACCATTAAAAATATCAACATAGCGAATAAGTCTTTGCGCCAATAATGAGGATAAAAAGGTATTTTATCTAGATGCTGGTACGTTTTTTTAATTTCTATGCCATCTGGATTATTGGCGCCAACTTGATGCAGCGCAATAATATGTAAAACAACGAGCACGATCATAAGCAGTGGAATCGCAATCACATGTAAAGCAAAAAAACGATGCAGCGTAGCGTCACCAACAACATAATCACCACGAAACCAAGTGACCAAAGCATCACCAACACCGGGAATCACGCTTAAAAGAGAGGTCAATACCTGTGCTCCCCAATAAGACATTTGACTCCAAGGTAATGTTTGGCCAAAAAACGCTTCTGTCATCGTCAACAACAGCAACAACACGCCGAATATCCAAACCAATTCACGGGGCTTTTGATAAGAACCATATAATAAGCCACGAAAAAGATGAATATAGAGAATCATAAAAAAAGCAGAAGCGCCAACAGTATGCATATCACGCAATAGCCATCCAAAAGGCACATCTCGCATAATCGACTCTATTGAATCAAAAGCACCGGCTGCAGACGGGGTATAAAACATGGTCAACCATAAACCACTTCCCCATTGACCAACAAAAACCAATAAAGCCAAGGCCCCAAAACAGTAATAGACATTTAGATTTTTAGGGACTTGATATGTTTTAAAATACGTTATCCAGGTATTCACTATCGGCAAGCGCGTTTGTAACCAGGATCTCACGCTTCTTCTCCAATAACCAAAACCGTTGCATCACGAAAATGATAAGGCGGCACTTCTAAATTGCTAGAGGCAGGTGAATCTTTATAAACACGACCCGCGACATCAAATCGAGAACCATGACAGGGACAGAAAAACCCAGCTCCGACGCTAGACTTTGCAGCACCTGCAGAAGCGGCTATCTGCTTTGGAATACAACCTAAATGGGTACATAAGCCAACTAAGACCGCGTATTCAGGATTCAAGGAACGAAATTGATTATGTGCAGCAATGGGTTGATGCGAATCATGTGATGTTGGATCACGCAATTGCTGTTCGTCTTGCAGTTGTGCAATCATCTCAGGCGTACGGCGTAACACCCAAATAGGCTTGCCTCGCCACACCACTGTCATTTTTTGACCCGGTTCTAAATGGCTTAAATCAACAGAAACAGGACCGGCAGCGCGGACAACTTTAGCGTTGGGTTTCCAAGAGGCCCAAAATGGGGTCAGCGCAAACAGTGCGCCAATCCCAGTCAGGAGACGCAGTAACCACTTTAATAAAGAGGTATACCGGTCCATAGAAGAAAAACAGACGATTAACGTTTTGAGTATTGTGTTGCACGACGTGCTTTGTGCAAACCAACTTTCTTTCTTTCGACTTTACGTGAATCACGGGTCAACAAACCACGTGCACGCAATTTACGACGGAAAGAGTCTTCAGCTGGCTCAGCATCGGCAGCCAAATCCATTTCATCATAAGCCACTAAAGCACGAGCGATTCCTAAACGGATAGCACCTGCTTGTCCAGAAATACCGCCGCCGACAACAGTTGCATACACGTCAAATTTACCCATGACATCGACAGTTTCCAGAGGTTGGCGAATAATCATACATGCCGTTTCACGGCCGAAATATTCGGCAACTGCACGTCGATTAACTAGAATTTCACCCTTACCAGGACGTAAAAAAACACGTGCTGCTGAGCTCTTTCTGCGGCCGGTTCCGTAATACTGTTTTTTCTTCGCCATAATGCTTATTCCTCAATATCAAGTTGCTTGGGTTGCTGTGCTGCGTGAGGATGGTCGCTACCAACATACACTTTTAGTTTGCGATACATATCTCTGCCCAATGGATTTTTTGGCAACATTCCTTTGACCGCACGTTCAAGAATACGCGCAGGATGGGTTGCTTGCATTTTATCAAATGAAACGGATTTAATACCACCAGGAAATTCAGAGTGGCTATGATACATTTTATTTTTAAATTTACGACCTGTCACACGCAGTTTTTCTACGTTGGTCACAACGATATAATCACCGGTATCTACATGCGGTGTATATTCTGCTTTATGCTTACCACGCAAACGGCTCGCGATTTCTGTGGCCAAACGACCTAAAATTTTATCGCTGGCATCAACAATATACCAGTCACGCTTCACTTCGTGCGCTTTAGCGCTCATTGTCTTCATTAAACTTACTCCAGACCACCACTATCGGATGGGCGATTTTAACCAATATTCTAAAAATCTACAAGTGGGGACAGATTATCGTTAAAAGTTTTTCAATAGTCAACCATTATCATGCAACATAAGTGACGACTAAACCAATCTTTCAGGCAATGACGCCATTGCGGTAGCACTTACGTTGAGCGTAACGCTTAGAGTGGAATCAATAATCGGTCAACGACAAAACCTTCTCTGAGATCATGTGTAATGATTTCATCCAAATCATCAAACGTTAAATACGTATACCAACGTCCTTCTGGATAAATCACCATACATGGGCCTAATGCACATCGACCTAGACAACCTGACTGACTCACACGAATTTTATCAGGCCCATCCATCTTTAATTCTTTGATGCGTGATTTAAGGTGATGAAAAAAATCTTTGCCGCCCGTATTCGCACAGCAAGTTTTACCGGCTTCTTTTTGATTGGTGCAAATAAATACGTGTTTTTGATAATGTGTCTTATTCTGCATAATGGCGATCAATTCTATCTTTTAGTTTCAAACCCGCTTTAAAGGTAACAACACGCCTTGCAACCACCGCAACTGGCTGCCCTGTCTTTGGGTTTCGACCAGGGCGTTGAGATTTATCGCGCAAGATAAAATTACCAAAACGCGACAACTTAACATGCTCACCGGACTCCAGCATGGTGCGAATTTCTTCAAAAAACAATTCAACAACCAATTTAGAATCTGGTTTACTTAAGCCAACCTCATGACACAAAACTTCTGCCATCATCGCTTTGCTCAATGCATTCATGCATGTCTCCTTTTCCATAAGTGTTCACGCCAGCTCACCGAACAACTGTTTGGCGTATCTGCGGTGATCATCGCCCAGAAATATGGTTATCCATCATACTTCTGCCATCAATTGCGCGACTCTCTGCTGATAAACTGATTGATACCGTCGGGACTGACGTAAAACATCGATCTCTTCGTTGGATTTTATTTTTAATTCGTTCATTTAGTCAGCTAAACGCCCTCATTACAAATACAATCCGCCTTGACCTCGATGTTTTTCGTCAGTCTTGACCGTATCAAACTGCTCGCAGCACCGCAGAAAAAGCTCCTTCTAATTTTTGCAAAATACTATTTACCATGGCTTGAATTTCAGCGTCTACCAGTGTGCGATTATCATTCTGTAAGGTCAAGGCTATTGCTAAACTTTTTTTGCCTTTTGGAATCCCTTCACCGTAATAGATATCAAAGATATCAAACCCTTTTAAACAGCCCACATCAATCACATCACGCACAACCGCTTCAATTTGAGCCGCCGTCACTGATTCATCAATGATCAAGGATAAGTCTCGGCGAGTTTGTGGATAGCGCGAGATGGGATGGTATGTCTTTGTTGGTGCATTTAATAATGGCGCTAAAGATAATTCGAATAAAAACACATCGGTTGTGATATCTAAAGCATCCATTAAACCAGGATGTAAGGCACCGATCCAACCTATATGAACACCCCGATCAGCGCATATTATTTCGGCCGATTTACCAGGATGCAACGCCGGATGAGTTTCTTTTTTAAACACAAGAGAGGTTTGCCCCAATTGTGACAACAACGCCTGTAAATCGCCTTTCAAATCATAAAAGTCGTAGACTCTGGATTGCTCACTCCAATTCATCTGGCCATGATCACCCGTCATCAAAGCAGCAATACAAGGGATTTCTTGTAATTGATTATCGATTCGCTGAAACACAACTCCCGCTTCAAACAATTTCAATGCAGTTTGTTGACGATGTAAATTATGCATCATCGCTGCAATTAAACCGCTCCATAACCCGGTTCTCATTTGAGAGAGGTCAGAAGAGATTGGATTTAACAATGTGTGCGCAACATGCTGTGGATACAATGCTTTTTGTATTTCTGGATCAACAAAACTATAATTAATGGCCTCTTGATAGCCTCTGCTAACAAGAAAACAACTAATCGCGTGCGTTACTTGCTCGAGTTGATTGACAACGCCTGCTTGCATATCCGTAGACACGGGTTGAGGCATGATTTTATCGTAACCATAAACTCTCAAAATTTCTTCAACAATATCCGCTTCGTTTTTTATATCAAATCGGTGCGTGGGGGCTATGACTGTCCAATGCTTATCTTCTTGAGTGACACTCATACCTAATCGCTCAAGTATGCCAAACATTTCTTGAGAACCAATGGTCACCCCTGTCAAGCGTGCTACGCGTGCTGGTCGAAAGAGAATCGCTGGATTCACGGGTAAATGCTCGGTATAAATCTTGACTTGTATAGGCCCAGCATCACCACCGACAATTTGCTGAATTAAAGCCGTTGCATATTCGAGTGCTTTACATTGTATTGACGGATCAACACCTCGCTCAAAGCGTTGGGATGCGTCTGTGGCCAAACCAAAGCGTCGTGCAACCCCAGCCATGTTTTGCGGCGTAAAAAAGGCACTTTCAAGAAAAATATCGACGGTATTGTCCTGAACTGCGCTGTGCTCTCCTCCCATAATACCCGCAATGGCCAGGGGTTTTTCAGCATCAGCAATGACCAAAATATCGGCATCTAATGTGACCGTTTGGCCATCTAACAACGTCAGCGACTCCTGTTGGCGTGAGTCACGTACAACAATACCGCCGTTGATAGATTGTAAGTCAAATGCATGCATAGGCTGACCAATTTCCAGCATCACATAATTCAGAATATCGACAACCGGATGCACACAGCGTAAACCACTACGTCTCAAACGTTCTTGTAACCAAATAGGCGTTTCAGCATGAGGCTGGATGCCTTTTATGACGCGGCCAGCATAATGAGGGCAAGCAGCCGGTTTATCTAAAACAACTTCTAATTTATCCGCAATCCTAGGTGCAATCACCACATCGGGAATCGATTGACAAACCACACTATTCAAGGCACCCACGTCTCTTGCAATGCCCAATACACTAAAACAATCGGCGCGATTGGGGGTGAGCTCGATTTCAAGAATCGTGTCATTTAACACCAAATACTCGCGTAAATCTTTACCGATAGGCGCATCATGAGGTAACTCTAAAATACCGTCAGATTTTTCTTCTAAACCAAGCTCGACAGTCGAGCACAACATGCCTTGAGAGGCCTCCCCTCTTAGCTTACACGCTTTTATATGTAAATCTTGGGGCAACTTCGCGCCAATCATTGCCAACGCAACTTTCAAACCTGGCCTAACATTACTCGCACCGCATACAATTTGTAATGGCGCGTCTAAACCGGCATCGACCACACACACTGTCAGTTTATCGGCTTGTGGATGTCGTTTGGTTTCCAAAACATGCGCGACAACCACGCCTGTAAACTCACCCGCAACGGGATAACAACCATAGAACTCAAGGCCAGCCAATGTCAGCTGATTATTTAATTCGTCTAAACTTAATGTGTATTTGACCCAATCACGTAACCACGATTCACAGATTTTCATCTTATAGGACTCTTAAAATTGATTTAAAAAATTGACGTCATTTTCAAACATCATACGTAAATCATCAATTTCATAATACAACATAGCAATGCGATCAATTCCCATCCCAAAAGCCCAACCTTGATAGTCTTCTGGTGAAATATCAACTGACTTTAACACATGGGGATGGACCATGCCGCAACCACCGACTTCAATCCAACCACTAAAACCACATAATCGACAGCCTTTGCCAGCGCACTGCGTACACTCGATATCCATTTCCGCAGAGGGCTCTGTAAAAGGAAAATAAGAGGCTCTAAATCGAAATGCAAGCTGACGCCCAAATAAATCTGAAAAGAATTGTTGTAGCAGTCCTTTCAAACTGGCTAAAGTCGAAGATTGATCAATCAATAAACCTTCAACCTGATGAAACATCGGCGTATGTGTTAAATCTGAATCGCAACGATAAACCCGCCCCGGTGCAATTAACCGAAAAGGTGGTTTACGTTTTTCCATCACCCGAATTTGAACAGGCGATGTGTGTGTGCGCAATAATGAACCATCACCAAAATAAAAGGTATCGTGCATGGCACGCGCGGGATGCGTAGCTGGAATATTCAATGCTTCAAAATTGTAAAAATCTGATTCGACTTCAGGACCATCAATCACATCGAAACCAAGACGCGCGAAATAAGCATTGATCTTGATTTTGATTTGCGTCACTGGGTGCAAAGAACCGACTGTCGATTGACGACCCGATAAGGTCACATCAATTTGCTCTGCGCTTAATTTGATTTCCAGTGCTTTTGCTTTTAATTGTTCAAGCTTGGCTTCGATTTGTTCACTGAGCTGTCGCTTGATTTGATTGACTAGCTGACCAACACGTGGTCGCTCTTCGGGAGGGACGTTCACTAAATCTTTAAGGAGCTCCGTTAATTTTCCTTTTTTTCCTAGAAAATCAACGCGAATCGCTTCTAACGAACCTACATCCTCTGCCTGCTCAATGGCGGAAGATGCCAACTGTTGAATATGACTGACATCCTGCATCGTAAACTCTTAGACTGAGATTAATTACACTGATTCTACTCTCTTAGTCAAAAGGTCTCAACTCTCGAATAGTTGCTCTAAAAGCATCTATCATACCGAACTGTTGAAACCTTTATCACGAAAATCAGTCTTTAGCTTGCTGAGCCCAATGCCTTTTTAGCTTGTTCAGCAACTGCTGCAAATGCGGCTTTATCATGCACAGCCATATCAGCCAACACTTTTCGATCTAACTCAATACCAGCTTTCTTTAAACCATCAATAAAGCGGCTATAAGATAAACCACATTCACGAGCTTGTGCATTGATACGCACAACCCATAATGCACGGAATTGACGTTTTTTCTGTCTTCTATCACGATACGCATATTGCCCTGCTTTGATAACTGCTTGCTTGGCAACGCGATAGGTTCGACTGCGGGCACCGTAGTAACCACGCGCTTGTTTCATAATTTTCTTATGACGCGCTTTGGCAGTCACACCACGTTTAACTCTTGGCATAATTCACTCTCCTCTTAACTACCGTGCAACATACGCTCAGCCAAGCGCGCATCGCATTTCTTTAATGTACCAGAACTCACACGCAAATGACGTTTTTGTTTGGTCGACTTTTTAGTGAGGATGTGATTACGATAAGCGCCACGACGTTTAATCGCACCACTTGCTGTCTTCCGGAAACGCTTACAGGCGCCCCGATGTGATTTTAACTTTGGCATGCTATAACACTCCGCATTGATGTACTTATACAATTAAGCACATACTATTTCTTCTTCGGCGACAACACCATCAACAATTGACGACCTTCGCGTTTTGCTTGCTGCTCCACGACCGCGACTTCCGCCGTGTCTTGTTGCAACCGATCTAGTATTTTCATACCCAACTCTTGATGAGCGACTTCACGACCACGAAAACGGACCGTGATTTTCACTTTGTCACCATGCTTTAGGAATCGTAACAGGTTGCGTAGCTTGACCTGGTAATCCCCATCATCCGTCGTTGGACGGAATTTCAACTCTTTTACTTGAATTTGTTTTTGTTTTTTGCGTGCTTCCGCTTGTTTCTTACTGACCTCAAAGAGAAACTTACCATAATCCATGATCCGGCAAACAGGTGGCTTGGCTGTCGGAGAAATCTCCACCAAATCAAGACCACTTTCTTCGGCTGCACGTAGCGCTTCACGGGTTGAGACAATTCCTGCTTGATTGCCATCGGCATCAATTAAACGCACCTCAGTGACTGTAATTTGTTCATTAATTCGCGCGCGATCCGTATCACGCTTCGTTGATGCACTAATGGTTAATTCCTCCCTTCACGGCCAATGATTTTTAAGCGTTTATGTTTATTTATCGAACGACGCTATACTTCCATCTCAACAAACAAAAAACGGTTAACTTGTTGAATAAAAATATTTTTTTATTTTCTCAAGATACTGGGTTTGATAAAACCAACCCCTTATGAGCTATTTCCTGGCGGAGTCTATCACAAAATGATTCAACAGTCATCATCCCAAGATCAACTCCTTCGCGTGTACGTACCGTCACGTGTTGAGTGTCCATTTCTTTATCACCTAAAATCAAAAGATAAGGAACTTTTTGTAACGTATGTTCACGAATTTTAAAACCTATTTTTTCATTTCTTAAATCAACTTGAGCACGTAGATTTGACTCGAGTAACAAACGGTTCACTGTTTCGGCATAAGCGTTATGCTTTTCGCTGATGGTCAAAACAGCGGCTTGAGTCGGTGATAACCATGTAGGAAACTTACCGGCATAATGCTCAATCAAAATACCAATAAAGCGCTCAAAGCTACCCAGAATAGCACGGTGAATCATCACCGGCGTTTGACGGTCGCCTGCTTCGTTAATATATTGTGCGCCTAATCGTTCTGGCATAGAAAAATCTATCTGGATAGTACCACACTGCCAAATGCGGCCTAAACAATCTGAAAGAGAACACTCAATCTTAGGGCCGTAAAAAGCACCCTCTCCTGGTGCGTCTATCCATTCAATACGCTGTGATTGCATCGCTTGCTGCAGTGCTTTTTCTGCCTTGTCCCAACCTTCATCACTGCCTACACGTTGCTCAGGACGTAGCGCTAAACGATAAGTAATATTGGTAAAGCCAAAATCGGTATAAACCCGTTTTACCAAATGCAATAAATCACTGACCTCTGCTTGAATTTGCTCTTCTGTACAAAAAATATGTGCATCATCTTGCACAAAGCCGCGAACCCGCATCAACCCATGTAAAGCCCCAGAAGGCTCGCAACGATGGCACGCACCAAATTCAGAAAGACGCAGTGGTAAATCACGGTAACTCTTAATTCCTTGGTTATAAATTTGTACGTGACAAGGGCAATTCATTGGTTTAACAGCATAATCTCGATTCTCTGTTTCAGTTAAAAACATAGCATCTTTAAAATTATCCCAATGCCCAGATTTTTCCCACAGTACTTTGTCAACCAATTGTGGTGTCTTGACCTCTTGATAATTCATTTTTAATAAGGCCTGACGCATGTATTGCTCAATAATCTGATAAATAGTCCAACCATTGGCATGCCAGAACACCATACCTGGTGCAATATCTTGAAAATGGAACAAATCAAGCACTTTGCCAAGTTTACGATGATCTCGTTTTTCCGCTTCTTCAATACGATGCAAATAATCTGCTAATGATTTTTTATCAACCCATGCTGTGCCATATATACGCTGTAACATTTCATTTTTAGCGTCTCCGCGCCAATATGCACCAGCCAGTTTTGTCAATTTGAACGCTTTTAATCGACCGGTTGACGGCACATGTGGGCCACGACACAAATCTTCAAAATCACCTTGACGATACAATGATAAAACTTCACCTGCAGGGATATCAGCAATAATCTGAGCTTTATAATTCTCACCTAGACCGCGGAAGTAAGCAATGGCCTCTTCTCTTGGCAGTTCACGACGTGTCACTGTAAAGTTGGCTTTTGCTAACGCTTCCATTTTAGCTTCAATACACGCCAAATCTTCAGGAGAGAAGGGGCGTTCGAAAGCAAAATCATAATAAAAACCATCTTCAATAACGGGGCCAATTGTCACTTGAGCATTGGGATAAAGTGTCTTGACTGCCTGTGCTAATAAATGCGCCGTAGAGTGACGAATAACTTCCAATGCTTCGGGATCTTTTTCAGTAATAATCACCAACGAACAATCAGCTTCAATGAGATAACTCAGATCGATCAAGCGGCCATCGACACGGCCTGCCAACGCAATTTTAGCCAAACTAGGACTAATTGCTGTCGCAACTTCTAAAACCGTGACAGAGTTTTCAAACGACTGAATTTTTCCATCAGGAAATGTAATGTTTGGCATACTGAAACTCTCTAGCACTAAGGCGAGTGAATGTGATGAAAAGAATGGTAGGCACGAGTGGGATCGAACCACCGACCACCACCATGTCAAGGTGGTGCTCTACCACTGAGCTACGTGCCTATGACTATTAATAATAAATAATTAATATGTACTGCGCGCGAGTATACCGGAGCTTTTTTCATAAAGCAACGCGCTTTGAATCAAAATCCTGATCCAATAAAAAAACACTTGAAACTTTGTGCTTATTCATTGCACCTAATTTCAAGTGTTTTCAATTTCTCTATTGAAATACTGTTTTAATACAGCTTACAAATAGTATTTAATACCAGCAGAACCGAAGTTATAGCTTTGGCTACCCAATTTTGTACTCCAGTTACTAGCCAAGGAGGTATTAATGGGTGAACCGAACATAAAGCTGGTCGCGCCTAAGTAAAGGTAGCGATATTCTGCAAATATTTTAAAATGTTCGTTATAATCAAAATTTAATCCTGCTTTTGCCTGAGACGCAAACGCGGTATCGCTGGCAGAAGAAGATGAACCAAATTGATTAGCCGTAACACCTGTTGGCGTTGTCTGAGTCGCTGTGGCATTGGAGACGGAAACAGCCGCAACCCCTACCCCACCAGCAACATAAGGATGCCAACGTAAAGCTTGCTCAGTATCAAAATTAAGAACGGCATTGATCATGCCAACACCAGAAGACATAGGGTATGTCACAGAAAAATCTTGTCTATTGGTTGATGATGCAATATTAGTGGTGTTACTGCTCACATTTTTCTTGCCAATATAATAGCCTTCTAGCTCAGCAGCGGGGCGAATTGACCATCGTGAAAAATAAGGTAAAGCACTGGCACCAAAATCATGGCCAATCATGCCACCAACTAACCAGTCAGAATGACTTTGAGAACGGCCCGATAAATTAGCAGCTACGATTCCACCTGCAGTTGGGGGAAAATAGTCAACACCCAGATTTGAAACTGACATGCTAGATAACGTACCACCGCCACCAAACACACCAATGTAATTATCTGGCGCTACCGCAGGAGCAACATCACCCATCGTACCAGCCATTCCTTCGACTGCGGACAATCCACAAACAAGACCCAACAGTATTCGTTTCATTATAAGAGATCCTTTCTTTATTTATTATTGGTAATACTATATTTAAATAATTTTAAATAAATTGCAACTATTTCTGTCATTTTGAGTATAGATAGAGTGGCTGGGATTAAAAAATAATACCAGCCATAAAATAGTGCGAGGTTTAACAGCTATGCTTGAACCACTGTTTCCTAAAACCGTGACAAGATGGTTTGTTCCATCGTACATCTTGCCATTCCTTTGGTTGGACAAATGCTGACTGATATATATATACCTTGTACACCTGCGTTTTCGCTTTTGTAGCATCCTATCTATGGCTCATCTCGTATGTTAAAAAAGGCTTAGATATGAATAACGATGCGCGCATTTTTTAACACATGAGATAAACCATATCTGGGCACTAAAAACCGAAAACGCAGGTGTGCAAAGTATATATCACACAACATTCGAGCGTATTTTAGTTTCATCAAGAACAATATGTCAATCAATAATTTCAAAATGAAACAAATGGTTTCATTTTGTTTTCTAAGTTGTATTTAACGATTTGATTTGTTACAATTTTTCACTCTTTTTGAGGCGTAAAATGACACCATGGAAAAACTCAGTTTAATTAAACAATTTGCTGACCGATTGCGTGACACGTTAATTATGAAAGGTTATTGCTCATCTCGCTCAACATCTGGTGTAGATATTAATCGTTTTGCGAAAATGGCTGGCCACTCGTCACAGATCTGTCGAAAGTATTTACGCGGCGAGGTTATCCCTGAATTAAATAAATTGGTTGAGATCGCGGCAGAATTAAATGTTTCTCCTGGATGGTTACTGTTTGGTGATAGCCATACCAATACGCAGCCTGAAGAACACAAAATAACCATCAGCAAAAATTTATTACATTATATTTTTATCCATGCCAATACACTTTACCAAACAGAACGCTCAAATCAGCACAGACTCCCCTCTCTCTTGTTAGAGCTCACTAAAGATGTGAGTCAAATTGATGTGAATGATGAGCAATCTAAAAAAATTGTCGATTTAGCGCTCTCACTCAGTACACGCGATGGCAATCATTCCGAGGCAACATAAAATAATCCCTTGGTCTAAATGACAAGCCTGCCAGGATTAAAAATCAAGCCAATTTACCAGGGCAAACGCATCTAATCGTGTGATATAAAATCACTTTGTCTACGTTCCGCGCTTTATGCGCGGAATCCAGATTACGATCTTGATTAAGAGTGTATGGATCCTGAGCATAAAGCGCAGGACGTAGCCCCAAAGACGTGATTTGTGCTCAAAAATTAGATGCGTTTACCCTGGCCAATTTACCCTAAATTTAGATTGGTTTTTAACTCTCTGCTCCAAGTGTCAATAGACCTAGTCTTTTTGTAAAAAATATGATCACATAGTAGTATATATGTCGAAAATTTGTTACAATATATTGCGTCGTTTTTTTACTGACTTTAGGCCTAACATATCATGCAACCACTACATATACTCCTTGGCATTAGTATCGCAGCGGCTTGGGGTTTTAATTTTATTTTTGTCAAACTGGGTTTAAATCAGATTCCTCCTTTTTTGCTTTGTACTTTGCGCTTTTTCTTTGTCAGTATACCGCTGGTATTTTTTATTCCCAGGCCAGCGATTCCCTTTAGACTGCTGGCACTGTACGGGTTAGTGAATTTTTCTCTTCAGTTTGCGCTTTTATTTTGGGGAATGCAGCAAGATATGCCCGCTGGTCTATCATCTATTATTCTTCAATTACAAATGGTATTAAGTTTGATTTTTGCTGGTATTTTCTTAAGAGAGCGAGTCACCACTTTACAACTGTTGGGAGCACTGATTGCATTCAGTGGCCTTGGTATTGTTTGGGCAAAAGTAAATCACACAGCCTCTTATTTGGGGTTTTTATTGGAAATGGGAGGCGCTGCTGCGCTGGCTACAGGCAATTTATTAACGCGTCAAATTGGTTCAGTCAATCCATTGGCATTGGTTGCGTGGGGCGGATTGATTGCCACGCCTCCGCTCGCACTGATTTCTTTTTTAGTAGAAGGTCCTCAACAAATTACAACGGTTTTAAGCCATTTGTCATGGTTGAGTATTGTTTCGATTATGTATACCACAGCGATATCCACCTGGTTTGCATACAGTGCATGGAGTTGGTTGCTTGGAAAATACCGCGTGTTAACGATCATCCCTTTCACACTATTAACGCCTTTGTTTGGAATGATTGGAGCATATTATGTCTTCGATGAGCCTCTAGAGACATGGAAACTACATGCCGGGTTACTGATTATATTAGGCTTAATCATACAAATTTTTGGCCCTCAACTACTGCCCCTGTTACGGCGACGTCAAATATCAAACGATTCGATTATTGAGACTTAAGCCGAAATCGATACCAGGAAAAACGCATCTAATCGTGTTATATAAAACCACTTTGTCTACGTTCCGCCCTTTATGCACGGAGTCCAGATTACAACCTTGATTAAGATTGTATGGATCCTGCACATAAAGCACAGGTCGTAGTCCTCAAAGCGGTGATTTGTGTTCAAAAATTAGATGCGTTTTCCCTGAAATCGATACCGCAAAAATAGCATTCTGAATGATTACGGATATATACTAAAGTGTGTCTTCTCACACTATTAAGGAGCAATGATGGTATCTAAAACGAAAACATTTTCTGGCCTAGACCGCAATTGGAGCTGGTTATTTGGGCTTGGTATTCTTTTTATTTTTCTCGGTTGTCTTGGCCTCAGTATGGTGGTTGGCTTAACCCTGATGAGTATTTTTCTGTTGGGTGTTCTGTTTGAAATCGCAGGTATTGCACAATTAATCGATGTGGTTAAAAGTCGTGGATGGCAAGCGTCTTTATGGCATGCTTTAATTGCTTTATTTTATATCATCTTAGGTAGCTTTATCATTTTCGATCCTATATTAGCATCGTCAATTATCACGCTGTTAATTGCCTGGACACTGGTGATCATCGGTTTATCTCGCTTGATGATGGCAATGTCTTTACGTACACATACAACGGGATGGTTGTTTCTACTATTAAGTAGTATTGCTAGTATTATTTTAGGCGTATTAATCATTGCCGAATGGCCCATCAGTGGTCTATGGGTAGTGGGGCTGTTTATTTCAATTGAGTTGTTAATAAATGGCTGGGCTTATGTTTTCTTTTCTATCGTAATAAGAAAGAGAATAGCACCTAAAAAGAGTTAAAGATTGGGTTAACTGGTAAGTATTCACGCCTTTTAACCGGTAGCCGCTCAGGGAATCGCGCTTGAGCCTCGGAAAGCGCTCAGATTTGAGCCATGATCGCTCGTGTCGCTCCCACCTTCGCGGGAATGACACGAGCGAGTCGTGATTCGTTTGTTACAATTATTGATTTTGGTAGCGAGCAACGCTATCCATAATTTCTTGTAACGCAGCAGCACGGCCTTCCCATGCTTCTACTTTTACCCATTTACCTTCTTCTAAATCTTTATAGTGTTTGAAAAAATGCTCTATCGATAGCAACAAGGATTTGGGTAAATCTTCATAACTTTGAATATCATCATATAAACGAGTTAGCTTACTAACCGGCACGCCAATTAGCTTTGCATCAATTCCTGACTCATCAGTCATACGCATCATACCTAAGATACGCACACGAATCACTGAACCACACACAACAGGAACCGGTGTTAAAACCAATACGTCAACGGGATCACCATCTTCAGAAAGTGTTTGTGGGATATAACCATAGTTGGTAGGGTAAACCATCGAGGTTGATAAAAATCGATCAACAAACAAAGCACCCGAATCTTTATTTACCTCATATTTTACAGGTTGTCCGTGCATGGGAATTTCAATAACCACATTCACGTCATTCGGTACATCCTTGCCAGCACTTACTTTCATTAAACTCATAATTTATTTTCACCTTGTTAATATCGAGGCTTCATTATGCAAAATATCAGACTGAATGGCCAGTAGGACATATTTAAAATATTGCTTCAGCGGCTACAAAGCAGAATCAGTAAAATATTGAATCAGGTCCGTCTATTGTATGCCACATAATGATTCTCAATGATTTTCATTTTGACGAAAAATAGTCGCAATATGTCCTACGATTTGAACTAACTCGGCATTGAGTTGCTGGCACAAATCCAGAGCCAATGCTTTTCGCTCAGCTTTCTCTAAGCCATTGATTTTAATTTTAATTAATTCATGTGTAACTAAAGTTAAATCTGTTTCTTTTACAACCGCTTCGGTTAAACCTTTAGAGCCTAAAAGAATCAGCGGTTTTAAATGATGCGCTTTTGATCTCAATGCTTTTTTAGAAAGCTCTTGCATAAATAATAAATCCTATAATAATAAATAAACTCAGCGTATTTTAACAAAGAAGATACGTGAGGGGAAACATATCTCAATAAATGCACAAAACTGATTGATACGCCCGCTTAGGGGCTGTTGACATTTGGGGCGCGAGTCAAAAATCAAGATAATTTCGCGCAAATTTTAACTTGAGTGAGGCGAATAGCCAGCCTGTTCAAAGAACTCAAGCTGAAATTGGTACAAATTATCTTGGTTTTTGGCCGTGTCACCCATTGTCAACAGACCCTAATTAAATTAAAATGCGTTTTGCTCTCATTTTAATTCATACTTTAATACACTATGAAACAAATGACCCCTTCTCATAAATCACTGCGACGATCACGAAGAAATCGAATGATAGCCGGTGTATGCAGCGGTATCGCTGCTTATTTTGACTTAGATACTACTTGGATTCGCTTAATATTCGTACTCTTTTTATTTTTAGGCGGCTCTGCAATTCTTGTTTATCTTGTCATGTGGTTGGTCATGCCACTAGAATCTGAGTAAGACATGCATTACGACAAAAGCGTAAACCATACGAAATTGAGTTTTTGTCAACATGAGCGCAACATTCACTGTAGATTTTCCCTGCCGTTTTCAGGATAATAGGCATTTTTTCGTACCGAGAATCCAATTGGACTGTTTATTTTGTAAAATCGCTAAACAGGAAATCCCTGCCAATATTGTCTACGAAACACCTGATATTTTGGCTTTTAAGGATATTGCACCACAGGCACCTGTCCATGTGTTGATTATTCCCAAGAAACACGTTGCAACTATCAACGATCTTCAAGAAGGAGATCAGGCTTTAGTTGGCCAAATGATATTCGCAGCGAAACAATTGGCAAAAGAAATGGAAATTAATGAACTGGGTTATCGACTTGTTTATAATATCAATCAACAAGGTGGACAAGCAGTCTACCATATTCACTTACATCTACTGGGTGGTCGCCAATTACATTGGCCACCAGGTTAATTTTTATTTTTGGTTGAATCGCAATGCACACTTTATATGAACAATTATTAAAAGAATTAGGCGAAGATGTAACTCGAGAAGGTCTGGTTGATACCCCCAAACGCGCAGCAAAAGCGTTATCTTTTTTGACCAAGGGTTATGCAGAAAAACTGGATGATATCATCAACGACGCTCTGTTTGAATGTGATATGAGCGAGATGGTCATTGTAAAAAATATTGAAATGTACTCTCTGTGTGAGCACCATTTACTGCCGTTTTTTGGAAAGTGTCACATCGGCTACTTACCCAATGGTAAAGTCTTAGGTCTTTCCAAAATTGCACGTATTGTTGACTATTTTTCTAGACGTTTACAAATTCAAGAAAGATTAACGTCAGAAATTGCACATTGTATTCAAGATATTACACATGCCAGGGGTGTGGGTGTGATTGTTGAAGCACAACATTTATGCATGATGATGCGCGGCGTCGAAAAGCAAAATTCGACCATGACAACATCCGTGATGTTGGGAGACATGCGACACAATCCAAGTAGTCGCATTGAGTTTTTGAATTTAATTAAATAGCACTCACCAGGGCGTGGTCGACAAATTCTACTTGTAAATGTCCACCCCCATGGCGTCAACTTAAGACGTTATCGCAAGCTTCTAAGTGTTCACCCTCGCAACGAGGGAACGGCCATGTTTGGGCACATTTTGAGGGGAAACGGGGTTTAACAGCAGCATACATTTGTTCAGTGAACAACAAGTATGGGCATTATTTACAAACTGCCTGGCATTATCCGTAACCATTCAAAATGCTGTTTTTTGAACGATTACGGACGTACGGGTTACGCTTACTCTTCTTCAGACGCGTCGTTTTGTGCACTTTGCTCAGCATCAGCGACTGGTGCTGTTTCAGGCGTAGCTTCTTCTTTTGCTTTTTTCGAAGCAGGCTTATTTTTCCACTCTAATTTCACACGGCCTTGCTTATCGACACCAGCAACATAAACTTCAATGTCTTGTCCTTCGTGTAAGACATCTTCAACTTTTTGCGAGCGCTCAGCACAAATTTGTGAAATATGTAGCAAACCATCTTTTCCTGGTAACAGATTAATGAAAGCACCAAAATCAACGATTTTATTCACTTTACCTGCGTAAGTTTGGCCAACTTCGACTTCAGCAACCAACAATTTAATTTGTTTTTGTGCTTCTTCCAACGCATCCTGACTGGGAGAGAACAATTGGACGACACCGGTATCATCAATATCAATTGAAACACCCGTGCTGTCTATTAAACCTTTGATCGTTGCGCCACCCTTTCCAATCACGGTACGGATTTTATCTTCGGCAACTTTCATGGTTACAATACGTGGTGCATGCGCTGATAATTCTTGGCGATGCTCAGATAGTGCATGGCTCATCACCTCTAAAATATGCAATCGACCATCCAGTGCTTGTGCCAAAGCTTGTTGCATAATTTCTTTGGTAATACCTTTGATTTTAATATCCATTTGTAGCGCAGTAATACCTTTAGCTGTCCCTGCGACTTTGAAATCCATATCACCCAGGTGATCTTCATCACCTAAAATATCGGTCAATACCGCAAATTGATCGCCCTCTTTAATCAAGCCCATCGCCACACCAGCAACCGGTGCTTTCAATGGAACACCTGCATCCATTAAAGCTAAGCTGGATCCACACACCGATGCCATTGAGCTTGAACCATTGGATTCCGTAATTTCTGAAACCACACGCAATACATAAGGAAATTCGCTTAATGAAGGCAAAACAGCTGTTAAACTGCGTCGGGCCAGTCGACCATGACCAATTTCACGTCGTTTAGGGCTGCCCATCATGCCCGTTTCGCCGACAGAATAAGGAGGGAAATTGTAGTGCAGCATAAAGCGATCTCTCACTTCACCTTCTAACTTATCAAGAATTTGTGCATTGCGCTCATTACCCAGAGTTGCAACCACGATGGCTTGTGTTTCACCACGTGTAAACAAAGCAGAACCATGAGCACGATCTAATACATTCGTGCGAATCGTAATAGGACGTACTGTTTTTCTATCGCGACCATCGATACGTGGCTCGCCGCTTAAAATACGTTGTCGAACATGTTCTCTTTCTATCGCTTCGAATGCACCCGTGATCACATCAGCCGATAAATCGGGTTGCTCAAGCAATAAAGCTTCTGTCGTTTGTTGACGCAACTCACCCAATCGTTGATAACGTTGTTGCTTGTCTTTCAACAAGTAGGCTTCTGTAATCGCATTCAAAGCTTTATCTTTAAGGCACGTGTCTAATTCCGTATTAGGTACCGCATCGGCCCAATTCCAACCTGACTTACCAGCGTCACCGGCTTCATCTGCAAACTCACGAATACCTTTGATCACGTTTTTAATCATTTCATGACCAAACATGACAGCGCCTAACATCACATCTTCACTTAATTCATGCGCTTCTGATTCTACCATTAAGATTGCATCATCTGTGCCTGCAACAACCAAATCCAATGCCGATTTTTCAAGCGCGCTTGGGCCTGGATTTAATAAATAAATGCCATCTTGATAACCAACGCGAGCGCCTCCGATTGGACCATGAAACGGCACACCTGAAATAGCTAAGGCAGCTGAGGCACCTATCATCGCAATAATATCGGCAGGGACTTCTGGATTCAGTGACATGACAGTCGCAATAATTTGTACTTCATGATTAAAATTTTCTGGAAACAAAGGACGCAAAGGACGATCAATCAAGCGAGAACGCAATGTTTCTTCTTCACTCAAACGACCTTCGCGTTTGTTGAAGCCGCCAGGGATTTTTCCTGCCGCGTAATATTTTTCTTGATACACAACCATCAAAGGGAAAAATTTATTATTTTCCGCACCGTCTTTTTTAGCCACTACCGTGACTAACACTTGTGTTCCATTCATTGATGCAAAAACAGCACCATCTGCTTGTCTCGCAATTTCACCTGTTTCCAGAGTGAGGACATTTTCACCAAATTGTATTTGTTTCGTTACTTTTGCCACAATCATTCTACCTTATTAATTGCAACTATCCGTGCTCAACTCAAGCCACAAACAATTACCATAAAAAAAAGGCGCAAAAAAAATGCGCCCTCAAAAATATCTTGAAAAAAACCAATCTATTAATATGAATCTCTTAGACCCAAGCTTTGAATCAAGGCACTATAACGTTGACGATCACTGGCCTTTAAATATTGCAAAAGCTTGCGACGCTTATTCACAAGCGCTTGTAATCCACGTCGAGAATGGAAATCTTTCTTGTGCATTTTAAAATGTTCAGTTAAATATTTAATACGGCTGGTCATCAGCGAAACTTGTACTTCTGATGAGCCAGTATCTCGTTCAGAACGCTTATACTGATCCACTATCGCTGCCGTTTGCACGCTATCTAGCGCCATATCTTACTCCTAAACAATGAGGCTATTTCTAAAACGGCCTATTCTAACAAGGGTTACAAGAACATACAAGAGGTTAACAAACCAACAACAGATTATTTTTTGATTGCACATCAAGATGAAACATGATCAAATTAGGATCTTTTGAATCAGCATCGTCTGGATTTACAACGGCAACTATCTGAGAGATCTGTTTTTATGCAACGCGCTTTCAAATTACTGGAAATCAGCCAACTGCATCGTGGACAATATCAACCAAGACAGTATTTTGACGAAACAGCACTTCAAGAGTTAGCCAGCTCAATTCAATCTCAAGGTTTAATCGAACCATTAATCGTCCGTTTATTACATACCAACCAATATGAGATTATTGCTGGTGAACGACGATGGCGTGCAGCTATGTTGGCGGGATTATCACACGTTCCTTGTTTGATTGGCGAGTACACCGACCATCAAGCAGCCGCCGTTACTTTAATTGAAAATATCCAACGCGCCGATTTAAATATCATTGAAGAAGCAAGTGGATATCAGCGTCTAATCAATGAATTTCATTTCAAACAAGACGAAATTGCGCAATTAGTCGGCAAGTCTCGCAGCCATATCGCTAATCTTTTACGTTTATTGACATTATGCGATCCCGTACAACAACAAATAAAAAATCAACAATTAACATTAGGACATGCACGCATGTTAGTCGGTCTTGCGGCAGCCGAACAAACACGCCTCGCTCAACTGATTATACGAGAACATTGGTCTGTCAGACGCTTAGAAAATGCGATTCGTCATCAACAACACAGCATCAATGCTCTTCACACACCAACGGATTGTGATAGAATCCAATTACAAAATGCATTAGCTGAGTATGTCGGTGCACCGGTAGAAATTATCCGCGACACAGATGAAGGCGGTGTATTGAAAATTACCTTTTATGATAATGACACATTATCTGGTCTTTTAGAACGCATAGGATTACCTCACATTGAAGACTAGACATCACAGGACGGTATGCGCATGAAACGGACGCTTTTAAGTTTATTACTCAGTTATGTTTGCCACGCGGTATCGGCAGAAAGTTTGCAGCACCCGATCGATAATATTATCAATCACGTTGACCCTAATATTAACATGGGCATGATGGTTGTTGATTTAAATACCGGTGAAACACTGTACCAGCGACATATCGATAAAACACTGATTCCTGCCAGCAACATGAAGTTATTTTCTGATGCCGCCGCTTTACTGGCATTGGGGCCTGATTATCGATTTCAAACCAAACTAAGCACCGATGCTAAAGCACTGCGACAAGGCACCTTATATGGTTCATTATACTTATATTTACCAGGGGATCCTTCCTTCACACATGCAAACCTTGATATCTTGCTAGCACAATTAGAAGGCTTTGGTGTTAAACGCATTCAGGGTAATGTTGTGATTGTCAGCGATCATCAAACGCTCACACCCTATGCGCCTGGCGTCGTCCCCAAAGATCTCACATACAGCTACGGTGCACCGACCGCACCTTTAATGATAGATGAAAATCGTGTAACCGTGACGGCGAATCCATCTTATCGCGCGGGTCAACTGGCTGTTGTCGAGTACAGTGCGCCAGAAAAAACGTTTATTTTAGACAACCAAGTCAAAACAGCCAGCGCGGCTTCTTGTGGTGTGGGTGTCAAAACCACGCCAGAAAATCATTTAATTGTTCGTGGCTGTATGAATATTGGACAAGGATCGGTTCAAGCCCGCATCCCGATTATCAATCCACTGGCTTATGCGCAATCTTTAATTCGTAATCGATTACAAGCGATGCATATTGGATTTGACGGTCAAGTCATCGCTGGGCATTTACCGCAAGGAACCTTGCTCTTAGCAACCCATTCTTCTAAACCTATTAAAGAGTTAATGGCAGATACACTGAAACCGTCTGATAATTTATATGCAAATAGTTTATTTTTACACGCCGCACAAGTGATCAACGGCGGTACACCAGTAGATTGGGCACAAGCACAAACCGTGGTCAAAAATTATATTCAGCAACAAACCCAGATCAATTTGTCATCCGCTATTTTGATCGATGGCTCAGGACTATCTCGGCATGACTTAATTACCGCGGAACAAACAGTCGGTTTATTACGCTACCTTCACGATCGCTTTCCACTTGCATTTGAATACATTGCAGCCTTACCGATTGCTGGCCAAGATGGTACGTTAATGAAGCGCTTTCGCAAACCATATCAACGTGGTTTTTTACGTGCCAAAACAGGCTCGATGACCGGCATCATGAGCTTATCAGGCTATTTGTACACTGCAAACGCGCATACTTTGGCTTTTGCGATTTACATTAATACCCGCCCCGGAACAAAACCTGCTATTTCAGGACGTTATCGTGGAATGGTCGACACGCTATGTGACTTTTTATTACAACAAAAACCAACCAGTGCTCACGTCAATCTCACAACCAATGCGCACGCCAGAGTCGCGTTTCAACAGAAACCATCACAAACCGATTTAATTCGGTCACGTCATGCGAAATGGCGACAAATTGAGTATGTCGTGAAACATGGATTAATCAATCAAGCCGTTGATGTGGTCTTTAGAAACGAGCAATTAGTATTGATTGACCATGGTGCAGATATCAATAAAATAGTCAGTACGCTACAAAATGTGCAAAAAAAGTATCATGTATCGATTGCTTTAAGAGACAAAAATCCACCCAAAGGCACTCAGCCTTTATCAATACTCTTATGGGAGGATCCCACTATTCAATCCGCACAGCGTACTTGGATATTGAGAGAATCTTTAGGGTAAGCAACAACAGCGTAAATGTGTATTTGAGCGTTCACGGACTCGCTCTTGAACTTTGGAGAGCGAGCAGATTTGAGCGCACAGTTTGAACGAAAAAGTCATTTTACAAGCTCAGCATACATCAGCTTGGCCTGTCTTGGCGAAGGAATGTGCCAAACATGACCGTTCCCTCGCACGGAGTGAAAACTTACATTTGAGCAGTACCGCTCATCACTCTCTAATATGGCGTTGTAAAACACTTAATTGGCTGTTTAACTGCGTCAACTCGTCCATCAACTCTAGAGCCAACACGACGCCTGGTGCGTTTAAACCCAGATCAACTTGTAACCGACAGGCAGATTGCACACGCGTTATCATATTGAGATCGAATTCAATATTTTTATCAGGGGAAATCACTTCAGGCAACAAACCATGCTCCAGCATCTCTAATAAAACATCTTCGGAAATACCTTGTTTTTCACAAACGTCAACAAAAGAAACACTGCTATGATCGTCAACCAACACTCCCATGATCATTGTGCTTTTTACCATGTTCATTTCTCCATTTTTTCACGTGGGTTGAATGGCATTTCAGCTGCCATCTGTTGATAAAGCGCTTTTTGTGCATCCGTGACTGGCTGCGGTATAACAACTTTTAATAAAATATATTGATCACCAGGTTTTGCTGCGGGAAGACCTTTATTTTTTAAACGCAGTGTTTGCCCGGCTTGAGATTGAGCCGGAATCTTCAGATCAACGCGTCCGCCCAATGTCGGTACTTGAATCGTACATCCCAAAGCCGCTTCCCAAGGTGTAACCGGCAACGTCATGTAAACATCATTTTCAACTAAATCAAATAACGGATGGCGATCGATATTCACGGTAATATATAAATCACCTGCCACAGCATTGGTTTGCGGGCCAGGCTCTCCTTTACCAGCAAGACGAATTTTTTGACCTGTTTTTATTCCAGATGGGATTTTCACACGTAAGCGTTGCTTCTCGTATCGTGGTAATTCAATTTCTCTGACAACCCCTTGATATGCTTCTTCCAGACTAATATGGATTGTGCCATATAAATCAGCGCCGCCTTGCGGCTCTTGGTGAAAGCCTCGTTTACCAAAGATTGATGCAAATAAATCCGCGTCAAAACCTTCTGCGCCATGAAAAGCATCCCCCGCTTCTTGCCAAGCGTGTGAATAAGTTTGATTGTTTGCATCTTGATAGCCTGGTTCGGTGCGACCATACTCATCGTAAGCTTTGCGCTTCTGTGGGTCTTTCAAAATTTCATATGCTTCGCCTAACTCTTTAAATTTATCTTCGGCATCGGGTTCTTTATTTAAATCAGGATGATATTTTCGAGCCAAGCGTCGATAGGCTGTTTTGATTTCTTTTTCGGTCGCATCATGCTTTAGTCCCATGATGCTGTAGTAATCTTTTTGACTCATAAAATCCCTTTATGTATTGCAAAATCAAGCCACACGGCAACGCATTGCATACAGTATAGGACAGATATGTCAAAGATGTGAAATTTTGTAGATAAGTGTTTATAGCACCTTACAACCAAGGTGTCTAATGATGCAACATTTGCTCAATATAGCGCCGACAAGTCAATGGTTTGTTAAGAAAATTGATCGTTTGTCTTGTTCCACCTGTGCCAGTAATGACCAAGGAGCCATATTGAAAAATAGTGCCTAAAATAGATTGTCGTATATCAATACTTTCAATTTTATTAATTGACAGCACAATGGTCTGTCTAACAAAAATGCCTGTACACAAAGTCACTTGTTTTTGTTTAATCTCTAGGTAAGAGCATTGGTAAGTTAACCAAATCACCACCTCCCAAAAAAGAGCGGTCAACACAAGCGCCAAACCAATAAAGCGTAAGGTCTCAAATTGATACCCTAACCAAACAGCAAACCAGAATAAAATAACAGGCCAAACAAATAAGACCCAATGCAGGCGAGCTTCGTAAATGAGTGTATCATTTTTTGTTTCAGTCATGCTTTTTCCAACATTGATTGAGATAATAATTTTACGCAGTATATACCCAATAAACTTCAAAATGCTAGGTTTAAGGAAACGCAGCTAAAACGAGAAACCTGCGAGATCGATTTTTGAGCTTAGCATTTTGAAAGATTACAGGTATACTCATATTTTATTGGTATTTTTCTTGCATTTTATGCGACATATTCGAGATTGCTTCGGCGCAAAATTCAACTCTCTTTGTATACAAGCGTCACAATTAAGCGCCTACAATACAACGCTTCAACGCTACTTACCCGAACCATTACATCCCTATTGTTGGATTGTCAGCTTTCAAAACGGATGTTTGGCGATTGGTGTTGCAGATAGCAGCTGGGCTTCGCAATTACGTTATTTGTTGCCTGAATTAAGAGATCAACTTCGTTCACAAGAAAAGTGGTATCAGCTTACTTCCATCAAAATTGTGCTGGCTACTGCAAATCCTAAACCAATGATAAACGCCCCGATTAAACCCAAACCGCCTGAAAAGAAATCTCCGTGGCACAACATATTACAATCATTGTTGAGGTCGTAACTGTTTAAGAGTGATCGTTCGGAGGGAATACTTGAATCTCGGTAGGTGTTCACTCCGCAAGAGGGAAAGGCCATATTTAGCACAACAAGTGTGATTTTAAATAGCTAAAACCGATAGATCAACAGGCACGGAGGTGTGATAATCCTCTGCATCAAAATAAGTATATTCCCATGCATCTTGCTCTACCATCAACTTACGTAATAATTTATTATTTAAACCATGGCCAGAGCGATATCCCTCAAAAGCACCAATCAAACCAGAGCCGAGTAGATATAAATCACCAATCGCATCCAAGACTTTGTGTTTAACGAACTCATCATCAAAACGCAAACCATCTTCATTTAAAACACGATAGTCGTCAACAACAATCGCATTATCTAAACTGCCGCCATTCGCCAGACCTGCTTTACGTAACTTTTCATAGTCAGAGAGGAAACCAAATGTGCGCGCACGACAAACTTGCTTAATATACGACGTGGTCGAAAAATCAAACACAACATCTTGTGGTTTACTGTTAAAAACGGGATGGTCAAAATCAATTTTAAATGACACACGATAACCATCGTATGGTAAAAACTGCACATATTTTCCGTGTTCTTCGACACGCACTGGCTTTAAAATACGGATATAACGCTTTTTAGCGTTTTGCTCACGAATACCGGCTGATTGAATTAGGAACACAAACGGAGCCGCACTGCCATCCATAATCGGCAACTCAGCTGCATTGACATCAACATACGCATTATCAATACCAAGACCGGCAAGTGCTGATAATAAATGCTCAACAGTGGCAACTTTTACACCATTATGCTGCAAAGAAGTGCACAACATGGTGTCACATACATTATCATAGGATGCGGGAATTTCAACGACAGGATCTAAATCGATACGTCTAAACACAATCCCTGTATTAACCGGTGCAGGGTGCAAAGTTAACAGTACTTTGTCACCAGAATGAAGACCTACCCCCGTTGCTTGAATTATTTTATTCGGAGTTCGTTGTTGTGTCATTCAATACTCACCTTATATCATCTCCCTTGACAATATGCGTCCCAAGCAAAGCTTAGCAATAATTTTACAATCTCGCAAACACTTTAAAATGGAATTGCCAAATTCTGATCAATCGCCTGTAACTGTTGTTTAAAAATCGCCTGAATTTGTGACAAACTGCTTTGGTCACGAGCTTCAAATCGCGCAACCAAACAAGGCGTTGTATTAGAAGCCCGTAGCAATCCCCATCCATGAGGATACTCTACACGGACACCATCAATCGTAATTAACTCAGCATCAGGAAATTGCGCGCACGCGGTAAATAGATGCATAAATTCAAATTTCTTTTCTTCATAAATGGGGATCTTAATTTCCGGCGTATTAATACTATTCGGAATCATCGCAAACTGCTCATTTGCACTGGCAGGCACCGCACTTAAAATCTCAAGTAAACGGCAGGCACTATATAGTGCATCATCAAAACCATACCAACGATCTTTAAAGAAGATATGTCCACTCATTTCCCCGGCGAGCGCTGCTTTTTCATCCTTCATCACTTGCTTCACTAAAGAATGGCCCGTCGGACACATTTTTGCACGCCCACCGGCTTGTTCAATAACAGCAGGTAAATGGCTTGAGCATTTTACATCAAATACAATCGTGCCACCGACATCATGCTTTAAGACATGGGGGGCATAATACATCATTAATCGATCTGGCCAAATCAGCTCACCTTTTTCAGTCATGACGCCTAGTCGATCACCATCGCCATCAAAGGCTAAACCAAGATCAGCATCGTGCTGAATAATGGATTTTTTTAAATCTTTTAAATTTTCTTCTACCGTTGGATCAGGATGATGATTGGGAAAACGACCATCCACATCACAATATAACTCAATCACCTCACAACCGAGCTGACGTAGCATCTCAGGCGCCACAACGCCGGCAATCCCATTACCGCAATCGACAACCACTTTCAATGGGCGTTTTAATACAACATCCTCGCGAATACGTCGCTGATAATCTGCAAGAATATCAAAGGTTCGATAATGGCCTTGGCCAACGATAGTTGTACCTGATTGTACCAAATCATATAACAGTTGAATCGAGTCTTGTGCGATTGTTGTACCTGCCAGCACCATTTTTAGACCATTATAATCAGCAGGATTGTGACTACCGGTGATCATCAGACCACTGTCTATTTCGGTCACATGCGTTGCATAATACATCACCGGAGTAGGTACAGAACCCAAATCGACAACATCAATTCCGCTGTCTATTAAACCTTGAGTCACTGCTTTTGCATACGCTTCACTGGTCAATCGCCCATCACGCGCCAATAGAACTGATGTGCGTTTTAAAGCGTGCAAACGACATGCTACCGCGCGCGCAATGCTGTAAAAAGCATTTTCATTTAACTGTTTATCAACCAGGCCACGAATATCGTAAGCACGAAAAACCGCTTTATCAACTTGGCAAATTTGGTATGTTGGCATCAACTTCTCCCTGAACTACCAAAACCGCCAGTACCGCGATCTGTTTCTGTAAATGCGTCAACAATGGAAAATTGTGCTTGCACGATAGGTATAAAAACCAATTGCGCAATTCTGTCTCCAGGCTGGATAGTAAAATGCTCTATGCCACGGTTCCAACAAGAAATTTTTAGTTCGCCCTGATAATCAGAATCGATTAAACCAACCAAATTACCAAGCACAATACCATGCTTATGACCCAGACCAGAACGAGGCAGAATAACCGCAGCCAAGTTAGGATCGCCAATATAAATCGCTAAGCCTGTCGGTAATAAAACGGTTTCTTGAGGCGCAACTTGCAATGGTTCATGAATACAAACACGCAAATCAAGTCCAGCAGAACCATCTGTTGCATACTGCGGAAACGCAATAGAAGAACCTATGCGTGGGTCCAAACATTTTAACTGTATCGAAGCTGTCATATTGCTCTCGTGTTTTTTTGAGCAGTATTTTGCCGTTTTATACTCAAAAAAGCAATCATTCAAGCATAAAACGCAAGGTTATTCGACTAAAATAGGGCTATCTACGCATTAACGTATTACATGCGGGACAAATACAATCTTTACCTGGAATAGCAAAATCAGCATAAACATTGCCTTGATGTTGCTGACACAGCGTGAGACATTCACCCAAAGGCTTGCAAGTAGTCGGGTCCGTACCCTGTACAGCCCATATCGACTGATTGTATAGCAAAGTAAGTAACAACACGCTGATTGGTTTTGAATATCTCCGATTTAAATTCACCATGCCAATCCTTAAGCAATTGAATCAGCTTAAATGATATCATTTAAACACAAACCAATCCTATTGAATTTTTGTTCATCACAGAATAAAATGCCTTATTTTTATCCAACAAAAATTAGGAACGGTTCATTGTGATGCGATTTTTACAAATAAGAACGGGTGTCATTTTATTATCAACTTTATTTTTTTATTCTATATCCAACACGGCCGCCGCTAACGCTTGTTATGCCCACTGTAAAACAAACAAGCAATGTCGTCATACTTGTGGAGAGCAGTGGTATTGTAATCAAAAAGAAAAAATCTGCTCTCCCAAAGCGTAGTTGTTAGAAAAAAACACATCGACACTTAAAATTACGGAGCAAATGGTTCTAGATCGGTGGTTTCACCTGGAACTTCATCTGAGTCTTTATCTGCAACTTGCGTGACATCAGCAACAGATGTACGCACATCATTTATTACCCCCACTGCCGCACTAAAGTCATTTAATTCTGACTCCTCTTTTTCTATTTCAGCCATTGTTTGCTTCAAATCAGATAGATCCCCTCTCCTCAGTGTCGATACAAAAGATTTCGCACCGACAAAAGAGAGTAGAAAACTACCAGCCGCTGCTAATAGAGCGCTTACCGATATTATCCAAGATACGACAGCAGCACCAACAAGCGGCACAGCACCGAAACCAAGCGCGAACCATCCTCCAATCGCCGAAACAACAGCCTTACCAGCATGCTCATATAACTTAGCTTCACCATGTTCTGCCTGATAAATTTCTTCTAACATTTCACCGATTGTGTTCATTTTTAATCCATCTTTGGAGGGAAGCGAAATATTGTAATAAACATCTTTACAAGAAATCTTAACGCAACTGCCGGTCTTACAATCATCTCCAAGTTGCTCTTTAGCAATTTTGTACAGCCTATTTATATATTTATCAGCACCCTTTTTATATTCAACTTCAACGGCCTCATACCCCACAGGAACAGAATTTGTTTCTATAAAACGGTATAATTTATTTGTTTCAGAATCTAAATAAAAACCACTGGTTGGGTCTTTCATGTCAAGGGGCTCTTTTGGCTTATTGGTTGTCAGGTACATGTTATGATGTGTACGTAAATAATGTTTCGCTTCCACAGAATCAGGCTCAGCAACATGCTTTGTCATCATACGAATCAATTGATCCTGTTTGTCTTGAGGCAAACTGCTTTGTGAAGAAAACCAATGACTGCGACTCATTTTATCTAAACAACGCTGCGCATAACGGTATTTAGCAAGGCGATCGGGAGGGACCAAACAAGCAGAAAGAGTGACTTGAGCTTTTTCAGCATGATTGAGTAAAGTGTCTAGCTTTTCTTTTTCTGATAATCCCTCTAGTGATGCCGAATCAATTTTTTGTGTCTGTCTTAACTCACCGTATGGGTTAATCCCAAAACACTCAATATTTCCCTGTGGATCTTTATAAAGATATAAAACGCCTTTTTCTAATTCAACTGGTGGTTTATTTTGAGGGTTTTTCATCCATGCAGCTAACGCTGCATATTGCTGCTCATTCAAGTCAGTAACTTGATATTGCTCTGCAAGCATATCTCGATTGAGTGTCGATATATCTACATTTTGATTTTTCGCTTGCGCTTCTGTCCATCTTAAATGAAGCTCTTCTCGTGCTGCTAACACATAGCTCAGCTGATTCGATATTTCATCGTGAGTGTATCTATCTAACTCCTCGCTATAAGGATTCTCTTTCAAAGGTGTATCATTAGATACGACCGCCTCATCCGAAGGATTCGTATCATTAGATTCGACAACTTCATCTGTTTGAATACTATCTACTTTTTTTGTCACATTGCCATTAATCGTTAGTTCACCTTTTGCCATTCGCTCCGCCACCTGAATCATCTCCAAGCGATCGGTGTTATACGCATCTTTTATATTTTCAGATAAAGAATGATAAGCTATTTTTTGTTTTTCACGCTGCTTTTGATACGACTCACGAAGTTCTTGACGGCCGCCTTTACTGGATAATTTAAATGCGGTGGTGTTCGGATCAAATTGAAGACCCTTGCTTCCATAAGCATGGCCATTAGCCGCGATCTGACGAATCATATTTTTTCTATCGCTATCTGCGGAATTATCATTAATCAAGTGGTTCAAGCTATTAGTATAATGTCCGAGTGTTTTTTTCAAAACGGTCTCACCAGTGGGTGTAATGATAGAGTAGCGAACTTGTCCACCCGTTTCTCCTTCGCTAGCAATATCTTGAGAAAGATATACTATCCCTTTTTTCAATGGCGTATTTTCTTTATACTCAGCAAACGAATATCCCTCATGAAAATTCAGCTTTCCTTGATGCACGATTGAATGGAATTTGTCAGCACGAGGAAGCTTCGCAATTGTCGCTTTAGCATACTTTAAAAAACCATAATCTTCACTGGCCGCTTTTAAAGTTTTACGTGCTGATGCCAAACTGGGATCAAAGGGCGTGTTGCCCTCTAACAAAGTCTCCAATGGTTTTTCAACGTATTGACCATCTTTCTTGTAGCCAATGGTATACATATTCGTATGTGCATTATGAATGAAGACCAAGTCATCATCACTTAACGCTGTTCTATCCTGTTTTGAAAGTGGTGCGTCTTGAATTTGAATATGCTTAGCTAACTCTGCTTGACTCAGGTGTTTTTTCTCCCCCCAAAGCGCTGTTTGCATATCTAACGGCATCAGCATACTGAGCGTTTTATCTGAATTGATGTGATAAATCTTATCTTCAAATAAAATCAGGCAGTTTCGCTCATTTTTTTTATACTCAAGCCACGACGATTCATCTTTAGGAACTAAAAATCGTGTCTTAATGGCATCAAGCGCTTGTTGGCGAGCGTCTTGGTGAACTTGTTTTTTCGTATTAGTATTAGCAGAATCAGAATATTTAAAAAAATCCATTTAAGCACCCACAAAGCTCATATTGTATTTATATTATACATCATGAGTGTATCATTTAACAGGACGTTATCGAAATAAGGTCTCAGTTTGACAGCGCTTCTCTTTGCAAAAGCGCGATTAAGTGCCCAGCCAACCTGACTTTATGCATACATTCATAAGTATATTCATGCTTAGCTGTCAGGACTGTCACTTGATTGTCTTCTTGATCGAAACCTTGCCCATTTCCAACTTGGTTGGCGACAATCATATTCAGGCGCTTACTCTCTAATTTCATACGCGCATGCTGCGTTAGATTGTCTGTTTCTGCGGCAAAGCCCACAATATAAGCAGCACGTTGACTTGAAACAATTTGCGTTAAGATATCTGGCGTTTTTTTCAAAGTCAGTACTAACTCAGTTTGCATGTGTTTTTTAATTTTTTGTTCTGCAGGTATTTCAACTGTATAATCCGCAACCGCTGCACAGGCAATCACCAACATACTTGGCTTTAAATGATCCATCACCGCGCAGCTCATTTCCTCAGCCGTTTGCACCGCATAAAAATCAACTTGATTCGGCACGGGGAGTTTTGTAGGACCACTAATCAGCGTAACATCAGCCCCAGCCATCACGGCGGCTTTTGCCAAGGCATAACCCATTTTACCTGAGCTGTGATTACTGAGATAACGCACCGGATCAACCGGTTCTTGTGTAGGACCTGCCGTTATCAATAGTTTCTGCCCAACTAAAAGGTGATGAATATCACAAAGACGTAAAGCATCAATAATATCAGCTGGTTCGCTCATACGCCCCATGCCATATTCACCACATGCTTGAGCACCCATTTGCGGACCAACAACAATCACGTTGCGTTGTTTTAAAGTCAGCATATTGGCTTTTGTAGCTGGATGCTGCCACATACTGCGGTTCATCGCAGGGCAAACGATAACGGGTTTTTCTGTCACCAAATAAAGCGTAGACAATAAATCATCCGCTAAACCATGCGCCATTTTTGCCAAACAATCCGCCGTAGCCGGCGCAATCACCACATAATCAGCCCAGCGTGCCAACTCAATGTGACTCATTGCTCGCTCTGCGCTCGAGTCCCACAAAGAGCGTCGCACTTCTTGACCACTTAACGCCTGCAATGTGGTTGGGGTAACAAACGCTTCCGCCGCATCCGTCATCACAACTCGAACACAAGCGCCTAGTTGAGTAAGATCTCTTACCAATTGAGCCGATTTATAAGCAGCAATCCCGCCCGTAATGCCCAAAATTATTTTTTTATTTAAAAAATCTTGCATAATTTACCTAAGGGAAGATAATCCTACAGGACTTACGCAAAACAACGAGGTCGAGGCGGATTTTATTTTTAATGAGGGCGTTTAGATAACTAAATAACCGAATTAAAAATAAAATCCAACGAAGAGATCGGTGTTTTGCATAAGTCCTGTCCTATTTCGGAAGAGGTCAATGTTCACTCCGCACGAGGGAACAATTACCAAAATAGTACGATTGCACCACAAACAAGCAATAAAGCCTGTCATAATAAAGGAATAACCATGACAAACCAACCCCCGCCTCTGCGTATACGCGAAAAACTAATCGCGCTCGGCGCAAACAGCCTATCAGACACAGAGCTACTTGCGGTTTTTATTAGTTCGGGTAACGCTAAACGATCATGCTTGGAACTGGCAACTGATTTGCTCAACCAGTTCGGTGATTTGCGCTCTGTCCTGAATGCAAATTTAAAAAATTTCAAACAAATTTCAGGTCTCGGCATTACACGCTATAGCCAACTTCAAGCAGCACGAGAATTATGTCGGCGCAGTGATTTCATTTCGTTACAAAAAGAAATAAAGTTAACCAATTCTCAACAAACTTGTTCGTTTTTAAAACGTAAATTACGTGACAAAAAAAATGAAATTTTTGCGGTTTTGTTTCTCGACAGCCAATGCCGTTTGCTAACTTATGAGGAGCTCTTTCAAGGCTCTATTAATACAACCAGCATTCATCCGAGACCCATCATTGAGCGCGCACTGACTCTGAACGCAGCGGCTTTAATCATCGCACATAATCATCCATCAGGTATCTCAGATGCCAGTCAAGAAGACATTCACACAACCGAAATGTTACGCAAAGCGTTAAATCTCATTGATGTGGAACTATTAGACCATCTGGTTATTGGTGATAATGAAGTGTATTCGATTATGCAAGCAATCAAGTGGCAATGCCATTAAGGATGATTATCGTTTTGATGTACGAGATGCTTCTTCATACAAACGCAACAAAGCCATTGCACTCTCTTTCCATACAAATTGCTTTGCCTGAGTTTGCGCATCTCGCTGCATATGAGCGCGTTTTTCTGGATCATTCGAAAGCTGAAGTAACGCTTGTGCCCATGCTTCCGTATCCAATGGATCCAAAAGCCAAGCTGCTTTTCCGGCTACTTCAGGAATTGAGGAAGTATTGGATGTGATGGTCGCCGCACCAAACTGCATACCTTCCAACACGGGAAGACCAAAACCCTCAAACAGCGTTGGATAAACATTTGCATAGCAGGATCGATACAACCAAACCAATTCAGCATCGGAAACATAACCTGTTAAAATAACGTGCTGTTTGATGCCTAATGCATTTAAATGTGTTTGGAAATCATCCATCAACCAACCATGGCCACCTGCAAACACCAATGGGATTGGCCGCCCTCCAAGTGCCAAATAACGTGCATATGCTTCCGCTAATCGACGTTGATTTTTTCTCGGCTCAATGGTGCCAACAGAAAGCCAAAAGCCACCTTCAGGGACACCTTCAAGCGCTTTAGGTCGCTCACCTAATGCTGACGTATCAGTAAACCGAGAACAAGGATAAATAACGCGTATCCGCTCACTTGGAAAATGGGGAAAAACACTTAAGAAATGATCACGAGAGGCTTGAGAAATAGCCACAATCCAATCGGCAACAATGGCCGCACGAAAAATACCTTGATAACAACCCACTCGGTTTGCTTCAGTCGTCCACGCTGGCTCGACAAGAAACCCCATGTCGTAAAAAGTATAAATCAAACGACTGGTTGTCAATTGTGTAGGACACCAAAAATTATTCGCATGAATAATATCGGTTGTTTTAAATTGCGTTTGTAAATCAGGTTGATTCCAAAATTGCTTAGCTTGTTGATAGGACGGATAATGAGGACCATAGTTGCCATGTAGAAATGGATTCTGTCGTGGCATGGTTTTGTCAAAATAAAAATCCCCAAAATGAGGATATAAGGTAAAAGTCACATCAGATGCTATTTCTAACATGGCTTGGGTCAATGCATATGCAAAAAAGCCACATCCAGCCTTATGCATGCCTGTTTGTGATACATCCAAACCAACATGTATTTTAGGCGCTAAAACAGTTTGCATTGCGACTCCCAAAGAAATTTTTAACCATTTACTAGGTCTGTTGACATTTCATCTTAAGAGGCCCTACGTCCCGCGACTTGTTCGCGAGATCCAGAAATCTTGCTTAACAAACAAGCTTTACGTGTCAACATAGATCGAAATGGACCCCGCGAACAAGTCGCGGGGCGTAAGGCATATGAAATGTCAACAGCCCCTAAACTGCGGAATTTAAACATTTCTTAAGGAAAATTACTATATCGATTAATAAATCATTCGACCGGGTTCGGTACATATATTGCCCGAATTACATTGAGTACCCTCTGGCGCGTCGCTACAAGGCACACATTCACTAGGACAGCAATCCGGCATCTTATCTCGAGTCTTGCAACAACAATTATTTCCACAGTTATTCGCATAGGCATGGAATGATGTGAGCAACGAAAATGCGATCAAACTGATTGCAAAAATATTTTTCATGTTATGACTCTAAAGTATAAGTTAAGAAAAATTATATTATCCTACCTATTAGGACGTGTCATCAATTAGTATTTTCGACCTAAAACCGAGCTAATTTGCGCAAATTTTA
>CAZBNB010000008.1:0-3974 GCA_964493245.1 uncultured Legionellaceae bacterium
CCCTCATTAAAAATAAAATCCGCCTCGACCTCGATGTTTTTCGTAAGTCCTGTTTTAATGCTGGCGTTTAGATGAATAACTGACCGAATTAAAAATAAAATCCAACGAAGAGATCGATGTGTTGCGTAGGTAAGTCCTGTGATATATTGTCGTAAAGAGTAGCGACTCACGCCGTATTCAGGAAAGGTCAGTTACCGTAAAGGTTTTATCCATGGAGGGGGTATGTTGTTACAGAAAGATAAATCAAGTTTGATATTGATTGATGTACAAGAAAAATTAACACCTCTGGTGATCAATGCGGATCAATTGGTTTCCAGCTGCGAGTGGTTAATGCGTCTTGCCAGCGAGCTAGATGTCCCTATTTTAGTCAGTGAGCAATATCGACAAGGTTTGGGACAAACCATTGAACCATTGCGCAAATTAATGCCAGGTATCACGGATATTGATAAAGTCCATTTCTCATGCGCACGCGATCCTATTTTTACTAAACATTGGCAGATGTTAAATAAAAAACAAGCTATCTTAGCCGGTATTGAAACCCATGTTTGTGTCTTACAAACGGCGCTTGATTTAAATGCTGCGGGGACAGATGTGTTTGTAGTGGTGGATGCCGTTAGCACGCGCCATCCGGTAGATCATCAGTGTGCACTTGAGCGCATGCAACAAGAAGGAATCCATTTGGTTACGCGAGAGATGGTTTTTTTTGAATGGATTGAACGAGCAGGGACATCTGCATTTAAAGCCCTGAGTCAGGCATTTTTACGAGGGTAGTTGGAGAAAATCATGGATTTTAATCATCAAGTAGTTCTCATTACAGGTGGTGCTTCAGGGATGGGGAAAGCGTGTGCAGAATTGTTTCATCAGCAAGGCGCACGGGTTGTTATTTGGGATCGTAATATAGACGGTGTGATGCTTCCTGCTATCCAATGTGATGTGAGTTCAGAAGAATCTATAGAAAAAGCATTGGCACAGACGATTGAGCAAGTGGGGGTCCCCCGTGTTTGTATTAATTGTGCGGGTATTGTTAGTGCTAAGCGGATGGTTGGAAAAGAAGGCGCGATGCCATTGAGTGATTTTAAACGCGTGATTGATGTGAATTTAATCGGTACGTTTAACGTTATGCGTTTGGTAGCGACGGCGATGACCGGGTTGGAACCGATGACAGACGCGCTTGAGCGGGGTGTTATCATTAATACAGCTTCTGTCGCTGCGTATGAAGGGCAAATTGGTCAAATGGCTTATAGTGCCTCAAAAGGGGGCGTAGTCGCCATGACATTACCCGCTGCACGCGAATTAGCACAACATGGTATTCGTGTGAATACTATCGCACCGGGTTTAATGGCTACCCCTATGTTGACTGGTATGCCAGAAGAGGTGCAAGCGAATTTGATTGCCACTGCCATTTATCCTAAACGACTGGGATACCCAGAGGAGTTTGCGGCCTTGGCCAAACACATTATTGAAAATCAATTTATTAATGGTGAAGTGATTCGTCTAGATGGGGCGATTAGATTGCAACCGCGCTCTTAGATTTTAAAAGTGTGTCATTAAAAAACTACGGAAAGTATCGCGCCAGAAGCTTCTCTGAGTTGGGGGTGTTCTTTGGCGTATTTTAATGGGGGGAGAGCTTGGGTCAAATAGGTAGTAAAAGTTCGCGCCAAATACAGTTGTTTCCCAAGATTCAAGCACTCTCTCTTTCAAGTTACAAAATTATAACTTGCTCTTTTTTATAATTTTGTAACTTTGGGTCGTTATACCCTAATAGGGGCAGAACTTACGCAAGGATCGCATTTTCATTTTTGTCATAAGCAGAAACAAACTCTAACATTTTGTTAGCAATCTGCTCCGCGTGCATATGATACTGCCCTGTTTGTATCGCTTCTTTAATGATATCAACCTTAAGATTATTCGGCTCAGGTTGATGTATGATGCTCGCGATGAGCATAGCGATGTCTTTGGATTCGTCTGTGAGGGTTAAAGCGTCACTTAAAGCCTGATTGAGCGATTCTGATAATGCCATAGTGTGTTGTCCTTTCATTGTCCTCATAATAAGCGGATTTCATTAAGTATCTATCAATTTCTTCATCTCAACTGCACTTTATCTTTCAATTTTGCTCAATCAGAAAAATGCTTGCGTAGAATAACTACGCGCACATTTTTTTTCAGTCACAAAATTGAAACCTAAAGCACATTTGAGCGAATAAATTGATAGATACTTAATGAAGTTCGCTTAGATGTGTCGTATTATCGGCAGCAAATGCAAAAACTTGAGAGTAAACATGACTTTTTCGCAAAATTTATTTTCCAAAGCACAACAATTGATTCCAGGTGGGGTCAATTCCCCTGTACGTGCATTTAAAGGCGTGGGTGGCGAGCCTTTGTTTTTTAAGCAAGGTAAAGGCGCATATTTAGTCGATGTGGATGATAAATCCTATATTGACTATGTATGTTCATGGGGTGCACTGATTTTAGGGCACTGTGATCCTGAGGTGATAAAGGCGGTTGAAGAAACATTGCATTGCGGTATGAGCTTTGGTGCCCCTACACCCCTTGAGATACAGTTGGCTGAAGCGGTCATTCGCCTCATGCCATCGATTGAAAAAGTCCGTATGATGAATTCAGGAACCGAAGCGACCATGACCGCGATTCGGTTGGCGCGGGGTTATACGCAAAAAAATAAAATTTTGAAATTCACAGGTTGTTATCATGGCCACAGTGATTCACTGTTGGTGAAAGCAGGCTCGGGGTTATTAACGCTGGGTATTCCATCTTCTCCAGGTATTTTGCCAAGTACAGCAGAACAAACACTGACCGCTAATTTTAATGACTTAGCAGAAACAGCGCGTTTGTTTGAGCGTTATGGTGATGATATTGCTGCGGTGATTGTCGAACCGATTGCTGGAAACATGGGATTAATCTTACCGCAACCGGCTTTTTTACCTGGATTGCGCGCATTGTGCGATCAGCATCAAACCCTGTTGATATTCGATGAAGTAATGACTGGTTTTCGTGTTGCATTGGGTGGAGCGCAAGCACTATATGATATCAAGCCTGATCTAACGACATTGGGTAAGGTAATCGGGGGCGGTATGCCCGTAGGAGCTTTGGGGGGCCGTGCTGAGATTATGTCAAAATTAGCACCAGAAGGTCCTGTTTATCAAGCAGGGACGTTGTCTGGTAATCCTTTAGCGATGGCAGCTGGTTTGGCGACACTAAATGCGATTCAAGCGCCGGGATTTTATGATCAGCTCACGATGCAAAGTGAAGGCCTCATTGCGGCTTTAGCCGAGGTTTGTGAAGCGAGACGAGTGCCGTTTTGTGGCGCGGCTGTTGGTGGCATGTTCGGGTTTTGTTTTAGTGATAAACCAGTTGTATGTAATATGCAAGACATGGCTGCATCTGATGAGACTTTATTCAAGCACTTTTACCATGGAATGTTACAAGAGGGCATTTATTTTGCACCTTCATTGTATGAAGCTGGATTTGTATCCGCAGTACATGGCGCGGTCGAGATAGATAAAACACGCGCGGCGGCGATGAAGGTTTTGAGTTCTTTGACTGGCATACGCTAGATGCTGCTTTTCAAGCGCGAGTCTTACCATATCGGGCGCTTTTTAAATTGGATTTTTTTAACCAAACATAGTTTTCATAAGCTTATCAATCTCTTTTTCATTACTGGAAGCTTCATTATTGGAAGCTTCATTATTGGATCCCTCAAAAAAACCAATATTAACCCTTGAGACACTTGAGGATTTTGTGGTGTTGCTAGTAGTAATAATAGATGTCTGACTATTCACGTGCAAACTGTCTTGTCTGTTATGCTGTGCTGGATAGATGTTTTGACCTTGCTGGTTAACATAGGTAATCGTTTGTCTGGGATTAGTACCAAGATTCTGGTTAGGATAACCAAAATTATAAACAAGATTTGGGTTAGGATAACCAGAATTATAAGCAAGATTTGGGTTAGGATAACC
>CAZBNB010000008.1:4074-22525 GCA_964493245.1 uncultured Legionellaceae bacterium
GATTTGGGTTAGGATAACCAGAGTTATAAGCAAGATTTGGGTTAGGATAACCAGAGTTATAAGCAAGATTTGGGTTAGGATAACCAGAATTATAAGCAAGATTTGGGTTAGGATAGCCAGAATTATGTGCAACCGAAAAAATTAATTCACTATTGGTGGGTGATTCAATTGCATTATCTTGCGAATCAGCAGAGGTTACTTCAGCAAACTTTACTCTTTTCTTTGTTTTTGAAGCATTTGAAGTGATTTCTGCGACAGCTGTTGTCGTCTCATTTTGTGACGTGGCAGAGGTTGTTTCAGCCGGTTTTTCTCGTTTTATTTTTTTTGATGCATTTGAAGTGATTTCTGCGACAGCTGTTGTCGTCTCATTTTGTGACGTGGCAGAAGTTGTTTCAGCAGTATCTTTTGTACGAGAGTTGCTAAGTTCAGCTCGCTTTGTTTTTGAAGCAGTCACACTCACGCTTGTTTCTGATGTTGTTGTTTCAGCAGTATTTTTTATACGAGATTTGCTACGTTCAGCTTGCTTTGTTTTTGACGTAGTTGCAATCACTTCCGTGTCTGATACTGTCGTTTCATTTGACAAACCAGAAGATGATTGCCTCATGTGTGATATCGTATTCTGACGATTATTTGCCAGGGCAGCCTGGACACGGTTGTTCGTTATAAGAGCACTCTCATTTTTCTTTGCTTTTATTTTAAGAGCGCTTTTATATGATTTAAATGCCTCAATTTGTTTTGTCATTAATTATACCATGATGATCAATATTTAAACATTATACAGTATATTTGGTTCAATGTTAATCATTTTATTTTTAATCAATTTAGAGGGACTGGGTTTGAACTTGCGCCGCCTACGTGCCTCGGCTTGTCCGAGGCATCCAGAAGATGCTTAAAGTTAAAAATAAAGCCAAATTAAAAGCATTAATCGATTAATTAATAAGAGCGAACTCATCACATGACGGTTCTGATACCAATTATAAAACGAATTAGCAATGGCATGTTCTTATATTTGGCTTCCTATGTAATCGGCTCAATTTGAATGATATTATCGAAGTGAGTCCAAAGCTCGATAACAAGGAAGAAAAATGAAAGCATTTTACGTTTATATTATGGCGAGTAAGCGCAATGGTACTCTATATGTTGGTTCAACGTCTGATTTGATTAAACGGGTTTGGGAGCATAAAAACAAGGTAATGCCAGGATTTACTGCTCGGTATAATGTTCATATGTTGGTCTATTACGAAACACATTCAACTTATATAGAAGCTGCTCGACGTGAAAAACGTTTTAAAAAATGGTGCAGACAATGGAAAATTAATTTGATTGAAGAGCTTAACCCGGAATGGCGTGAGCTGTACGAAGAAATCTGTTCTTAATCTAGATCTCCTGGATGCCTCGGACAAGCCGAGGCACGTAGACGGCGGGAGGATTGTTAGCACGCCTTAGGTTCTGTGCACCTCACTTTCCTAGGTTCTGTGCACTTCACTTTGCTAGGTTCTGTGCACTTCACTTTCCATTGAGGTGCCATCTCAAAGCACAGATCCTTTGTTCCGCAAATAATGATCCATCAAAACCAATGCCATCATCGCCTCTGCGACTGGTACGGCTCTGATGCCCACACAAGGATCATGTCTACCCTTGGTGATGACGGTCGTTTCTTCACCATCCACCGTCAGTGTACGGCCAGGTATGGTGATGCTTGAAGTTGGTTTGACAGCTAGGCTAACTTGAATCACTTGTCCTGTTGAAATACCGCCCAAAATACCACCCGCATGATTGCTCAAAAAACCGGTTTTATCCATTTCGTCTCGATGCTGGCTGCCGGTTTGTGTTACCGCAGCAAATCCGGCGCCAATTTCAACGCCTTTCACGGCATTAATCGACATCATGGCTTGTGCTAAGGTCGCATCTAAGCGATCAAATACCGGATCACCCAAACCAATCGGAACCCCACGTGCTATGACGCCAATACGAGCGCCTAAAGAATCGCCCTGGCGACGAATGGCATCAATACTCTCTGCTAATACAGCAACTTGTTCTTTGTTAGGACAAAAGAAAGGGTTATTGTGAATTTCTGCCTCATCTTCAAATGCAACAACGACTGGGCCCATCTGTTGCATATAGCCAAGGATGTCAATGCCAACAACCTGTTTTAAATACAAGCGTGCAATGGCTCCTGCTGCGACGCGTGCCGCGGTTTCGCGTGCAGAAGATCGCCCACCTCCTCGGTAATCCCGATGGCCATATTTGTGAAAAACGGTGAAATCAGCGTGTCCGGGGCGAAACTTATCTTTGATCGCCTCGTAATCACGACTACGAGCATCTTCATTGCGAATCAGTAACGCAATCGGTGCCCCAGTGGTTAATCCTTCAAAAACACCAGATAAAATCTCCACGGTATCGGATTCACGACGCTGCGTGGTATAAGACGATTGCCCAGGTTTGCGTTTATCCAAAAAATACTGAATATCCGCCTCAGTGAGTGCTAATTTAGATGGGCAACCATCAACAACGCAGCCAATTGCTGGTCCATGGCTTTCGCCAAATGTGGTGACCGAAAACAACTGGCCAAAACGATTACCACTCATTAAGCCGCCCCTGTTGCAGGAAAGAACTCGCTCAATTGCTGTTGTGTGAGTAAAAATATACCGCTGCCACCGCATTCAAAATCAAGCCAAGTAAAAGGAACGTGCGGATATGCCTCAATTAAAGCGTCTTCACTGTTGCCTACTTCTACAATCAAGATACCTTGAGCCGATAAATAAGCCGCAGCTTGTCGTAAAATACGCTCAACAATTGCCAATCCTTGTTGAGGCGCTTCAAGAGCCAATACAGGCTCGTGGTGATATTCTTGAGGTAATGTTTGCATTTCATCTGCGCTGACATAAGGCGGGTTGCTAACAATAATATCGTATTGGGTTGCGGGGATATTCGAAAAACAATCAGACTCCAATAATGTCAACATAGACTCAACACCATGGCGCTCAGCATTCTTTTCCGCCACCTTTAAAGCATCCGTTGAAATATCAACCGCATCCACCATCGCTTCAGGAAAAGCATAACAACATGCAATAGCAATACATGCGCTGCCAGTACATAAATCGAGAATCCGACCAACACTGGTTGTATCAATCCACGGAGAAAAATGTTGGTGAATCAATTCAGCAATCGGTGATCGAGGAATTAAGACTCGCTCATCTACGTAAAAAGACAATCCAGCAAAATGCGCCTCACCAGTAATGTAAGGAACCGGTATGCGTTTTTCAATGCGTTGACACAACGCATCACACAAACGTGTTTTTTCTGCTGCTGTTAATTGTCCATGCAATAAAATAGGATCAATATCTAAAGGTAATTGTAAGCAGCCTAATACCAGCGTCCAGATATCATCACGAACGTTATCGGTTCCATGACCGTAATACAAACCGTTTGCCGCAGCATGAGACACGCCAAAACGAATAAAATCAAGCGGTGTTTGGAACGCATGCGTGGCTTCTTGATAAGAAAATTGAGTCATGATGATATCCTTTAAAAATTCAGGGCAACTACTCACTTAAATCTACTCGTTCACCAAGATTCTGGTTGAGATTGTGAGTTACAATTCAAGAGAATATTATTTGGGCTATTATATACTGCTGATCTTTCAAAATGCTATGTTCCAAACCCGCTTTCTCAAAACTGATACGATCTCGCAGATTTATTATTCAAGCGCTGTTATTTTGTTGTGCGGGTTGCGGGAGCGCCACTTTTCAGGTTGTTTTATAGGCCAAAAAGCACATGGACGTGCTTTTTAGCGTCTTTGAGCGGGATCGAATGCGTGGCCTCTTAAAAATAGTCTGAAAAGTGGATCAAGCAGACACTTCCGCTCAACAAAATAACAACGTTTGAATGATAAACCTTTTTCCGATCTTGGATTTCTCTCATCTTTCAAAATACAAGCAGAAGTCTAAGATTAACCAGTAAATAAGCCTAGGGCAAACGCATCTAATCATGTGATATAAAATCACTTTGTCTACGTTCCGCGCTTTATGCGCGGAATCCAGATTACGATCTTGATTAAGATTGTATGGATCAAGGCATAAAGCGCAGGACGTAGCCCCCAAAGCCGTGATTTGTGCTCAAAAATTAGATGCGTTTACCCTGAAAATAAGCCCTAAACAGTTGAAAAAATTGTTAAAAAGCGTTAATATTTGTGCATCGAAATAGCACCGGTATAACATGGCAAAGCAAGTGATTATTATTGGTATTGCAGGACCTTCAGCGTCAGGCAAGAGTTTGTTGGCAAATACCATTGTAAAAGAACTGGGTTCGGATCAAGTGGTTGTTATTTCTGAAGACGCCTACTACAAAGACAACGGACATCTGCCTTTCTCTGAACGTGAAAAAATCAATTATGATCATCCAGACTCCTTCGATCATGGATTGTTATGCGAGCATCTAAATACCTTACAACAAGGTATCGCCGTTGATATTCCTATTTATTCCCACTCTGACCACCTACGCTTGCCAGAAACACGCCATATTGGGCGACATACCATTGTGGTACTCGAAGGTATTTTATTATTCAGTGAAAAAATATTACGTGAGCTAATGGACATCCGTATTTTCATGTCCACACCGCTTGATATTTGCCTCACACGTCGATTGATGCGCGATGTTGTCGATCGCCAACGTTCTTTTGAATCGGTGCTTTATCAATACGAAGCCACCGTTCGCCCTATGTATCTACAATTCATTGAACCCTCTAGCCGCTACGCTGACCTCATCGTTCCGCGAGGCGGAGAAAATCGCATTGCCATTGATATGATCAAAGCAAAAATGCGAGAGCTCTTATCCGATTCATAACATCTCCGCTCATGACGATATCGTTATGCCATGAGCCTCAATAACAGACGAGGAGACATCCCATGGGATTTTTAACCGGAAAAAAAGCCTTGATTGTTGGGCTTGCCAGTAATCGTTCGATTGCTTATGGTATCGCAAAAGCATTTCATGAGCAGGGCGCTGAGCTTGCTTTTACCTATCAAAACGACAAATTAAAACAACGTGTCGAATCGATGGCGGCTGAATTTAACAGCACCTTAACGTACCCCTGTGATGTGGCCAGTGATGATGATATTCGTCAAGTGTTTGCTGAATTAGGCAAAAGCTGGAATAAACTCGATGTATTGGTTCACTCAGTAGCCTTTGCCCCAGCAGATCAAATCGCTGGTGATTATATTGAAAACGCCACGCGTGAAGGATTTCAAATTGCACATGATATCAGTGCGTACAGCTTGGTTGCTTTATCAAAAGCAGCTTTACCACTGATGCAGGAGACACAAGGCTCGATCATCACATTAAGTTACTATGGCGCTGAAAAAGCAGTCCCTAATTACAATGTCATGGGGATCGCCAAAGCCAGTTTAGAAGCAGCCGTCCGTTATTTAGCTGCCAGCTTAGGCTCTCGCGGGTTACGCGTCAACGCCATTTCTGCAGGCCCCATCCGCACGCTTGCAGCCGCTGGTATCAAAGACTTTCGCAAATTGCAAAGTGCATATGCCGATGTGACACCATTAAAGCGCAATATTACAGCCGCAGAAGTTGGCAATACAGCTGCATTTTTGTGTTCTGATTTGGCTTCTGGTATTACAGGTGAAGTGGTCCATGTAGACGCAGGGTATCACGCTGTGACCATGAGTGGTATGGCGGAGGAATAACTGTTCTCCGAGGTTCAAAAGAGCGAGGCTGTGAACGCTCAATGGCGTCAATTTAAGACGCCCAATCTCGTAGAGATGGATTATCTAGAAAGAACTGGGTAAAAAAACTGAGAAGTTCTTTGGGAGACGTTATTGCGTAAGCAATCCTGGTTCTGTGTACTGTACTTTGGCTTGCTTCGCGATGCTCGCAAAGACATTTTTTCCTTAATGTTGACGCCATTGTGTGAACGCTTACATGCTTGATGATTTGTTGAATTGAATGTTTTTTTGAGACGGATCCTTAAAAGATCCGTCTCATTTTGTTCAGATTTTCGCAGGCTGTCTATTTTTATACTCGTTTTCCACATCCTCTTTGACTGTATTCGTAGTATGGAGCGTTTCTCCGTCTTTGATTGTGTTCTGATCCGATGTCTCAAAAAAGCACTGTCTTGTCGCTGTCAAACGCTGATGAAGGTCCTTTCGCTTGAATGTTGTTGGAACATTTGACGGTGCAGTTGTTTTTACGGTTATTTCATCATCAATTTTATAAGAATGTGTTCTTTTTGATAAAGTAAAATTCTCATTTTTATTTGTCCCAAGTGCCTCAGCAAGGTCTTTGACTTCTTGTTTTAAATTCTTTTTAAAGGTCAATGCAGAGAGACTGGTAGCCATCATCACAAATAAAGAAGCTAAGGCGACGATAGCAAAAATCACAACAGCCAGATGATGGAGTAGCACAACACCTGTAATCAGCCCAGCTGCACTGGCAAATAACGCCATTGTAAGGATTGCAATATCACGGGTTTGTTGATTTTGAATCCTTTTCAATTCAGCTTGGATTTCAACATCGCCAAATCGGGCTTTAATGCTATCAATCTTATGATCTATAGAAAAACTGTTTTCTTTTAAAATACCCTGAATGACTAGATCATCAAGAATAGCTTGATAAGTACTTTTTCCTAAAAAACGCGTGAGACCTGGCCAAATTGCTTGTTGAGAAGGGGTATCTAATAACGTGATGATGGCTTGAACTTGACTACATTCTTCATGGTATAAATCAAGCACAGCAACATCACTCCAAACCTGTGTGCTGTTTTTTGATGGGGTAGGCTGTTTATTCTGTTCTTTTGCTTCTACGTGCAAAGCCATGTTTTTTTCTGCTAAAGCGTGTAAATATTGCTGACGGGTGTTATCGATCGCTGACAAATAATTTTTAAGTTGTTCTTTAAAAATTGCTAAATCGTTGCGTTGATCAGACATAATGACTCCAAATTATAAAAACGAGCCAATTGTATTATATTTTTTACATCAAGGTCAAATTGTTTTCAAAGGTGAGGTTTGCGCAAAACATCGAGGTCGAGGCGAGTTGTATTTTTAATAAGGGCGTTTATATGAATAAATGATTGAGTTAAAAAATAAAATCCAACGAATAAATCGATGTTTTGCGTAAGTCCTGAAAAAAATAAGATGTCGATGCCACCGCCATTTTGTGTGTTACAATCAAAAATATCTGTGCTGAGTAAACAAAGGAAAACAATCACCATGAGTAGAAAACTAAATATTGCCGTGGTCGGTGCTACGGGAGCGGTCGGAGAAGTGATGTTGACGGTGTTGCAAGAGCGTCAATTTCCTATTAATCATTTATATCTCTTAGCCAGCGAGCGATCCGTTGGTAAAACGCTAGAATTTGCTAGAAAAACGTATGATGTCATGGATTTAGAGACCTTTGATTTTCGTGATGTAGATATTGCTTTGTTTTCAGCTGGAGGGTCTGTGTCTGAAGTGCATGCTTCACGCGCAGCGGCTGAAGGGTGTGTGGTTATTGATAACACCTCTTGTTTTCGTTATCAAGACGATATCCCTTTGGTTGTGCCAGAAGTTAATCCACACCGTATCGCTGATTATACCCATCGCAACATCATTGCTAACCCTAACTGCTCAACCATTCAAATGGTCGTGGCTTTAAAACCATTGCATGATGCTGTAGGCATATCGCGTATTAACGTAGCCACCTATCAGGCTGTTTCTGGTACAGGCAAAAAAGCCATACAAGAACTGATTCATCAATTAGGTGAGTTGTTAAATGGTCGCCCTGTGAAAAAATCGCAAGTATATCCACAACAAATCGCGTTTAATGTGTTACCACACATTGATGTCTTTCAAGAAAATGGTTATACCCGTGAAGAAATGAAAATGGTTTGGGAAACCCATAAAATTTTTGAAGACGACAGTATTTTAGTTAACCCAACAACGGTACGTGTGCCTGTTCTCTATGGCCATTCTGAAGCTGTGCATGTCGAGCTGAAAGCACCTTTAAGTGCGGAAGAAGCGCGGCGTTTATTGAAAAAAGCACCGGGTGTAAAAGTGGTTGACGACCCCAAAACTCTCAAATATCCTACCGCGTTACAGCATGCAGTCGGGCATGATGAGGTATTTGTAGGACGTATTCGTCAAGATATTTCCCATCCCTGTGGTTTAAACCTGTGGGTGGTTGCAGACAACAGTCGTAAAGGGGCGGCAACCAATGCTATTCAAATAGCGGAAATTTTGCATCGTGACTACTTATAGCGCATAATTTATTTATGAAGACACAAATAGTAAAGCCAGCCACCGGTGCTGGCCACATGACATGGGTGTTACCGAATCCCGTATGGAATGCGTTGGTTTTAGGCTCGCGATCGGTAGTACACGTCTATACGCTCTGCAATCACAGTAGCAAACCGGTGACGATTCAATCGGTTAATTTAGTGCGTGGTGATGACAGCCGCTTAAATGTAATTGGCGGCACTTGTGTGTCTGGGTTGGTGTTGGCCCCTAACGCTACGTGTACCATTGATGTAGAAGCAACACCAAGGGCATTAGGAGCCGTTAAGCAAGCTTTGTGCGTTTATCACTCGGCAGATGCATCACCCTTATGGATTGAAATCGCCTTTGCGGTGGTTCGTCGAGCCAGTACGAAACGCTCCACATCTATTTTGGCTGAAGATACCAAATCCATGGAGCGACAGCGCCGCTTAAGAGAGCAGGAGGGGCACCGTCGTTATGCCCGCGTGAATGCACGTGAACATCCAGATGCTTCGTCTACACAGCCTGGTGTCGCCGCAGAAGGAGCAATGCAAAATAATATTTTGCAAAATCCATGGCTGAATTCACAGCGTTTTGACGGTATCGACTCAAATTTAAATCCAGAGCCGCCTTTAAACAGCGAAGCGCGGCGTGAGTTTGATAATCAACGCCGCGATCAAGAAATGGAAAAGCAATTGCGCCTAGGCAATATGCCTAAATTTAAATCGGCGCCTAAACCACAGGGATTTTAATCCATGACACTTGCTAATGACATTATCAGCTGTCGTGTTCCGGATTTAGCGTATTACTTACGTGAAGGTGAGTCATTGGACGATATCGATGAGTATGGTTTTACTCCCCTTATTGAATCAGCGATCACACGACAAATACATATTGCTAAATTATTAATCAATGAAGGCGTTGATATTAATAAACCTGATGTAACGGGTAGAACAGCCCTCCATTGGGCGGTAGACAATGCTGATTTAGAATTGATTCGTCTTCTTTTGGCCAATGGTGCTAACCCCAATGCGTATACACGCGCCGGTTTATCGATCTTGGTTTACCCTATTCTACGTGCACAAAATGAAATCAAACACATGTTGTACCAACATCATGCTAAGCTTGATTTTGCTCAAGACTTTATTTATGCCAAGCTTTTGGGGCATCGTTTTGAATTGCAAGGCGATGTTGATATTGTCAATGCAGAAGGCGAATTTATCGAGCTTGATTACGAGGGGTTTATTTTAGAGTTTACAGTCGCTGTTGTTTCTGACTCACTGAGACGCTTTACCAGCAGTTATTCAACGCGTCATTTTCGGCATCAGTTTCCTTATCTTTATACCATCATGGATGCTTTAACGGTTGCGGATGAGCTCTTACAGTTACAACACCATGTCAGTTTAACGGAAAAGCACTTAAAACGTTTGGCTGCCATCATACGCTCGCCGATGTTGATTTTACCGGCAGCCAGTCAAGGGCACGCTTTGTGTTTTGTGCGTTATGAAGATTGGTGGGTTAAGATTGATCGCGGCGAAAACAGTTTGCATGAGGGCAGTGTGAATATTTATCGCATTACTCGCCCACAAGCCTTTAATGTGGCTTTTTTACGAGACTTTTTATACACCAAACAGCCTAGGCGTTTTTTTCATACCGATATTAATCAAAAATTAGGATTGATGCCGGCGTTACAATTACCGATTAGTTCGCAAATCACCGGAAATTGCTCTTGGGCGAATGTACAAGCCGTGATTCCAGCCGCTTATGCTTTACAACAATTAGCCTCGAATAACCAAAGCTCTTTTCACAGTGATGAGGCTATGACGTTATATGAAACATGGGTGGAGTGGGATAAAGACCGTGCTTTGGACGAGTGTATTCAGCGCTTTTACAGTGCCAGCTCTGCGCGTAAGGTAAGTTTGGCCTCTATGTTGGGAGCCGTGTTGTTTCAGGTATGCGATGAGCAAAATACATTGCACATTGCTCGTGCTGAAAAAATCCTCACGATTTTAACTTTGCCTGAGTGTTATTATGTCTTGCAATCTTATCTAGACGAGTATTGTATCAAACGCCTAACTCGCAAAGGCAATAATCTTTTAAAATTATTAGACGATTGCGGGATTGACGCCAATATTGGTATCAATCCCATTGCCACAGGATTAGATGATGCTTTGCCAGAAAAGTAAATGGTCAATGTTCACTCTGCACTCAAATCTGACCGTTCTCCGATATTCAAGAGCGAGACCATGAACGGTTACAAAGTTTGTCACTGTGAGTATCAGGAAGCGGGCTAGGGTTCCCATGCACTGAATCGCGTCCCTCTTTGGGTCGCAACAACGATGGATTAAAGAAGCTTTTAGCCTGTGATTGGTAGCTGCGGTAGATTAAAGGCTGTCAACAGCCGTCAACAAACTCTAATTATTAGAAAAGATATTTCCTGTAAAAAAATCGCTTTTGCTTGACGCAAAAGCGATTTTTTCGATAGATAACTAGACTTAAATATTCATACCTTTGTTAATAGCAGTATCAGCTTGCTCATCTGTTTGATTAGCATTATTTGCTTTATTAGCATCTGTTTGTGCAACAACTGCCAATTTTTCTTGCGCTAAACCATTATTTTGCTTAGCTTGTCTACCAGCAAAGAATGATTGTGCTAAGAAGATGGTTGATGCCGTTGCAACAACGACTGCAGCAGGGAAAACAGCTTTGAGTGCCAATGCGCCTAAACCGGCAATAATACCAGAAAGAGCTAAAGGCATTGAAGCAGGGTTAATCAACAGGGCGGCGATTGTCAAAGCAGCAGCAGCGATGAGTACAGTTAAAAGAACACGCCACATGATAGTTCTGAAAGCAGCCGACTGAACGTAGTGAGTGAATTTTGACCAGCTAGAAGTATTGTCTGTATCACCAGTGACTGAATTCAGATCGTCTTTTTTTGCTTTAGAAAAACTAAACTTTGGCATAGTTAGAAAGGGTTTTTTCTCAACAGCAGGCGCTGCAGCGTTCGATGTTTGTTCTTTTTGATTTTTTTTCATCGTGAAATCTGACAGAGTGGGCCATTTTTTGGTTTCGGGTTGTTTTGCTGGTTGTTTGGTATCTGGTTTGTTAGCGGACATTTATTTCTCCAGTTAATTAAAAGCATAAGCGCAATTTTGCACTAGTCGAAAACTTAGTGCGGTGTATTTACAACTAATAAACAAACAATATAACGTGCTCAAAACAAAGAAAGAAATAATCAATTTATATTCTTTATTATCATTGTTTAAAATACGATTGATATCGTTATGTATTCTTTGAAAAGGAACTGATAGATATTTGAAAGAAAATGGTATTGATTGCCATGAGTGTGGGACAAAGTGCAACAAAATCCATTGAAAAAATAGGTAAGCGCTGGTCATAAGAAACACAGTGATTTTAGCTTGCGGGCATTCTAATCGATTTAAATAAAAGATACAACCGTTGTTGTTGCCTTTTATTCAATAATCAAAATATACAAAGCCCCGCTACCACGCAATACTTGTACCAATAATTGCGATTTTTTTTGATGCGCGAGATTTTGTAAGGTTTTGGTATCAGGGGTTGCCTCATTATTGGCTGAGATGATGACATCGCCTGGTCTCAAGCCAGCTCGCCACCCGGCACTGTTTTCTAATGCCCCGACGATTTGTACACCCAATATATGGCCATGGGGTGGGGAATCTTGCTCAAAGTTTTTTAATGCTAATCCGTATAAAAAAGGATTATTGGATTGCATTTCTTGTTCGTTTTTCTTAGTGTCTGTGACAATCGCATGCAATGTTATGGTTTTACTATTACGATGCACAATTAAACTGGCTTCGCTACCCACACGTAACAAACTGATAACCGTTTTGACTTGTGTTGCTTGTTTAATGGGGGTGCTGTTGATTTGTGTGATGATGTCACCGGGTTTTAAACCCGCCGCTTCTGCGGGAGAGCCCTCATTGACCTGGGCAACCAAAGCGCCTTGCAAATCAGAAGGATAACCAAATGCCTGAGCTAACTCAGGTGTAAGGTGTTGTACAAAAATACCCATTAAACCGCGATGAACGGTACCATATTGTAAAATTTGTTGCGCAACATCTTTGGCCATGTGGATGGGGATGGCAAAGCCAATGCCGACACTGCCGCCATAGAGGGAGATAATAGCGGTATTAATGCCGATAAGCTCACCCTTCACATTAATTAATGCGCCGCCAGAATTACCTGGATTGATAGCGGCATCGGTTTGAATGAAGTTTTCTACGCCTTCAATATTGAGATCACTGCGCATCATGGCACTGACAATACCAAACGTTGCTGATTGGCTGTTGCCAAAGCTGTTGAGACCAAAAGGGTTGCCAATAGCGACTACAAAGTCACCTACTTGAATGTTATCCGAGTTACCGATCGGCATGGCTTTGAGGTTTGGGGCGTCAATTTTGATGACAGCCACATCGGTGTCGCTATCGCTGCCTATGAGTTTTGCATTAAGGCGGCGTCCATCGTGTAGTGTCACGGTGATGATTTGTGCATTGCGAATGACATGATCATTGGTAATAATGATACCGGCTTTGGGATCAATAATGACGCCCGATCCTAAACTTTGAAACTTACGGTTTTTTTCAACAGGTGGTTGTTGCGGTTTACCTGGAGGAGTATCTTCCTCTTCATTCGATGTGCTAGGAATACCTCCTGGTAACACGCCTTGAACGGCAATATTCACAATGGCAGGCATGGCATTTTTTAGCATCGGCGCTAATGTGGGTAGCAGCGGAGCCGTGGTGGGGGTGACCGTGGTTGCTTGAGTGGTAAAACAAAAGCAAGCGATGAGTAAACCAACAATAATATTTTGAAGTTTATTGGGGATATATTTGATTTTCATAGGTCGTTATCCGTTAAAGTGCAAAGAGTCTGGTATGTCTTCAATCTTTAAACCAAATCAATGTTGCTATTCTACCTGTTTGTGCTTGTTTTCGATAGGAGTAATATTGCTCCGACTCAAATGTACATGCATTTGATTGTGTAACCGATGAAACGCCTAATTCACGCAAGATTTGTTCGGCCATTAAGCTAAGATTCATGTGTAAGCTGCCTTGATGTTGAAAAAAAGCGTTTTCAGCCTGTGGATAACGACTCATAAATTGCGCTCGTACTTCTTCACCGGTTTCATAACATTGTCCACAAATAGCCGGCCCTATCCATGCTAAGCATGTCTGAGCGTCACTGTGCATTTTGGCTAAAGTGTTTTCAATGATGCCATTAGCAAGGCCGCGCCATCCCGCGTGTATGGCGGCAATTTCAGTGCCTTGTTGGTTGCAAAGCACAATAGGCAGGCAATCTGCTGTCATGATGACCAAAGGAAGCTGGCGCATTCTGGTCACAGCGGCATCGGCATCACGAGAAGCTGCACTGTTTTCAACCACCACACAATGGGTGCTGTGGGTTTGGTTAAGCCAAATAGGTTCATGGGGCAGTTGCAATGAATCGATCAAGTTTTGGCGATTTTGTTGTACGTGTGCTGCATTATCGGCTACGTGCATGGCCAAATTATTGGCTGCATAGTGATGTTGGCTAACACCGGGAAAGCGGGTGGTGGTGAGTGCTTGCACGGTTTGTGGAGCTGGCCAGTTAGCTATCAGGTGTGTCATGCTCGTGCTCCAAAAAAGTGAGTAAAGCTTGAAAATCGTCAGGTAAAGGGGCAGTACAGTTGATGGGGGCTTGTGTGATAGGGTGGGTTAAAGACAAGCAATACGCATGTAATGCTTGGCGTTTGAATCCCAACAGTGCTTCACGTACGGCAATCGTTAGGCCTGATGCGATATGATTACGCCGCGCATACAGTGGATCACCAACCACGGCATGATGTAAATGAGCCATGTGAACGCGAATTTGATGTGTACGGCCAGTCATGAGTGCGACATTCAGTAAGGTTGCGCCCGAGTAGCGTTGCGCAACAGTGTAGTGTGTAATAGCCTCTCTACCTTGTTTTAAAACCGCCATTTTGAGACGATTTTTAGGATCACGACCATATCCGGTATGCAGTGTTCCACCACCTGTCACATGGCCTAGCACCAGAGCGCGGTATTCACGTTGAATGGTACGTGCTTGTAATTGCCGTACTAAATCAGTGTAAGCCTCTAGTGTCTTGCCAACTAACAACAAACCGGTCGTGTCTTTATCTAAGCGATGTACAATGCCAGCCCTTGGTAAAACCGCTAAAGCTGGTTCGTGAAATAACAATGCGTTCATTAATGTGTGCTGTGGATTACCGGCACCGGGATGCACAACGAGACCAGCCGGTTTGTTGACAATTAATAGCGACTCATCTTCATAAACGATATGAAGCGGGATATTTTCTGCTTGCAGCGGATCGATGACTGTTTCGGCCGCAGATTGTAATGAAACTGTTTCACCACCGTGTACTTTATGATCAGGGGCATAAGCGTTTTGATTAATCGCTATCAACCCTTGCTTTAACCAACTGGTGAGTTTGGCACGTGAATATTGCGGAAAGAGGGCTGCCAATACGCGGTCTAAACGCTGACCGCGGTATTCTGGTGGAATAATGCTATCTTCATGTGTTGGCATTGTGTTATCAATATTAGGAGAATTCACTGGCTTGAAAACGACCGCGCAGCGAATTGGGTTGTGCATCGGTAATCAAAACACTGACGAACTGCCCTTGTATGTCTTCTGGTCCGTCAAAGTTAACAACACGATTGCATTCTGTACGACCAGACCATTGTTTGGCGTCTTTCTTAGAACGACCAGTAACCAATACGCGCTCTGTACGGCCTAACATAGATTGGCTGTATTGCGATGCCTGCCACAGCAGTCGTTCTTGTAATTGGCTAAGCCGCTGTTTTTTCGTTTCCAATGGCGTGTCGTCAGGTAAATTTGCCGCAGGAGTCCCTGGGCGTTTACTGAAAATAAAGCTAAACGAGGTGTCAAAACCAATTTCTTGTACTAAGTTCATGGTTGCGGCAAAGTCGTCATGGTCTTCGCCCGGAAAACCAACAATGATATCTGTTGAAAGACGAATGTCAGGGCGAACCAGGCGTAGTTTACGAATTCTGGCTTTGTACTCTAAGGCAGTATAGCCGCGCTTCATTAAATTTAAAATCTTGTCTGATCCACTTTGTACGGGTAGGTGCAAGTGATTCGCTAATTTAGGCACTTCAGCAAAGGCATTGATAAGATTGTCAGAAAAAGCCAGTGGGTGTGAAGTGGTAAAACGAATACGGCCTAAACCATCAATGGCGGCGATGTATTGAATCAATAAAGCCAAATCAGCTATCTCGCCGTTTTCCATAGGGCCACGATAGTCATTGACATTTTGCCCCAGTAAGTTGATTTCTCGTACCCCTTGATCAGCCAATTGATAGCATTCTGCTAACACATCATCAAATGGGCGACTGATTTCTTCACCACGGGTATAAGGCACGACACAGTAACTACAATATTTACTGCACCCTTCCATAATGGAAACAAACGCAATGGGACCTTCAGCACGCGGCTTGGGTAAATGATCAAATTTTTCAATTTCAGGAAAACTGATATCCACAACCGGCTTGTGAGATGCGAGACGCTCTTCAATCATGGCTGGTAAGCGATGTAACGTTTGTGGTCCAAACACGAGGTCAACAAACGGTGCGCGCTTAATCAAATCACCACCTTCTTGGCTGGCAACACAACCGCCTACACCAATAATAACATGGGGATTTTTTTGCTTATATTGACGCCATTGTCCCAGTTGTGAGAAAACTTTTTCTTGTGCTTTTTCACGAATAGAACAGGTATTTAGCAAAATAACATCTGCTTCACTGACTTCATTGGTTTGTTCAAAACCATGTGATTGAAACAAGACATCTGCCATTTTGGTAGAGTCGTATTCATTCATTTGACAACCATTGGTTTTGATATACAGCTTTTTAGACATATGACACCATTAATCCTGTAAACCTTTGCAATATGTTTCGGGCACGCGTGGTAAGAGTATCAACGCAATCACCATGCCGATCGGTAGCAGCGATAACGCTAAATGATAGGCATCAATCGGATAAATACGCACTTTATTAACAATTTCACCTTGCCACAGTCTATCTAACACAAAGCCTACTGCAGGCTGTGCGAGAGCAATACCGACCATGTTCATCATATTCATAAAGCTAAGGCCCGTCGCCACGTAGCGCTTGTTACATAACTCTTTGGCAACAGAAAACGCTGTTAAGAACCCAGCAGAAAATACGCCAAATAAAAACAACAAGATTTGCATCATCAACGGTGAGCGAATAGTTGCAAAGATAAATAAAGAGCTGGTTAGAATACCACCTAAAGAGCCAATATACATGGATGGTTTACGTCGTCCGATACGATTGGAGTACATTCCCCAAAGTGGACTTGCAATTGCCCAACCAATAAACACCAATGAAATGTAATTGGCTGCAGCTGCTTTAGATAGATGCATTTTTAGCATTAAAAAAGGCACGCCCCATAAGCCACAAAAAACCGGCGTAGCCATGTACATTAAGCCACCATAAATAGCGACCATCCATAGATACTTGTTTTTTACCAATTCAAGCAGACTCTTCCATACATGCTCGTTGCTTTCGCTGTTATGTTGTGCACGCTTTTTGCTTTTGGCAATCGGGTAGTCTTTGGTTACTGTAAAAATCAGAACAGTAATGAGCAGACCAATACTCCCCATAATTTGCATGCTAACACGCCAGTCAAAATGATCAATCAACAAAGCGAGCGGTGCTTCACCACCAATAGCGCCCAACATACCTAATGTGACCATCAGGCCTGTGAGCAGTGCAAAGCGCTCAGCCGGAAACCAGCTGGCTGCTAATTTCATGGTTCCAACCGCTGCAAAAGCAGATCCGAAGCCTATCATTAAACGAGCAAAGCAAGCCATGAGGAAGCTATTGGTTAAACCGAATGCAATGGTGCTGAGTGCACAAATCGCTGTGGCGATGGTTAAAAGACGCCTAGGCCCAAAATAGTCCATTAAAACGCCACCAGGCAGTTGCATACCTGCGTAAGAGTAAAAATAAATACCTGAGAGGATACCTAATGTTTGGCTGGTAACTGCAAAATCACGCATTAATTCAGCACTCATTACACCTGGGGATACTTGTAACAAACATTCATAGAAATAAAACACACAGCCAAGCCCCCAAACAATCCAGGGCTTTATCCCAGACATATTGCTTGCATTTGATACTGCACGTTGATCATGTTTACCGGCCATCGTATTCAAGATCTCCTGATCGTTCAATAAAGTATAAATTTTATCAGCTTGGTCGGGGCTTGTCCAGGTCAGGACTTACGAAAAACAACGAGGTCGAGGCGGATTGTATTTTTAATGAGAGAGTTTAGATGACTAAATGACCGAATTAAAAATACAATCCAACGAAGAGATCGTTGTTTTGCGTAAGTCCTGCAGGTAAAGGTACGCTGTGTCTGCGTAGGGTGATTTTAATAGCACAAAATTGACAGTGTATTTTTGAAATGATTTTCATGAGGAGGCTCTAGGCGAGCTTCCTCATGTTTAGAATGGTTTAGATCGTTAGGGCTAGATTATGATCCGATTGCGAGTGTTGCTTGTATTGACTATATCTGTCTGATACTTCTAGCGCCGCGGCTGACATTGTGGCAACAAAGGCTGTGCTAAGTGCGCTGTAACACAAACCAGCGATTAAACCGGCGGTCAATCCAGCGCCGATGATGGCAACGCTGGGTGAAATCAATATAGCTAATGCGGTAAATGTCATCGCAGTGGTGATGAGAAGCGCTTGTAGACAACGCAATCGAAAATGATTAGAAAAATAGCTTGTTGAGCTGGACGCCTTGTTGTTTGTTTTTTCATTGGATGATGAGAAAAAGCTTTGTGGCGCGTTAAGAGCAGTGTTGGACTGACTTTTAGCGCTTGTTGACTCTTCTTTTGTCTCATTTTTCACAACAGCAGATTCGTCTGAATGGAGCTGAGTGACCGGTGTTTGTGTGGGTGTGACGACTGGGGTACTTTGGAGCTCGTTATTCAGGCTTCTCGCAGCAGCAGATTCGTTCGAATCGAGTCGAGTCTCTGGTGTTTGTGTGAGCGTGACGATCGGAGGGCTTTGGGGGCCTTTATTCAAGCTTTCCGCAGCAGCAGATTCGTCTGAATGGGGCTGAGTGACTGGTGTTTGTGTGGGCGTGACGACAGG
>CAZBNB010000008.1:22625-93485 GCA_964493245.1 uncultured Legionellaceae bacterium
GGTGCTTTGGGGGCCTTTATTCAAGCTTTCCGCAACAGCAGATTCGTCTGAATGGGGCTGAGTGCTCGGTGTTTGTTTGGGCGTGACGACAGGGGTGCTTTGGGGGCCTTTATTCAAGCTTTCCGCAACAGCAGATTCGTCTGAATGGAGCTGAGTGGCTGGTGTTTGTGTGGGTGTGACGACTGGGGGGCTTGGGAGCTCTTTATTCAGATTTTTATCAACAGCAGATTCGTTCAAAATGGCTTGATTGGTCGCTTTTGTGTCTTGACTGTATCGTAAACGATCAAATTTTGTTCTGTATTGATTAGACACTATATTATATGTTATCACACCTGAATAAAAAGGTGTCATTGAGATTTTATCTGTTGGTATCTTGGGCGGCATAAGCATTAGCATCGATTGGTTTCTGTTTGCTTGATAATGATTATAATGCCGAAAAGCAGTGTACCCTTGTGATGATCTCTGAGCGTTGTTAAACAACATTGTCCCCATTGTATAAAGGTTATAAAGCGGGTAAACACCTTGTCCTGGTTTGCCAGTCGTTGAAATAGGTAACTTGTCTACGATAACCATTGTAGACGTATCTTCAGAGTGGTCATTTGTTGTTTCCGAAGGTGACTCATTGGCAGGTAATCCACCAGAACAAAGCAGACTACGATAGGTTGGTTGATGGCTAACGGAATCATTGGTTGATGCTGCTATTATATTTGCAGCAGTTGCAGCAGCTTGTTCTGCAACGCTGACATAAGGTGTAAACGCCTCGAGATCAAACTGTTCAAAATATGCTAATATTTGAGGCAGATCATCCTGACTCAAAATAGCTTCTTTACCCGCGGCAAGCATCATGATAATGATGGCAGTCCAACGACTGCAATGAATGTCATCGGTTTGCACCGCCTTGTATTCGATATGAATTGGTTGAGGAGTTAAATTATAATCAGTTAATCCAGCAATAAGCATATTTTGCATAACAGAAATTGGGTAGAGATATGTTTTCGTTGCTTGCTCAATGGGCGCGACGAACGCACGTATCCAATCACCTTTTATCATGAGGCGATTACTAATAGAGTTAATATCACCACCCGCTCCTGTAGAATCAATCAGTGTGACCTTGCCTGTTCCAGGTTCATAGCACAGGGTTGCCCAATGATTGCGAGGGCGTCCAAGTAAATTTTGCCCTTCTGATATCGCGAATAACCAACGTTTGTTTTTTAATACATCCATACGTGCTGATAAATGAACATGATTTTGTTTTAAAACTAATTCAAGTGACTCTAATTGCGAAATGGGTGAATCGGTTATATCAGAGCACGGTGGGAATATCAGAGCATCTGGTGTTTCATAGTATGATGGCTGATTAACGCCGCCTTTATTAGAAAACTTTGGCACATCACTCTCACTAGGAAAGGCTTTCTTAAATATATGCGTTATATCAGAACTACCCCATGCTTCACCATTTAGAGAAAGGCGATAGGGGGGATATGATGAATCGTTGATATTAATTTTTGGATGCATTTATGTGCTCTAAATTAAAACAGAAGGCGCATTATATCAACTAAAAGATTGTTCCACAACAGGTGTTTTTATTTTAATAATAATTGACATTTATTATACATTTTTGTACGATGCAAAAATTATTCAATATGTTTAGAAGGCTCAATTTTTCAGGCCTGAGCAAAACGAAAGATGACATGCCTGGAGCAGTATCTAGAACGCAACTTTGCCGGTAAGGGCTGTTGACATTTGGAAGCGTGAGTCTAAAACCAAGATAGTTTCGCGTAAATTATCTTGGTTTTAGGGCGTGTCACCCATTGTCAAAAGCCCCGAAAGAAATACGAGTCTTTATCTGCGTTTTGTGTGTTTTTATCGAGTTTTTGTAAGTAAATAAAAGAGGAATTTTATTATGGGACAAGTTTTTGAGGTTGATATAGAAGCAGGTAACTTAAGAAGAGATGAGCCACCGGCAGCAGTTCCAGAAGTCGCACCAGGGCCGGTAAATAACATCATACCCGGCAACACAGTTTTGGTTGGTGAGGAATATGTTCCACTATCAACACGTATCTACTTTATTGAGCGTGTTTTAGGAGCGCTTGTTAATTTACTTGTCAATATCGTTCATATGTGCATTAGTACATTGGCGTTACCGTTTGTTTTATCAGCCGCAGTATTGGTGCCAAGTTTTGCTCTTGCAGCACTTTCTTCAATAGAAGATCGCGGCATAAAAAAACTGCTTTCAGCATTTAATGGTTTCATGGGTGGACTTTTCGTGGTGCCATTTTGGGCCGCAGGACTGGGGATCTTGGTTGGACTTATCTTGACCCTGGCTGCGATACCAATAGCCGTCATGACAGCAATAAAACCCTTTTATTTGCTATATCAAGGATACCAAAAAGGTGTGCGTCGAGTATTGAATGACCGTATTGCAGAGGCAAATATTGCAGTAAAACTGTCGTCATTTTTGTTCAACCTGCTCAAATCGAATATGGACTTTTCTGCAGAAGCTGTTTTAGACAGTGCCTTGGCGCTCATTAAAGCGAGTTGGCATGCTGTCGTGAATTCATCTGATCCGGTGATTGAAAAATTGGAGTACAAAGCATTAGAAGAACACCTTTACATCAAGAAATGGATCAAAAGCATTGAGTCACCCTCACCGGAAAATGGATTCCCTGTAGAGCGCTCTGCAACAATGCTTACTGTCAAAGAGGCACAAAGGTATTATGCGAGTATGCAAACAAGGCTTTTTGACAAATATAACGCAACAGGAGATCTACAATTGCGTCAAGAAATTGAATCAGTCTACGATCTGTATTGTCAAAAATTAGGGTTGCTGAATGTCATGTTGACAGCGTTGCGAAAATACACACCTCTTTCAGAAGCACCTGAACAGATGTGGGATGCTTTGAATGCAGAAGCAATGCTTGTTAGAAATGAGCCTGTTTATGTTGGATTATCTCAAATGACTTCAGATTTTTTGATGGAAAAACATCTTGAAGTATATGCTGAGATAAATGGCCACTTTATAGATAGGCTTGATCTCGAGTTTCATGAATTACCTATTTTTCGGCGACGTGTTGTGCAAGCTGCTGTTAATGCAATGGGTCAAAGAGAAGAAGAAAGAGAAGAAGTGGGAACTTTTCTTGATGGGGAGTCATTTAGACAAACGCTTTTACTACCGCAAGCTGAATTAAACGAATTTAAACACACACGATATTCAGCTGCTGAAATACAAGCCTATAAAGACTTAGCGGTGGATGCAAATAAGAAAACCAAGATTGATGCGTTACTGCATAGATATGAAGTGACGGATGCACGTCTGCTCTCGGATGAATGTGGTGTCGGTATGCTAGAAATAGAATCGGCTGATAGAAAATACATTTTGACGAAACAATATAAAGAAACAAACGAGCGCTTTTTACCGATTCCAGACACAGATGAGCTTGCAAATACAGTGGTACAGGTTGATACGTTGGCCATGTGGTGTGCTAGAAATGCGACACATCCATATTCACGTGATAAACTCGTATCACCAAATTGCACTCCATATCAAAAGGTAAAAGGAGAGGGCCAACAAAAATATGATACACAATATAAGGTGCATCCATATTACCAACACCCAGCAAGCCTTGATCTCGCAGATAAAGATAAGATTTATAGCCAAGAGCAAGCTTTTATTGAGGGCGAGCTTAATAAAATTTGCCCGCGTTCAGATCTTCAATTACCAAGTCCCGTTGTTGCACAGACTGCCGAACAGCGCCTGACAACAACAGGACCGATAGCAGCACCTGCTGCTGGGTCAGTAAAAACGCAAACAGTCGCACAGCTGCAACGAGAAACAGCGAGAAATGCCAGATTAATTAAGTTTGGAAAGTTTTTCTCAGAGCAGCCGGTGGTTGATCCTGTGGATGATAGTACTGTGACGCATAGACCTAGTTCACCACCGGCTGTCTGAATCTGTACTCGTTTTCTGAGGAGGGATCTGCTAGGGTGACCCAGCAGATCTACTCAAACCGAGGAGGTTAGTGGCCGTAAAAATGCCTCTAAGTTTGGTTGTTTTTTAAGACGATACTGATACACCGCATAAAATGCGATGACATTTTTTAAATAATTGCGTGTTTCTTGCCAGGGTAGGGTTTCAATCCAACGATCCATGTCTTTGGGGTCGTGATGCATTTGCCAATAACGCGCCTGTCTTGGCCCCGCATTATAAGCTGCCGTGATTAAAGCCGGATGCGTTTTAAATTGATGTGCGAGTTGTTGAATATAAGCCGTACCGATGCGAATATTTTTTTCGCCGTTAAATAATTCTTTTGCATCGTTATAACGGATATGCGCTTGTTTAGTAACCAGCTTAGCGGTTCTGGGCATAATCTGCATTAAGCCTTTGGCACCAGCAGCAGAGACTATGTTTTCAAAAAACAGGCTTTCTTGACGAATAATCGCGTAAATCAGCGCTTCTTCAATACGATATTGTGTTGCAATTTGTTTCACTGCATTGTGATATGCTAAAGGAAAACGCAGTTCCAATTCATTGCTTAATGCATCGGTGTTACTTAAAATAATCGCTTTTCCCTGCCAATGTAATTCATTTTTTACCCAATATGCCAACGCGCTTTGCTCATCTTTGGGAAGCTCACTGATAAATGCATTTAAAAAACTCGAAGCCAACCAGGCTTGTCCGGAGGTATATTTTTTTTGAATATCGTCAGTAATCGGTTTGTAGATTGCTAATTTATGGTGATTGTTTGCGCTTGGTTGAAACTCAAACTTTAAAGGTTGATGCAGGCGTATATTTGCTAAGAAACCATAGTAATGACGCTTTTGGCCTAGTTTTTGATACAAGCTGCGAGCTTTGTCTTTTTCACCGGTCGCTTCATAAGCCCTTGCTAGCCAATATTGCCAGGTTGGTTCTTTTTGTAGCGGGCTATTTTGAACAAAGTGAATGATGCGTTGCCAACGTTGGTGTGCGATGGCCTCGCGAATACGCCACTCACTTAAGGTTGGTGTCACGTAAGCGGGTTTGACTCGGTTTAACCAAAGAATCGCATCGGACTCATTACGCATGGTTTTATAAAGTGCGATTTGTGCGATAAAATTTTGTTGCTCAGCCTGGCTCATCAATGATTTGGCTTTCGGTGTTTCACTGAGTTGAATCGCCAGATCCATGTGATGTGTCACCAGTAATTTTAAGCCAGTGAGATAAAAAGCACCATGCAACGGTCCTGGTTGTAAGGCCGTAATCCGCTTGGGATTTTGTATAATATCATTGAGTCGATTGACATCGTCCAAATGAGGGGGATGCAATTGCTTCAACAAAGCACGCGCTAAAGTAAATTGTTTCGCATCCAGTGCTAATGTGATGCGTTTTTCAATGAGCGCATCCGAAAACACGTGTTGCCCTATCATCAAAGCAAATAGCTGATCACATGCTTTGGGACGAGAGTGGCCATCTAACCATAAGGTTTTAGCGTTTTTTATGGCTTCTTCGTGATGACCTTGTTGATAGCTGGCGTATCCCGCATAGCATTGTAAATCTACTGATTGAATGGCATAGGTTTGTTGAAATTGGCGGTAGTAATGATCATACGTTGCCCAATCTTGACGCCTTGCTAACTGCATCAACCATTTGCCTCTGAGTGTACGGGTGAGCGGCGATGGTTTTGCAACAAAAGCAAGAAAGTCAGCATTGACTGTCGTTGGGATATTTTGATACCAATATGCGTAAGTTGTGAACTTTTCTAAATAAGCTTTATCTGCGTGTGCGAAAGGTAAGTGGGATAGGCAGATGACTCCCAGCAAGCAGCGTGTTTGTTTCCACTTCATTTTTAAGCGTCCGTTCATATTGGCTAGCATAACATTTTTCTTAATTGATGCTATGGTTTTTTGAAGTTATTTTCATAGTTGATTGTGAGGTTCCGTAGACTTCGCTATAATCCTTCCTCTTAAAGATGAAAACGAGGCGAAGGAATTTCCATGCCTATTTATGAGTACCAATGTCAACATTGCCATCATTGTTTTGAACTGATGCAAAAAATGAGTGATGCGCCAGAGACTCTTTGCCCTGGTTGCAACCAAAATGAAGCCAAGCGCTTGGTTTCAGCCGCCGGGTTTCAGTTAAAAGGCACCGGTTGGTATGTTACGGATTTTAAAGATAAAGGCAAACCCAAAGCAGCAGCGGAAAATACCACAGTGGCGACGGAGAAAGCCACTGCCACGACAACAACAGGGACAGGTGATAAAGGTGATAAGTAAATCGTTACGCAGTTATTTATTAGCAGGGCTGATTGTTTGGTTACCTATTTTGGTTACCGTGGTGGTTTTGCATTTTATTATCGATCTATTAGATGGTACCATTGCGCTCTTGCCTAAATCATACCAGCCCGAGCAGTTATTCGGCTTTCAAATTCCTGGTCTTGGTGTGCTGTTGTCGTTAACATTACTGCTTATTACCGGTATTGTTGCAACCAATATTTTGGGGCAACGGGTGGTGGCCTGGAGTGAGGCGCTGCTAGATAAAATTCCATTGGTGCGTACGATTTACAATGCCGCTAAGCAAATGAGCAATGCTATTTTTGCAACCAATGGCCATGCTTTTCGTAAAGTACTGATGTTTGAATATCCTCGAAAAGGGATGTGGACTGTTGGGTTTCAAACAGGTGAAGCAACACCTGAAATTGCAACACACGCCGGTGTGGAAATGGTTTCTGTCTTTGTACCAACCACACCGAACCCCACCTCTGGGTTCCTTATTTTGGTCCCTAAAAAAGAGGTGACCGAGTTAAAAATGACCATTGATGAAGCATTAAAATTTATTATTTCATTAGGGGTGATGCAACCCCATACACACGATAAATCTAAACTTGAAAAGAAAAGGTGAACTGAATGAGAACGCATTATTGCAACCAAGTAAACGAAACCATGTTAGACAAGTCCGTAACGGTTTGCGGTTGGGTGCATAATCGTCGCGATCACGGTGGTGTGATTTTTTTAGATGTGCGAGATAGCAGTGATAGTTTATTGCAGGTTGTTTATGAACCTGAGCTTAAAGATGTCTTTGTTCTGGCAGAAAAATTGCGCCATGAATATGTGATTCAGCTGACAGGCCATGTGCGTGCTCGACCAGAAGGCATGATCAATGCGCGCATGAAAACAGGAAAAATTGAAGTGGTTGGAACGCAACTCACCATTCTCAATCAAGCACAAACGCCCCCATTTCTGCCAGATGAGCACCAAATTGTAAACGAAGATATTCGTTATCGTTACCGCTATTTAGATTTACGCCGTCGTGATATGCAGGCGAATCTACGCTTGCGTCATGCCGTAACGCATTGTATGCGTACCTATCTTAACGATAAAGGGTTTGTCGATATCGAAACACCGATGTTGACCAAAGCCACACCGGAAGGTGCACGTGATTATTTGGTGCCATCACGTGTGCATCCTGGGACTTTTTATGCGTTACCACAATCGCCACAATTGTTTAAGCAGCTGTTGATGATGTCTGGATTTGATAAATATTATCAAATCGTACGTTGTTTTCGTGATGAAGATCTGCGTGCGGATAGACAGCCTGAATTCACTCAATTAGATATCGAGATGTCCTTTATTGACATGATGGATATTCGTCAGTTAATCGAAGGCATGTTGAAAATGATTTTCAAAACCGTGCTTAATGTGGAAATCGCAGATATTCCAACAATGCCTTACGCTGAGGCCATGCGTCGTTTTGGTAGTGATAAACCGGATCTGCGTAATCCGTTAGAGTTGGTTGATATTGATGATTTGGTTAAAACCTGTGACTTTAATGTCTTCACCAGTGCCGCGAACGATGCTGAAGGGCGTGTGGTAGCACTGAAATTACCGAAAGGTTGTGAATTGAGTCGCAAAGAGCTAGATGATTTAGGCACCTTTGTTGCCATTTATGGCGCAAAAGGTTTAGCCTATATTAAAGTGAATGATCGCACACAAGGGCTTGCAGGCTTACAATCGCCTATTATAAAATTCTTGTCAGAAGATATTGTTGAATCGATTCTACAACGCGTTGACGCCAAAACGGGCGATGTGGTTTTCTTTGGTGCTGGGCATCAAACCATGGTGAATGAATCAATGGGGGCCTTGCGTATCAAATTGGGTCAACAATGTCAGTTGATAGAGCCTGGCTGGCGATTGGTGTGGATTGTAGATTGGCCTATGTTTGAAAAAGATGCGACAAGTCAATCGTTGCAAGCCATGCATCATCCGTTTACCTCACCGCAGCAATTGTCTGCAGAAGCCTTGCGTGATAAACCAACAGATATGTTAGCCAAGGCGTATGATATTGTGATCAACGGCTATGAAATTGGTGGTGGTTCTATCCGTATTCATTGCCCTAAATTACAACAAACGGTATTTGATTTATTGGGAATTCATGCGGAAGAAGCACAAGAAAAATTTGGCTTTTTGTTAGATGCTTTGCAATTCGGTTGCCCTCCACATGGCGGAATCGCGCTGGGATTGGATCGTTTAGCGATGTTGCTCACGGATTCAACATCGATTCGTGATGTTATCGCTTTCCCTAAAACACAATCGGCAATGTGCTTATTAACCAATGCGCCAGATCGTGTTCCAGACGCACAATTAAACGAACTTTCTATTCGCAGTGCTGTTAAAAAAACAACATGAGTGTGATGACCGAGACAGCATTGCTGTCTCGCTGCGAAGCCATTGAGGGTTTGACCTTTTCACAACTGGCCGCGCGGTATGCGCTGTTATTGCCTAATCACCCGTTACAACGAAAAGGCTGGCTAGGTATGGCGATCGAGCGCGCGCTGGGTGCCGATGCGGGCAATCGTGCCTTACCTGATTTTGTTGATTTGGGTATCGAGTTAAAAACACTTCCCATCAATGCCATGGGTAAACCGGCCGAGTCAACTTTTGTGACTTCCATTCCTTTGCTCACGATCCATCAGCAAACGTGGAAAACTTCCCAATGTTATCAAAAACTTAAACGTGTTTTGTGGGTGCCTGTTGAAGGTGAAAATCACCTTGCGTATGCGCATCGTCGTATTGGTAGGGCTTTTTTGTGGTCTCCTTCTGTCGAAGAAGAAGCTATTTTAGAGCAAGACTGGCAGATGTTGTCTACCTTGATTTGTACCGGGTATTTGGCTGATATTCATGCGGGGCTGGGTGATTATTTACAAGTTCGCCCCAAAGCGGCTTCAGGAAAATCATTGTGCTATGGGTATGACGAGCAGGGACAAAAGGTTTTAACCTTGCCAAGAGGATTTTATTTGCGTAGCCAATTTACCGCGCGTATACTGATTGACACTCCTGCCAGCTGATTAATACTATCTTGCTACATGCTGAACAACGCAAATTTGCGTCTTTGGATGATTGGTTTCTTTCTCCGCAAGGATGTCGGGTTGCGGCTGCTTTCACGTCTGAATTAAAAGCTGTGGCACATTGTTTACATGGTACCCGCTTATTACAATTAGGTACTTTCGCTGACAATGCCTGGTTATCTGTTTTGTCCCATCCTTACAAATGGTTAGCGAGTCCTGTCTCAGACAGTGCCGTTAGCTTATTAGCAACCATGAGACATTTGCCTATTGATCGACACGCCATCGATTGTATTGTTGCACCATTTACATTGGAAATGGTGACACACAAACGCCATGTGATTAACGAAATCGATCGCGTGCTAGCACCGATGGGATATGCCGTTTTTTTTGGTATAAATCCTTGGAGTATTTGGGGGCTTTTATTAAGAGTCAGTGCATCGCACTGGTTTATGCATGCCCATGTTCATTTGCAATCTGCCCTAGCTTTAAAACGCATTTTCCTAAATCGAGGCTATGCACAGTGTTTATTGTCTAATTTTTATTATATTCCACCATTCAATCACGAAAAATGCATTCATAAATTGGAATTTTTGAATGAAATGGGTAAAATGATCTGGCCTTATCCTGCGAGCTTCTATTGTTTGATCGTACAAAAACACGATCCAAGTTTATTGACACCAGATTTTAATTTGGCAAGCGTTTGTTAGGCTTTATGTGCTGACTTCCTTGTCATTAACGCTATAGGAATCTTATGACCGTACCGGGAAAGATAAAATCAATTTACGAACGTTCAACACGCTTATTTACCACTCAAGATGTTGAAATCGCATTAGATAAATTAGCTAAAGATATTCATCAAGAATTGTTTGATAAAAATCCTGTGATTATTTGTGTGATGATTGGTGGTTTGGTGCCCATGGGTAATTTATTACCCAGATTAGATTTTCCATTGGAAGTCGATTATGTACATGCCACGCGTTACCGTGGTGAGATACGAGGCGGAGAAATTCATTGGAAGGTCAAGCCTAGTTCAGATCTCCGTGGCCGTACAGTGTTGGTTGTGGATGATATTCTGGATGGCGGTATCACTTTGGCCGCGATTTTAGCTGAAATGGCAGCTTTGGGTGCTGAAAAAGTATACAGCGCAGTGTTGGTTGATAAATATCAAAAACGAGTCGAAAATGGTCTTGAAAAAGCCGACTTTGTTGGTTTACGTGTTGATGATCATTATGTTTTTGGTTATGGTATGGATTATAAAGAGTATTTGCGTAATGCACCGGGCATCTTCAAGGTTGATCCACAAGATGCTTAAATATTTTTCATGGGGTGTTTTTTGAGCATAGATAGCAATATAAGATGGATATAGGAAGCATCCATGCAATTGTTTGTTGACTATGTGCAGCCATTAACAACATGGTTGCATGATCATTCTCATTGGGCATTGTTTATTACCTTTCTCGTGTCTTGTGCGGAATCTTTGGCTATTATCGGTAGCATCGTACCAGGTTCCTTAACGATGACCGCAATTGGTATTTTAGCCGGTTCTGGCGTGATGCGGATTGATTTAACATTGTGCTTTGCATCGCTGGGAGCCATTGCCGGTGACAGTGCGAGCTATGCGTTTGGTTATGTCTTTAGCGACCGCTTAGCCCAACTTTGGCCTTTTAATCGTTATCCGAAACTGATTCGTTACGGGCAAGACTTTTTTACCAAGCATGGTGGTAAAAGTGTTTTAATTGGCCGTTTTGTCGGGCCTCTACGCTCCATCATTCCTTTGATTGCGGGGATGATGCATATGCCACAGCTGCAATTTTTCTTTTCAAACTTCCTATCGGCGATTGGTTGGGCATTGTTGTACGTGATGCCTGGATATTTAATTGGTACCGCGAGTCATCAGCTTTCCAGCGAAAGTGCCAAACGCTTAATGATATTAATTGTCGTCTTGTTAGTTGGTATTTGGCTGGGTGGAAAAGGAATACAATGGTTTGCGCATTTTGTGAATCGCTGGTACGCCAAGTACATTCGTACGCTTTATTTATGGTCAAGAAATCACGCTTATTTTAAGGTTTTTTTCCGCGATTTACGTGATGATCATGCGGAAAATCAAGCAACGGTAGCGTTACTTTTTCTGTGGTTGATTTGTGTCATCATTTCCATGACGCTGGTTATTGGTGGCATACAGGGCACCTGGCTATACGCACTGAATCAACCCGTTTTGCTTTTTTTATATAGCATTAAGACACAACTGTTTGATATATTTTTTATTGCGATTCATTTTATTATGAGTCCGATTAATTTATCAGCCTTTTTATTGGTATTGATCAGTGTGGCAATCTACACTCGTGAGTGGCGATTACTGAGATTTTGGATGAGCTTGGTCTGTGCGACTTATATTGTCATTGCTATCTTGAATATGATTCCAATCCCTACTTTTTCTGTCATGCATACCCATGCGTGGTTTCTTGATAAAACCTTAACGTGGGCAACCGCGCTGTTAACTTATACCTTATTTTATTTGCACGAAAGTGTGGATGGTGAAATCTCCTCATTTTTGCGTTTAAGCTTTTTGATGTTATTGATTTTGGCTGGGTTTTCCAGTGTTTATCTAGGAGATAGCTGTTTAAGCAGTGTGATTGCTGCTTATTTTGTTGGTGTCTCTATTGGTTTAATGCATTGGATTGTTTTTCAAAGACAGGCATTACAGGTGCGTGACATGAAAGGCGTGCTGGTTTTTTCTGTTATGCTCATGTTACTGCTGACGGTTATACAACATTATTACTATTTTCGACAAACCTATAATCAGCACCTTCCTCGACATAAAGAATACGCACTGAGTGAAGACGCTTGGTGGTCGCAAAAAAAGCCATTGCTACCGCTTTATACCACGAATCGCATTGGCAAACAGGTCGGGTTATTTAATATTCAATATGTTGGTTCATTAAAACATTTAGAGCGGCAATTAATGACTTCTGGTTGGCAAAAGCAACCGAGTACTTGGCTGTATTCATTGTTATTGCGCGTGAATGGGCAACACAAATTAAATGCATTGCCACTGATGGAGCAATTGTATTTAAACAAACCACCGGCGTTGATCATGACATATCACGCAAAAAAAAATGGTAACTTATTTTTACTGCGGCTATGGCTATCAAATTATTATCTAAATCATTATGAAGAACCTATTTGGCTGGGCAGTGTGATTCATATTAAGAAAAAGCAGGGTAATCAAACCCTGGTTTCACCAGAGCAATGGTCTACATTGGTGACACCCATGTATCCTGCTATTAAAGATTATCAAGTGCGAAGCTTGCCACTCAATGATACACACATGAAATCAATGAGTTATGTGATCCCTGCGGCATTGTTGATTATTAAAAATGATGTAGATGTTTAGGTAATGCCGTCATTGCTACCGGCCAACTTACCGACCTGCCAACCAACTTACCGCGCTTTATGCGCGGTATCCATAGATGCCTCAATAAAGTTCACGAGTTACAATAAGTCTTTAGAAACACGTTGATAAACATTTTTGTAATTATCTAACAAAATGGTGGCATGATGATGCTTAGCCATCAGTGCTTCATTTTGTTTCAGTGTTCCGGTACGGAATGTCCAGCCTTTGGGTAAGTGTAGCTTTTGTTGTAAGCTGGCTAAAGTCACTTGATTTTGTGTCTTTACTTCGCTGGTATATGATTGCATGACATAAACCTGCCCCTTCGGGCTAATCAGTTCATAAATAGGTTTTCCTGCGTGATATACCCAAACCAAATCTCTTTCGACTTGGTGCTCATGATAGGGGGCAGCGCCTAAGAAAATATCTTTCACTTTGATATGCATCGTGGCCGTTTGATGCATAGGAATATTGCCAAACGACTTTATTTTCGCTTCATTAATATTCATATTTCTGACTTCGTCCACGATATAATTGCGCGGGCCATTTAAGTAAACGAAATGTGACTTAGATTCTTTTTTAACAGTAGCGGGTGTCAATTTCGACCATAAATGATTAGGACATTGATTCAATTTTAAGGTGTTATAAACAAAACCAGATAGTCCATGCCAAAAAATCACCTCACAATAGCGTTGTCCACGTAAATTATTAATATCGCTTGCTTTGCTCATAAAGGGCATGGAAGCAAGAGAAGCCGCGGTTATAATTAACAGTGATGTTTGAGGGAGACAATATTGTCGTGCTGAATGGCGCGGTTTGTTGGGCTTAGATAGCATTTTATTTTTACGTGAGGAAAAAATGTTTAACATCATTCAAATCCTTTTAAGTTTTATTATTTCTTCTATCATAGAAGGATCTGCTGCGAATAATCAATATCAAAAATTCAGTTCTGCTTACACTGCCATTTTTCCTTCCACCTCAATAATAAAACCCCAGTTCGGCGTTTTTATGCTTTTAAATCGAGAGAAATCAATGAGTACGAGGCAAACGCTCTAAAAAAGCGCAGCACTAGCAGCGCTAATGTGAGCATTTTTTAGAGCGTTTAACGAAGTAATCATTGATTTATCGAAGGTTTAAAAGCATAAAAAACGCCGAACTGGGGTTTCATTGAATGAGTCCCATTACTCATCTTGATCCAAATGTTCCTGCAATATTTGTGGATGATTTTCAATGTACTGAGTCCCTGGATCACCACATAAACATCGGCATTGACCATTCACGCAGTTTCCTAATCCTATATTCCTATAATATCCTTGCATTGCATCGCAAGTGTTTTCGCATGTGCCTTCACATGGATAAGTACTCGTGCTATCACAGGCTCCCGCATCTTTCTCAACTTGAGTTTCAAGCTGGTATCCGCTGCAAACACAGCTAAAACAAAGCATGATACATAAAACAAATTTTTGCTTAATGCTCATCATAATTCCTTAAAAAAGCGTGATATTTATGTGTTGTATGTTATCAGTATAGACAATTTTCAATTGTTTTATCTGTGTTGTTTTTACCACTTGGTAACAAGTATCGCTATGAGGAATCAGCAAAAATTGATTTTGATTTGTTCTTTTTATTTATTCTTGTTAACATAGAATAAACGTTCATAACTTATACAACTATGAAGCGATTTATTTTAATACTTTTAGTTTTAAGTTTCAGCCGGGTTTACGCCATGGCTTCTCACGTGTATTCAGAGAAGGCCATTGACCATGCCGTGATGCGCTATGGTTTGAAGCAAGAGCCTGTCTTAAAATCACGCTTTGAAAAAGCCCATGTTGCTTATCCACCACGTGAAATTGCATTGTTGGCTTTCAAAAAAGAAAAGCAAATTCAATTGTGGGCACAAGATCAAAAGCAAGTTTGGCGCTACGTTTATACGTATCCTTTAACCGCATACAGTGGTAATTTAGGCCCTAAATTGCGTGAACGTGATCGTCAAATTCCAGAGGGTATTTATCGATTAACCATGTTTAACCCCTTCAGCTCTATGCACCTATCAATGATGATTAATTATCCCAATCAATTCGATAGAGTTCACGCGAGTCAGGATGGCAGGCGTACGTTGGGCGGTGATATTTTCTTACATGGTAAATCATTTTCCGTTGGGTGCCTTGCGGTGGGGGATGAGGCAATTGATCAATTGTTTTTACTGACGCGCCGTGTGGGTTTGAATCACGTTGAAGTGATCATCGCGCCGAATGATCTTCGGATTGCTAAACCAGCAACGGGCAAATTTGCACAACCACACTGGTTGCCAGAGCTTTACCAAAACATTGGTCGAGCGCTGAAACGTTTTCCGAGCACGCAAACAGCTTAAGTGTTCACGCCACACGAAGTTGGCACATTTGGCGTATTTCCACAAAGCTTTAGTAGCGTTTCAACCAATCGCTGTTGTACTTGTTCAATCTGTACACTGGGACAAAAATCTTTGATTTGTGTCATTTGTAGCGCTTGATAGCCGCAAGGGTTAATATTGAGGAAAGGCTTTAAATCCATGTCTACGTTAAGAGCGATGCCATGATAAGTACACGCTTTTTTAACGCGCAGCCCAATAGATGCAATTTTCTTTTCAGTGACGTACACGCCTGGTGCGCCGGTACGTCGTTCAGCCATAATTTTGTATGTTTTTAAAACATCGATCAACGCTTGCTCGAGTTGACAAACCAATGTTCGTATACCGATACCAAGGCGCTTTAAATCAAACAAGACATATACAACCAATTGTCCCGGTCCGTGATAAGTGACTTGGCCACCACGGTCACTTTGAACTATCGGAATATTTAGCGCATGGTTTAAAACGTGTTCAGCTTTGCCTGCTTGACCTTGGGTATAAACGGGGGGGTGTTCTAGTAGCCATATTTCATCAGGGGTATTGTCATCACGCGAAGCGGTGAATTGCTTCATGGCTTCCCATACGTGCTCATAAGGTTGTTGACCTAACTGGCGTACGATCATCAGAGCACCATCTTCATATCAGGGTGTTTAGTGAGCTCTTGGTAGAGGGCATCTAATGTGATTTGATCGTATACACGAATCGTTGCGGTGATGGCAAGATAATTGCCATGACCACTGCCTTGATGGGTTAGGGAAACTTCTTCTGCGATGGGAAAATATTTACGAATAATCTGTTCAACTTCGGTTAAAAAAGCAGGTGTATTTTTCCCTATGATTTTCAAAGGAAAATCACAGGGAAAAGTCATTAATGTTTGCTTTCCATTTTCCATATATTAACCAAACCAACGAGAAAACATCATTTTCATCGAGTCAGTTGTCCGTGTCCAAAGGCCACCGGCAGCTTCATCTTGCAGTGCATAAAGAGGACGTTTGTCAATGGTTTCGCCTTCAAATTGAATCACAAGTTCGCCTACTGGCTGTCCTTTGCGAATCGGTGCTTCAATGTATTTAGGTAATTTGGCTTTTATAGATAAACGCTGATATTGGCCGCTGGGAATCGTGACATAGTCGTTATTGAGCATGCCCACATTGATCTCAGGTGTATTGCCTTTGTATACGCGGACTTTTCCAACAGATTGATTAGCCTTATAAAGCTCGTGGGTTTCAAAAAAACGGAATCCATAATTAATGAGGCGTTCGCTGTCATCGGCTCGACTCGCATCGCTGGGCGCGTTGAGAACAACCGCCAATAGACGCATTTCACCGCGTTTAGCAGAAGAAACCAAACAAAAGCCTGCATCATTGGTGTGTCCTGTTTTAATTCCATCTACTTGACCGTCACGCCATAGCAACCGATTACGGTTCGGTTGGCGAATATTGTTGTAAGTAAACCACTTTTGCTTATACCAGTGATAATATTGTGGGAAGCTTTTAATCAGCGCGCGTCCAAGAACAGCCAAATCTTTAGCGGTGGTGTAATGATTCGGATCGGGTAAGCCTGTGCTGTCGGTGAAGTGGCTGTTATTCATACCTAAACTTTTCGCTTGATTATTCATCAGTTCAGTAAAACCAGCTTCACTGCTGCCGATGTGTTCAGCCAATGCGACACAAGCATCGTTACCGGAGTCAACAATGACGCCTTTCAATAGGTCTTCAATCGACACGTATTGGCCTTCTTTGATAAACATGCGTGAACCACCGGTTTTCCAAGCCAACTCACTGATTCGCACATTATCGTTTAAGTGAATTTGATTGTTATTGAGCGCGTTGGATACCACATATAGCGTCATCATCTTGGTTAAACTGGCTGGTGGCAGGCGTTGCTCACTGTTTTTTTCAGCAATAATTTTACCACTATCGACATCAATTAAGATGAACGCTTTGGCATTTAAAGCCGGTGGGGCTGGGGTGATCAGGGGATTGTTGGCTGCCGCAACGGGCTGGGTCGGGTTGATAACCGGAAGCGACTCTGCGTAAAAAAAGCTTGAGTGAATCGTAAAATACGCCAATAATATAAGTTTTGTTAACGAAAATGGACGTTTGTTCATGTGATTACCTAGGTTAAAATGGTTTACATTTAGGTATTACGTTGCGCAGTATCATCATACAAAATGATTTACCCATTAGGGTATTTGAACAATGTAATACGGTTATTGCGTTCATCGAGAAAGCACACAAAAGCCTCTTCGATACTGCGCACATGTTATCACACGAGACACGTTGCCGCTATACCTAAGACACTGTAAAACCGACCATTTTACAGTGTCTTAGGTATCTACTTCTCTTCATCTGAATTGAGTTGATGAAGGATAAAAAGAGAGAGTATTTGCATGATGTTACGAAAATTAGGGGTGTTATTTGTTTTGGCTTTGTTAATCGGCTGTCAAACATCCGGATCAAAAGGCACCACAACGAAAAAATCATCTACGCTAACTGTTTGGCAGCGCCAGCATCCGAATGCTTATCAAGAAAAAGACAGTGCGCCATCAGGACCTGTTCCCACACGCTTTAAAGCAGTGAAACCAAGTGCAGAGCCGTTGAGTCGTTATGGTAATCCAGCAACGTATCACGTGGCGGGGCAGCGATATGATGTTTTAACCACCGCCAGTGGTTATCGACAGCGCGGTTTGGCGTCGTGGTATGGCACTAAGTTTCACAGTCGGCGTACCTCAAGTGGTGAGCATTATGATATGTACGCGTTAACCGCCGCACACAGAACATTGCCATTGCCAACCTATGTTAAAGTTAAAAATCTTAAAAATGGACGAGAAGCGATTGTGAAAATTAATGATCGCGGCCCATTTCACAGTGGGCGTATTATTGATTTATCCTACGGCGCAGCTGCCAAATTGGGTATTTTCCCACAAGGTACAGCACCGGTTGAAATTGAGGCGTTGACATTTAAAAACCATCCGGCTCAATATTATTTACAAGCAGGTGCGTTTGGCTCGAATCAATTGGCTGAACAATTAAAAACCAAACTAGCAAAACTTTCTAAATCGCCGGTCTTCATTCACAAAGAGCAACGCCGCTATTTAGTTCGCGTTGGCCCATTTGCTAATCGACAAATGACGGAAAAATTGAAAAAACAACTTGCACACCAAGGTGTTTCAGGGACGTTTTCAATGATGATGTAATTGGAAAAATTCAATGCAATTGCTTTTAAAATGGTAACTACCCAGCAATATCTTCCCGCACTTTCAGCTGTTGCGGTGAGTAATTTATTTCAAAGATTAGAATAACTTGGTATTTCTTTTGAAACGCTTGCTGCTCTCGAATATAAGAAGTTTGAGCTCATTGTTTCTGCCGCTGTACCACTATTAGCGCTAGAAAATGTGAATGTGAATCTAAATAGACTACTGGAGTTGAGCTATTTACAAATATGGGCTTCAATCTCATTTAAAAACATCTTCGCTCTAAAGGGGGGGGAAGGAACTCTTGTTCAAAATATTAGGGTCTGTCACCCATTGTCGACAGATCCTAGCATTTTGAAAAATAACGGATATTTAGCTAGCCAGTCACATTATTCACAATAACCCGCGTGCCTTTTAATCCTCCTGCACCAGGTAACTCAATAAACTCTTCATTCAACCAGCGCGCATCTTCAATAAACATGCGTACACACCCATGACTCGCGCGATATCCAGGGACGCTATCACTGCCATGCAACGCATAACCACGTAAAAAATGCATGCAAAAAGGCATTAAAGCGCCGCCACTGTTGCCATCTGAGCGTACAGGGAAGACAGTAGAAATACATTCGATATCTTGTTTTCTAATCACTCGAAACGAGCCAGCCGGTGTTAAGCATGTACCATCTGGGCTTAAACAATGCCCAGAACCGGTGGAAATAGGCCCCCACCAAATCAGTTCACCCTCGGGATTATAGGCACCCCAAGCTAGATTTTGTTGATTGACGAAAATCATTTTTTCGCCAGTTGGCTCGATATATCTTGGAAAAGGGGACACATCATAAATGGTAATTTGGTCAAGCTGTTTGGGAACCGCGATTTTCATACCGGCGTGCAAAGGCACATTCATACGGTTGACGCGCATGACAATGTCACGTGATTGTTCTGCTGGAAATAAACTTTCCCACGTATCACCCGCGGCAACGTCAATACAGGTATAATCAGCCGATTGACACAATGATTCACCATAACGCTTGGGTGTTGTGAAGCCTATTGAACTCCATGATATCAACCCAGCCATCAGTAATGCTGAAAATAAACGATGCTTTTTTATTGAAGTGGATAGCGCATGAGTGCTTGGAGTGGCGTGTTGATTTCCGCTGATTTTTATCATTTTTTATTCTCGATTAGCAGATTACCTATTTTAAGTTAGCGGCATGTTGAGAAAAAACTTTATTTTAATAAATTGAGTCTAGCGCCATATGATTTAAATCGTCGCACACAAGCTCATGGCATTATGTAAATTTATCAGGACTTACGCAAAACACCGATCTCTTCGTTGGATTGTATTTTTAATTCGGTCATTTAGTCATCTAAACTCCCTCATTAAAAATACAATCCGCCTCGACCTCGTTGTTTTTCGTAAGTCCTGTTTATAATCATTTGGCTTTTTAGAGTTTGTCTTGAAAGATGGTGAGTACGTATCTCCAAAACCCAGTATTTTGATACAGTAACGCCAGATTAGTGAGTAGATTGATTGTCATATTTTTAAAATGTCTATGTATATCCAGGAAATTCAATCAAAAATTGTGGGCATAACGAGTATAGGGTATAATATTGCTCAATTTGATTGAGCTGGATGAATGTAAATATGAGTTGGTTAAAAAAATTATTGCCTTCTAAGGTCAGAACAGAAACTTCACAAAAGAAAGGTGTGCCAGAGGGCTTATGGATTAAGTGTAAAGGCTGCAGTGAAGTTTTGTATCGCACCGAATTAGAAAAGAATTTTTCTGTGTGTAACAAGTGCCAGCATCATCATCGTTTATCTGCAAGGCAGAGAATCGCTCAATTTTTAGATGCAGTCGATCAAGTTGAAATTGGTGTGAACTTAGAGCCTATTGATAGATTAAAATTTCGTGACTCCAAAAAATACAAAGATCGTATTACGCAAGCACAAAAACAAACGGGTGAGAAGGAAGCTTTGGTGGTTGTAAAAGGTAAATTGATGATGCAACCCGTGGTCGTCAGTGCTTTTGAGTTTAATTTTATGGGCGGCTCTATGGGAGCGACCGTAGGTGAGAAATTTGTGCGCGGTGTTTCTGCCGCTTTAACAGAAGGATGTCCTTATGTTTGCTTCACCGCAAGCGGTGGGGCGCGGATGCAAGAGGGATTATTTTCTTTGATGCAAATGGCTAAAACCTCTGCAGCTTTGGGGCGTTTTGCTGAAGCACAACTGCCTTTCATTGTGGTTTTAACCGATCCAACCATGGGCGGTGTTTCTGCCAGTTTTGCAAGCTTGGGTGATATTATTATTGCTGAGCCGAATGCATTGATTGGTTTTGCTGGACCACGTGTGATCGAACAAACGGTGAGACAAACGCTGCCAGAAGGATTTCAACGCAGTGAGTTTTTATTAGAGCACGGCCATATTGATATGATTGTCGCTCGGCAAGAAATGCGTCCCATGGTGGCTAAATTAATCGCACAACTCATGCACCGTGCAGAGCCTATGGATCAACATGTCTCTTGAACCTACGTCGAGTTGGCAGTTGACTGATTGGTTATCTTTTTTAGAAAACCGTCACCAACAAGAAGTTCAATTACGCTTGGTGAACGCGAAGCAAGTTGCTGACGCGATGAAATTATTGCCTGTTAACGTTCCGGTGATCACAGTGACTGGGACTAATGGCAAAGGCTCGACGGTACAGATGTTAGAAGCGATTTATCATGCAGCCGGATATCGAGTTGGTTGTTACACGTCGCCGCATTTATTGCATTTTAATGAGCGCATTCGTGTGAATAAACAACCGATTGCAGATGCCGTTTTATGTGATATTTTTCATCAAATAGAGCGTGCTCGTGATACCGTATCACTCACGTACTTCGAGATGGTGACTTTGGCTGCTTTACACTATTTTCGTGCGGCTGATTTAGATGTGATCATCCTTGAAGTAGGGGTGGGTGGTCGGCTGGATGCAACCAATATTGTGGATGCAGATGTCGCTGTGATTACCACGGTTGATTTGGATCATCAAGATTACTTGGGGCCTGATAAAGAAAGTATTGGCTATGAAAAAGCCGGGATTATGCGACCGAATGCCGCTTGTATTTACGCGGATGAAGAGCCACCTGCTGCCGTGGTTAAACAGGCGCATGATTTACAAACACGTTTGTGGCGATATCAGCAAGATTACACCGTGAATATGTTCTCTGAACACATGCAATGGGCGCAAAAAGATAAACCGACGCTCACGTTGCCACTTCCACGACTTCATTTCAAGGCAGTCGCTGCGGCTTTAATGGCGAGCGATATTTTATCACCTCAATTACCTGTCGAAATCACCCATTGGGAGCAAGCAATACAAACAGCTTGCTTGCCGGGGCGTCAGCAATGGGTTGAAGGAGATGTACCGATTTTGTATGATGTGGCACATAATCCACAAGCCGTTCAGTTACTCGTAGACACTCTCAAAGCTAAGCCTATCCAAGGCGCGGTGCGAGCGGTTTTTTCTGCTTTAAAAGACAAACCTATTACAGAGTTGATAACGATCATGTCACCTGTTGTGGATGTATGGTATCCCGCATTGTTGAAGGGCAAACGTGCAGCAAGTGAAAATGTGTTAACAGAAGCTTTTCGCGAGACAGTCGGTGATGCGCTAATGTGTTATAATGATCCCGTTGTTGCTTTTTATGCCGCAAAGCAGCAAGCTCAAAAAGGCGATGTGATTGTTGTGTTTGGGTCGTTCTTAATAGTCAGTGCGGTGATGGAGGAAATGTTGCATGAAACGAATCCTGTCTGAACAAAATAAACATAGAATTATTGGTGTGTTGGTGATTTTATCGGTATTAATGTTGATAATGCCGGCTGTTATGAAAAAATCGACACAACGGTTTGAGGAAAATCTTTCTGTGTCTTTAAAATTACCTGCTAGACCTATTTTACCTAAAGTAGCGGTGCCAAACTCAAAAGCACTGTTCAAGACAGTGAAGGTTGCTAAAGTTGATATTCCTAAAGCACCCAGTGTGCCTGCAACATCATTAATAGCCAAAGCAGAACCTTTGAATAGACAAACAACAGTGTTGCAAAAATCGATGATTGCCAGTGTGAATCATCAATTTAAAGCGGTGGCAAACAAGCCAGTACAAACAGCACAGCGTGATATAGATGTGAAAAAAATGGCATTAGCGGCGGTTAATACACGATCAGTATTTTCGGTTCAAGTGGCGACTTTTGTGCAACAAAGTAACGCCAGTCATTTGGTTGAGCAATTTAAACGACAAGGCTTTGCCGCTTCTTATCATAAGATCAATAATGATAAAGGTGAGTTTTATCGTGTGGTTGTGGGACAGTTGTCTGAGCGTGAGCAAGCGTTGAATTTACAGAAAAAAATTGCTTCTAACATGCAGCTGAATGGTTTTGTGGTTAAAGTGAGTTAACGATGTCACATGTATCTTGGGTCGATGGTGTTATTCTTGCTATTTTAGCTTTATCAATGGTCACAGGATTGGTGCGTGGCCTGATTAAAGAGTCTGTCGCTTTATGTGTATGGATTTTAGCTATTTGGTTTGCTGTGCACGACTTTCACATCGTGTCACAGTGGTTGGCTCGGTATGTGACGGATAATACGGTGCGTACATTAGCGACGGTATTACTGATTATTATTGGGGCTGTTTTGGTTGGCAGTCTGATTAACGGCGCATTAAGCTTTTTATTACGTCGTGCCGGTCTGAGTGGTACCGATCGTTTATTGGGTATGATATTCGGTTTAATACGCGGTGTTTTTATTGTTTCAATCTTAATCTTGGCTGCAAACATAACGGCACTTATGCCCGCAGCGGAGTACAGTAAACAATCAGCCTTATATAATCAATTTATGCCTATTGTGAATTGGTTATCGAGCTATACACCTGGCATGATTAATCAAATGAAAGTGATCGATGAAAAGCAAAATACAGGCCTTGTGCATGAAAAAGTCTAGGGCCTGTGCACTTGTAAGCGTTCACTCCGCACGAGGGAGCGATCATATTTGACACATTTTGAACGAAAAATCCATTGCGTAATCGTTCAAGCCAAATACAGCCGCTCCCCAAGATTCAAGCATTTAACCCCAGTTCGGCGTTTTTATGCTTTTAAACCTTCGATAAATCAATGATTACTTCGTTAAACGCTCTAAAAAATGCTCACATTAGCGCTGCTAGTGCTGCGCTTTTTTAGAGCGTTTGCCTCGTACTCATTGATTTTTCTCGATTTAAAAGCATAAAAACTTCGAACTGGGGTTATCTTAAGTTATAAAAAGATGATGAGAGACAATATATTCTTTGACTGCTGGGGATACCCAGTGATCTGTATTTTTCCCCGCATCAATGGCTTGACGCAGCATGGTTCTGATTTCAGTGGATGAAAAATCAAATTGACCGGCATTGATCAATTCGATGGTTCCAAAAGGGCTGTTTTCTCGGTTGCGCGTGTTATTGCATGCGTGATCACGCAATAGTTTTTGATGTAGCTGAGTGAACATAGGTTTTACGCCCGGGCGCTCAACAACCAAGATATGAGCATATTTTAGTATCTGATCCCATTGATACCAGCGCGGTAATTGTATAAAGTTATCCATACCCATGAGTAATGTCAGTGATACATCTGTACCATAAACTTGACGAAAATGGGTTAAAGTGGTTACTGTGTAAGAAGGTGTTGTGCGTTGAACTTCACATAAATCTATGTTTGATTGTGTGAAAGATTGTGTCGCTAAGCGTAACATAGCGATTCTGTCTTCAACCGATACATGGACTGTTTTATCCAGCACCGGTACTTTACAAGGAATGAAAAACATCTGGTCAAAGTGGCCATAGGTGAATACGTATTGTGCAAGCGCAATATGAGCTTGGTGTGGCGGGCAAAACGTGCCACCAAAAAGTAAGATTCTTTGTAAAGATTGACGTTTGTCCATGTTTTATTTTTTTGATGGTATATACTTAGTGTAACGTATCATAACAAATCTTTTAACAAGGAGCACAACATGGCTGATCAAAAGTCAAAATTGCCGGACATAAACGAACTCACAACAATGGCAAGTAAATTATTCAATGATGTGAAAAACAGCATCAGCCAGATTATTGATGGATATAAGAAAAAACATAAAGACTCAGAAGTTAAAGTTGATAACGTGGCAACTAAGACAACAGAAAAAAAAGCTTCTCCTAAACCGACTACCCCAAAAGTAACCAAACCAAAAGCCGCGGCCAAGCCAAAAGTTGCTAAGCCTAAAGCGGAAGCCAAACCTAAAGCGGCCGCTAAGCCCAAAGCAGCTACTAAACCTAAAGTCGCCAAGTCTGAAGATGCGGTTTAAAAAGCCGAGCATACTAACGAGTATTTCTTTGTCAGTTTAAATCATAGATTCACCGACTCACTTGGTGAATCTATGACATTTCAAGCCCTATGTTCATTTGTTGAAAATTAGTCTATGCTTGTAATGGTGTTCAGTGAATTCATGGAGGATAAAATGGAAAAAAATAAAAAAGGTGATGCGTGTTGTACGTCACATCGTTGTGAAATATTGGGTATTATCTTTTTAGCACTGGCAACGATACTGACGCTGTTAACTTTTAGCGGCGTGGGTATTCTAGGTATGTTTGTTGTCGGCACCGTTTTTTGTTGCCACAAACATTGGGGTAGACGATGTCACTGTGGATGTACTTGTTGCAACACAGATAACAGTTGCACAGTCACTACTCACGAACCTAAGAAAGAACCAGCAACCAAACGTACAACCACTAAAAAATAAATTATCTTTAAAACCCTCTTGGTATTCTTTGCCTTGAGGGTTTTTTATTTGGTGAATAATTCACCCTGAACCAGGGAACGGCTATATTTGAGCGTTCTCCGAGGTTCAAGAGCGAGCATGCCTTTGTACTACGCCTTTTTAAAAGGAATATACATAGGAGCCCAATAATTTTGTTGAATCAATGCATGCAAATCTGCGTCTTGGTTTATTTGGGCTAAGCCAAGCTCAATGGCTTTTTGTGCAACCGCCACCGCCACTTGTTTAGATAGGGCTTCTGACTGTTCAATTGATGGTAGAATAGGTAAAAAGCTGTCTGTTTGGCTAGGGGAAAGTTCACTGATAGTACAAGCAGTGACCCAAAGCATTTCGTCTGTGAGCTTTTGCGCTTGAACAGCAATCATTCCCATGCCGATACCTGGAAATGCCAGCGCATTATTGCATTGTGCAATCGTCATCATGCGGTTTTTATAATGCACGGTACCAAAAGCAGTACCTGTCGCAATGAGCGCACGGCCTTCTGTCCATTGAATAATATCAGCTGGTTGAGCTTCACAACATTCTGTTGGATTCGATAGTGGAAAAATAATAGGGCGTTTACAATTTTTTGCCATCATTTCAATGATCGCCTGTGTAAAATGCCCTGGTTGCGCAGAGCAACCGATCAAAATGGTTGGTTTTACGACCTCAACAACATGGTTTAAACTTCGATCTTGCATTGTCGTTGCAGCCAATTGAGATGCTTTACGTGCATACGGTATCTGTGCGGGTGTTAAGGTTGTGTCGTCATCGACCAATAAGCCTTGTCTATCAACTAACCAAAACTGTGCGTACGCTTCCTCTGCAGTTAAACCCATCCGCATCATCGCATCTACGATTTGATCACAAATACCCGTCCCGGCTGTTCCGGCACCGTATAAAACAATGCGATGCTTGGTTAGCGGTAATTGAGTGATTTTTGAGGCGGATAATAAAGCCGCCAATGTCACAGCACCAGTGCCTTGAATGTCATCATTAAAAGTACAGAGTTGATCACGATAATCGTTCAAAATACGCCTGGCGTTATCGCGGCCAAAATCTTCCCAGTGTAAAAAGGCATTGGGAAATAGTTTTTTGACTTTAGAGACAAATTTTTTAATAAATTTGTCATATTCTTGTGTATAAATACGGTTGTGGCGGCATCCGAGATATAACGGATCCTCTAATAGCTGCGTGTTGTTGGTGCCTACGTCTAAGAAAATGGGTAATGTTCTTGTGGGGTCAATACCACCACATGTACTGTATACCATCAGCTTTGCGACAGGGATGTCCATACCACCTACGCCTTGATCGCCAATACCCAATACGCCCTCACCGTCAGTGACTACAATTAAATCAATCTCTGGGTTAGATCGGTTACCGAGAATTTCTTCAATGTGATCTTGGTCTGTATGAGAAATATATAAACCGCGTGCCTGTCGATACTCGCGACTGAAAGCTTGTACGGCAACACCAACGGTTGGTGTGTAAATAATCGGAATCAGTGCACCTAAATGTTTTCGAATCAAGGCATAAAATAAGATTTGATTTTTATCATGTAAGTTATTTAAGTAAATGTTTTTTTGCAAAGGGGTATCATAGTTTTCAAGTTGTAACCAAGCGCGCTGTAGCTGTTCGTCCAATGTTTCAATGCGATGTGGTAACTTCCCCGTAAGGTGGAAAGATTGGCGCTCTTCAGCAGTAAAAGCGGTGCCTTTATTCAACTGAGGGGTTGTCAGTAAACCTTTACCATTCAAGGTTGTGGAAATGTATTTTTCGTTTGTTTTGGCATCAACGCATACTTTAAAAGGCAGCATGTTGTAACATCGGTTAACAAAGGTTGGCCTACAATAACCAAAGTTAGGGGTAAAAGCAATTATGACTTCATGGGCTTACTTAAATCTAATTTATAAAGTTTACAGGACTTACGAAAAACAACGAGGTCGAGGCGGATTTTATTTTTAATGAGGGAGTTTAGATAACTAAATAACCGAATTAAAAATAAAATCTAACGAAGAGATCGGTGTTTTGCGTAAGTCCTGGTTTACTCATACAACAGTCACTGCAAAAATGGCTTGAGTATGAGGGGCTTCTTTTACTAGCTGACAAGGCTCAAAATCGAGTGTCAAACGAGTGTAATATTTTGCACCAGGCTTATTCGTATCATCGATGTAACCCAACTCATATAAGAGTTCTTCTATCGATTGCATTTTTGTGTCGCGCCGTAAGTTTCCACCTAGTTTACTGTCGCTTAAACAATCCACATCTTCTTCTCTCAAATACTTGCGCTCGTATAAGCGCTTAACGGCTTCCAATTTATCTGTTTTTGAATGACGATGGCGGTTGTACTTGAGGCACCAAGAAGGTAAAACTGATTTTTTATACTCTTGGGTATCGCTTTCCCTATCAAAAGCGTATGACTTTAAACATTCGTTGACATCGGAGTTCAGTTCTAGCCTGCGTTTATTTACTGCTTTTTTTTCAGCCAAGGTTCTGTCTATCTGTTGAGATAAATATCTTTTACTATAATTATCGAGAGTCAGTTTACTCGTTTCAAAATCTTCCATCAAGATTGAGTTTTCTTCACTGTATCTATGCCATAAATCATTCATATTCTCAGGATCTCGAGCGCGGTAAAAAGAAACAATCTTGCATAAAAAATGGGCAGAAGATGCAACTTTAGATTCGTCTGTATTCGCTAATGCTTCAAATGCACACAATACCATAGCGGCTTTGTCATCTAAGTTCTGGCCAAGTATGAAGTTACGGATGACATTCAAAAAAGTAGGGTAATTTTCTTGAATGCATTTTAAAATAGCAAACATTTGGTAGAGTGATTTTATTTCTTGTTTGGTGTTAGCACGTTGTATCTTTTGAGTGAGATATAAATTAGCTCTACTGGGTGGAGTAAATATTAGATAGCTCTCTTTTTCCAGAAAGTGCTTGTGTTCCGCAAGACAATAAAGTTGAATGGCGTCATCTAACTTTTCGGCTATTTTAGCGTCAGCGATCATTTGATGGGCGTGTTTTTTATAATGATTGTAATAATCTCTATCCTCAATACCCCGCCGGTTTAAAGGGCTACAAGGAGAGGCAGCTACTGTCGTGTTGTCTATGACCTCATGATCATCGGCCATATATGGTCTGATTTTTTCTATTTTTTTGGTTAGAAAATCAAGATCCTTTTTGCATTGTTCGATGCTTGCTTCACAACACCTAATCATTTCTTCGGTGAACTGAACGTGAGACTCCATTGTTTCGGACACAATCGATAAAATGGCCTCTCTCTCAGGATTGAAGCCTAATTTTTTTAGTTCTTCTTCTAAAGCAGACTTTCTTTTTTTAAGGTCGATTTGAGCACGAGCATTCGCGTTCACTCTTTCCATTTTTTGGGAGAGTGCATTGAGCTCTTCTTCACTTTGTAAGGAGACAATGTGATTTACAATCGCGAGCCAGTGTAAATCTGTTGATAGTTCATCGACTTTTTTGACAAGAAATTCATATTTGTTAGACAACAAAGACGTTTGAGTTATCAGTAAGTCCAATCCAGCCTCATCACTTTTTATGATGGCTTTGATAAAATACGTATAAGCGAATAGCACAGCATCTTGTTTTATAGCACTACAACTGAGATAGGGTGTAACCTCTTTATCTAGGGCTGTTATCAAACTATTTTTTTTATTTAAAAAAGGGACTGTGCCTTCTATAGCCCGTATCTCGCTTCTACTTTTTGCCTTTTGTAATTTTGCAAGAGCATCATCATATAATGTCTTAGAATAAGGGTTCTCTTGTTGGATAGAATTTAGTTCTTTGATGGCATTGTGCCTTTTTTCTTCTCGTAATCTTTGTTTTTCAGCTTTTTCAGATGCGTTTTTCATGTTCAAATAACTTTTTTATAGGGCCAAGTAAATTTTTATGATTATATCATATTTAGAGGCTAGGGTCTGTGCATCTCATTTTGTGTGTAGCGAAAATTCGCATGATTTGCTCAAATTTTAGCTTGAGTAAGGCGAATAGCCCGCTCTATTTTAACGAGTTCAAGCTGAAACTTGAGCAAATCATACGAATTTGCAGCCGTGGAAAGTGAGGTGCACAGACTCTAGAATAAAAAGTATTTACATGTTGGCAAAAGCTTTATAGTATGGTTTTCTGCATTTATCTATCAATGTCGAAAAAACCTAAAGAAAGCTTGGTGTTCAAAATATAGACGATTGATTAACATACGGATTTGAGAAGCAAACATGAAAAAAAATATTCAGACATTTCAAACAATTCTTATGACTTTAGCTCTCGCTTTGACAGTCACGGAGGCTACCAGTGCGCAAACTAATAAAGTAACATTGGAGCAATGGTCTGGTGTTTATTTTGGTGCGTATTTGGGTGGTGGGCAAGGGTATTCTTCCTCAACGTATAGTCAAGTTTCGCAAGCAACCTCAATAACGACTTCCACCGGTGGTGCTGTTCTTCCAAGCAATACAAGAGCAAGAAGTACGACATCGGGAGAGTTGACAGGATTGAATACCAACGCTGCCGTAGCGGATTTATTTATAGGTTATAATTATCATCATGATGATGCGAAGCTTCTTGTTGGTGCACAATTTGAAGGAACGGTTTTTAGTGATATAACAACAAAGTCAGCTAAAGTTCTCAATACGATGACGACGTCAACGAATGTGCTCACCGGTGTCAGCGTTTCAAACTATTCCTACAACGGCATTGTGACACGATATCAATTAGGTTCAATCTTATCTGTTGTTGCTCGTGCAGGCGTGTTGGCAAGACCAGATACCTTGATTTATGGATTAATCGGACCAACCGAAGGCAATTTTTCTATTCCCGATGCGGTAGAGCCGACGTTTTTTAATTCAACACAATGGAAAATAGGAATGAGTGCGGGCGGTGGATTTGAGCATAAATTAAATAAAAACTGGTCGATTCTTGCTGAGTATCGTTATCTTTATTTCAATAATATTAATAACACATCTACGCTCACGACACCTGCGTCAACTTCATCTTTTGGTAATGGGGCTGTCGTAAATAACACAACGACGACTTCTACTGTTGTGACCACTTGGAAGAATAATTTTTCTATGAATATTGGCAAGATAGGGGTGGCGTATCGATGTTAAAAAATCCTCACCGTTCCCCTCTTTTTTTCAGCATCTACATGCTATACTGCATCATTCGAAATACAGACACGTTTGAAGTGAAATTGAAAATATTATTAAGTTGGTTTTTAATCCTCTGTTGCGCTACTGGTGTGGCGCAAGCGAATCATGTTGAAGAGCGCTATTTGTCGAATCCGCAAAAGCTTGAGTCAGCGTTGATGCATTGTCCTCAGCAGCATCCAGCAGGTATCACGTGTGATCAGCTCAATCATGTTGGTGAGACGGTTAACCGTTTGGTTGCCGAGTTACAAATGAATCCACAAGCGTATGGTTCATCCATTATCGCTTTACAAACAACACTTTCACAACAGTTGGTTTTAGCAAAACAGCAACCGTCTCCTCAATTGCAACAGCAAATTGCTCACAATCAGCAAACGCTTCGTGAACGTTTAAGCGTTATTAAGTGGTTGGAGTCACCGAGAAGATCACATTAAGGAGTGAGTGGTTTCACTATGAGAATATTAGTCAGTAATGATGATGGTGTATTAGCACGGGGCATCGCCGTTTTAAGTCGCGCTATGACAACCATCGCCGAAATCGATGTGGTGGCGCCTGATAGAAATCGCAGTGGGGCAAGTAACTCATTGTCGCTTTTACGTCCATTAAGAATCAAACAATTGGACAATGGTGCATACAGCGTTGATGGTACGCCAACCGATTGTGTACACTTAGCGCTCACAGGGTATTTTGATTATCATTTTGATGTTGCGGTCTCAGGTATTAATGATGGCGCAAACTTAGGTGATGATGTTTTGTATTCAGGTACTGTGGCTGCGGCTATGGAGGCGGCAAATTTAGGCGTACCAGCCATTGCTTTATCTATGCCTACCGCTGAAGTTTATCATTATGAAACTGCTGCTCATGTTGCTTTACAATTGGTAACACAAATACAACGCTCCGGTTTACCGGTAAAAACCCTTCTAAATGTGAATGTTCCTAATCTCCCGTTACAACAAATCAAAGGGATTCAAGTGACTCGTTTAGGAACACGCCACAATGCCGAGCCCACTTTTCCCGATGTTGATCCGCGTGGTGCGACTATTTATTGGATTGGACGACCAGGTACAGAATCAGACTCTGGTCCGGGAACTGATTTTCACGCAGTTGCGCATGGTTATGTTTCAGTCACACCTTTACATTTGGATATGACCCAGTATAAGGTTTTTGATCAGTTATCAACATGGATTCAAGGGATGCAATTAACATCATGATGAAGCTTTTTTCATATTTATATGACAAGACGATTGCCTGGTCGGCTCACCGGCATGCGCGTTACTATTTAGCGGGTGTGTCATTTACTGAATCCTGTTTTTTTCCTATTCCGCCTGATGTGATGCTGATTAGTATGGGCCTGGCCTCGCCAATGCGAGCGTGGATAAATGCCTTAATCGCCACCATTTCCTCTGTTTCTGGCGGTATTTTGGGATACTGTATTGGCTTGTATGCCATGGATTTAGTCCTGCCTTACATTATGGCATCCTCAATGGCACCTAAATATTTACAACTCAAAGATTGGTTGGACCATTGTAGTGTGTGGGTTATTATTTTGGCGGGCTTTACGCCTTTTCCTTATAAAATTTTTACCATTACAGCAGGTGCGATGAATATTCCGTTCGGATTGTTTGTATTGGGTTCGGTTATCGGTCGTGGCACACGTTTTTATTTGGTCTCTGGAATTTTGTACTATTTTGGTGATAGTTTAGGCCGACACTTGCGCCGTTATATCGATATCATTGGTTGGGCGGTACTCAGTGCGGTTGTAATCGGTGCGTGTGTTTATAAGTGGGTTCTGTAAAAAAACATGGTGACGATTCGCTCTTTTTTTAAAAAGTACGCTGTTTTTGCTTTATGCTTCATTTTATTATCTGGGTGCGCGGATCGTTATCCACTGGCGCCAGTAGTGGGTCCAAGCTGGCAATCTCACTCTCAAGTGTCACGTTATGTTGTGCGACGTGGTGATACCTTATATTCCATTGCTTTTCGTTACGATAAAGATTATCGACAATTGGCCTTACTGAACCATTTGCGCAGCCCTTATTTACTGTCTATTGGTCAAACCTTGATGTTGCAACCCCCTAGCCGATGGGAGCGAGCTGTCGCGGCGATTCGTTCGACCACACCAACCAGATCCGTATCTACGGCTTATCCGCAATATCGCCGTCATTTTTTTAGTCGTTGGTCATGGCCTGCGAAAGGACGTGTGATGTCTGCTTTTGCGCCTCAGCAAGGTAAAAAAGGCATTGAAATCGCTGGACAAAAAGGTGCGCATATTTATGCTGCTCGATCAGGGGTGGTCGCATATGCCGGGAATGGGTTACAAGGTTATGGCAATTTGATTATCATCAAACATGATAGTCAATTATTGACAGCCTATGGTTACAATGCGCGTAATTTAGTGAGAGAAGGGCAATCTGTAAAGGCCGGTCAAGTAATCGCAGAAATGGGTGTGGTTGATCATCGATTTTATGGGGTACATTTTGAAATCCGCCAAGCAGGACAGCCGATTAATCCATTGAATTATCTGTAGCGATTTGCTATTTTCTTTAATACTGGTATTACTTACTCATAGGTGAATCATGCAAACAGATGAAGGATCATTTGTTGAAAAAGAAGGCCCCGAAGATGATGAATTAGACATCACCGTGTCTGATGAAGACGAGGGTGTTGATTTTGCCTTAGAATCGTTAGCCGAGGATGAGACCGAGGCTGAACCGAGTCGAGTTGAAGAAGCAGAGGTCGCAGCGCCTGATTTTGGTGATCGAGAGGCGTTTCCTTCTTACCAACCGCATGGCAAGCGTTTAGCGAAGGTGATGGATGCAACACAGCTGTATCTTAATGAGATCGGTTTCTCACCTTTATTAAACGCAGAGGAAGAAGTGCACTATGCCACATTAGCATTACAAGGTGATGGGGCTGCACGCAAGAAAATGATCGAATCCAATTTACGTTTAGTGGTTAAGATTTCCAGACGTTATTTGAATAGAGGCTTGCCGTTACTTGATCTGATTGAAGAGGGTAACTTGGGTTTGATGAAATCAGTCGAAAAATTTGATCCCAAACGTGGATTTCGTTTTTCAACATATGCTACGTGGTGGATTCGCCAAACCATTGAGCGTGCATTAATGAATCAAACACGAACCATTCGATTACCAATCCATGTGCTAAAAGAATTGAACGTATATTTACGTGCTGCACGCCAGCTCACGCAAAAGCTTGATCATGAGCCATCTCCAGAAGACATTGCTGAAATGCTTGATGTGCCGATTGAGGATGTTGAAAAATTATTTTGTTTAAATGACAAAGTGACGTCATTTGATACACCCATTGGACATGATGAAAATAAATCATTACTAGACACGATCCCAGACGAAAACAGTGTTAACCCTGCTGTTTTACTGACGGATGAAAGCTTGCGCGCTCAAATCGAGGCATTGCTTGGCGAGCTGACAGACAATCAGCAGCAAGTGATTTCTAGACGCTTTGGTTTAAGAGGGTTTGAAAAGTCGACATTAGAAGAAGTCGGGGCTGAGATTAGTTTAACTCGCGAACGTGTGCGTCAAATTCAAGTAGAGGCGTTGCGTACCTTGCGTAAGCTCCTTGAGCGAGAGGGACTGACGCAAGACGATCTGTTGTGAGTTTTTGAGTGTTCATGCAATGGCTTCAATTTAAGGAAAAAATGCCGTCGTTGCCAGCCTCGCAAAGTAAACCAGAAAACAGAACATAAGAGTCCGAGATTGCTTTCGTCCCTTTACCTCTCACGACGAACCTTGTAAGTTGACGCCATTGAATGTTCACGGCCTCGTTCTTGAACCTCGGAAAACGGTCAGATTTGCGTGTGGAGTGAACACTTACTTCAAAGCTCAACATTCAAACGAAGCCCTAACATGAGTGTATTTAATGAAGGGTTTCCTTGATCTGAGCCAGAGCCACTAATTGCCTCTCCGCTGCTATCTGTTTCGGCTTCATTTTGCGTAGCAGAGCCAAATACATGTAAATAACTGAATGATATTCCCCAATAATCGCTTAAATGATACAAAAAGCCGACTTTAATTTCTGGGAAAATGCCACTTTGATCATAGAGACGGGTTAAACCGGTTTTCAACGCCTCTCGAACGGGGCCTGTTGTTTGATTATCAAGAAGGCGAAGCTGTTGGTTTTGAACCAAGAAACCCACATCGCCTAATACATCCAGGTACTCGAAACGGTAGATAAAATCAAACAAAACGTCTGTGCCATTCAATTTGGTTTGCGCAGACCATTTGTCGTCGCGCAGTGAGACCATTTTTACACCACCATAATATCCCCAACCTGCTTCTAGACCCATACCAAATTGGTCGTCTACTGGAAAGTACAACAATCCGCCTGAGGCACGCCCACCCCAAGGCTGTTTGGTGACGGTAGGCGAATGGCCATTGAATGAAAAAGGCATGTTTTGAATCCAATTATAAGCCCCCTCTACATTACCAAAAATAATATCGGGCATAATAAGAGACGTGTAATCGCCTGTTTCTCCTTTGGCATACACGAGCGTATTGATACCAAAAAATAAAAAAATAGCGGCGATTAAATTTTTTTTCATCAAATATCCTTATATCTTAAGAGAGACTCGGTTGAAAACGGATAACTTAAAAACAGGTAAGTGTATACTCAAATCCAGCCGTTCCCCGGGATTCAAGCGTTCTAAACAAACGCTTGCCAGCAATCGGTGTAATTCATTTGTCGTTTAGCGTGCTTCATGGCTGTATCGGTCACTAACCAAGGCTCTTTTGTTTCAAACATAAATGCCAATGTATCTTGATAGTACTGTGGTTCTAGCTTTTGTTGAATCGCTTTTTGATAAGAATCAACATCAGGTCCATGGCCGCTCATACAATTATGAATACTCACCCCACCGATTTCAAAACCTTCTTTTTTGGCATCATACTCTCCTTTAACCAGGCCCATTAATTCATTCATGATATTACGATGAAAATAGGGAGGTCTAAAAGTATGATCAGCAACCATCCAACGAGGCGGGAAAATGACAAAATCAATGTTTGCAACCCCTGGTATTTCGCTTTCAGAAGTAAGGACGGTAAAAATGGATGGATCTGGGTGATCAAAGCTTACTGTATTAATGGTATTAAAAAGGGATAAATCATAGCAATAGGGTGCATAATTTCCATGCCATGCTACCACATCTAAAGGTGAGCGATGGCGTGTGGCTTGCCAGAGGTGTTGTTGGTATTTACACAGTAACGTGACAGGTGAGGTTGTTTCTTTTTCAAAGGCGGCTTTGGGGTAAAGGAAATGACGAGGGTTGGCCAAACCGTTAGCACCCAGTGGTCCTAATGCTGGCAATGTAAAAGGTAAGCCTTGGTTTTCACAGATATAACCTGCCGCTGCTGTATCACATAACTCGACTTTAAACTTAATCCCGCGTGGTATAACCGCAATTTTTCCTGGGGTTAGATCCAGACGTCCCATCTCAGTATGTAAAATGATGTCACCTAAATAAGGAACCAGCAATAACTCACCATCGTGATCACTGAAATAGCGATCAGTCATGGAGTGATTGCATAAATAAAGAAAGGTATGTGCGGTTTTGTTGCCTGCTAAATGAAATAGTCCATCAACAAAATCAACCGGCTGTGTTGGTAATAAAAAAGGAGCCCAGCGCAAAGGATTGGGAGCTTGTAGATCATCAAATTTTTGCACGATCGTTTTGCTATAAGGTATAAAGTCACTGTGTACAACCGACGGTAATTGACGGTACAACCAGCTGTGTAAGTTTACATGCCTTGGGCGTGTAAATGCACTGCCGCTGATTTGCTCTGCATATAAGCCGTGTTGGCATTGTTGAGGGGAGTTTTGATTAGATGGTAAAGCACCGGCTAATGCTTCAGTTTGGTGATGGTTACCAAATCCAGATAAATACATAATTCAACTCCTATTTGATAAGGCGAGGTTGCTTCCTCAAAAAGCACAGAAAGTATAATGCTAGCAGCCTCTCTGGGTTAGATGCCATGTCATTTTCTTTATTTGTATTGCATTGTATAATAGAAGACTTTAAACATCATCTATTTTTCAGGTGTGGGTGCGAGTATGGCTGGGCATAGTAAATGGGCAAATATTAAGTTTCGTAAGGGTGCACAAGATGCGAAACGCGGTAAAATTTTTACCAAATTAATTCGTGAAATCACCGTATCTGCTCGCATAGGTGGTGCGGAAGAATCATCTAACCCTCGATTAAGAGATGCGGTTATAAAAGCGTTAAAAGCCAACATGAAACGCGATACGATAGACAATGCAATCAAGCGTGGCGCAGGTGGTGTTGAAGGCGCGAATATGATTGAGATGACTTATGAAGGTTATGCCCCTGGTGGTATTGCGATTATGGTTGATTGTTTATCAGACAATAAAAATCGCACCGTTTCAGAGGTACGGCACGCGTTTACCAAACACGGTGGTAACTTAGGTACAGATGGATCAGTTGCTTACTTATTTGATAAACAAGGTGAGATTCTGCTAGCTAAAACAGACCGTGATGAAGCCGCGATGGATGTGGCGATTGAATCAGGCGCACTGGATGTAAATTTACTCGAAGATGGCTATATTGAAATTATCACTTCAGTTGAATCTTATCATCACGTATTGGCTGCATTAGAAACGGCACAATTTGAAGTAGAGCACTCTCATTTAACGCAGCGCGCACAAAATATGATTACACTCGATACAGAAATGGCTGAGCGTGTTGATAAATTAATAGAAATGTTAGACGATTTAGATGATGTTCAATCGGTGTATAGCAATGCAGATTATTCTCTAGAAGAATAACAGGACTGACGCAAAACAACGATCTCTTCGTTGGATTTTACTTTTAATTCGGTCATTTAGTTATCTAAACTCCTTTATTAAAAATAAAATCCAATCGACCTCGATGTTTTTCGTAAATCCTGGGTAATTGAAAATATCCCAGGCAAGAGAGGCTTCTGGCTCGATGCGCTGACCAGTAATAACAAGGATGGACATGACGATTATTCTGGGAATTGATCCAGGCTCAAGGGTGACAGGGTATGGTATTATTCGTGATGATAATCAACGATTAACTTATCTGGACAGTGGGTGTATTCGCACAGCAGAAGGGGCTTTTAGTGATCGCTTATTACAAATTTTTAATGGAATTTGTGTTTTGATGGAGCGGTTTCAACCCAATGAAATTGCTATTGAACAGGTCTTTATTTATAAAAATCCGAGCTCTGCGCTTAAATTAGGGCATGCGCGCGGTGTTGCTATGGTTGCTTGTGCGTCGCATCGTGCTCCCATCAGTGAATATTCACCTCGTGCAGTTAAACAGTCACTGGTTGGATATGGGGCTGCTGAAAAAAATCAGGTTAAACACATGGTGATGCAGCTACTCATGTTATCAGCCGAGCCGCAAGCTGATGCGGCTGATGCGTTGGCTATTGCGATTACCCATAGCCATCAACGCTTAACACAAGATGCTTTATCGAGAAATACATATGCAACAAGAAAGTCCTCAAGACGCAGACCATCACAAGCGGATTTCGCATTCATAGGAGATAAACCATGATTGGTTGGCTAAGCGGTTATGTTGTTGATAAGCAACAACCTGGCAAAGTGGTGATTAATGTGAATGGTGTGGGCTATGATGTGGAAACATCATTGACGACTTTTTTTCAATTAGAATTAGTAGAAGGATTGGTTACTTTGCATATTCATACCGTTGTTCGTGAAGATGCTTTGTTGCTGTACGGGTTTTTAGAAAAAAAAGAGCGCGCTTTATTCCGATCTTTAATCAAGGTGAATGGTGTAGGGCCGAAGCTGGCTATGGCGGTGTTATCCAGTATGACGCCAGATGAGTTTATAAACTGCATTCATCAGCAACAAGTGCTGGCTTTAACCAAATTACCTGGTATCGGTAAAAAAACCGCAGAGCGCTTGGTGATTGAAATGCGAGACAGCATACAATCGTTATTCGGACAAATAGATATGCAAAATGTGACGCCGCAATATCGCCAACAAGATGAAGCGATTTGCGCGCTAGAGGCATTGGGTTATAAGCGGGCGGAAGCGAGTAAGGTTGTACAAGATATTGATAATGGCCAACTTAGTAGTGAGCAACTCATCCGCCAAGCATTACAGCGCTTAGCAATGAAACAAGGGGTTTAAATGCCACAATTTAATCAATGGTTTAGACGATTGACACATCCTTTTAGCGCGATGCTGTTTATATTATTGGTCACGATTGCCATCCTGTATTGGGATCGCCCTTTAGCAGAGTATTTTTATTCTATGCATCTAAAAGCGCGGTTCCCGATCGTTCATTGGTTTTCTAATATGGGGGCGGCGATTTTATATCTTGTAGGGCTTCCGCTGATGGCGCTGGTTTATCGTTATCTGGTTCGTAATAAAACGATAGAGATGCGTTGGTGGTTTTTGTGGTGTTGTGTGCTTGTGCCCAGTACCATTAATGGTTTTTTGAAAATAGTGATTGGCCGTGCTCGTCCACAGTTATGGATTGAGTCTCATACACAAGGTGTTTTTGGATGGGGGCTGAATGGATTATTTCATTCTTGTCCGTCGGGTCATACGACAGCCGTCATGGGCATGTTGATTGGTCTGGTGATTCTTTTTCCTCGTTATCGTTACGTTTGGTTGTTTTTAGCGATTGCGTTGGTGATGACAAGGGTATTGTTAGCGCGTCATTATTTGAGCGATGTGCTAATTTCATGTTATCTTGTCTTTCTAGAATTAAAAATATTCTTTATAATGTTAAATCACATTGACCTTAAAAAATGCAAACAAAATGATTTAAAAAGTTTGTGTGCTTTGGTTTCTTAGGATGATTGATGTATGAGTAAGCTTACAGATATTCCAATTGTAGTAGAAAGTGGTCAAAAATACCGAACTGAACATGGCGTTTTGGCAATTAAAGATGGGGTTAAAACAACACAAGATACCCATGAGCGCTTACCAAAGCCAGCCTGGTTACGTATGACGACGCAAACCAGCGAGACTTATTTAGAAGTCAAAAAACAAGTGAAAGAGCACCGTTTGGCTACGGTTTGTGAAGAGGCGAAATGTCCTAATATTGCTGAGTGTTGGTCACATGGTACCGCAACCATTATGTTAATGGGGGCTGTGTGTACACGTGCTTGTCGTTTTTGCTCAGTTGATACCGGTAACCCTCATCAATGGCTAGACGAGCATGAACCCGCTAAGACAGCACAAACCGTTGCTTTTATGAATTTAGATTACGTGGTTCTGACCTCTGTGAATCGTGATGATCTGCCAGATGGCGGTGCAAAACATTATGCCGATACGATCTTGGCTATCAAAAATCGTTGCCCTAAAACAAAAATTGAAGCACTGACACCCGATTTTCAAGGTAAACAGCAAGACATAGCCACTTTATTGGACAGTGGTGTCGATGTGTTTGCACAAAACGTAGAAACCGTTGAGCGTTTAACACACCCTGTACGCGACAATCGCGCCGGCTATTGGCAAACATTACATGTTTTGCAATATGCTAAGCAATACCGTCCTGATGTTCTAACCAAAACCAGCCTCATGCTTGGGTTAGGTGAAACTGATGAAGAAATCATTCAAACCATGGATCATCTGCGAGAATGCCAAGTTGATATTTTAACCTTAGGACAATATCTACAGCCCACTAAAAATCATTTACCCGTCGCGCGTTATGTGACACCTGAGCAATTTAACATACTGCGCCAAATTGGTTTAGATAAAGGCTTTTTTGAAGTAGCAGCGGGGCCTTTTGTGCGCTCCAGTTATCGTGCTGATCGCATTTTTAAGCGTGATAATTTGGGGTTATGATCTTAGGTGCACAGCCCCTAAATGAATAGATATTTAATGAGATCTACCTAATACAGGCCTAGGGCGCGCCCTCATTATATAACTTATTTTTGGTCACAAAAGCCGATTTTAACCCTTCTACCTACGCCTCGCGGCTTGTCCGCTGGGTCTCTAGCGGCTCTACTAAGATCCCTGGATCCCGCGGACACGCCCTAATAAAACCAACGAGAAAGCTCATTGACGATTGTTTTCTCGGCCGTAGCAGCCCGTTGATAAAAAAAAGTAAACAATTGGCTCGTCACACTGGGCTGCTTTGGTTTTAATGTTGTAACTGGTTCTGGTTCAGTAAAAATATTCAAGAGTTCTCCTTTCAATAAAGGATGATCATAAATGAGACTCACTTGTTTAGAGCCATATCGATTAGAGAATTTTCGCAATAAATTTTCTGTAAAACCTCTGGTAAAAAATATATATTGATTCGATGGTGCAGCGTTAAGTTTTTTTGACTCATCAACAAGCAATACAGGGTTCTGTGCTTCATATTCTGGCACGCTTGGTGATCGGCTCAATGAAGCATATTCCTCTGCCTTCTCTTCTAGAAAAAAACAAAATAGAAATTCTTCGTAGATTAAATATTGATATTCTAGCAACTCTTTTGTCGTTGGCTTTTTCAGCGAGTTTATCGGTGTCAGTAGTTCCATCATTGCTATGCAATAGGGTGTTTTACAAAAATCGTTGAAATGTGAATGATCTAAAAAAACAGGTTTGTTCGTAAGCGGGAATCTTTCACTCAGCATTTGATAGTCTCTGGTTAACTGATAGAGATGCCCAGGCCCCTGTTGGTAGTGATGCAGTGCCAAATCTAACCCTATTTTTAGCGTTGCTTTGAATGCGTTTTCAGTTTCGACTTGCTCTGGTGTACGTGGTCCTCTTTTTTGAGCACATATTGGCGTGACCGCTTTTGGTTGCTCTTTTTTTCTTTGGAGCGTTATATTCTCAAATAGATTATTCAATAGAGCATTCAATAGCGGTATCACATGGGGTGTATATTCTTCTTGAGAGCAACAGTTTCCCATTAGAAAATCATTAAAAGCCTGGGTTTGATGCCAAACATGAGATGTCCAGTAAGTGTTTTCCTGTGTGGTATTTTCTAAAAAAGGTAAAACGTTATTTCCCAGGCAATCAATGAAGGTTGTGTTATGAAAAATAATATTGTCTGTTTTATCCTCTGATGCATAAAAAAAACAACGACAAAAATCTTTATATAGCATGCAAGCATACACCTCTTCTGCATATGGTGCAGTTTTGTGTGTACATTTTTCAGAATTTAAAATGACGGTAAGGGCTGTTTTACAATATATTGAGTTTTTAAATAAAGTAAAATTGGTGTCGGCATTTAAATACGGTGCAAGACGAGGAGAATCAAAACAATCAAACACGTCTATGTTATTCAGTATACCAAATGCTTTAATTATTTTTTTTAAATGATCTGAACCTTTAAGGTAATGCAATTCAGCTAATGCAATGCCCTGATCAATGAGCAGTTTAAAATCAATTTTAGATCCATCTGTTGATGTTAAGATGGGTGTTTCATTTGGCATATTAAAGTATCTTTTCTTCTCTAAACGCGATCGCTGAATCTACTTCGAAGCACTGCTTCTGTGAGTATTTGAGAGATTTTTGTCCATTTTTACTTCAACTTATAAGGGATATGATTTCGGAAAAATGAGCAAAATTTCTCAAATATTCAGTACATTAGCTCCTCTTGCGACGACTCAACCGCCGTGCTTAGAATAATAAATTAGTAGTAGATCAAAAAATGAAAGCGATTACCAGCAAAATATTTTAAAATATTCAGATTACCTGGCTCAAACTGGCATTTTGAATGATTAGACGTATATGTACGTGTTTTTTTAGATAGGTATGCTATACTCTGATGTTGTCCGAGAAGATTTTCTAGAATTAACTAATAAGGATAAAAATATCGTGAATCGTCAACGACCTGTCAATCTTGATCTGGCCACGCTAAAATTTCCACCAACCGCGATTGTATCGATTTTGCATCGTGCTTCTGGTGTGTTGATTTTTTTAGGTATCCCTTTTTTGCTTTATGTTTTAAGCGCTTCGCTTGAATCGGCGACCTCGTTTGTAACCCTTCAACAACAGTTGTCCATGCCGCATTTTAAGTTTTTACTTTGGATCATTAGTAGTGCATTGGCTTATCATATCTTCGCAGGTATTCGCCATGTCGTACTTGATTTTGGTATCGGTGAGACGATTCAATCAGCCATTCGTAGTGCGTATGCGCTTATTATACTCACTGGCATAATGGTACTTTTTTTAGGGATCTGGCTATGGTAACAAACATCACAAGCTTAACGGGTAATGGTCTGAAAGATTGGTTGTGGCAGCGTGCTTCAGCAATTTATCTGGCTGTTTATTTTATCTTCTTGTTTTTTTACTTACTTTTTAACCAACCGCTCAATTTCACAACTTGGCAGTTACTATGGCAAACGCCTTGGATGCAAATTGCATCTAGTATTGCCATGTTCATGATAGTGTTACATGCGTGGATAGGAATTTGGACAGTCACGACTGATTATTTGAAGTGTACAATGTTGCGTGTATCTGTTCAGGGTGTGGTCGGCTTGTTTTTACTTAGTCAATTATTTTGGTGCTTTATGATCGTTTGGGGGCAATAATGGCGGTTGCACGTTATCGATTTGATGCGGTTATTGTGGGTGCTGGTGGTGCGGGAATGCGCGCGGCTTATCAGCTTGCACAATCATCAGAGATGAAAGTGGCTTTGATTTCTAAGGTTTTTCCGACGCGTTCGCACACGGTATCTGCACAAGGCGGGATTACGGTTTCTTTGGGAAATTCTGCCGAAGATGATTGGCGTTGGCACATGTATGATACTGTTAAAGGCGCTGATTACCTTGGTGACCAAGATTGTATCGAATACATGTGTCAAAATGGTCCAGATGCTATTTATGAATTAGAGCATATGGGTTTACCTTTTTCACGCATGGAAAACGGTAAAATTTATCAACGTCAATTTGGTGGTCAATCAAAAAACTATGGCGGTGAACAGGCGGCGAGAACAGCGGCTGCCGCAGATCGCACTGGTCACGCTTTGTTACATACGTTGTATCAACAAAATCTACGAGTTAAGACACAAATCTTCAGTGAATGGTTAGCACTTGATTTGGTTAAAGATGCACAAGATAACATTGCTGGTGTGACGGCAATGTGTATTGAAACCGGCGAAGTCGTTTGTTTTGAGGCCCGTGTTGTCATTTTGGCGACAGGTGGTGCTGGTCGTATTTTCCAGTCGACAACCAATGCTTATATCAATACAGGCGATGGTTATGGTATGGCTTTACGTGCAGGTTTGCCTTTACAAGATATGGAAATGTGGCAGTTTCATCCAACCGGCATTGCGGGCGCAGGCACATTGGTGACCGAAGGGTGTCGTGGTGAGGGTGGATATTTAATCAATAAAGATGGTGAGCGTTTTATGGAACGCTACGCGCCGCATGTGAAAGATTTAGCTTCAAGAGACGTGGTTGCGCGCGCAATTGCCCTAGAGCTGCGTGCTGGCAAAGGATTTAACATTGATGGTATAGAATGTGTTAAGTTAAAAATCGACCACTTAGGTGCAGATTTAATTAATTCTCGTCTGCCGGGTATTCGTGAACTTTCTATCAAGTTTGCATCGATTGACCCGATTTGTGAACCGATTCCTGTTGTGCCTACGTGTCATTACAGCATGGGTGGCATCCCAACCAATATGCACGGCCAAGTTTTGACCAAAAAACATGGTAAAGAAACGGTTGTTGAAGGACTGTATGCTGTGGGTGAGTGTGCTTGTGTCTCCGTGCATGGTGCAAACCGTTTAGGAGGCAATTCACTGTTGGATTTAGTGGTCTTCGGTCGCGCCGCAGGTATGCACGTAGAGCAACTATGGCAATCTAATCAATTACGTGACATAGCGACTTTGACTGATGATGATATTGCAGCGGCGACCACACGTTATGATCGCTGGCAAAATGCAAAAGATGGTGAAAGTCCTGCTGTTATTCGTGATGAAATGCAGCGTATTATGCAGTCTGATTTTGGTGTCTTCCGTAATGGCGACATCATGGAAAAAGGCTTGGAGCGTCTAGATGCTTTACGTGAGCGCTTGGCTCATGCGCGCTTATTAGATAAAAGTGATGTTTTTAATACTGAGCGCGTGACGGCTTTAGAACTTGATAATCTGATGGCGACCGCTTATGCTTCAGCAAAATCGGCTTTGACGCGTACGGAAAGTCGCGGAGCGCATAGCCGTGAAGATTATCCAAAGCGAGATGATGTTAAGTGGATTAAGCATACATTGTATTTTATGGATGATGATTCAATTGATTTCCGACCGGTAAATATGTCTCCTAAAGGGGTTAAGACCTTTGAGCCTAAAGAGCGCGTTTATTAAACTGAGGAATAAAAATGGCTGATGCTAGAAATATTAGTCTGTCTATCTACCGATATAATCCAGAAGTAGATGCCAAGCCCTATATGCAAGAATATTGGATGACCATTTCACCTAACAGTGATCCCATGTTGTTAACTTTGCTAGAGCGCTTAAAAGCAGAACAAGATGCCAGTATTTCATTTCGACGCTCTTGCCGAGAAGGCGTGTGCGGCTCAGATGGTATGAATATTAATGGCACAAATGGCTTAGCGTGTGTGACACACTTGTCCGACTTAAAAACAGACAAAGTGGTGTTGCGACCTTTACCAGGCTTTCCTGTAGTACGTGATTTGGTGGTTGATATGAATCAATTCTACCAACAATATGAACGTATCGAGCCTTACTTACAAAATGATAAAGTTGCTCCAGCGCGTGAACGTCTACAAAGCCCAGAAGACCGTGCTAAGTTAGATGGTTTGTACGAGTGTATTTTATGCGCGTGCTGTACCAGCTCTTGTCCTTCTTATTGGTGGAATCCAGAGAAATTTGTCGGTCCCGCCGGTTTGTTACAAGCAAGACGGTTTTTAGCAGATAGTCGAGATACGGCAACGGACCACCGTTTAGACAAACTGCAAGATCCATTCAGCGTTTTTCGCTGCCGTACAATTATGAATTGTGCCAATGTTTGCCCCAAAGGACTGAATCCGACCAAAGCAATTGGAGAGATACGCAAACAAATGTTAACTCGTGAAACGTAACAATACGCTTTTAGCATTCGTTTCTCGCATAAAACGTCCGTAGCCCTGGCTTTGTTGTCAAAAAGAGACCAATTACAATTGCTTTTTGACACAAGACGGGTTTTTACTAAAAAGTGTTGATCCTTTGGAGAAATAGCAAATGACCGGTAGTACCCTACAGCGTGAATGGGCAAATGCCTATTTATCGGGTGAGAATATGACCTATGTCGATGGGTTATATGAAGATTATCTAAATAATCCTCATGCTGTATCAGACGAATGGCGTGCTTTATTTGATGCGCTTCCTAAAGTAAATGGCCAAGATAAAGATGTTTCTTATCGTGATATTCGTGCACACTTTATTGATTTAGCAAATCAACGTTGTAGTGTTCCTGCTGAAGTTGCTGGGAATGCAAAGCAATTAAATGTTGCTGATTTGATTCAAGCTTATCGTGCTCATGGTCATCACTCAGCTCAATTAGATCCGCTTGATATGGCACAACAAATGGATGTGCCAAGCCTGCACATGGCTTGTCATCATTTATCTGATGCGGATATGAACCAAATGTTTACCACACCCAAAACATTTTCTCATGTCCCTATGAAATTAGCAGACATTTATCATGCTCTGCGTGAAACGTATTGTGGCAATATTGGTTTCCAGTATATGCACATTGCCAATACAGAAGAAATCCATTGGTTACAAGCACAGTTTGAACCGTCACGTGGTCGTGGTGAATTTACTGCCGAAGAAAAAAGTAAAATACTCGATGAGTTAATCGCAGCAGACGGTCTAGAGCGTTATTTAGGAACACGCTATGTCGGCCAAAAACGCTTTTCATTGGAAGGCGGTGATGCGATGGTCCCGATGATGAATGAAATTATTCGTCAAAGTGGCGCCCAGGGTGTCAAAGAAGTTGTGATTGGCATGGCGCACCGTGGTCGATTAAATGTCTTGATTAATGTATTGGGCAAAAGCCCTGAAATTTTGTTTCAAGAATTTGAAGGGCAGTTGGCTGTCGATAGAACCGGTGACGTGAAATATCACTTGGGCTTTTCATCGGATATTTTGACTGAAAAAGACGCTGTTGTGCATGTTGCATTGGCATTTAATCCGTCACACTTGGAAATTATTGGCCCTGTTGTTGAAGGATCGGCGCGCGCGCGTATGGGGCGTTTGAATAATTTAGATAAAAAAGATGAAGTGGTGCCGGTTGTTATTCACGGTGACGCGGCCTTTGCCGGTCAAGGCGTTGTGATGGAAACGTTTAATTTTTCACAAGCCCCTGGGTATTGTACTGGTGGGACAGTTCATATTGTTGTGAACAATCAAATTGGTTTTACCACCAGTAATCCACTCGATGCGCGTTCGACTTATTATTGCACTGAAATCGCTAAAGTGGTGCAAGCGCCTATTTTCCATGTGAATGGCGATGATCCTGAAGCGGTGGTGTTTGTAACGCGATTGGCGTTTGAGTTTCGTATGCGCTTTAAGCGTGATGTGGTGATCGATTTGGTTTGTTATCGTCGTCATGGTCATAATGAAGCAGATGAGCCGATGATCACACAACCGCTGATGTACAAAAAAATTAAAACCATGAAGCCGGTGCGTGAAATCTACGCCCAGCAGCTCATTCAAAATAATGACTTAACTGCTGCAGAAGTGCAAAAACGAATCGATGCTTATCGTGATAAGCTCGATCGTGGAGAGCAAATTGTCAGCACAGTACAAGAAACCACATATAAGCGTGAAATCGCGATGGATTGGGCGCCTTATCTTCAAGCTAAATGGACTGACGCTGCGGACACCCGTGTTGATAAAGCCACGATTCAACGCTTGTCTAAGCAATTGCTAACCATTCCAGAAGGTTTTGAGTTGCATTTGGTTGTCAAACGGTTATTGGAAGAACGAGAAAAAATGGCTTCGGGCGACATTCCTATGAATTGGGGATTTGCTGAAACCATGGCATATGCCACGTTATTAGATCAAGGGCACGAAGTTCGTCTATCTGGCCAAGATTGCGGCCGTGGTACATTCGCACATCGTCATGCGGTATGGCATGATCAAAAAACAGGTGATGCCTTTGTGCCATTAAAAACCATCTCTTCTAAACAAAACAAACCGTTTACGGTGATCGATTCCGTTTTATCCGAAGAGGGTATCCTGGCTTTTGAATATGGTTTTGCTGCTTACGACCCAACCGCACTGGTGCTTTGGGAAGCACAGTTTGGTGATTTTGCGAATGGTGCGCAAGTGGTTATTGATCAATTTATTAGCTCTGGTGAGCAAAAATGGGGGCGATTGTGTGGGTTGGTGATGTTGTTGCCTCATGGTTATGAAGGGCAAGGCCCGGAACATTCGTCTGCGCGACTTGAGCGTTACATGCAATTATGTGCGGAACAAAATATCCAGGTATGTAATCCGACAACGCCGGCACAAATTTTCCATTTACTCCGCCGACAAATCGTGCGTGCATTTCGTAAACCGTTGATTGTGATGACACCTAAAAGTTTGTTACGACACAAATTGGCTGTATCATCGTTAGATGATTTATCCAATGGCACGTTCCATCCGGTGATCCCTGAAATAGACGCATTGGATGCGAAACAAGTCACACGTGTTGTTCTGTGTTCAGGAAAAGTGTATTACGACTTATTACAAAAGCGGCGTGATGAAACAATGAATCATGTTGCTATTATTCGTATTGAGCAGCTCTATCCTTTCCCCAAACGTCATTTAACGGATATCTTAAAAGCGTATGCACATGTGAAAGAGATTGTTTGGTGTCAAGAAGAACCTCAAAATCAAGGCGCTTGGTTTTCTTCTCAACATCATTTGCTCAATTGTTTGAGTCATTCCCAAACATTAACGTATGCCGGTCGCGGTTTTGCAGCAGCACCTGCGGCAGGCAGTGCGAAAGTGCATGCACAGCAACAAGCTGAATTGGTGAATGATGCGTTAGGAACGAACCAAAAATAAGGTCTATATTATGTCAATTGAAGTTAAAGTACCTGTCTTGCCTGAATCTGTTGCTGATGCCACGGTTGCGACTTGGCATAAAAAAGTCGGTGATAGTGTTTCTCGTGATGAAAATCTGGTGGATTTAGAAACCGATAAAGTTGTACTAGAAGTACCCGCACCAGATGATGGTGTGTTAGAGGAAATTTGCTTCCAACAAGGTGCTACGGTCAATTCAGGTCAGTTATTGGCAAAAATCGGCCCAGTTAAAGCGGGTAGTAAATCTGAAGCAGCCAATACAAAACCCAGCGAACAACTATCAGAAACAGATCATCCTACCAGCCCTGGTGTTCGTAGAATGCTTGCAGAACACGAGCTTCAACCCACTCAGATGAGCGGAACAGGCAAAGATGGTCGTATTACGAAACAAGATGTTGTCGGTTTTATTGAATCCAATCGTGATAAATCACCTGCAACCAGCAGCACCCCTGTCACCACAACAAAAACACCCAGTGGTCGTGAAGAGCGCCGCGTGCCTATGACACGGTTACGCGCCAAAATTGCTGAGCGTTTGGTACAGGCACAACAAAACGCAGCGATGTTGACGACTTTTAATGAGGTTAATTTACAAGCGGTGATGGCATTGCGTAGCCGTTATAAAGATTCATTTGAGAAAAAACATGGTGTAAAATTGGGCTTTATGTCCTTCTTTACGCGTGCAGTGGTTGAGTCTTTGAAGCGCTTCCCAGATGTAAATGCCTCGATCGACGGCCAAGACGTGGTTTACCACGGTTATTATGATGTCGGAATTGCTGTTTCTACCGATAGAGGGTTGGTTGTGCCGGTTATTCGTAATGCGGATCAATTGAGCATGGCGGAAATTGAACAAACTATTAATGATTCAGCGTCACGCGCACGCTCTGGTAAATTGACACTTGAAGAAATGCAAGGTGGTACTTTTACCATTACCAATGGTGGCGTGTTTGGCTCGTTGTTGTCTATGCCGATTTTAAATCCACCACAATCAGCGATTCTTGGAATGCATAAAATTGAAGAGCGTCCTGTTGTAGAAAACGGTCAAATTGTGATTCGGCCGATGATGTATGTCGCGCTGTCTTATGATCATCGTTTAATTGATGGCAAAGATTCTGTTCAGTTTTTAGTTAGTATTAAAGAGTTTTTAGAAGATCCATCACGTTTATTACTTAATGTTTAATTGGGATATCACGCATGAATTTACATGAATACCAAGCAAAATCATTGCTTTCTAAATATGGTTTGCCTGTTCCAAATGGTTGTATCGCCTTCAATGTTGAAGAAGCAATACAAGCCACACAACAATTACATACTGCTCGTTGGGTCGCTAAAGCGCAAGTCCATGCGGGTGGTCGTGGTAAAGCAGGTGGTGTTAAAGTTTTGTCGGCACAAGATGAATTAGCGGCATTTGCTAAATCATTATTAGGCACGCGTTTGGTAACTTATCAAACAGATGCGAATGGCCAGCCGGTCAATGCGCTTCTCATTGAAGAAGTCAGTGACATTGATCGTGAGTTGTATTTAGGTGCGGTAGTAGACAGAGCAACACGTCGTGTGGTGTTTATGGCCTCAACAGAAGGTGGTGTGGAAATCGAAACGGTTGCACACAATACACCGGAAAAGATTTTAACAGCAACCATGGATCCGTTGGTTGGTATTATGCCATATCAGTGCCGTGAAATTGCCTTCAAACTAGGCTTAAAAGATGCTCAAATCAATACGTTTACACAATTGATGATGGGCCTTGGCAAGATGTTTGTTGAATGTGATTTGAGCTTATTAGAAATTAACCCGTTGGTTGTAACCAAGGCAGGGGAGCTGGTTTGTTTAGATTGCAAAATCAGTATTGATGATAATGCATTATTCCGTCATCCTGAATTGAAAGCCATGCGTGATGCTTCTCAGGAAGATGAGCGTGAAAACCGTGCTCATGATTGGGAACTGAATTACATCCCATTAGATGGTGAAATTGGCTGTATGGTCAATGGTGCTGGTTTGGCAATGGCAACCATGGACGTGATCAAATTATATGGTGGTGAGCCGGCTAACTTCCTAGACGTGGGTGGTGGTGCTACACGAGAACGTGTCACCGAGGCGTTTAAGATCATTCTTTCTGACAAAAATGTGAAAGGTATTCTGGTCAATATTTTTGGTGGTATTGTGCGCTGTGACTTAATTGCCGATGGTATTTTGGCTGCGGTAAAAGAAGTGGGATTGAATCTGCCTGTCGTCGTGCGATTAGAAGGCAATCATGCAGCGGAAGGTGCTGATAAGCTGAATCAAAGTGATCTGAACGTGATCGCTGCCAATAGTTTAACTGATGCGGCCAAGAAGATTGTTGCTGCAGTCAAAAACGCATAATGAGGGTAGAATGAGTATATTAGTTGATAAGAACACCAAAGTTATTTGTCAGGGGTTCACAGGGAAACAGGGTACATTTCATACTGAACAAGCTTTAGAGTATGGTACAAAGATGGTGGGTGGTGTCACACCGGGTAAAGGTGGGCAAACGCATCTTGGTTTACCTGTTTTCAATACGGTTCGTGAGGCGGTAGAAACGACGGGTGCGGAAGCGAGCGTGATTTATGTTCCAGCCCCTTTTTGTAAAGATTCTATCCTTGAAGCGGCTGATGCGGGTGTTAAATTAATCGTTTGTATTACAGAGGGCGTACCTGTTCTGGATATGTTGGCGGTTAAAACCTACCTTGAGCAAAATACACAAAGCCGACTGATTGGTCCAAACTGCCCTGGTGTGATTACCCCGGGTGCTTGCAAAATCGGTATTATGCCTGGGTTTATTCATTTGCCTGGTAAAGTGGGTATTGTTTCTCGTTCAGGCACATTAACTTACGAAGCGGTGAAGCAAACGACTGATGCGGGCTTTGGGCAAAGTACATGCGTTGGGATTGGGGGCGATCCGATTCCTGGCAGTACATTTATTGATATCTTGGCTTTGTTTGAAAAAGATCCTCAAACGGAAGCGATTGTGTTGGTTGGTGAGATTGGTGGTAGTGCTGAAGAAGAAGCGGCTGAATTTATCCAATCTAATGTTACCAAACCAGTGGTTTCGTACATCGCGGGTGTAACAGCGCCTCCTGGAAAGCGCATGGGGCATGCGGGTGCAATCATTGCGGGTGGTAAAGGAACAGCTGCTGATAAATTTGCGGCATTACGTAAAGCGGGTGTCTCAACGGTGAACTCACCTGCTGAGCTTGGGGCTGCGATTGCTGAGATTACGGGCTGGAAGGCTTAATTGTTATTGTTAAAAAAGAGATAGGAAAACGTAAGATCGGAGAAAGGTTTCTCGCTCAGGCTGCGTTATTTTGTTTAGCGGAGGCGTCCGCTTAACCCACTTTTCAGACTGTTTTAAGGGGCCGCGATTATTCGCGTCCCGCTCAGAATCGCTAAAAAGCACATCCCTGTGCTTTTTACCCCGTAAAACAGCCTGAAAAGTGGCGCTCCCGCAATCCGCTAAACAAAATAACGCAGCCTGAGCGAGAAACCAGCGAGATCGTTAATCTTTTCGATAGCCCTGAGAAAATCGCACTCCCGCAATCTGCTAAACAAAATAACGCAGCCTGAGCGAGAAACCGGCGAGATTGTTAATCTTTTCGATAGCTCTGACAAAATCGCATTCTCGCAACCCGCTAAACAAAACAACGTAGTGTGAGCGAAAAATCTGCGAGATCGTTAACATTTTTAGGGTAAACGCATCTAATCGTGTGATATGAAATCAATTTGTCTACGTTCCGCGCTTTATGCGCGGAATCCATTGTTTTAAATATTATCTAAATCTTCATATATGGATTTTAATCATGGATAAATTAAAAAATATTCGAGAAGAATACTTTGGTGACGCACTCTTAGAAACACAGCTTCCGAGCGAGCCCTTAAGCCTTTTTGAGCAATGGTTTACAACACATTTACAGCAATGCCACGATACGCCGAATGCGATGGTTCTTTCTACCGTAGACAAACACAATCGTCCTGATTCACGAATTGTTTTACTCAAAAACCTGGACAAGGGTGCGTTTGTGTTCTATACCAATTATTACAGTGCCAAAGGGTTACAATTGGATGACTTTCCCTTTGCCGCATTGAATTTTTACTGGCCTGAGTCGAAACGCCAAGTGCGTGTTAGGGGGAAAGTGCAGCGAACCAGTCAAGATGACTCGGACGCTTACTTTGCTTCGCGACCCAGAGAAAGCCAGCTCAGTGCTATCGCTTCACCTCAAAGCACGGAAGTTAGTAGTCGTGTTGAATTGGAGCAGGCATTGGGTGATTTAATCAAGGGTTATACTGATAAAACGATAGAGCGTCCGCAGTGTTGGGGTGGTTTTATGGTTGTTCCCGATGAAGTGGAGTTTTGGCAGGGGCGTGAAAATCGGTTACATGATCGAATTCAGTATTCTCGTAAAAAGGACACGTGGCATCATCGACGATTGGCGCCATAGGACAAAAAAGGGGATTAAAATGAACGAGACAACGATGTTATCCGATATTAAATTACGTTTTAATATTGATCATCCTTCCATCGAAGAAGCTTATGTGTTTGGTTATGAATGTGCTAAAGCAGAGCTTGACGAAACAGACAATCCATTTCCTTTAAACTCAGTGGCAAGTGATCATTGGGTAGACGGCTGGTGGGCTGGTTTTTATGATGAAAAGCCTGCTTTTGTTGTCGATGGTGATTATGAAGTGGTGCATGAACCTGTTTCTGTCAATGATCATGATTATCATGAGCACCACGAACATTTTTTAATGCGTCTGCTGGAAATTTCGGGCGTATTGGTTGTTTCAGCGTTTGTTGGTTACCAGTTGATCGAGTTGGTTGCTTAGTCAGGACTCACCCACGCCTTTAGGTTTTGAGGGCGTGGGTGATTATAAGATTAACTTGCAACATAAATTATTTAATTTCCACTTTTATCTACTTTGGCTTGATTCTCTCGTCGTCTGTCACTTCTTCATCGTCTGTCACTTCTTCATCGTCTGTTGCTACACTACCACTACCGGTTTTTGGTATTTTGACCTCACTTTCACCAATGATGATCATTCCTTCTCGAGAGGCGTCTGGGATGATATCAAAACCACGCCCTAGAGCAGATTTTCTTGCTACAGGACCACTAGCGGCTGTTGATGTTTGGCCCCCAGCTGCAAAATCACTTTCATCAATGATGATCATTCGTTCTTGAGAGGCGTCTGGGATGATATCAGAACCACGACCGAGATCAGAGCCTGAGTCGAGCTCTCCTAGGCGCTGCAGAGATTCTTTCTGCTTTATATTCAATTCATCAGCTGACATACCTTGATTGTCGCCTTCTGTATTTTTTTTATTGATTGTCATCATTTCCAAACTATCTGTGCCTGTCAGAGCAGCTGAGATATTCTTCTGAAGTAAATTACCAAGGAAAATTCGGAGAGGGACTAAGAACGTAATAAATGAGCTGAATAGCCCTACAGGTATATACGCAAAAGGTAACGTTATAGTCGCAAAAAAAGCTAAACCACGTTTAAATACACCAACCTTATCCTTCGCCATTTTTGTCTCCCTTCATTTTCCCCTACAACTGTATAAATTATAGACCATTTAATTGAAGATAGTTTTCAGCCTAACATTCATGTCGTAACGTCATGAATCTGTCACATTCAGCGTAGGTGTTTGATGTATTGAAGCGTTTTTTATGCATAACTTGCGCACATGCGCAAGTTATATTAATCAACTGAATGAGAACGCTCGGCTATCTTGTTGCATGGTATTCTCTCCTTTTCTTTTTTCCGCCATACCTCGTTGCTTCTGTAATAAAATAGACGTCACATTGGTGTGATGTCCATGTAAATTGTGTTTACTCTGGTGAAATGTGAGTGATCTAGTCAATAAATCGTCTTGTATGTCTCGTATTTTTTCTACTTCCTGCATAGCGCCATTTTTCTGACACATACGTATTCGCTTATCTAAACTCTCAAGAACAAGCAACACACTATTGTGCTTCATATGCAAACAAAAGGGGCTTATCAATATCGACATTAATTTCTCTAACTCAACAAAAGGCAAATGTTTTAAAACAAGATCCAAACGCTCATTTTCAATTAAATGGTAAAATTTACTTAGGTTTTTGCGAAAAAATGACAACATGATTTCAAAAAATTCGGCATTAGATGTTGCAATTTGATTACGAGTTTCAGCTCTGTTTTCATATAGGGTATTAAAAAACGCTGTCACTAAATTTATCCCATCTTTATTTTCCTGTGTTTTCTGCTCGAAAAACTTGCTATTTTGAGGGGTGCGAGGAGTAGAGGAAGATGATGTGGATGTTAATTTAAAATCATGCGAACTTTTTTCTGAAGAGATGGTCTTTTCTGTACTACAGCTCAATGTCAGGGGGCTGCATAAGTTGTTCTTCTCTAAAATCTTAATTAAAGCATGAACATCATTTTGTACGAATGCCTCCATCATAAGAGCAAAGGTCGTTTTTTTGGTTTTTTTTATGATTGGGTTGATATGGGATGATGTTGAATCATCATTATCCACAGACAACTCTATGTCCGAGACTTTTTTACCAATTCTTTTGGGTGATTGAACCGTTGTCATGACTGTTTTTTGTCGCGTGTCTTCCGATATCTCGAGTTCACTCGATGTGGATATGTCGTGATTCGGTAATGTTGTTACGCTCATCTCCGCATTGAGTTCGAAGCCCGATTTTGTGTTGATATCAGGCTGTGTGGCAGTGGGTTCACTCGATTCTGTATAGATATCAAGCTGTGTAGCAGTGGGTTCACTCGACTCTGTATAGGTATCAAGCTGTGTGGCAGTGAGCTCAATCGATTCCGTAGTGATATCAGGCTGTGTAGCATTGGATTCACTCGATTCTACATAGATATCAGAGCATATAGCAGTGAGTTCGAGCGATTTTGTGGTGATATCAGTTTGTGCAACAGGGTGTATGTTGGGTACTTTATCATACAGTGCTTTAATTATTTTAGACTCGAGTGACCCAACAAGATATTTGTTTTCAACTAACACCTCTATATTAGATAAAACCCTACGTAATTCGTCAGTAGTGAAATAATTTATACAAGAAATGCCTAAAAGAGACTCCATGACTTTAATAGGAATGGGAGAAAGATGTTTATAGTGCGCCAACACAGCAAGATTATCGAATAAAGATTTTATTTCTTTACTTGAAACTCTCGCTCCTGATTTAGCTAATTCAGGAAGTAAATTATATTCATACGGGTCTCCGATAAGAATCGACGGATCTAATAAACCGTGTTTGCATAACATTACGGAAAAATCCAGCAATGTGTGAGGCAAACTAGGAGCCATCAAGAAATAGCCTTGAGCTCTATAATACAAAAGTGCTAATTCCTCTTTTTGAATCCGATCTTTATTTTTTAATTTTGAATCTTCCAGTATGGTCTTGAAAGCATAAAAAGTGTCTTGTATTGTCTGTATCTTCACGCGTTCACTGAAGTTTTTTATTAAAAAATGACCCAGTGATTTTTCAGATAAAATACGATCAACCAAAGACACTTCGTTTTCTTCTTCATTAAACTTAGTTTTTTTGAGGGGCAGACTGTTGGATTTTGTGGTGATAATTTCTTTACGTTTTTTATCTTGCATTTCAGTGGCATCCTCACGCATTTATCTAATAAAATAGATAAATTGTAAGCTAAACAAAGCCATGCTGTCAATTATTTAATCATCAAGATTATTTTATGACCTGTATTGAGTGCTAAGATTTCGTAAACAACTTTAGAACAATGCTTCTCATTCTGGCGATTTCACTGGGATTGAATTCTTTATAACTGGTACTGCCAATGTTCAAGCAAACGTGGATGTTATCGCCTACACCTTTTAATAAATCTACGCCAGATAACTTAAGCAGTTCGATATCATTGCGAATATCGGTAGCCCAGTTATCAAGATAAGTCATTTCAGTAAATACGGCCAAAAACACGTGGTTTTCTTCTTGCAAATACAATACTTTCGGTGAGTCTGATTCACTTGATTTTTCAATAGGAATAATGAAATTCGCTTTGATGAATTCTAAATAGGCTTTGTTAGCATGCTGATTGTCACCTTGTGACTGTAGTGCTTCTTGGATTGATTGCTCCAGCATTGTAGACATTGAATTATTCATTGAAATGAGAAGATGCCGTAGTATACTATCTATCCTCCCAACTTGTATAGGTGGTATATGATGCGTCAAAAACAGACTGATTCACTGACACCCTTGCGAAATCATTTAGGTTACGCTTGGTTGATTTGGGGGCTTGCTGCGACCTTTTATTTCTCAGATTATATGGCGCGTGTTGCGCCGGGCGTCATGCATCGCTTTTTGCAACAAGATTTTGGTATCAATGAAGTTGGTTTTGCTACCCTGACGGCCTTTTTCTATATCCCCTACATTGTGATGCAGATTCCCGTTGGCTTAACGGTGGACCGTATTCCAGTACGTTATATTTTAACATTAATGTCTATGCTCACCGCTGTTGGTTGTTGTGTGTTTGCTTCTGCCCATGGTTTGGTGGTTGCTTCTTTTGCGCGCTTACTGATTGGATTCAGTGCTGCATTTGCATTTATTTCTGCATTGCGTTTGGCAACGTCATGGTTCCCGCCAGCGATGCTTGGGTTATTGGCTGGATTGACACAAGCATTGGGTATGTTGGGTGCGTCAGCAGGTCAGGCGCCGTTATCATTTCTAGTCAATATGATTGGATGGCGAGATAGCATGCTGGTTATCGGCGTGTTTTTCGTCTTTTTGTCTATTTTATTGTTTATTTACATTCAGGATAAACCGCTTGCAACGCGTACAGAAGAACGTTCACAGGTGCCAGCTAAATTAAATATTTTTCAAAGCTTACGCATTGTTATGTCATCGAAACAAACTTGGTGTAATGCCTTGTATGCTGGTTTTTTATACGCTCCGACAGCGGTTATTGGTGAGGCGATTGGACCGGCTTATTTGCAGTATGGACGTGGCTTAACCGCATATGCGGCTGCGTTTTCAACAGGGTTAATTTTTATTGGTTGGGTAATTGGCGGCCCATTGACAGGCTTTATTTCTGATCGTGTGGGAAAACGCAAACCTTGTATGATATTTTCAGCTATTTGTGGCGTGATATTTACTTCTTTATTTGTCTTTTATCCCAACATGACTCGAAATGAAGCTTACATCATTTTCTTCTTGTTTGGTTTAACCAACACCGGTGTTTCGATTGCTTATGCTGTTTCAACTGAATTAAATCAGCGGATGGTTGTGGGGACTGCTATTGCATTTACCAATATGATGTCTATATTTATTGGAGCAAGTTTACAGCCATTGGTCGGGCACTTGGTTGATTTGGTTTCAGGTATGCGGGCTTATCATGTTGAAACGTTGTTATTAAGCGATTTTCAGTTTGGTTTACGTATTCTGCCATTGTCATCTTTGGTTGCATTGATTTTGGCTTTATTTGTGAAGGAAACATATTGTCGGCCAATTAAAAATTAGTATTTTTGGGCGTACAAATCAGTTTTAAGGGAGAAATTATGAAAAAATTATTGGGATTTGTTCTTATTATTGTTGCATTGGCACTCGGGTCCTATTATGGCATGGGGGTACTGACAGAGCGTGCGATTAAAAAGAATATCGATGTATTAAATCGTGCCAATAATTTAAATGTGGTTTTGAAATCATATCATCGTGGCCTGTTTCACTCCAACGCGGTGCTTGATTGGACGCTTAATCCAGGATCATCGGATGCAGCGCATCCCTCTCTGGTGATTAATATGCCGTTGGTGATTGGGCATGGTCCGATCATTTTTTCTCAAAATAAAATATTGTTTGGATTAGGGCAGGCGACAGGGACTGTGGCATTACCATTTAATGATCCTAAAATGGCAATACAGTTTACTGCGCAATCGATAAAACCAGTCATACATCTTGCGGTGTTTGTTTCTTATTTCAATCAAACGACCATTAAATTGGTGATTCCTTCATTTGATTTGGTGGGGGCTAATCAAACATTCAAGGTCAATTCCAAAGGCGTGAATGTCGATGTGCACATTGCTGCTGCACATAAAAAAATTCATGGTGTGATGTTCTTGGATAACATTACGTGGATGAAAGACCAGACACAAGCAACTTTGGACCAAGTGAAAAGCGATTATGTCATGCATTTGAGTCGTGAAGGCCTGTCATTAGGTAACGCCAATGTCTCGATACCACATTTTGCTGTTATACAACAAGGGCATAAAATATTTGAAATACAAGATGTGAATTTGCACTCTGAAAACGGCGTCTCCAAAGGATTATTTAATTCAACCTTACAAGCCAGTATTAACAAATTATTTTTAAATCAAAAAAGTTATACCGCTTGTGAGTTGTCGGTTGATATTAATCATTTGGATGCAGCCACATTAACAGACATTAACACTAAATTATCGAAAATGAGTCAAGCAGATCAAACGATGCAGCAAAATCTACTGTTTTCGATTTTAGCTGACCTACCTGTGTTATTGAATAAAGGCGGAGAACTTAAGGTATCTAAGCTTCATGTTATGACATCTGAGGGCGATGTGACGGCTAATGCTTGCGTTACTTTCCCCAAAGAGGCGATTACCAATCCCTTTTTGTTAGTACAAAAAATAAAAGGCCAAGGTAAAATTATGTTTGCTGAACCGCTTTTGAAACGGTATATGTTAAATGCGATTATGAGACAAGCCCAGCAGCACCGAACACCTGTAAGCGACCAACTCAGTGCAGTGCAGTTGCCAGCGGAAAACTTACTTGAGGACGGTTATAAACAACAAGTCAGCGAAAAAATAAATACATTGGTTCAATCTGGTATGCTTGTCTTAAATGGAGAAAAGTATATAGTAGAGTTGGAATTTAAAAATGGTGCGTTAAAAGTTAATGGCAAAGCATTTAATCCGAGTATGTTACAGTTATAAACTTAATCGTATTGAGTGTCGTGACCTTAGCGTACCGATCAGTGTCGTAAACGGACTTCAAGTATCTATCAATTTGTTCGTCCAAATGTGATTTCGCTTTCAATTTTGTGATTGAGAAAAAAGGTGTACGCAGCCATGCGATGTAAATCTTTTTTCGATTGAGCAAAATTGACATTTATGCGGTTAATTTTTGTCTTTTACTTGTCGAGAAAGACGTGATTCGTTAAAATGTTTTTTTTATGTTAAGGAGTTAGAATAATGACAACAATCAGCAACGAAATAGGAGATACTACAGCTTCATTGGCTGCGAGTGTTACACAATGTGTACAAAAGTATTTTTCAGAGCTGAAAGGGACGGATCCTGTTGACTTGTATCAATTTGTTCTTGAAGAAGTCGAAACACCTTTGTTTAAAGCGGTTATGGAACATTGCAAATATAATCAATCTCGTGCTGCTGTTATGTTGGGAATCAGCCGTGGAACTTTACGCACTAAATTACGTCATTACTTTGATGATAAGTATGTTGGCTCAAGAGATTAATTGAGAGCTAGAAATCGATTGTTAACGCGTTATTATTTTCAAGCTTTCCAAATATTTCATCGCGATTCAATTTTTCACACAAATGTAACATGTGTGAATGGCAACAAATTTAGACTGTTTTCTCGCGCCAATGAACACTTTTTCAGTTAATGTTTTGCCCACGTAGGTGGGCATCCATGACGAGTGTTAGAGAGTCTAGGATTTATCAGCAAGTACAGGATGATGTGTCCTTGTAATCGGGACAGTAAGACGAGATCAACTGAATGGTAAAATAGCGCGTGCAATGATGATGCAACTTTAAGAAAAAGTGCCATCATTGCGAGCAAAGCGAGACAATCCAGTGTGTGATGGATTGCCTCGTCGCTCCGCTTCTCGTAATGACGAATACCTCTTAAAATTTAGCGTTATTGATAGCTCAGGTGACAAGAGGTTTATTAGCGAGCAAAACGTTTACCTTGAATAACATGGAGTTACAGATTTATTAGGGATAGGTGCTGTGTTCAGGTTTCTTGCGATTATTTTATTTTTTTTCTTAACTGCCTGTATGGTTGGTCCGAATTATAAAGAGCCAACAAAGCCTGTTACGCCTCATTGGAAAAAATACGGTAAACATATTAAAGAAACATCTTTGCGCAATGCAAATTGGTGGAAGGTGTTCCACGATCCTACCTTAACCAAGCTTATCTATTTAGGTTATCAACATAATTTATCTATACAAAGTGCTGCCGCAAAAGTATTACAAATGCGCGCTCAATTGGCTCAATCTGTAGGTGATTTGTATCCACAGCAACAATTATTGAATGGTAATTTTACTTATCAACGGATCGGTGGTCAGTCGCTACAATTTGTGTTGCCATCGAGTTTAGATACCGTTTTTGTCAGTGCGACAGCGACTTGGGAGTTGGATTTTTGGGGAAAATATCGCCGTACTATTTTGTCAAATGATGCGGCTTTTTTAGCCTCTTATGCTGCCTATGATAATGCGTTGGTTTCTTTGACAGCGGATATCGCACTCACATATATCCAAATCCGCACCACAGAAAGTTTGATAGTAGTAACCAAAAACAACATTTTGGTACAAAAAGAGTCGCTACGCTTAGCAACGGCTCGTTATACGGCAGGAGAGACCAATTTATTAGATGTGGAAGAAGCACAAACCGTTTTAAGCCAAACGGAAGCCTCATTGCCCCCTCTGATCAGTCAATTGAAGCAAGATAAAGATACTTTAGGCGTGTTGCTTGGTACAACACCAGACAGAGTGGATGCCTTGCTGTTACCGAAACAGGGCATTCCCAAAGCACCTCGGTCTGTAGCGATTGGTATCCCGAAAGAATCCATTAGTATGCGCCCTGATGTGTATGAGGCCAGAATGGATGCAATTGCACAATCAGAGGCGATTGGCGCGGTTAAAGCACAATTGTTTCCGTCTTTTTCGCTGACAGGAACGTTTGGATTTGGTGCCAATAATATTACGCCTTCATCCTTGAATGATATTTTTAATTGGTCAAATCGAGTCGCTACGGGGGGGCCTGCCTTTAGCTGGCCGATTTTAAATTATGGTCAAATTACTAACTCCGTTCGTCAACAGGATGCCAAGTTTCAACAATCTTTATTAAGTTATATGGAGATTGTGTTAAAAGCACAAAAAGAAGTCCAAGACAACATTGTGCAATTTGTTGAAATGCAAAAATCGCAAGGCTACTTAGTCACAGCAAACAATGCTGCCGTCAAATCAACACAATTGGCTATGATTCGTTATAAAGAGGGGCAAACAGATTACACCCCGGTTTTAAATACAGAAACACAACAATTAAAAGTACAAACGTCATTGGTCAAAGCACAAGGTGATGTACCAAAGGCTCTCGTTGCATTATATCGCGCTATTGGCGGCGGTTGGCAGATCCGTGGTTGCAATGATATTGTCCCTGAATCCATGAAAAAATCGATGGTGGCAAGAACCAATTGGGGAGATTTATTAGCACAACCCAATCACCAGCCACCAACAAACAGTGCACAACAAAATAAAGAACGCTTTTTACCTGATTGGTGATCGTATGCAAGTTAATAAGAAGAAAAAATCGCCTGACCATGCGACTTGGTTGCAGCGTTTACAACACGCATTTACTCAAAAACATGTTATTTGGCAGCAGCAGTTGGCTAAGGGCAAAGCTTTTTTCTTAATCCAGCCGGGTGAAAATAAAAGCGAGCGATTTAAGCGTGTTGGTATTGCTGTTTTGATATTGTTAATCTTGTTTTGGTTGATTAAAGGTTGTATCCCCACAGCACAGCCAACGTATCCACCGCCTCAAGTTGTGGTACGTGCACCGATACTTGCAAAGATCACCGATTATGTGACACAGACGGGGACATTGGTCGCTTTTAATTCAGTCAATTTGGTTGCGCGGGTTGAAGGTTATTTGGACAAAAATAATTTTGTTGATGGTTCTTTTGTAGCAAAAGAGCAACTGTTATTTGTTATTGAACCGCAGCCTTACCTTGATAAGCTGAAAGAGGCTGAAGATACGGTGATTGCTAATACTGCAATCTATGAATACGACAAACTAGAATATGCCAGACAACAACGTATGTACAAACAGAATGCAACGGCATTAAACAGCGTACAAGAATGGGAAACAAAAGTTCAACAAGCAAAAGCAGATTTAGATAAATCAAAAGCCAATGCAGACAATGCCGCTATCACATACAGTTACACCCATGTTAAAGCACCTTTTAAAGGCCGTATTGGGCGTCATTTGGTTGACGTTGGTAATTTGGTTGGTAATGGTACGGCGACTAAGTTAGCAACACTGGAGCAAATTGACCCTATTTACGCTTATTTTAATTTGAATGAGTTGGATTTACTGACATTGCGCGCAGCGGCACATGAGCATGGTGTGAATCCTGCCGATTTAAGTAACATTCCCGCCTCTGTTAGTTTGCAAGGCAAAACTGATTTTAAATATGTTGGGCACTTAAATTTTGTTAATACCGGTTTGAATGCTTCAACGGGGACATTGGAGTTTCGTGCATTATTACCGAATCATGATTTTGAGTTATTGCCTGGTTTATTTGTTCAAGTGCGCGTGCCCATTGGTAAACCTAAATCACAACTGACGGTCCCTGCAAATGCGGTACAGTATGATCAAATTGGGTCATTTGTCATGATTGTCAATGCAACAAATGTTGTTGAAATAAGGCGTGTCACTTTAGGAACGCAAGCAGGGAGTGAAATCGCCATTCTCAAAGGCATTACAGCCAGTGATCACGTCATTATTAGCGGGCTTCAAAATGCAACGCCTGGTAATACCGTGACGCCTATCCAAAACGGGAAACAAACGAAATGATTTCAAAATTTTTTATTGAGCGTCCTGTTTTATCGAACGTCATTGCACTGTTGCTTGTTTTTATTGGTTTGGTGGCGATCGTCGTGTTACCTGTGGCCCAGTACCCACAAATTGTGCCACCCACGATTCAAGTTTCAACGTCTTATCCAGGTGCGGATGCCAGAACGCTGATAAAAACAGTGGCATTACCTATTGAGCAGCAAATTAATGGTGTGGAGGGGATGCTTTACATGCAATCAAACTCTACTAACACCGGTACCTACAATTTAATTGTTACTTTCAAAATTGGTACAAATTTAAATTATGCGCAGACATTGGTACAAAATCGCTTGCAAGCGGCGATGGCGCAATTGCCCACGCCGGTACAAAAGCAAGGTATTTTAGTGCAACAAAAATCAACCGCGGTCTTGCAGTTTATTACTCTGACTTCTAAAAACAACGAATACGATGGTTTGTTTTTAAACAATTATGCCACCATCAATATGCAAAATATTTTAGAGCGTTTGCCAGGTGTGGCGAACGTGACGGTGTTTGGTACTGGCTCATATGCAATGCGTGTTTGGCTTGACCCACATAAAATGTATTCATTTGGTCTAAATCCCAGTGATGTGCTAAACGCGATTTCATATCAAAATAAAGAAATTCCTTCAGGTCAAGTGGGTGCTCCACCCACACAAGGTTCACAAGCGTATCAATTTACATTAAATGTGCCTGGACAATTAGCAACGCCAGAGGAGTTTGAAAATATTATTGTGAAAACAATCTCGACGAATACCGATGAGCTTGCCAATGCGAATAGCTCTGCTCAAGTCGTGCGTATTCGTGATGTTGGGCGTGTGGAGTTGGGTGCTGCCAGTTATAGCCAAAACTCTTATTTAAATAATCAAGCGGCGGCAGCGATTGCGATCTTTCAACTTCCGAATGCAAACGCTTTAGATGTTGCTGAAAGTGTGCGTCAAACCGTGGCAGAAATGTCCAAAAAGTTTCCACCTGGATTACAATATTCGATTCCATTCGATACCACAATGTTTGTAAAAGCCTCCATTCATGAGGTTTATAAGACCTTATTTGAAGCCGGTATTTTAGTGTTGATTGTGATCTTAGTGTTTTTGCAAAACATACGGGCAACGCTAGTGCCAGCAACCACGGTACCGGTGACCATTATCGGTTCATTTTTTGCCATGATGTTATTAGGCTTTACCGTTAATTTGTTGACATTATTCGCATTGGTGTTGGCGATTGGTATTGTGGTGGATGATGCAATTGTGATTGTTGAAGGGGTGACCCAACATATTGAGCGCGGCCTAACGCCTAAAGAAGCGTCGATTCGTGCTATGCGTGAATTAACAGGCCCGGTGCTGGGTATCACTCTGGTTTTAATGGCAGTTTTTGTGCCGGCAGGATTTTTGCCTGGCTTAACTGGAGCTATGTACGCACAGTTTGCGTTAGTCATTGCTTCTACTGCTTTTATCAGTGCGATTAATGCCATGACATTAAAGCCTACGCAATGCGCATTATGGTTGAAACCCATCGATGTGAATCGTCGTAAAAATATCTTTTATCGTGGATTTGATCGTATTTATTTACCGCTTGAAAATAAATACGCTCTCATGATTGGTAAATTAGTTGATAAAAGTAAAATGGTTTGTTTGGTTGGGATAGGGCTAATTGTGATCGCCATTGTTTTTCTAACCAAGATACCAACCGGATTTATTCCCATTGAAGATCAAGGGTATTTAATGCTCAGTGTGGTACTGCCTGATGGCGCATCGCTCGATAGGACCACCGATGTGATACACGATCTGGCACAACAGGCAAAGCAGGTACCAGGCGTTGCCAATGTGGTATCGATTGACGGCATATCGCTGTTAGATAATAACAACAGTTTGCCCAATGCCGGTGCCATTTACGTCATTTTTGATGATTGGAGTGTCCGTGGTAAGAAAAAAGGACAAAACTTCTTGTCGTTGTATACACAATTTAAAAAAATCACCGCCAATATTCTTGATGCGCGTGTCATGGTGGTTATCCCACCGGCTATTCAGGGGTTGGGATTGTCAGGTGGCTTTCAGATGCAATTAGAGGTCCAAGATGGTTCTTTTGATTATCAAAAGTTACATATTGTGACAGATCAAATGATTCAAGCGGGTTTAAAGCAACCGGAAATACAAGCGTTACTGACGTCTTTTCGTGCGTTTGTCCCACAATTATTGGCGCCATTTGATAGAACCAAGGTTGAATCATTGGGTGTTACCATCGATGATGCCTTTAGCACATTACAAACGTACTTGGGATCATCTTATGTTAATTTATTCACTAAATTTGGCCAGGTATTTCAAGTCTATGTGCAAGCGGATAGCGCTTACCGCATGACCGTTGACGATGTACGCCGATATTATGTACGCAATAATAAAAAAGAAATGGTACCCCTGGGAACCTTGACGGATATTCAATCGACCACAGGACCTGCGTTAATTTCTTTGTATAATCTTTACCCATCGAGTTTGTTGAATGGTATTTCTAGTAAAGGATTTAGTTCTGGGCAATCAATTAAAGCAATGGAGCAGTTAGCAAAACATTTTCTGCCCCCTGGCATTGGATATGAGTGGACGAGTACCGCGTATCAAGAAAAAATTGCAGGGCACTGGAGTTATTATATTTTTGCGATGTCTTTGGTTTTGGTTTATTTAATTCTTGCTGGCCAATATGAAAACTGGTTGACGCCTGCGGCGGTCTTGCTCAGTGTGCCGTTGGCATTACTAGGAACGGCGTCTGTGCTCACTTTGCTTAAATTAGATAATAATATTTATACACAAATTGGTATTTTACTTTTAATTGCGCTCTCTGCTAAAAATGCGATTTTAATTGTTGAGGTGGCAAGAGAAGAGCGTTTGATTCACCATAAATCGATTAAAGAAGCGGCGATACAAGGTGCCAAAATACGCTTTAGGCCTATCATGATGACGTCATTTGCTTTTATCATGGGTGTTTTACCGATGGTTTTTGCCACAGGTGCTGGCGCGAACTCACGTAAGACGATTGGTATCGCTGTGTGTAGTGGTATGCTCGCGTCAACCTGCTTCGCGGTGGTATTGGTTCCGGTTTTCTATGTTTTACTGCAAACCTGGCAAGAGGAGCGTCGCGCCGTTTCGAAACGTAAAGCACAGTGATGGTCATGCTTAAAGTTGACGCCATTGATCGTTTAGGGGGAATGCTTGAACTTAGGAAATGGCTGGATTTGAGTGTTGGTATGTGAGCATTGTGAGATAACTTTTTCGCTCAAGATACGCCAAATACAGTCGTTCAGTCAACTGACGTGAATATTTACGTCGCCGTCTCAGAGAACATGGAGCTAACTGATTGTTCGTCGTTTACGCGTTTAATGGCTTGAGCAAGCAAATCGGCTAAGCTTAAAACGCGAATTTTTGAACATTGTCTTGCTTCTGCAGATAAGGGGATAGTGTCCGTGACAACGACTTCATCAATCACAGAGTTAATGATGTTATCAATGGCTGGTCCTGATAAAACAGGGTGAGTAATGTAAGCACGTACACTGAGTGCGCCGCCTTTTTTCAATTCTTTGGCTGCGGTACACATTGTACCGGCAGTATCAACGATATCGTCGACGATAATACAGTTACGGTTTGCAGGCTCACCAATAATATGCATGACTTCTGATTTGTTTGGACCACTGCGGCGTTTATCAATGATGGCAAGTTCAGCGTCATTTAAGCGCTTTGCCATGGCACGCGCACGTACAACACCACCAATATCGGGTGATATGATCATGATGTCTTTGAGATTTTTTTGTTGGATATCACCTAACATGATCGGTGTAGAGTAGACATTGTCTACAGGCATGTAGAAGAAGCCTTGGATTTGATCAGCATGTAAATCGACAGTGAGAATACGGCAAATACCAACGGAAGTCATCATGTCAGCCACGACTTTTGCGGTAATTGGCACACGTGCTGAACGCACGCGTCTATCTTGTCTTGCGTAACCAAAATAAGGGATGACCGCGGTGATGCGTGCCGCTGAAGAGCGTCTTAATGCATCTGCCATGGTAATGAGTTCCATAAGATTGTTATTAGCAGGCGCACAGGTTGATTGAATAACAAACACATCTTTGCCGCGAACGTTTTCTAAAATTTCAACCATGGTTTCGCCATCGCTAAATGTACCGACAGAGGCTTGTCCGATGGGGGTGTGAAGATAAGCGGATGTTTTTTGAGCAAGATCAGGGTTTGAATTACCTGTAAAAATCATCATCGACATGATTAGTTGAACCTTAAAAACGATATAGCAGTACTATACATGAATTATGGATAATGCCCAAGAGAAACGTACTAAACACATGGCAGAAAACAACACGAGGATATTATTTTTATTATTGACGCGATCTTGTTTGACGCATTCTTCGGGTTATTTCCTGCCGTCTGTTTACTCAACACTACGCGTGGTGACAATCTGTGATATCCGATTGTACTCAGCATATCATCAAGAGGGTGGCTGGGGTGCTAGGATTCGAACCTAGGTATGCAGGGATCAAAACCCTGTGCCTTACCGCTTGGCGACACCCCAATAATCTGTAAATCTGGGCGCTATTTTGCAATGAACGATGGCAGTTGTCAATAGAAGTTATTCAAATACGACACAAGTTTTGAAAAGCGCAGACTTGGCATGTTGTTGATAGTGGCGTCGGTGTGCATTGTCCTTGTTTAAATTCTTCAGCCAAGTCCGTTAACCTTTGTTGCCAAGCCACTTGAAAATCAGACCAGCTTTCATCTTTTTTGATGGTTTGTACACCATCGATGGACAACGTATCTTCACTAAACCCCTGACAAGTGACCCGTCCTGATTTTAATTGTAGAAATAGTAAGGCATTGATGTGATCATTGGTTAACGCATACAGCAATAGTTGTGGGGCTTCTGGACGCTCTTCACGCCACGGCTTCAAGGGTAGGCTGGTTTTATAATCAATGACGCATTGGTATGCAGGTTGAGAGGGATCTTCGGGGTGTATTTGATCGACTCGGTCCATACGAATGTGAAACGTTAAGTCAGCTAAAGACACTGTTTCAGTTTGCTCAATGGCCAACACCTCAAATGCGGGGCGCTGCTTTTCCCATTCAAGACAAACATGTAGTAAACGCAGCAGTCGCGCCGTTTCAATTTGTCTTAAAAGAGGCGGATAGGCCATGGCCTTGGATTGTAGTAAGTGATTGAGGGTTTGGTTAATTAAACGCTTTAATAGGTTATCCAATTCGCTATGAGATAAGGCTAATAAGGCTTGCTGTGTTTTTAATACTTGCCAAACAGATTCTAAAATACGATGAATGAGTTGACCGCGATCTCGCGCATCTAAGCCTTCTTGAACAGCTTCTGGTGCTTTGGCATGTAAGCGATGCGCTGCAAAAGCTTTAAATGGGCATTGTGCTTGATTTGCAAGCAAAGCGGTGCCACCTGTGACTTGCTCTTGATCGACTAAAGGTAGTTGATAGTTTTCTTCCATTTCTATGAGTTGAGTCTGATCTACAACGGACTCGGTCAAGGCTTGATAACTTAAATGTGATGCAATCAAAGGACTGGGTAAATTAGGTTGTTCTCCTGTTAGTCCAGGGTAGCTAAAAATGAGATGTTGGCAGCTACTTTGTAGCCGGTCTATTAATTGTTTTGCTAAGCGCAATTCACGCTCGTTACTCGCATGAGGCATGTCTAATTGACGTTGTAATGGATGTGGGATAAACGCAGATAAGTGCATTGACTGCGGTAAGCACTGGTCGGTTAATCCGCAAATCCACATACTGTCTGCTTGACAGCCTGATGCTTCTAATAAGCCCAAAATTAGCACGGAGGTTTCGGGTTGTTTATATTGAAAAATGGTTTGCTGCGCTAAACTTCGTAATGCATTTAAAGCGTCTTCTAGTGGCATCTCTGATTGAATAACGGACAGCGCGATAAATTCATCAAATAGTGTCATGAAGCGTTGGAAGCACTGATAACTTTCTGAGTCCAAAGAATACTCACCAGGAAATCCCAATGCGGCTAAACGTTGTTTGAATAAGCTAGCCCAAGTCATTAACGATGCATGTTCAGGATACGGTGTTTGGTTTTTTAGAATGCCGCTTAATTCTGGTGCTTTTGTCTGACAAGCCTCGTAAAAAACCGATGTCGATATCGTCGATTCACGCAATAAAGGAGCTTGATCCAGCCATTCTGAGCGTGCCAGGTATTCGTGTTGACTGGCATGTAAATAAGGCGATTGTAATAACAAACAGGCTTGTTGATGTGAGAGCGTTTCGTTTAAGGCTAACCACTCGAGGGCATGATTAACCAGCGGATATTGTAGTAAATTTTTACCTAATGAAAGATTATAGGCGTGCTCAGAAAAATGGTTTTTTAAGAAACGTTGTAAACGTGGTGCAACTTGTTGTAAATCCGGTATGACCAGAATAATACGCTGATCACCTGCTGCTAAGCGCGCTTTTGCCCACAAAATCATTTGTTGCCACTCATCCTCAGGATCTCGCGCTTTATATTGATACGCTTCGGCGCTTGGAGCCTGTAAATCATAGTAATCTTGTGTAACACCTTGTTGGCTTAATGTTTGCTGTAGGGCCTGTTGCTGTGGGTTAAAATCATCAAAACAAACCCAAATAAGCTGTTTTGATGGGGTTGGCAGAGAGGCGTCTTGTGCTAATAAATAATCGACTAATTGATCGCCTGTTATCGCCTGTTTTCGTTTTAATTCGGCTTGAAAAAGTGTCTGCCAGTGTTGAAATTGTCGCGTTTGCGGCGTGTAGGTGTATGCAGGATCATGGGTTTTAATCTGCCAATGTTGACAGTGGCTCCACGCGTTTTGTATTTCTTTTAATAGACCGTCATGATAGGCACAATACGATTGTTGACGAAGGATTTGTTGCCACAGCAGATGCTCTTGTGCTGTTGATAATAAAATAGGATGATTAATGTGAGGTGTTTGATCACTGAGGGCTGTATAGAGCTTTCTTAGGAAAGTTTGATAGGGTAGGCAAGGTGGTTTTTCTATTAACGTATGCGGGCTATCATAATGATAAAAATAATCACGCAGTAACTGATTACTTAGGCGATTATTGGGTGTGATCAATGTAGCACCCTGATGCAGGGCATGTTGTAATGTGTGGGTTTTTGTCGTCATATGATGTAAGTATACATAAAAACATCAGCCAATATCATTAACTTTAGCGAGGATTTTGTTTCTTTTTTACATAGGGTCTAACCAAAAAAATTTAAGCGCTTATACCGTTGATCGAGTAGTTGTAGATATTTTTCTTGCATTTGTTGAGATAAAAAACTTAAACCAATCAGTTCTTGCCACGCCGGTATTGCCTGCTGGAACTCTTGTATAATCATGTCAATGACATTTTGATTTAAGCCCAATTTTTCAATAGCAAAATAGTTAAAAAAATCACTTTTTGTTAAATTGTCCATTGAGAGGCATTGCTATTTCTTCTTTTGTTTTTTTTTGTGCGATAGTTGAGTTAAGTAAATCATACGCTGGTGATATCGAAATTTTTCTATTGATAGTAATGAGTGAAAAATTTTTGAGGTGCATATCTTCGTTGCCGATCAAAAAATTAAACAACGTCAACTTAAATAATTTCACACATTCAATTTTGGGGAATGTACAAAATTGCTCGATAACAGCAATCACTTTTTCCATAGAGCTTTTATATTTTGTATGTCGATCCTCACCTGATAGTTGTGCAAAATCCTCTAAAGCCAATTTTTTATTATGG
>CAZBNB010000009.1:0-82236 GCA_964493245.1 uncultured Legionellaceae bacterium
ATCCTGAAAACTCAGAAGCTCTTCAGTCTTTACAAGGCTTAGGCGATGCTTTTTTGCATAGAGAACGCGAAAATTTGATTGCTAATGTTGGGTCGCATTCGATAGATGGAGTTCATCAACGCAACCTTCATAAGCTAGAAACTAAATCACAAGACATAGAAGAAAATTATCAGCAAGATATGCAAAGTGTTCAGAACAATCTTCAGAATCATCCAATTGGTATTGCACGTCCTACATTAGAACAGTTTAAAAGCACATCCTCCGAGCAGATTGCTCAGTATCAACAGAAACTTCATGTAAAAGAAAAAATACTTCATGAGGTTGAGGATGCTGTATCGCAAGAAACATCTAATAAAATTGAGGTAGGAACAAAAGATGCTAAACGTGGTGTAGCATGGCATCCTTTACGCCATAGTGACGATGAAAAACCATGAGTTTTGCACATACATTCAAGTTTAAATCTGCTATGATAATTAAAAGTTTATCAGGGGATGGCAATGAAAATAAAAGCTATTTTAAGCCGATGGTGGATAAATTTTAAAGCCTCTTATCAGCGAGCAAAAATAAGAGAAGAAGCCAGAATTAGAACTATAGAAAATAGTATATCTCATCATCACGGAGTGAACCCTTCTACAGGTATGCCAATGATTTCTAAAAGTGTGGATTGTATGGGCACGCCTTTTGGATTGAGTGATTGGTCAAGACGGCATTGAGTACTATTATGAAGGATGAGTATTTTTTAGTATGAATCAGATATCAGCCATAAAAACTATAAGAGAAAAAATTTATCACGTGCGTGGGTTGCAAGTAATGCTTGATTCAGAGCTTTCGGAGCTATATGGGATCGAAACGAGATCTTTTAACCAAGCCGTAAAAAGAAACGAGGAAAGATTTCCTGAATCTTTTAGATTTCAGCTAACAGCGGATGAGTATGATTCTTTAAGATCACAAATTGTGACCTTAAAACCTCTTTCAAGAGGTCAACACCGAAAATATATGCCTTATGTGTTTACAGAGCAAGGTGTTGCTATGCTCTCGGCAGTATTAAAGAGTAAAACTGCCATTGAGATAAGTATTCAAATTATGCACTCTTTTGTAGAGATGAGAAAATTCTTTGCTGTGCATAGTGATCTAGTTACCAAAATACAGCATATTGAACAGAAACAAATTTTACATGAAGCTAAGACGCAGGAAAAATTTGAAGCCTTATTTTCTGCTTTAGAAGAAAAACCTACTGTTGCGAGTCAAGGCGTATTTTTTGATGGTCAAATCTTTGATGCATATGTTTTTATTTCTAAAGTGGTTAGATCCGCAAAAAAATCCATTATTCTTCTTGATAATTATGTTGATGAAACAGTTCTTGAGTTACTTACCAAAGCCAACAAAGTCAAAGTTCGTATTCTGACAAAAAATATAACAAAAAATTTAGAGCTTGATGTAAAAAAATACAATGAGCAATATCAAGAGGTTAAATTATTTAAATTTGACTTATCCCATGATCGGTTTCTAATTATTGATCAAAAAGAAATATATCATATCGGCGCATCTCTTAAAGATTTAGGTAAAAAATGGTTCGCATTCTCGAAACTTGATCAAGCGAGTTTTGGATTAATGAGTCAAATAGAAAAGGTTATAACTCTATAGCGTTTAAGATCACAAATTGTGATCTTAAAGTTGAAGACCCACAGACGGAATTGTGGCGAAAAGGGTCCAGTTTATATAGTGCTGCCTAACTTGAAGTCACAATTTGTGATCTCAAGATTAAAATAATTATACCGAATGCTGTGGGATGGTGTATTTGTGATGAGAAATCCAATGAAAACAGTTCTTTCTCATATAGAAGTTACAGCTCAAACAAACCTTAATACTTTAGTTAACAAGAGTGCAAATATTACTCATATTAATGGTTCTTTGCTGGAGCATTTGAAGGGAACGTACGATTTACTTGAGTCTTGGGGCGCCCATAAAGATTTGTGTGCTGCTGGATTATATCATGCGTTATATGGCACTTCCGGATTTGAGAATCAGCTGTTACACCATAATGACAGAAATCAAGCTAAAGCCATATTAGGCGAACGTGTTGAGAAAATTGTTTATACTTATTGCGCATGTGATAGAGATTTTTTCTGGCCACAGATAGGAGTAAATCAAAATCCTATTTTTCTGAACAGGTTCAACGGAGAGCATTATTTATTAACATTAGAAGAACTCGGAGAGTTTTGTGAATTAACTATTGCAAATGAGCTTGAGATTGCACGAAATAGTGAAGAATTTATTAAAAAATATGGGCTGTTATTAAGTGAGTTATTTGACCGCATGAAGCCTTATGTGAGTTTACACGCAAATAAGTTTAAAGGTGAGGTGTTTGGAGTTAAGTGAGTCAATTATTATCATCCAATATGAGTGTTTTTAGCGAGATAGCATCAAGTCCTTTTACTATGTTTATTAAGCATAAAAATATGAAACAAGGTGGATTAGTCATGACTAAAGAAGAAAATAATTTAACTAAAATAGCCGATCAGATTCATTTTGAGTGGGATGAGGCATTAAAAAATAATGATGTTGAAAGACTTTTAAATCTCTATGCTCCCGATGTTATCGTTGAAAGTCCGGTCATTAGTCATTTGTTAGGTAGGGACTCTGGTATAATTCGTGGACATAAAGAGTTACGACAAGTCCTTGAATTGGTAGCCGCGAGAAAGCCTGTTGTTAGGAAACATTACAAAAAGAAAATTTTCACTGATGGTAGAACCTTGATGTGGGAATATCCACGAGCAACGCCAGATGGCGAACAAATAGATTTTGTTGAAGTTATGGAAATAAATAATGGTCTAATCCAATATCATCGTGTTTATTGGGGATGGTATGGTTTTAATATTCTGAAACAGGATCAGTACCATCGTTAAAGATATAATAGGTTCTGATTACGGTATCAGATATTATTTAGTATTCAATTTGGTTTTTTTGAGTGGAATAGTGGACTGCTTCTCGTAATATTTCATTTTTAAAATCTAGCTCTCCTTGAGCAGGTACTATATCGAATAGCAGGTTCACCATGCATTTTGCAAATGCTTCACTTGCAGCCTTAGGTTCTGCTTTAGGATATCCCGAAGCATTGATGATAGAAATGCCACGATTACGGGTAATGACGGCATCTTCTTGACTGCCAATGACTGCACCACCTTCGCCTGTGCAGAGATCAATAATCACTGCTTTGTCAGGTATAGCCAATAAACTTTCTTCATTAATTAATATAGGAGGTTTTTCGCCAATATTTCGGACTGCTGCAATAATCAGTGTTTCATGACTGAGGCGTTGTGCAATGAATGCTGGTTGTTCTTTTTCTGGTAAAACAATGTAGTGAATTCCTTGTTTTTCGATTTCGTTTCGATACCGTTCTTGACGGCCAAATAGTTGCACTGGTAGTTGTAATTCACAAGCTGCATAGACGGCACCTAATCCAGCGGGTCCCGTACCTAAAATGCTTACTCTTTTAGGCAGTTTACCTTGATAGCGTGCAAGGGCATCTTTCAGGGCAAGTCTGCCGGCAAAACGACTCATGGCTGCTTGTGCGTTTCTTGGATCGTTGGCCTTTAAATGCAACAATTCAAGAGAAATCGTGGTGATCCCTAATGATTGCCAATTGGAAATATGATTCTCGTGGCTCACATCAAAGGGGTCTAAAAATCCCATCATTATTGAACCGATAGGAATCAGTTTATTTTCTAAAGATTCACGATTTTTGTTGGGACGTTTAACTCGTAAAATTAAACTGTTTTTTGGTAGATACGTGGTCTTTAGTTCAAATAACTTACCGCCAGCTTTAAGATAATCCTCATTTGAAAAACCAGCTTTTAATCCTGCTTCTGACTCGATCATAATAGAGTAATTTTTTTCTACTAAGGAAGCGACAGCATTTGGTGTTAAAGCGACTCGTCCTTCACCATCTCGTGTTTCCTTGACTACTATGATTTGTTTTACCAGCATTTTATTTGCCTTTTTTCTTTACACTGTATTTGAATTTAACCACTGCAAGATTAACCTCAATGCTGGCCTCTGTCTCAGAATCCTCTATCTCTTCTGGCACAACCAAATCAGCGATAAGTTCCCCTGTTTTATGGAGAAGTTGTTGATATTTTGGTGTATTTTGAGGTGTTCTTGGAATTTCTTTAATGGTTCTTGAGATTTCCCGAACTTTGGCAAAGGTGTCAATAATAGCAAGGGTAGTTTCTGTAGCTCTTGCACTTTTTAGAATGGTCGCAAGCATATACAGGCCTCTTTCGGTGAAGGCTTTAGGTAGTGCTGTTGAATGTTTCATTCCGTTGAACCGGTGGAAATTTTTCACCAGTTCCGTTTTTTCATCTTTATTTAGTTGAATAATATAATGTTCGGGAAATTTATCGGGGTTGTTTTTGACGGCTTTATTGATATCTCGTGTTTCAACTTTGTATAAATCGGCAACGTCAGAATCAACGATGACGTGTTGATTACGAATTTCTACAATTTTTTCTTCAACATGATTTATGGTCATTTCCACGTTATTTTCTCCAACTAAAATCTTGTTGATATTATACGCTTATCTACTTCTAATGCATGCGTTTTATAAATATAATCAAGAGAAACCCACAAACGGAATTGTGGTGAAAAAAGTCCATTTTAAGGAAAAATCATGGCAAAAGAGCCCAATCATAAGCATTTCACCCGTGGTGGCCAGATTGCGTTTCACAATCTACGTATGTTTTTTCAAATCAACAAAGCTTTGTTCAATGTTCATTGCATTATTTGGTTAATTGTTTGTTTGGCACTGGTTTGGTATTGGATCCCACTTGAATGGTTTTCTCATATAAGTGCTTATTATGCTGCGCATGTATTTAAGAGTATGCATAAAGAGCATATTTTTACATTATCTTATGCCGGAGGATCGTTTAAGCAATCTGTTCTTGCGCTAACAACAAATCCATATTATCCAAAAGTTATGACACTTTGTTATGCAAAGTTGCTCCGCTGTGTCTGGATTTCTTTGTTTGTTGCGTTGGTTTTTGCGGTTTTACTTTCAATCTATTTTATCAGAAAGGGAAAATTCCAAGCTCAAAATCAGTACGTGCGCGGTAGTCAGCTTGTGCCATCACATGTGTTGAAACGTCAAATTAAAAATAACAAAGCTGATTCTGACATTAAAATAGATGGGTTTCCTCTTATCAAAAATAGAGAAGTTGAGCATTTTCTAGTGCACGGTACCGTAGGTAAAGGGAAAAGCCAATTCATTATGAAAATTTTGGATTGCCTAAGAGCAAGAGGCGACCGGGTTATTCTTTATGATAAAGGATGTACCTTTACAGAGAGCTATTTTATAGAAGGCACAGATCGTCTATTGAATTCTTATGATAATCGTTGTGCGCCTTGGGATCTTTGGCAAGAAGCACCTACGGAATCAATCTTGGAAAATATGGCTGAGAGCTTGATTCCCATGCATGGAGAGTCTGATCCGTTTTGGGTGAATGCTGCTCGAACGGTATTTGTGTCTGCAGCTGAAAAGATGCGCCATGATCCAGAACGTTCGCTAAATAAGTTATTGAAATTTTTATTAACTACGGATTTTGAAGAATTAGAACCTTATTTAAAAGGGACACCTGCTGCAACATTAGTTAGTAATCGTATCGAGAAAACGGCGATTTCTATTCGGGCGGTTATTACAACTTATCTAAAATCATTGACGTCTTTGGATGGTGTTCGAGAAGAAGCAGGAGAGGTTTTTTCGATACGAGATTATATCCTCAACTCTGAGCAGCAAGGTTGGCTTTTTATTTCATCGAACGGAGAACAGCATAAATCGTTAAAGCCGTTAATTTCCATGTGGATAGCCATGGCCGCTATGGCGTTATTGAGTTTACCTGAAGATAACCATCGCAGAATTTGGTTCATCTGTGATGAATTGCCGAGCCTTCATAAATTACCTCTCTTAGGAGAAATTATTGCTGAAGTACGAAAATTTGGAGGATGCTTTTTATTAGGCATGCAAAGTTTTGCTCAACTTGAAAAAGTGTATGGTCGAAGTGCAGGGCAAGAGATATTTGACTTATTAAATACACGTGCATTTTTTGCGAGTCCAAGTGCCGCGATGGCGCAAATTGTTTCTAAAGAACTGGGTGATGAAGACGTTGAAGATGCTCGTGAAAACTATTCATATGGTGCCAACAGTATTAGGGATGGAATATCACTCGGTAAAAATAGATTAACAAGACCTATTGTTGCTTATCCTGAGATCATGAGTTTGGATCCACTGACATGTTATTTGCGCGTGCCAGGACATTACCCCATTACTCAACTCACATTGAAATATCAAAAGCGCTCAATGAAGGCACCTGGATTTATGGAGCGTAAAATGCCTACCGCAAGTAAGCTCCCTCATCCGCTAGCGCATCAAGCATCTCCTTTTATTCAAACTAAAAGAAAAAACAAGAAGTTTGAGCATGAAATTGAACAGTCCGAGATGTAGGGAGAATATTTAATGCTCAGCTTACAAATAAAACCTATTCAAAGTGGCTCTGGAGCGGGGGAATATTATTTTTCAAAAGATAATTATTATTTTAGTAATGAACTAAGCACCGCTTGGCAAGGTATTGCTTCAAAGCGATTGAACTTAAACGGTGAAGTCACCCAAGAAAATTTGAAATTGATGTTAAATGGTACTTTGCCAAATGGTGAAGTCATTACTAAAAAAAGCGCCAGTGATGAAACAAAACATCGGGGTGGATACGATTTAACGTTTTCTGCGCCAAAATCATTATCCTATCTTGCTTTAGTGTGTGGGCATACTGAATTCATTGATCTGCATAATAAAGCTGTTACAAAAGTTTTAACGCTTATTGAACTACATGCGGCTGAAGCGAGGAAACAAACATCGGATGGCATGCTTTATGAAAAAACTAAAAATCTAAGTTTTGCGACTATTAATCACGATACAAGCCGAGAAAAAGACCCTCATTTACACACACATGCTTTGTTGATGAATGCAACCGAGCGTAGTGATGGCAAGTGGCGTGCTTTGGCTTCTGATTATCATCAAAAACATGGCACGATGGAGTGGATTTCTAAAAATAAAATATTTTTAGGTCTTGTGTATCGCTCGGAAATTGCTATGGGTTTAAAAGAACATGGGTTGGATATTGAATTTACGGGTGATGCACACGGTCTTTTTGAGATTAAAAACTTCGATAAAAACCTATTAGATCGTTTATCTAAAAGAAGATCTCAAATTGAAAAACAAGTTACTTCGGTCGGGTATTTTTCACAAAAAGCTTATGACACCGCAACATTGGCTTCTCGTGCACGTAAAGAAATAAATGATCCTAAAGTGCTTCGAGAGTCCTGGATAAATGAGAGCTTATTGTGTTCTGTTGATCCTAAAACCTATTTGAATGATCTGAAAAATCAAACAAAAAATGAAATTTCGATGGATGTGAAGCCCTCTAAAGAAGCACATAATATTGTTGATGATGCAATTTTTCATTTATCAGAGAAAAACTTGCAATTTGAATACAATGATATTCTGGAAGCGAGTCTTTATCTTTCATTAGGTAAACTGGGTTTACAGGATTTATTAAGTGCTTTAGATCAAAAAATCGAAGACAAGGTTTTAATTGCGTTAGATAGAGAGAAGCGTCAGTTCACAACCCATGCGCTGATTGAAGAAGAGCGACATTTTATTCAAACCTTAGCTAAAGCAAAACCGCAAAGTAAATCGATCCGTATTGCAAAAAATACCGACGCAGTAGCGTTCCAGCACATCATTAAAGAAGCGCTTTTTCTTCGGGATTCTATTGTGCGTATCAAAGATGATCATCCAACATCGATTAATGTATTAAAATCTTTTATCGATATCATGCCATCTGATAAAAATATTCGAATTTTAACGCCATCAAGACCTTTAGCAAATAGAATTAATGAGGCGCAAGATAAGCCTAAAACACTGAGACAATGGTTGAATTTCATAAACAAATCAGAATTGGCTGAGTCTATTGATCAATTTAATCAAGCGTATGTTCATGATAAAAAATTACCGTTTTTTAATTCAAAAAAAGAACGAGAGGTATTGTTAGTAGACGATGTGCAACGCATGAGGCCAAGGCAGTTACAGCAATTTCTAGACATTGCAGCACAAAGAAAAGCCAAAGTTGTGTTGATAGAAAGAACATTGGGCTTACAAAATACGAAAAGCGATGTATCCAATTTATTAGACAAATCAGCGATTAAAACGTTTAAGGTGCATCAAGATATAAAATCATGTGCCACTATTTCAATTAATGCTCATCGAAAAGATGAAGACCGTTTGTTAATCACGGCTAAAGAATATGCGGAATCTGGTTTTCAAACATTGATATTAACAGCATCAAACAAAGAAGCTATGATTGTCAATCAGCAGGTTCGTGAGCGGCTAAAAGCAGATGGCACTTTATCTAAAAATGATATTTTGGTTAAAACATTACAGCCTTTGTTTTTAACTGACAGTGAAAGGAAACAGATACAACACTACAAAGCAGGATGGGTGATTGCCAAACAACGCGGTCAATTTGAAAAACGGTTTTGGACCATCGTGTCAGTTGATCACGAAAAAAAACAGCTTGCTGTGCGTGATAAATTAGGATTTCGCACAACACTTTCTTTGCAAAACATACAGAAAAATACAAGTATTTACGAGTTGCGTGATTTAGCTGTGAGCAAGGGAGATAAGCTATATACCACAGCAAATATCGAAGGTTTAAGGCAGGGACGTTCTGTCGAGGTTCAATCCATTTCATCTTATGGTATTCGTCTACGTGATTCAAAGCGTTCCTATTTGTTAGAGCTCAATAAATATGATTTTATGCCGTTCAATTATGCTTATGCAAAAAGCATTCATCAGCATGATAAAAAAAGATATGAGCATATTATTTTAAGCATGCCAGCTTATGCATTGAGAAAAAACGTCTTATCTGTCGTGACGACAAGTGCTGAAAAGTCAGTGCATATTTTAACGGATGATGCCCAAAGAGCGCAGCATATATTTAATCGTCTGCAGTTAGGCACAACGGCGATTGATTTAGCAATCAATTCTGTGGCATCGGAAAAAAATGAGGGGCATTGGCAAACCTCCTTAGATCAAGCTATTTTCACTTTAACAAAAGAAAAACCAACGCTTACGCAAAGTCAAAAAGCAATTTTTTCAGCGATTTCTCAGTTATCTGAACAAGAAACTGTGTTCAGTCGTTTCAATGTGTTTAGCATTGCGTTACAAAAAAACATAAACCATACCAATATCGATACGTTGGTTTCAGATATTCATGATTTGATTAAAAAGGGAGATTTAATTGAAATCGGTGATCATTTGTTAACAACTCCTAAAGCAATAAAATTAGAAAAAGAAATATTAAGCACCGTTGAAAGCGGTAACGCCCAATTTGAGCCTTTATTGTTGCCAGACATTTCTCGAGAGATTTTTAAGAATAAAGGATTGACGGAAGGGCAGTATCAATCTTGTCATCTCATCTCGAGTACAAAAAATCAATTTGTCATGATCCAAGGGTATGCTGGAACGGGTAAAACGACAATGATGAGAACGGTAATTGATGTATTACATGACTCCAGTGATTCAAATATACAAATTTTAGCCGTAGCACCCACTCATCAAGCTGTTCATGAAATAAGGAATCTAGGCATTGAAGCGCAAACACTAAAACGGTTTTTAATGGATCAATCCCAAGCTTCTACATTAAATAAAGACACGTTGGTGCTTTTAGATGAATCCAGCATGGTTGGTAATCAAGATTTTTTTGCATTTACGCAACTTGTTCATCAAGGTAATGCTCGGTGTGTGATTTTAGGGGATATTGCACAACACCAAGCGATAGAAAGTGGCAAACCTACCGCGCTGCTGCTTAAAAGTGGAGTGGTTGATGTAGCTTATATGAGTGACGTTGTACGCCAAACCAATGAACACTATAAAGATGCTGTTTTAGAGTTGATTCATGGGGATACCAATCAGGCTTTACATAAAATAGGTCGTTTACCTCTTAATATTATTCAGCGTGATGAATCTCTAGCTTGGATGAAAGCCATCACGCATTCGATTGTTGAGATCTATCAAGATGATTCGGCTATACAACAATTTAAGTCAGATTTTTTTGATAAAGTGAAACATAAGAATTTAATTTCAGCAGCGGTAGATGATTATTTATCACGCACATCGGGAGTTCGAGACAATACGATTATTGTGATTCATGAAAATAAAGCGCGTGAAGAAGCGAATGAGTTGATTCGACAAGGTTTAATTGAAAAAGGGACATTAGAAAAAGAATCATCTAAGTTTAGTCGATTGATCTCAGCTCGTTTTTCTCAAGAAGAGTTAAAGCAAGTTGAGACTTATTGCCAATGTTTAAATGAGAAAAATGAATTTTATTTGAAAAAAGACAAGTCATATTTTCGGTTAGCTAACATGGACGCAACTACAAACAGCATTGAGGTCATATCTGAGCGAGGCGAGCGATTTTCTTGGTTGCCGGAAAAATTTGATGAAAATTCATTTGTCGAGCTTTTTGTCGCAAAATCCTCACCGTTAGCCATTGGTGATCAAATTCACTTTAAGAAATCAGATCCAGCACTGGAGCGATATGCTAATCAACCGATGAAAGTGATTCAATTTGACAAAAATGTGGTGACAGTTCTGGGCAAGCAGGGCGATATACATAAATTGGACAGCGCTACCTTAACAGATGCCCATTGGGATTATAGTTACACGTCTACAAGTTATGCAATTCAAGGCGCTTCATCGAAATATGTGATTGGCGTTGAAGATACGTATAATCCACAAGTTTCCCATTTTCGTAGTTTCTACATTACGGCAACACGCGGTATATTGCATGCCATGATTTATACCGATAGTGGGGAGCGATTAACAAAGCGATTACAAATTGAAAAAGATAAATATTCAGCATTAGAAGAAATCGATGCTTTTCGTAAATCAGTCTCATCAGAATTTAAAGTGTCTACTCCAACACATTCAGCCTCGCGCTATCAAGAAAAGCGATTAGATGCTGCTGAGGTATGTTCACGCTTAACAGACAATGCTGAGTTCGTTGTGGAGGCGATTTTAGGTTCGCCACCGAACGCGAAATTATCATCAAAAAGTGAATATCGATACGGCAACAAAGGAAGCTTGTCTGTTTCAATGCAAGGCGAATACCGTGGAACTTGGTTTGATTTTGAAACTGGAGAAAAGGGTAATCTACTGCACTTGATAGAGCGTACTTTTCAGTTAGATTTTAAAGCAGCGCTTAATTTTGCAGCCAATTTAATGGGCCAAGATATTTCTAAATCTCATCAGCATAGAGTTCAACCAAAACCAAAAACTGAGAAAACAAAAGAGACTCATACAAAAGATTATGCGGAAAAACTTGTGCGTGAGGCGTATCCCATTGATGGGACATTGGTAGAAAAATATCTTAAAGAGCATCGAGGGATTATCAATCCAAGTAGTCCAAATATTCTTTTTCATCCAAGAGTATACAGTCGAGAGGACGGCAATAATCGGTATTTTCCCGCACTATTGGCAGTTGCAAGAAACAAGGCCAACCAAGTCCAAGCTGTTCAGGCCATTTATTTGGATACCGATACAGCGAAAAAAGCCGCGTGTGATGTGACGAAACGAACTTTTTCTTCCATTTCAGGTGGTGCTGTGATTATTGAAGTAGGGAAGCAAGCAGATTCTGTGACGTATCTTGCAGAGGGTGTTGAAACAGCGTTTAGTATTCGAGATGCGGTAAAAAATGAGCGCGTTTTAGCGGTTTTAGGAAAGCAAAATTTTCATTCGGTTGATCCAGCACTGTTAACCAAAAACGTTGTTTTATGCTTGGATAATGATGGCAAAGATATCAGACAAGACAAAGCGATTCAAAAGGCGATTGATCGATTGCATGAACTAGGAAAGTCTGTCGCAATTGCTTATCCAGGAGCACCAGGTGATTTCAATGACATTGGTAGATTAAAAGGTGTGCAGGGCGTTCTCAAAGAACTGTCTTATGCGCAATTACTTTCTTCAAATGAAAAACCACGTGATTTTCAAAATCAACATGAACAAAGGAAAAATGTCTCAGAAAAAAATCGTTATTTGGATATAGAGCGAGAGCTTTAAGCACTATCCACCTTGGACATAATTGTCGACTTTAATTCTGATTTCTTCTAGTAATTCCTCTGCATGGTCATAATCTCCGCCGACTTTTTCTTTATCAAAAACGAGGCGTAATGTTTCAGAAGTGATACTTAATAAACGTAACAAATAATTGGTATGTTTAGATCGAAACGATTCTTCTCGATAATTTTCCTCTTTGGCTGCGTATGATTGCAAGCCTGCTTCAATTAACTCTTTGATGACTTGGGATTGAGATTTAATGTTTTTTGAGGATTTAATGTGACTAATTTGATCCATCTGTTTTTGAGGTAAGTAACAATAGACTTTTGCCATTTTTATACTCCGCTTCCGTGATATTTAGATTATATCTGGGAGTTGATTCGGTGTGAATCATTAATTATGCCTATAAAAAATGGGTGTGGATTCGGTGTGCGTGTTGAATTTCTTTTCAAAAAAATAGGTGTGTAACCGGTGTGTGTTTACTCGCAACCTATTGATTTACATCAATAGTGTGGATCCACACCTACAGAAATTCGTCATTTTCATTTTTTTGAAAAGCAAATTTTTACGCAACATATTGAAAAATAATGGTTTTATTAAAATGCAGGTTACTGCGATGGGTGTATGGTTTAAGTTTTTTCTATCGTTCTTTTCGGGTTTTTATATTGAGATTATTTTGTGGTTTATTTGGTTAATTGTTTTTTATTTGCGCATTGGCATATGCCGTTGCGTGCAGTGACAAAATTAATTGAAAGGATTTTGAATGATAAAGATGTCGTAAGTTTTAATGATTCGGGCGACAAGGTCGCCCTGTGTTTTAACAATTTGAAAATACGTGCGTCTCACCGTCTAATTCTAATGAGAAATAATCACTTATAAAAAGATCTCTTTGGAATGCTTCGTAGTCAATATAATGTACTAATGCAGTAGGGATCTCGAAGCTATAGCAATCATCAAATAATTGGATTGAAAATTCTAGCTCGCTTTTATATGCACCGTAGTATTGATTTGCTATGACTTCTTTGGCTTGCTCAACATTGCAATTCAATATTTGCATGACTTCTATTCCAAGAAGGCCTTGTTCGACAATAAACTCTGCCATTTCACAGATGGTTTGTATATCTTCGTATTCATCGATTTGGTAGCTACCAAATCCTTCATAATCATGTACAGCCCATTCTTCTGCGCCTGAAATGGGGCTATTAGCTAGCATCGCTTGGATTTCTTGATAAACAATATCTAGGCTTTGTGTTGCATCGATCCAGGCACCAAAAAGAATACCATTATTATAAGAAGCTAAGCAGGCAATATAAATTTTGGGATTATTATTCATTTTTTGTTCTCCGATTTTATCTATTGTCCTTATTGGACATCTTTATTATCGCAATATTTCATAAAATCTTCAACAAATATCATCAACTTTTTAGATGAAAATATTTGACATATGAGTATAATTCTATAGAATAAAATAAAATGATGATGAAAGTTTAGGAATTGATCCAAATGAAAAGTTTGGTATTTACAGTGAAACGTAATTTGAAAAAGCCACCCAAAATATATGTTTTATCTTCGGATAAAAAAGTAACCTACGGCTCTTTTTCAGCTGCAAATCCTGAGGAATTTGAAAATTGGTCTGAGCTTTCCTCTGCACAAAAAATTGAACTTAAACAATACATGCATAATATGAAGGCTATTAGAAATCATTTTGATAAATCGTCCCTCAATGAGCAAGCAGATTTTCGCTTAAGGCTGCCTAGTAGCTTTATTCAATGTATTAATGAAATCGATGAGCTTGCACTGAGTCGGGATATTGAACTAGACATTTTTGAGCCAATTATTGTCTCAATGATTCAAAAATTAAAAATTGTAACAGCACAACTTCCTGAGCATGAAAAAAAATTAGCGATGGCAGCTTTGGATCGGATTGGATTAGCCGCGTATGAAAAAATGGATTATAGCCGACAAATACAGTCTATTTTTAATGAGTTGATGTCTTTGCATAATAAAACGGAAAAATTAGGTGCTGTGGCAAAAGCACTTTTTAATAAAAATAAAAGCGTGTCACCAAAAACGATAGAGGGTATTGCTGAAGGGACGCTCTCGACCTCACGATGGTTTGTTGCTTGTGCAATAGAGGTTTTGTTGAAAGAGAGATTGGATTTTATAAAAACCAGCTTATCTACGGATGATTTATTTACACTCTGGGTAAAGCCGCTAGAGAACGTGTCTTATTCAAAGGAAAATCTACTTTCAAGTGCGCAATTGATTGGTAATTCTGAGTTGACAACCAAATTGCAACGCTCTATTTCGAGCGACACTATAAATGATGAGTTAATGTGATGGACATTGAAAAATTAGCAAAATTACCAGAAAGTAAGACTCTAGAATTTAAAAGAGATACCTCCTCTCTAGAGCCTATTTTAAAAGCGATTGTGTCTTTTGCAAACACAGCGGGCGGCATTGTTCTGGTTGGTATAGAAGATAGTGGCAATATTATTGGTTTAGCTAATCCTGCCAAAGATCAGGAGAAAATTGCTAATAGTTTAGCTAACCGTGTGAAACCGCTACTATCACCTGATTTCAGCATTGTTAGTGTTCAAGACAAACAAGTCTTAGTTATTCAAATTGACTATGTACCAGCCCCTTATTATTTGATTGAAAAGGGAGAGCAAAACGGCGTTTATGTGCGACTTGGCAATACCAATCGAGAGGTTAGTTATGATGCAGTTTTAGAAATGAAACGCGCGGCGCACCAACCTTTTTTTGATAAGGCTCCTTGTGATAATAGTTCTGAAGATAATTTAGATATGGTATTGATTCATTCAATTTTTTCAAAACATCATATCGAAATTGATACAGCAAAATTATTGAGTATTGGCATATTAACGTACAAAGGAAGACGTATAGTAGCAACTAATGGTGGCATGATTTTATTTGGAAAAGCCGAGTTTAGAGAACAATATTTCCCTTTTGCTGAAGTAAGATGCGCGCGATTTGTTGGTACGACACGCGCAGAATTTATTGATCGTCTTGAAATTCAAGGTGGTATTTTAGCGGCGATTGATGAAGTGCCAAAATTTATTCGTCGTAATACAAAAATGGCAGGGAAATTTGGCTCAATGAGACGACGCGATATTCCTGAATACCCTGTGGATGGGATTCGAGAGGCACTGACAAATGCACTTGTGCACGCAAATTATGAAATAGCAGGTACTCGTATTTTTATTGCAATCTATGAGGATAAATTGGAGATTCAGAATCCAGGTATTATGCCGCCAGGTATGAATATTGACCAATTTAAGGCAGGAGTGAGTCGAGTTCGAAATCCTGTTATTGCACGTGTGTTTGGTGAGCTAGATTTAATTGAGGAATGGGGAAGTGGTTATAAAAGAATTAAAGATGCTTGTTCTAAGGGTGGATATCCAGAGCCAGTATGGGAGGAGCTAGGTACAGCACTCCGTGTGACCTTTTTCCCTCATCAGGATATTACATCTCAACTTGGTGCCTCGGCACTAAGTGGGCACCAAGTGGGCACCAAGTCGGCATCAAGCCCATCTATAGACAGAGAGGTAGATTTTGTGTCCGCAACTATTAAGTTGGTGCAATTCTGTCAAACACCTAAATCTATTAATGAAATGATGGAATTATTGGGTTGGAGTGATCGCACTAAATTTAGAAACCGTTTTGTTTCTCCATTGATACAACAAAAGATTTTGGCGATGACAATTCCAGATAAACCAAAGAGCTCAAATCAGAGATATATTACAAAAGCAGAGAAAAAGGTTAAAAATGAAAATGATTATTCCGAATAAACTAAAAAAAGGTGATCTGGTTCGTGTGATTGCACCTTCTAGAAGCTTGGCCATTTTAAGTGAGGAAACTAAACGCATTGCAAATCAGCGGTTTGAAAATTTAGGATTGCGTTTAAGTTTCGGTCATCACGTGAGCGATTGCGATATATTTCACTCGAGCTCCATTCAAGCTCGTCTAAAGGATTTACATGATGCTTTTCGTGACAATGAAGTGAAAGCTATTTTTACTGTGATTGGGGGTTATAATGTCAATCAGTTGTTGGATGAGATTGACTATGAGCTCATTGCAGCTAATCCTAAAATCCTCTGCGGATATTCCGATATCACCGCATTGCAAAATGCGATTTATGCAAAAACCGGGTTAGTGACTTATTCTGGTCCGCATTACTCAACTTTAGGAATGGAGCAAGGCATAGATTGGTCCCTGGATTATTTAAAAAAATGCTTATTCAGTGATACCTCTTTTACAATTGAACCAAGCTTACACTGGAGTGATGACACTTGGTATTTAGATCAAAATAATCGACGATTTATGCCACATGAAGGACCATGGGTCATACAAAAAGGCGAAGCAGAAGGTACTATTTTAGGTGCTAATTTATGTACGTTCAATTTATTGCAAGGGACTTCTTATATGCCTGCACTAAAAAACACAATTATTTTTTTGGAAGAAGATGCTTTAACCGCAGGTGAAACGGCGGTCGTGTTTGATCGCGATTTACAGTCTCTAGTGCAGCAGTCTGGTTTTGAGGGCGTACAAGGTGTTGTCATTGGTCGTTTCCAGCAGAGCTCTGCAATGAGCGATGAGCGATTGAAAATGATTGTTCAAAATAAAAAAGAACTGCAAAATCTGCCTGTGATTGCAAATGTAGATTTCGGTCATACTGATCCGATGATTACTTTCCCAATTGGTGGAAAAATTAAAATAATTGCTGGAAAAGATGTGAGGATGACTGTATTACAGCATTGATACAAGTGGTTATTGGACAGCAGGGGTAGTGGTTTGATAATGAAACCTGGAGAAATTCAGCATAAATGATTTTAAATAACTGTCGCAACTGTCGCGTTGTCGCACCGTAGAAAAGTCGTTTATAAATTTAATTCAAGTAGAAATACGGTTATGCCGATATAAAAAATAATGCAAAATATAGATGTCTCATGAAAAATGTGAGGGTCACCATGCGGGATGAAGAGCTTTTGAAGTTATATGCGGCAGATCAAGAGGAGCGTAGAAAGTTTGCTATGCTCCAGGATGAAGCCCAAAAAAACAAAATGCGGGAAACAATACAAGCAAATGATGCCAGGCGGAGAGAGCTTGTTTCAGAGCTGGTTCCATCATTGCATAATCCACTCTTAAGTGCAGAAGATTGTTTTTATGCCGCGACTATTTACAGTCGCGGAGAAGGAATGTCTGAGCGTAAGCAAGCATTTGAATATGCTAAAAAAGCATATGCATTGGTTCAGTTTAAGAAAGATGATTTTTCTGAGCAAGTAAAATCATTGTATGACGATACTTCGAAAAAATTAAAAGAAGATAGTCCTTCATCTACTCAGCAGCAAAAAAATACATCACTGCAGCTTCAGCCTGCTTTTCAAATGGCTCAAAAAAAGAAAGATGAAGAAGAGCGAGAAGCTGAAAAATTAAAGAAAATACCTAGGTGTTTTAGATGTGGGTTGCAGCATGGTGGCCCATGTCCACCGAAGTAGTATAAGTAAAAGATCTGAAAAAGTGAAAATCGATGTTTTTGAGGAACTAAAGCAAGAAATATTGGTTTCATCTATAATGAAATAAAACATTAAATGACAAATAAAATGCGCTCATGCAAAACAAAAGCTTTACCAGAACGGTTAATGCCTTTTATTTGGTTTTTCCTACGCCATCATTTGTTTTCGATGTCTGGTTATATATTAATCAATGTGGTGGCCGCTTTTGAGTTTGCATTAGCGCCTTATCTTTTGAAGGTTATTATTGATACAGCTACATTGTACTCAGATAATACGACTCTATTTTTAAAAGCTATTATCTATCCGGCCATATTCTATGTTTTATTGATCACTCTAGTGCATAACATTGCTTTTCGAATATATCAATTGATCACCATGCATTTATTCCCCAAATTAAGAACAGAAGTTTCTGTTGCTCTATTTAAGCATTTAACCAAACACTCGATTTCTTTTTTTCAGCGTAATTTTTCAGGAGATCTTGCAAGCAAAACGCAAAATGTTTCAGAAGGGATTGAATCAATGATTTTGGGGTTTAATCAGTATATTTGTGGCAATTTGTTTATGCTGGTTATATCGCTTGTTCTATTAGCAACGGTACATGTTTATTTTTCTATTATTTTATTCTCAGGAATCATGGCGCTCATATTAAGTGGCTATTTTTTAAACAAAAAAACAACATCGTTTGCTCATGATTTCGCGGAAGAAAAAAGCCAAGTCACTGGACAGTTAGTAGATAGTATTTCGAATATTATGAGTACAAAGATTTTTTCAAACACAGCTCATGAAACAAATCGTATTGAAACAGTGTTTAATTCAGTTGGACGAAAAGATAAGTTGTTGCAAAAACATGTCATGTTTCTTTCTTTTAACTTAAATATTATTTACATGATTTTTGTTGCATTGTTGATGTTTGGATTAATTTATTTTCGGATACATGGTACATTGACCGCAGGTGATTTTGCTTTTATTTTAGGGCTCTCGATTACAACCACTAATATGATTAGTGGCCTTAATGATCAGATGCCGGAGTTTTCTAAAAATATTGGTAAATGCCAACAAGCTTTAAATGTTATTATTGCGCCACATGATGTTCAAGATAATGAACATGCGGTGCCGTTACACATTACTGAAGAAAAAATTCATTTTAAAGATGTTAGCTTTGGCTATGATGCAAATAAATTTATATTTGAAAAATTCAATCTCACTATTGCTCCAAAACAAAAAATTGGTTTAGTTGGGTATTCAGGTGCAGGAAAAACGACGCTTATTAACTTATTGTTCCGGTTATATGATGTCCAACAAGGTGAGATTAGCATAGATGCTCAGCCCATTAACGGCGTTACTCGTGATAGCTTAATGGACAATATGGTTCTTATTCCTCAAAATACAGAATTATTTCATCGAACTATTATGGATAATATACGTTATGGCGATACCAAAGCATCGGATGAAGGGGTTATCAAAGCTGCAAAATTAGCAAAATGCCATGAATTTATTAGTCAGCTTCCCGAAAAATATCAATCGGTTGTTGGAGAGCGAGGAATAACACTTTCTGGTGGGCAACGGCAACGTATCGCCATTGCGCGTGCTATTCTAAAGAATGCACCCATTTTAGTTTTGGATGAAGCAACGTCTGCATTAGATTCTGTTACAGAAAAAGAAATCCAAGATGCATTGAATGAAGTGATGAAAAATAAAACTGTCATTGTTATTGCACATCGATTATCGACCATCATGGCGATGGACCGTATTTTGTTTCTTGAGAATGGTAGAATTATCGAAGATGGTACCGTTAAGGAGTTGCAAAAGAAAAATGGGAGTTTTGCGAAGTTATTGACAATGCAACAGCAAATAAAAGCATAATTATGTAGTATCAAACGATACGCCATCATTTCTTTAAAGGCTGAGTTTCTTTCTTTTTAAGAAACAAATTGAATGCAACCTATCGTCATCATTGTTTATTTTCTATGGAGATCGCAGCAAGTATTTACAAAAGATAAAATTTTGAAGGCAGACTTTTTCGGAATAAGCTTAGAAACGTCCCGCGTCAACTCGCATGCTAATTGTGATTTAAACGCTTCATCTTGAGTAAATGATGCTTTGATTAAAGCTAGACTTGGTTTTTAATAATTTTTTCGCCAATCTTTTTTTGCCGGTACCCGCAATATCAGTTAGTAAGATAATGGTATTCATGTATCAAATCATTAGAGAATATGATTTGATTATAGAATAGAGAAATTGGGGTAAATTTAGAGGCTCCAAAGTGATGGAGAAAATAAACAATTAGAGCATAGGAAAGATATGAAATTAAAAGCGACTATTTTTATATTTTACTTATTGTTCACATCTATTAGCTACTCTGACAACCATAACATGGAGTTATTCAATAAAGCGAATTATTTAAAAAAGCCAACGGGGCAATATGGTGTTGGTTTTAGAGACTTTCATTGGGTTAATCAAAAAGCTTGTCCCGACTTAAATTTTAATGGTAAAAACCATGATGATTTTAGCCAAGGTAATACAAAATATTGCCATGAAATCATGGCGAGAATTTATTATCCTACGGCATTGCAACGTCAACCTAGCTCACTTTACTATCGTCCTTTTATAGAGTCGGCCTCTCGGGATATGAATCGAATACCGAGCATTAAAAAAGAACAATTAGAGCAATTAAATAAAATTAGAACTTTTTCTCGAGAAAGATCACCGGTTATTAGGAATAAAAAATTTCCTATATTGTTATTTAGCCCTGGATTTGGATGCCCTGTAGAAATGTATGAAAATTATATCACAGAGCTAGTGAGTCAGGGTTACATCATTGTCGGTATTAATACGCCGTTTATTAATCTTGTAGCGTTGCCAAATGGTCATGTAGTTATGCCCACAGGCTTGAGCAATGAGGAATCGATTAGAGATAAATTTGTTCCATTGCAATCACAAGATTTAATGTATGTTTATGATAAATTGAATAAGCTGCAGCATGTAGAGAAGTTATTTTCAAGTATGGATATCAAGCACATTGGTTTACTTGGTCATTCGATAGGTGCATGGACCTTGCTTGATGTAGCATATGCTCATCAGTCTTGGTTTCAAGCAATCGTTGCACTGGATATAGGTGATGACTCAACAGGACAGCCCTTAAATAAATTAAGTAATTTTTCCATTCCGGTCATGTATCAAATTAATTCCATCAGAAAATTGTCCTCACCCTACATGCCGATCACTTATCAACTGAAGCGAAGAGGATATTTGGTTGGGATTTCTCCAAATGAGCAAAATGATACATACAGTCATCATATGAATTTTACCGACTGGTCAACCTTACAATATCTTCCAGCTTATACGATTTTTTTTGATCATTTGAAAGCGGAGCAAATGGCACGTGGGTTTGATTTCAAGGTGATGTCTCATCCTCCTACAAAAAAAGATATTCAAGCTTTTGATAAAATAACTTATGTGATATCTAAACAGGAAAGTACATGGCTTTTTTCTGTGTATTTTGTAGACATAAAGAACAAAAACTTGCCAATACCTATATCATATTTGGATATTAAGAGGGTAGATGGTTTATCTGAAGCTTTATCTACTATATCTGATAAACAAATTGAGAAATTAAGAGAAAGTGACATTGCGCCTATAAAAAAAATAGTAATATCTCTTAACAATAAATTAGTCTCTATACTGGGAACAGGGGATGGCTGGGAAATAACGGATTCTATCAATATTTATTTAGTTAATTTTTTTAACATGTATTTGAAGCACGAAAAAAACCAGTCATTTAAAAAATGTATTCCTTTACATAAGAATACCTATATTAAATGTGGTCCTGAGGATGTATGAAGATGGTGATTTATTTAGAAAAAGGATCCTACTTCAATGTACTAAAAAGCGAGGAAATAGTTTGAAAAAAACTTGACTCTATTGCTGCTATATACCTTATCTTTCGATTTAAGGAGGTCACACAATGACTCAATGGTATGTAAAAGACTTAAGTAAATTAACGGGTGTTTCGGTGCAAACCTTGCATCATTATGACCGTATTAAGCTACTCAAGCCTTCTTTGCGTCTTACCAATGGTTATCGTGTTTACTCTGAGAAGGATTTGTTGAAGTTACAGCAGATTATTGCACTGAAATATTTTGGTTTTGAGTTATCAAAAATCAAAACATTATTGTCTCACGAATCTAATGCCCTTGAGCATTTTGATAAACAAGCCAGTGTATTAGAAAGAAATGGGAAGGCGATGCTTGAAGGAGCCGTCTCGTTAAGGAAAATAATCCAAGCCATTAACGATGATAAATCTATTCCATGGCAAAGCATTATTGAAATGATAGAGGTATATCGTATGTCACAGAATCTTGATCATGACTGGGTTAAAGAAATTTTCACACCCGAGGAATTAAAAGAATATGCATTATTTGAAAAAGAATTGCATGAAAAATCAACACCTGAAGAGAAATCAGCTTTTGAAGATAGTTGGGATCAGTTATTAAATGAGGTCAAAAGCCATCTTAAAGAAGATCCTTATTCTGAGGAAGGGATTCGTTTAGGAAAAAAATGGATGGATTGGGTGAATGGCGTGTATGGTAAAAAATACGCTTCGCTGAGTACAAAAATATATGAACGAGGATTTAAACAAGGAAAATTTTTAGACAAGGTGGGAATGACTACGGAAATTGTGTCATGGGTTGAAAATGCAACTAGAGCTTATTGGAAACAGCGAGTCACCGATGTTTTAAAAAATGTAGGAAAGCTTCATAATACTGAAGTCTTAAAACAATGGAATACTCTATTAGAAGAAATGTATGGTGAAGACAATTCTTTAAAACAGGCCATTTATGAAATTGTGCTCAAGAGTGAAGAAACCACTTCAGAAGCAAAAGACTGGCTTAAAACCATGATTTTTGATCAATAAACCCCGATAAATATCGAAGTGATATAAGAATTTAACTCAATCATCAAAATCTGGATTTTTATTTATGCAAAATGTGCCTGTTCTTATTGTTGGTGGTGGACCTGTTGGTTTAAGTATGGCATTGGCTTTGGCTCGACAGAATGTTAAATCGATTGTGATTGAGCGAGAGCCACAGTTTACTAACCATCCTAAAGCAAGAGGTGTGAATGTGAGAACCATGGAGCTTTTTAGCCAATGGGGAAATGCCAAAGAGCTCTTGAATCATGAACTTCCTAAAGAGTCGCGAAGATTTATATGGGTCAGAACCTTACAAGGTGAGGAGGTAACTCGCGTTGTTATGGAGGAAGCTTGTATGAATCAACTTAGTCCAACACATGCAAGTTTTGTTGCGCAAGATAAAATTGAAGAGTCTCTTTTCAATTCAATTTCATGTTACCCAGATATGACGGAAGTACAATTTTCAAAAGAGTTTATTTCGTTTGATGAGAGTGAGTCTGGAATAACTGCTAGGATCATGAATAAAGCAACTGATCAAGAAGAGTATATTAGTGCCCAATATTTAATAGCTGCTGATGGCGCTCATAGTAAAATACGTCAACAATTAGAGATTAGCTTGCATGGACCTGACAATCATGGTGAATTTTGCAGTGTTTACTGTGAGATGGATCTTTCAGCTTGGACTAGGCACAGGCCTTGCTATGGATATTTCTTTGTTGATCCTAAGCGATTTACACGGTTTTTAACGACTGTTGATGGAAAGAATCGCTGGATAGTGGGGTTACGCTTTGCAGAAAATCATTTAAAAAACCATTATTCAGATGCTTATTGTATAAACGAAATCAGAGAATTACTTGATTCGCCAATTTTGGATATTCACATCATTAATAAAAGCTTTTGGAAAAGCGGCGCTCAAATTGCAGAGCGATACCATAAAGGACGAGTGTTTTTGGTTGGAGATTCTGCTCATCGCTTACCTCCGACAGGAGCTTTTGGAATGAATACTGGCATTCAAGATGCGCATAATCTTGCATGGAAATTAGCATTTGTTATTTTCCATAGGGCTTCAGAGAGGCTGTTAAATTCATATTATGAAGAACGTGCTCCTGTAGCTAAACAAAACATGCAATGGAGCCAAGATAATGCGAAACGCTTTACTGATATTTATTATGCGATTTACCAAAATGATATGGCAAAATTAAAAGATTTATTAAAAGATCAACAGAAACACCTGAATTATGCGGGTCTAGATTTAGGTTTTATTTATCATTCAGACATCATTAATAATGAAAATTCACAAACAATTAATATCTCTCCTTCGGAATATCTCCCCACAACTATCCCTGGAAGCCGTGCCCCTCATGTTGACTTGATAAAAGACGGATGTCTTATTTCAACACTTGAGCTGTTCGAAAAAGATTTCGTTTTGTTTGTAGGTTGTGACGGTGAACAATGGAAGGATGTCGTTGATAAGCTAATCCAAGATAAAGTATATTCATTGAAAGTTTATAGAGTGGCATCGGATGGAGATCTGATTGATCTTCATCAATGTTGGTATAAGAACTATGAAATATCCCCAACTGGTGCTGTTCTAGTTCGGCCGGATGGCCATGTTGCTTGGCGAGCTCCTTGTATAACAAATGATGCTAAAATGATGTTAGAAAAGTGTTTAGTTAATATGATGTAATTCTGGGAGAAAATAAGTGTTTATTCGCATCAGAGAGCCGAATATAAATGACGCTGTTCAATTTATATACTTTATGAGCAGAAGTGAAAGCTTGCATTCTCCATGGACAACTGCACCTAAAACACTTAATGAATTTGAGCAATATATTGAGCGTATCCAGCAGCCTAATCAAAAAGGACTATTGGTAGAGGTCGATGAAAAAAATATTGCAGGTGTTTTCAATATTAATGAAATAGTGTTTGGATGTTTTCAAAGCGCTTATTTGGGTTTTTATGCAACCATTGATTATGCTGGCCAAGGTGTTATGAGTGCAGCATTAAAATTGGTTTTGCAGCATATCTTTGAACAATTAAATCTTCATCGCATTGAAGCTAATATTCAGCCTGGAAATAAAAAATCCATCCAATTAGTTCAATCAAATGGATTTAAAAAAGAAGGTTTTTCACCTAAGTATCTTAAAATTGATGGTGAGTGGCGTGATCATGAACGTTGGGCTATAACTTATGAGGATTGGAGTAAGGTGATATAGTTTTTATAGATGAGTAAAGAGGTAAAGTATGGAAAAAATCATTATTAGAAAACCACATCATAATGAGTATGACGACTGGATTAAAATATATAAGGAATATCTGGATTTTTATCAAACATCACTTACTCCTGAAGAACTGAAAACAGTATGGTTATGGATATCTGAACCAAATCCAGAATTATTTTGTTATTTGGCGGAGCTTGATAAAAAAATTGTAGGCTTAGCCCACTTTCGGAAATTTATCCGGCCAATAAAATCTTGTCATAGTATTTTTCTGGATGATTTATTTGTAGTATCTGAGTTTCGAGGACAGAGGATAGGATATCGATTAATTGAAGCTGTAAAGCTATACGCAAAGGAAAATAATTTCCCTTTGGTTAGATGGGTAACTGGGCATGACAATACACAGGCAATGAAACTGTATGATTCAATTGCTCAAAAGACTACATGGGTAATTTATGATGCTAAAGTCATATAATTTGAAGAAAATACATGCATTTTTAGACCTTATTAGGTCTAGTTAAGTCCTTTATGCTGAATTGATCTGAGCATGTTATGTTAATCCTCCGATATTTTTTATTTGGAAGATTAATTTTCTCCCGATGGCTTGGGTTTGATGGGAAAAGGGGTTGGGGTTGTATAGCTGTGATCTTCAGCCTCGTTAGATTGTTCATGTTTTTCATCTGGTATTGAGGTTAGCAGTGCCTTTTTTTGACATTCTGCTCTTATGTCGCTGACGGCATGTTTTAAATCATGCTGTCTTTGTATTTGCCCTTGCGTAGATGCTTCTTTCGGTTGAATTTTTGGTGTGGGCACCGTAGATAATAATTTATTTGGACCACCAAAAACATAACTGATGCTCATCTGATTTCTATTAAATCGTATTTTAAATGATTGGTCCTTTTCAGGTAAAAATTCATTTTCTGATATTCGTACAAATCTTTTTTCTTGATCAAATTCTCTCAATATTAAGCTATCATCCCTAACCAATACCTTAATGTTATCATTGTAATCATTTTGATAATTTCCACTAAATATCTGGAGTGGTGCAACGAATTCCTGTTCTCGGGAAGGAGTATGTACCTTGTCAAACCAATCCAACCGTTTCTGTTTTGATTCGTCTTGTGGAGCTAATTCACAAGCTCTTTCGAAATAATGTCTTGCTTCTTCAGGTCTTCCTTCCGCTTCAGCAATTTTCCCAGAGATTGTTTCTTGCCATCCAGGTTCATCACTTTGAGTAAAGTGCAAATCTTCAAACAGTCCTCGTAAATAACCAATAGGAGCCAAGTCAGGAGAACTGAATATTTGATTTGCGATGCTCATTCCATTTTCAGAGTTAGTAAAAAAGACCGCACCTTTTCTTTGTGTTACATTGATGGCAACAAAAGCGCGTGTGTTCGGATTTGAACCAAATTGATACGCGAAGACTTCATCTTTATTTCTATAGATATGCCAACCTAACCCACATGATTCTGCAGAATGCTTGTCGATTGGCTCAAAGGCTTGCTTTATGATGGGATCATCCATATTTTCTATCCATGCGGCCATGAATTTAGAAAAATCTTCACCTGTCGTACTTAATGAAGAAGCGGCATTGAGGGGTGGATCACATACATAAATTGCCGTTGGCACCCCTAATTCAGTATGTACATCTACGATGTTATCATCAGTTATTGGCGGTAAAAATGTAGTTCGTTCCATTCCTAAAGGCTTGAATACGTAATCTTGAGCCAAAGTTTCTAAATCTTTTCCCGTTTGAGTTTCGATGGCTCTTTGCAAATAAAGAAAAGATTCGCCGGAATAGGAGTATCCTTTACCGAGCTCAGAGGTTTCATTAAATTTGAGTGTTGTTGATGGGGTTGGTCCAAAATTAGGCAGACCAGTTGTATGTGATAAAACGTGTCGGGCTGTTAATTCTTTAGCCTTTTGTGGATATTGACCATCCATTAAGAATTTTTCATAGGGCAGAATATCATGTAATGGTTTATCCAAATCAAAATGAATATCTGGAGTATGGCCAGCGTTTGATGTAATGGCGAAAATAGTTTTTTTAAAGTCAGTATCTATTATTTTTTGTTCTAAGTTGGTTAAATCAATATGCTCTGGCAAATACGCGACTTGCTCCATTCCCTTTACAAAATAGGCCTTAGGATTTTCACTTAAATAAATGGTGCCTTCTTTTGCGCTATTCATATCATCAAGTGCTGACATTAATTCGAAATTATACTCGCGCTTAGCGAGCTGTAGCACTAAATAAGTAAACATAATTTTGCTGAGAGAAGATGCTGGAAATTGAGTGCGATCATCTACTGCGTTTGTTTTAGAATCAGTAGCTTGAGCGTTTTTTTTACCAACAGCGATAGACGCTCTTACAACGTTGTTTTCTTCTTGCGTTTCTACGTGAGCGTAACTCACTGCCGGGATATGACCCATGTCAGCTATGCTTTGTAATGTACTTACAGAGTGGGATGGTGTTTCCGTTTCTATCTGGCGTTTTTCAGAAATTGTTTCTCTTGTTTCATATGCCATTTTTTGTATGTCTGGTTTTAAAATAGTGGGGTTTAATCCATGAAAGTCTGTATGGTCTAATTCTTCTGGATTACGAGCAAACCCGTAAGTTGCGCAGAAATAATCTAAAGCGGGTTCAAGTGTTTGAGGTAAAACTGATTCTGCAAGAACGTGTCCATTATGTGAATTAGACAAGTAGACGCCTCCTGTTACTGCATGACCACTCGAATCGAGCTCAATACCGAAACCTGAGCGCCATTCGTCCATATCTCCTGTATGATATGCGGCAATAATTTGCCCTCTGTCATCTTGCACTAAACCAACCCCTAAACCCCAGGTGACGTGTGCTTTGTTTTGTTCACTTAGGTGAACCTCAGAGACTAAGCATTTATCTGATTGAGGCATATAGTCATCATGCATAGAGTATTCGGGGTGAACTGGCCTAAAGGCATAATTTAATGAGTCATCATTTGCCCAGTTATGAATAAATGTCATGTAATCTTCAGCAGTTGTTATTAAACTATTGGCGGCTTTTGGTTCACTTCCGTACGAAGTGTGCTGTAGATGCATTGGAGAGAATATATTTTCTTGTGCTAAAACTCCTATGTTTGTTTCAGTTAGCTCCTCAATGGTATCTTGAAGACATTCAATACCAGGGCCTGAGTATGCATAGTGTGTTCCAGGCTCAAATTGAAATTTAAAAGGTATCGTATCTACTATTTGCAATCCTGTTCTGTGCGATAAAACCAATTCTGCATCGATTTTTTTCGCATATCCTATAGCTTGCTCCAGTTGAGATAAGGATAAAGTATGGCCAGCTTTTGACGTGATAGCTAGAATAGTTTTTTGAAAATCAGGATTATTTAATTTTTCTTTTAAATTGCTTAAATCGATGTTTTCAGGTAAAGGTGTAGCTTGTTTCATACCTTTTATAAAATATTCTTTAGGGTTTTCAGATAAATAAATTTTTCCATCTTCTGCTTCAGCCACAATATCTGCCGACAAGGATGAAATCAAAGCGAATTCATAACTAAATTTTTTTAAAAATGGATTTTCATGATCGGGCAATTCTTCACCATTTTGATCGCGAAAAAGAGTATATAGGGGTGTTTGTAAATCAAATGGATATTTAAATTTACCCGATCCTGGTTGGGCTTGCTCTGCTTTATTGAGTTCAATAAGTTTTAATACAAGATATGCAAAAACGGGCTTACTAAGAGAGGCTGCGCCAAATGTAGTTTCTGAGGTTACTACAGAAGGCTCAAGATCAGCTGTTTGACCTAAAGGAGTTGATGAAATAGTCTGATTTTGTAAGATAGCAATACTCGCTCCAGGAATTTTTACGTCTCTCATTCTTTCCTGTACACCATGTGTGTTCGATGTGAATTCATGACGCTCTTCTGCTTTTTGATGCATACCCAGCTTATTTAAATCGATTTCTAAGGATATTGTGATTATAGCAAAGATATGATGACTCTATTTAAAATATGCTTCTTGAGGTTTAGTGTAATAAAATGGAAAAAAACCTGTTTATATTAAGGAGAGCTATGACATCAAAATCAGCCAAAGAAATTCTGGCGTATGTTAGAAAAGGTGATTTTGCTCATCCTGGTGAAATTGATGCGATCGAAATGGCTTTAAAACCTATTTCCAAAAATAAAACTCAATTGATATTAGATGTGGGTAGTGGCTTGGGTGGTACAGCCCATTATGTGCAAATGCATGGATGGGGTAAAGTTACTGGTTTGGATTTGGATGATGAATTAATTCAATATGCAACACTAAATTATCCAGACACAGATTTTATCTGCAGTGATATTTTGCATGCTCATGAGCATATTTCGGAAAAATTTGATCTAATTTATAGCTTTAGCGCATTTTTTTGTTTTAAATCACAGCTTCAGGCTTTGAAGCAAATGTCATATTTTTCTAAACCACAAACTAATCTTGTGATTTTTGATTACTCTCGTTTTTCGAAAGAGGCTTATCAATCACCATTTCCTTGGTCTAAGACTGCGTCTCGGTTTTGTCCTATTTATTTGCCAGAATTTGAGCAATGGTTATTGGATACTGGTTGGCGCTTAAAAACAACAATGGATATCAGTATACATTTTGAAAACTGGTATACTAAATTGCTTCAATCGTTTGAGGAAAAACGAGAAGAAATTTTAAGTCGGTTTGATGATGTATTTGATAAAATGATGATTGGCTATCATCAGCTGCTCATGGATATTAAATCACATCAAATTGGCGGAATAATTGTTTATGCAGAGAGAATTTAATACGGTGGTTGAGCATGAAAAATCTGGGAATAATCGGTGGTGTTAGCTGGGAGTCTACGGCGGTATATTACAAGCTCATCAATGAGCACATTAAAGAGCAATTAGGTGGCTTACATTCTGCACCAATTATTTTGTTTAGCATGAACTATCAAGAGTTGGTTGATTATAAGAACAAAGACCAGTGGAATAAAATCTCCGACAAGCTATGCGAAACCGCAATTCAACTTGAGCAGGCTGGGGCCGATTCTGTTATTTTATGCTGCAATACCTTACATAAAGTCGCTGCAGATATCGAGCAATCAATTACGATTCCATTTTTGCATATCGTTGATGCAGCTGGTTTTCGTTTGAAAAAAGAAAATATTCAGAGAATTGGTTTGTTGGGTACACAATTCACATTAGAAGATGGGTTTTATAATGCGCGCTTGATGGAAAAATTTCAAATCGATGTGATTTTACCGGATAAAAGTTCGCGAATGACACTTGACTCTATCATTTACAATGAACTTTGTGCGGGGGTTTTTTCTGAAAAATCAAAACAAATTTTGATGACAATGATGGATGGGCTCGTTGAACAGGGCGCGCAAGCTATTTTATTAGGTTGCACAGAATTAGGGATGTTGGTTGACTCGGACGCGTATCGAGTTCCAATTTTTGATACCACGATACTGCATGCTGAATTAGCAACTTCATGGGTGATATAAAGGTGAAAAAACGATGGTTGAGTTTGATATGTGGAGGATTGATGTTGTCATTCGAAGTGTTGGCAGGTGTTACTTTGATTAGCGACCCTAAAGTGTTAGCAATTCCGATTCATGAGAACCATGATTCTTGGGTTGATTTGAGAAAGCAGAAGACGATTGTATATGGCCCTTCGCCTGAAGTCCCCAATAATCAAGATTACTTCTATTTACGAAAAACCGTTTATGACAAATTGAAGCTTGCACAAAGCAAGCTGCCCAAAGGATATCATTTCTGTTTATATGAAGGATATCGCAGCCTTGCATTGCAAAAAATGATTTTTGATAAGCAATACGCGAACATAAAACAAAGACATCCTGACTGGCCGGAAAAAGATACTTTCTTGGAAACAACTAAACTGGTTTCGCCAGTGATTAACCCAGATAAAACACACAATATTCCACCTCATTCAACAGGGGCGGCGATTGATGTATATTTGCTTGATGATGAAGGACAAGTGGTTGATATGGGCATTCATCCTAAAGATTGGATGCTAGATAAGGACGGTCAATTATCATTAACAGATTCTAACGCGATTTCTGAGGCTGCTATAATACACCGTAACATCATGAGTGATGTCTTATCTGCCGTTGAATTTGTGAACTATCCAACGGAATACTGGCATTGGTCTTATGGCGATCGTTATTGGGCCTATGTCAAACACCATACACATGCGATATATGGTAATACCAACTCACCAACAACGGAAATAATGGATGGAAGATAGTAAAACAAAACTTGCGCTGTCCATATTATGTGACGTGATTGCGCTCAGTAAAAAACGCTGCTTGTCCCCGATACAGGGTCGATTGGCTTATGCGGGACATGAAAACTTTATTGGTCGTGTCATTGATGGTTATTCAGAGGAAGCAGATGATATTTGTTTACTCAGTAAAGAGGCTGCATCTGCATTATGTGATGTTCAAAGTGAGTTGAATCAATCCGATTTAGGTTTATATATTTTTGATGCTTATCGTCCTCTGCGCGCTGTAAAGGATTTCGCCTGCTGGTACCATTCGCCTGTCGTGAATGAGTATGAACGAACTCGTCATCAGATTCATTATCCTCATCTTCAGAAGACAGTTTTAGTCGAAAAAGGTTATGCACCCGATACCACATCTCGTCATAATTTTGGTCATGCTGTTGATTTAACACTGATTCGTTTGTCAGATTTATCTTTTCTGGATATGGGCGCTTGCTTTGATTATTTTGATGAAGTGTCACATGAAACGGCAACCATCGAGCAAATTGGAGTGGACGCTTATCAAAATCGCCAACGTTTAACGTGTGTTATGAAAAAATATGGTTTTATTCCGTACCCTTACGAATATTGGCATTTTGATTATCAACACATTGAAGTTGATGAACCATTAGATATTTGTATTGATGCCTCCTTAAAAGGCTTAAATGCCTGATTAAAAAATCAATGCCCGTTTTTAGGCGGCAATCTTTCATGGTGCTGGTATCGTTGTCTATTGATTAATGAGGGTATGGTTATGAGAATACAATTTATTCCAAAAGATTATCAACATACCTCACCCGCAGAGGCAGAGGTAAGATTATTAATGAATAATCATTTGGGTGGCATGGCTCATTGTATATTGAAAAATGACAATATCTCTAAAGTCGTGTGTCATAAAACGGTTAGTGAGTTTTGGCATGTGCTGTCAGGAGAAGGACGTATTTGGAGAAAATCACACAGTGAAGAAATAGTAACGCTATTAAAGAAAGGCGTTACCATTGATATTGCTGTTGGAACTGCGTTTCAATATCGCAGCGACGAAGACGACTTGGTGTTTATCTGTGTAACAATGCCTCCATGGCCTGGTCACGATGAAGTTTTTTATCTTGAAAAAGGCGAATGGATTCCTTCACTATGATAAACGATAAACAGGCACAAGATTATTATCGTGCGTTACTTACAAAAGACAGTCATTATGAAGGCATTTTTTATGTTGGGGTTAAAACAACTGGCGTATTTTGTCGACCGACCTGTCCTGCAAGAAAACCAAAATTTGAAAATTGTGAGTTCTTTGAATCAGCACAAGCAGCGCTTCTTGCATCTTTTCGGCCCTGTAAACGGTGTAAGCCACTTTCTCATCCGAATGAAGTATCTGATTTAGTACGATTTTTAGTGGATGCTGTCGAAAAAGAGCCTTGTCGGCGCTGGAAAACAGCTGATTTTAATGCGTTATCGATTGATGAATCAACGGCGAGAAGACAATTTAAAAAACGTTTTGGTATGACGTTTGTTAGCTTTGCTCGCGCAAGACGAATGGGTGAAGCGATGAAAGAAATTCGGCAGGGGAGTTCTGTGATTGAGGCGCAATTAGAAGCGGGGTTTGAATCCGGTAGTGGATTTCGAGACGCTTTTTCAAAAATTTTTGGTAATGCTCCAGTCAGAGCACATCAACAAACAACAGTTCTGCAAGCGGCATGGATAGACACTGTTTTAGGTCCCATGATTGCAATTGCTGATGAAACAGTACTTTATTTATTGGAGTTTGTGACACGACGTGGTCTTGAAAAAGAAGTTGAACGTTTACGTTCGCGAGGATTTGCCATTGTTCCTGGGAGTACAGCACCGATTTACTCAATTACAGGGGTTCTAGCCCGGAACCGGCAAAATTTCCGGACTGTTTTTGTTCACCATTGATTTTTTTGAATCACCAAGGAAAACATTGTTGATTATTGTATCAAGGTCAATGATTTTATCACCTGCAAAAATAAAGTGCCCCTGAAAATGAATGTGTTGCCAAGCCACCGGTGAAATTTTCTTCAATCTAGCCAAGGCCTTCTGATTACCCTCTGCTTCATATTTTAATTTGAGTTTGGATAGTATCGCTGAATTGTAATGGATAATGGCGTTAGCGATAAGTCTTGCACATTGATTACTGATTTCAATTTCACGATCGCCTCGGCCTGAGAGCTGCTTTTTTCCATAAGCGGTTGCAATGGCCGATCGTAATTGGTGATACGATTCAACACGGTTTTGAGAGCGATGTACATCCCGTTGTAGTTTTCTGTCTTGTAGGTATTTTAAGGTATAAATACTTCGCACCAATTTATCATATTCGAATATTGCCTTTCTGGTTCGGTTTGAGGTCGTGTAAGTGCACAGTTTTTTCATCAGAATGCTCTGTGAAATTTCTTTAAGACCCAAAGCCCTAATGATAAGCTCAATGTTTGGCCATTCATCTTCAATAAGTTGGCGGTCAATTGTACCAGCGGGTTTGATCAGCCATTCATTATACTGAACGAGATCTCCGCCACAATACAGATGTTTTCGTTGTGTTTGTAAATTGGTAAATCGGGGACATAATTTGCCGCCGAACCAATCCATCATGGCAAAATTAGCCTTGTTAATCACATGCATGTCACCAGTAATGGCATCAGGCATAATGTTACTTGTGTTGTTGTACCAGATATCAAAAGCGAAGTAGCTTTCATGCTCGTGAGCCCCAATCAACTCTGTTTGCAGAGGGATATGATTAACCAACAGAGTATATGCGACAACGCCTTTTCCTTTTTTAAAGTATTTTTTGGAGCGTCTTGCTTTAAGCGTTGGTCTTGCCACTTCAAATTTTTGGCCATCCACACCACCGTACAGAATAGCCATATCCAATGAGTAATAAGGAAAGATCGGCATTTTTGCAATGTCATCGCCGATGAGGTCATTCGCTTTTTTTAATGTTTGCAATCTCACGCGAGACTGATAAATATTAAGCAGACTATCATAAGGAATGTCTGAAATTTCAGACATATTGAGATTGCCGTTATTGAACGCTTGAGCAATAATAACCGCGTTTAAGCAATTTTCATCTACATGTTGTTTAGCATATCGTGGTTGTATATGGGTAAAAGCAGATGAATATCGGCTCTGTTCATTAACAAATCGAATGACATCCGTAATGTCACATAATGGCAATTGCTCATAGAAGCGGTACTGAGCCTCTTCATCACACGCTGCTTTGGATTTTTTTAAATGAAGGGTTTGAGTTTTTTCATCATAAAACAGGTGCTTGAGCTTACCTTGAGTAAAATCGTTATTGAATCGCATCCACTCTGCATGTAGCTCCGCGATACGTTCATCCAATAATTTTTTGATTGGATATCTTAATGCGGGAATATCCAATGGCTGAACTAATGCACCTTTTTCGTTTGCAGAGCTAATCTCTTGTTGTAATGAGCGATGATGGATACTATCTGATAGGTAGAGCTCACCAGCTTTGAGTCGTTTCTTCATTTGGCGATAGATCCAAAATTCGTAGCGATCACCATGAAATTTTTGCTCATCTTTATTATTGGTGTCAAACAAGTATGGTTGTAACCGCTTAGGCCTAGTTTTCTCAGGGCAGTCAGTGACCGGATATTTGTTGATGGTTTTGTCTGTGTCAAATATGTCTTTAAGCCAAGTGATTGCAGCAAGCCACGGGCTATCAGGCGCTGTACTTGAAAAATCAATGGCCATCATTAATGGACGTAATTGTAGTTTGTATCGATGAAAGTGTTTATCAATCATTTTCCATTGAAAATCGATTGCTTTAAGTTCTTTTCCATCATCCAGTGACACTGTATTGCGCAACTCATCTTCGGGCATGATGGTAAATGCGGTTTTCCGCACTTCACCAAAAGTAACTTCATTTGATAATTCAGGCGTTACAAATAGGCGTGCTAACTGTTTCATAACTGATAACTCGGATTGTTTGCTTATCGCATACTCTGAATATGCTTCTTGTGCTTTTTCTTTGATTTCACCTTCAAACTGTTTAAGGTGAATGAAAAAAGACTCCATTAAATTATCATTGAGATGAAGATAGCGCTGCTGGATATAACACAGCAGATATAAATTGGTTTGCTCGGATTTCAGCTCTTTTCGCAAATCGTAGGTAGTGTAGTAATCAATAAGGCTCGCATAATATTGAATATTTTGATGAGAGAGATTGAGTTTAGGTAACAGTGATTGGGCCAACCGGTACAACGGTTTTATCGAAAGCATTTTATCACGTTCAGCGCTTATCATTCGTGATTTAAAATCTTTGGTATCATGTTTTAGATCCGCTAGTCCAGACAGTGTCTCGTTTTCTTTTTCAAACAGTAATTTTTTCAAATCCGTCTTATTTGCTTCCGTGAGCGACTCTTGAAGAATAACTCGTAAGCGATTGCGCTCAGTGTTCAAAGCACTTCTCACGATGAGTTGCAATGTTGAATACCCGGGCCGCATGATTTTCTTTTCCTGCATAAACGCTAACAACTCGATAACGATAAATTGTGGACTGATATCTCGGCGCAAGATTTGCTTAGCCTTGTCGATAAGCAGCGGTTCGAATTCCTTTGACCACATTTGATAACCAAAATGCGAAGCAATTGCATGACATTGTGAATAATACTGATGTTTTGTGATGGCCGCTGGGTGAAATAATTGCTCTGGAAAATATTCTTGCATGACAAAATTGATATCGTCTTGAACCTCAACCTCGTCCCAGTCAAATGAAAAGAACAGATGTTTGGCTTTGAAGTAACCTATTTGAATAGCGCAATGAACTTGAGCGGCTAAATTGGCACGTCCCTTCATTAATATCTGCTCTTCTGCCGTGAGATTGAGGTAGTTCAAACGTTGAGCATCATCAAAATCAGGAATCTCATATAAAGCAGCTTGCTCCGCTTCTGATAAAACAGTTAGTCTTTCATTTTGTATACTCATATGACGATAAAACTAAATTGTAAATAATGGTCGTTTTGTAAGGTGAGAAAATATAGCATATTGGTTCGTTATACACGATAATAAATTGTATGGTGTTATATTCAAAAATAACCTTAAGACAAAAACAACGAAAATTGAGTGGGATTTATATGATTTACGGGTATGTTCGAGTCAGTACTCATGAACAAAGTGTTGATAGTCAAAAAAATGGCATTAGTCGATATTGCATAGATCAAAGACTTATGGTTGATGAATGGATTGAGCTTGAGATGTCATCTCGTAAATCAACTGAAATGCGTCGCATTGATGAGCTGTTGAATAAACTATCTCCTAACGACACAGTCATAGCATCAGAACTATCAAGACTTGGTCGCTCTATAAAAGAAACATTGAATACGATAGAAGCTATTGTTCAAAATAAAAAAGCGCGTTTAATTCTGATTAAACAAAATTTAGATCTAAATCCCAATGCTAAAAACAATGTGGCCAATAAAGTACTCATCACCATATTTTCAATGTTAGCCGAATTAGAGAGAGATTTTATTTCTGAGCGGACTAAAGAAGGTTTGCGCGCACGTGTTGCCAAAGGGATAAAACTCGGAAAACCCAAAGGGGTAATACAAGCCTCAATGTATGATAAAGACAAAGAAAAAATTTTACATCTTTATCAATTAGGAGTCCCACTCCAAAAAATTATTACAACTCACCTACACTATGGTAAATATTTATCTCTTAAAGCATTCATCAATAAGATAGTGGGTACTAAATGCTAAAATTACGAACGATATCTCCAACCTTCGCAGCGCTTGGTGCAGCTGTGTTTTTCGGTGGCAGTACGCCATTTGCCAAACAGCTTGTTGGACAGATTTCTCCTTTACTACTTGCAGGATTATTGTATGCAGGTAGTGGTATAGGATTAATTCTGACTCGTTTCATTAAAGACAGAGGCTGGCACCAATCAGGATTAGTAAAAGGAGATTGGATTTGGCTTATAGGTGCCATCAGTTTCGGTGGAATTTTAGGACCTATATTATTAATGTTTGGCTTACAACAAACCAGTGCTGCAACAACCTCTTTGTTATTGAATCTTGAAGCAGTACTTACGGCTTTATTGGCGTGGATTGTTTTTAAAGAAAATACCGCTCTGAGAATAGTACTTGGCATGTTATTAATTGTTGTAGGAGGGATTTTATTAGCTTGGCCCCATGGAAAAATGATTGATGTAAATACGCTTGGCCCTGTTTTTATTGCATGTGCATGTTTTTGTTGGGCCATTGATAATAATTTTACGCGTAAAGTATCAACTGGCGATCCATATTTTATTGCTGGGATTAAAGGACTTGCCTCAGGCGTTGTTAGTATAAGCATTGCCCTTTACTTTGGATTGACGATACCCAATTGGTTAACAATAAGTTATGCGTTGTTAGTGGGGTTTATTGGTTATGGGGTCAGCCTTGTTTTATTCGTTCTTGCTTTACGTGGTCTGGGAACTGCAAGGACAGGAGCGTATTTTTCAACAGCACCTTTTATAGGGGCAGCCATTGCAATTTTATTTTTTCATGAGACAACGTCTACGCTCTTTTGGGTGGCATCCGCATTAATGGGGATGGGTGTATGGTTGCATCTCACGGAGCACCATGAGCATGAACATACGCATGAGCCACTTCAGCATACGCATAGTCATACGCATGATGAGCATCACCAGCATGCACATGATTTTTTATGGGATGGCAAAGAGCCGCATAGTCATTATCACCAGCATGAAACTATAAAGCATTCACATCCCCATTTTCCTGATATTCATCATAGGCATAATCATAAATGAAAACTACCAAGTCATCGAAAAAGCATAGTTGCTGTGATCTGCATGAAGAAGTACTCAAGCATCCAAGCGATCCGTCTGCCACAGCAACGATAGATGGGTTAACTTATACCTGTCCCATGCATTTGGAGATTCACCAAACCAGCCCAGGTAACTGTCCGATCTGCGGAATGGCGCTGGAACCAGAAAAACCAACATTAGAGGCAGGTCAAAATTCAGAGTATGTCGATATGAAAAATCGATTTATGCTTGCACTTATGATGACAATTCCTGTCATTGCATTGGCGATGAGTGAGCATATGTTGAACGGATGGTTGTCACCCAATGTTTCAATCTGGCTCCAGTTTTTACTGGCAACACCGGTGGTTTTATGGGGTGGATGGCCCTTCTTTCAACGTGGCTGGCAATCCATTAAAATACGTCATTTAAATATGTTTACTTTGGTAGCCATGGGCACTGGTGTGGCGTGGGCATACAGTGTAGTTGCAACCTTTTTTCCGAATGTATTTCCAATGGCGTTTCGTAATGCTCAGGGAATTGTAGCTATTTATTTTGAACCAGCGGCGGTAATAACAACATTAGTCTTGTTAGGACAGGTGTTGGAATTAAAAGCACGAGAACAGACTGGTGGTGCTATTCGCGCCTTACTGAAGCTCGCACCAGAAATAGCCCACCGTATTGATCCAGATGGTGTTGAAGACGAGGTGTCGCTCGAGATGATCCACGTGGGTGATTTACTGCGAGTCCGCCCTGGCGAGAAAATTCCCGTGGATGGAGAGGTACATGAAGGTTACAGTCATGTGGATGAATCCATGGTCACAGGTGAGCCAGTGCCCGTATTAAAGCGCGTCGGGTCAACAGTAATCGGTGCTACCATTAATCAGACAGGTAGTTTCATTATGAAAGCACTGCATGTCGGAAATGACACGATGCTTTCGCGTATCGTACAAATGGTTAGTGATGCTCAGCGCAGTCGTGCCCCTGTTCAACGATTAGCGGATGAAGTATCTGGATGGTTTGTGCCCGTTGTAATACTTATAGCAATGGCAGCTTTCATTGTATGGGCAATAGTAGGCCCTCAACCTGCATTCAGTTATGGTCTTATTGCAGCCGTCTCCGTGTTAATCATCGCTTGTCCTTGTGCGCTGGGCTTGGCGACACCGATGTCAATTATGGTGGGAGTAGGACAAGGAGCGCGTGCAGGCGTGCTGATAAAAAATGCCGAATCCCTGGAGCGTATGGAGAAAATCAATACGCTGATAGTGGATAAAACGGGTACGCTTACGGAAGGCCGTCCGGTGCTCACGTGTATTCTGACGACTAATGCGTTTGAAGAAAACGAGATTTTAACGCTGGCGGCAAGTCTTGAGCACAACAGTGAACATCCGCAAGCTTTCGCAGTTGTAACCGCTGCAAAAGAAAAAAATATTGCGCTGGAATCAGTGACAAACTTTAATGCACCAACTGGGAAGGGTGTAACCGGCTCGGTGAATGGTCGTTTTGTCGCCATTGGTAATGACAAACTGATGCGTGATAATGGAATTGCTACAGATTCTCTTCTTGCAAAAGCAGATGCTTATCGTGCCGAGAGCGCATCCGTCATGTTTATGGCGGTTGATAATCAATTGGCTGCTATTTTGGTAGTGGAAGATCCCATTAAACCCAATACTTCAAACGTGATCCACGAACTGCAAAAAAATGGCATTGAAATTTACATGCTTACAGGTGACAGCAATAAAACTGCCACGGCTGTAGCCACTAAACTCGGAATAAAGCATGTATTCGCTGAAGTTTTGCCAGAGGATAAAAGTCGTATTATTGGTGAGTTGAAAAATAAAGGTTTAATCGTTGCGATGGCAGGTGATGGTGTAAATGATGCGCCCGCACTTGCAAAAGCCGATATCGGCATCGCTATGGGAACCGGCACAGATGTGGCCATCGAGAGTGCCGGCATTACTTTGCTGCATGGAGATTTGAATGGTATTTTGAAAGCGCTGCGGTTATCAAAAGCTACCATGAGTAACATTCGCCAGAATTTATTTTTTGCTTTTATTTATAATGCGCTTGGCATACCACTGGCAGCGGGAGTTCTGTACCCTTTCACAGGGTTATTATTAAACCCCATGATTGCGGCCGCTGCCATGTCATTGAGTTCCGTTTCAGTGATTATCAATGCCCTTCGTCTACGGCAAATGCGTCTATGACGTTATTTGTACGATAGTTTTAATATGAATATGTGCTAGGAAAGTAGGCAACGAGAGTAGATGCGATGTTTCTGAAAATTTATTAAACGCAACATGTGAATAATTTATCCCATAATTTGCAGAGGACTAACTATAAACATCGTCAAAATTGATGCGAAAAGGAGGTTTAAAATGGATATTTTTGGTATAAACATAAGGTATTTTTCTAAACGTTAGCATGGCATAATTAAAAAGACAGGGAGTAAATGGATCAGCAAAAGGCTGAAAAAGATTCCTATCTTGGAAAGATTGAATTACTTATGAATAAATGTGTCATTAAAGGTTGGATGAAGCGCTTGTTTATAGCGCTGCTTTTCTTCCCCATAATAGCTGTAGCCCAGCCTGTATTAACGTTGAAGCAAACAACCCAACTGGCTATACACAACAATCGAGATTTGATTGCCGCGCGCTATGCTGTGTCCTTAGCTCGTGCACGATTGGTGCAAGCTGGTCTTTGGCCAAACCCCAGTCTTAATCTAACAGATATTGATGATAAAGCATTTACGAATGAAGGTGAGTACTCGCGTAGCGCGGGGTTTAGTCAAGCATTCCCAATTTCAGGCCGTATTGCAAAACAAAAAACGGTGGCACGTATTGATGTTGTGAAGGCCATGGCTGAAATTCGAGAAGCGGAACGTAAATTAAGTGCTAATGTTGCGAATGCGTTTTACGCCCTAGTCATCACAGAGCGTCGTCTACATCAACTTAATTATTTATTGGGATTAAATAAGGAGCTGGTTCGTGTGACCCACAATCGCTATCACGTAGCAGAGGTTTCGGAACTGGATATGAATACCGCGCGTCTTGAATATCAGCGTATTAATCAAGATAAACAACTATTAGATAGTGTGCGTGTTAATCAGTTAGCACAGCTCAATCAATTATTGGGACGACATGCAACAGAACAAATAACGCTGGACTCAACATTGCCAAAGCAGGCCGCCTTGTTAGGACTTAAGTCGTTGCAAACGATCGCATTGAACAATAGACCGGATAAACAGGCAATTGTATTGGGTTTACAACGCGCGAATGCAGATGTTCGATTAGCGAGAGTCGAGCGTTTCGCCGATTGGACACTTGGCTTAGCGGTACAACAAGATGAATTGGTGGTACAAGGTGCGCCATCACAGCGTCCCGATCGTACATTGGCTTTGAATCTATCGGTTCCAATACCTTTGTTAAATGGGAATCAAGGGAGAATTATGGAGGCAAGCGCCACAGGGACACAAGCGCTCATGGCGTTGCGTGCTATCAATTTAACGATTGAAACAGAAGTTGCTAACAATTATGCGCAAATACAAATTTTACATAATGCCCTGCAACAAACACAAAACACCTCACTTAAACTCACATTAAAAAACATCAATTTAGCACGTGAAGCTTATAAGAATGGACAGCTTTCTCTCTTAAATCTTGTCCAAGTGCAACGACAACAAAATGATTTGCAAATGAGCTATCTTACAAATTTAGAAAAATACTTACAAGCCTATGTTGCTTTATGTACGGCTGTTGCCCCAATAAAGTCACTCGCGTTTTGTGATTACCTCTCTTATAAAAGGAATTTAAATGCACAACATTGTCCCGTTGCGGGTTAAAACCATTTTACAAATAAGCCTTTTTTTTATACTGGTCTGTTTTAACTTGGCAGCAAGTGCACATGGCGATGAAATTGAAGTAGGTGGTGGTTCAAAAGGTCCTGTGCAATTAACGGATGAACAAGCACGCATGCTTCAAATTACAACCGCTGAGGCGAGCACGCAGCATTTGGCTCAAATACTGTCATTAAATGGACAAATTAAGCTATTGCCGAATGAACAAGCGGATGTCAGTGTTCGAATTAGCGGTAGTATCACAGCCATTGATGCTAATTTAGGTGATGCAACGACCGTGGGGAAAAAACTGGCTACGATACAATCTCGATTGATTGGTGACCCACCGCCCAGCGTTGCGGTCTATGCGCCCATGGCAGGTGTTATTGATGCTCGCAATGTTAATGTAGGTCAGGCGGTTGAACCTAACACCGTCCTATTTCATATAAGTAATCGTGAGAAGATGTTAGTCGTCGCGGTGGTCTATGAGGAAGATGTTGGCAAGGTTAAATTAGGCCAAGACGTCAATGTTCATGTGCTAAGTTATCCCAAAGAAGTCTTTACGGGGAAAGTGACCCTGATTGAGCCTAACTTTGATTCATTGACAAGAACGGTTAATGTTCAAATTATTCTGACTAATAAAGAAAATTTATTAAAGCCCGGTATGTTTGTGCGTGCCAATCTTGTATTAAATAAGGCAGATGGAGTTCTCAGCATTCCTAATTCGGCGCTCATTGAGGCCAATGGTGAACAGTTTGTTTTTGTGCGCAATGGTAAGTCGTATGATCGAATAGACGTACGTCTGGGTGCTAGTGATGATGATTACACTGAAATTACAGATGGATTAGTTCCAGGTGATGAGGTAGTGACACAAGGGAATCGTGAGCTCTACACGTTGTGGCTAACGGGTACTCAATCGAAGGCAACCAAAGAGGGACATCATTAAATGTTTACGCGTTTGATTGCTTGGTCATTGCATAATCGGCTGCTTGTTTTAGCTTTTACCTGTATTTTTTGTTTATTGGGTGGTTATACCGTACAAAAGATGTCTGTGGACGTTTTTCCTGAGTTTGCTCCACCTCAAGTGGTTGTCCAAACAGAATCACCTGGCATGGCACCGCAAGATGTGGAAGCATTAATAACCTATCCTTTGGAAAGTGTTATTAATGGCACACCAGGCGTGGCTCATGTACGCTCCAAAACATCCGTCGGCCTATCAACAATTACAGTTGTTTTTGATGATAAAACGGATATCTATCGTAATCGACAATTGGTGAATGAACGAATTCAACAGATAGCCGGTCGCCTGCCTGTAGGAAGCAGTGCGCCGGTGATGTTGCCTGTCACATCCGCTGTAGGTTGGCTAGTCAAATATGCACTGGTTAGTAAATCGGCTAGTCCTGAAACACTCCGAACCATTTCTGATTGGAGTATTCGACCACGAATTTTAGCGTTGGGTGGTGTGGCTTCTGTTGTGTCTTTAGGTGGAGAAGTGAAGCAATATCAAGTACGCATCGATCCCGAGCGTTTGCTTGCCTATCGTATTAGTGTTGAGGAAGTCCGCCAAGCGTTAGAAACCACAAATCGCAATGTTCCGGGAGCATTTTTACATCAATCAGGCGCAGAACTGGTCGTTGAAGCGGTTGGGCGTATCAAGACATTGGATGACATTAAAAAAACATTGATTGTAATGCGTGACGGTGTGCCCATTACGATTGCCAACATTGCAACGGTGGCATTTGGTGGCGCGATTAAACGAGGCGATGGCGCTTATAATACAGAAAATGCTGTGATTGGTACCATTTCTAAAACATACGGCGCAGATACAGTGACAACCACCGCCAAGGTGGAGAAAACGCTGGAGAGTATCAAGGCTTCTTTGCCTGTTGATGTTGAATTAAAAACCAATGTATTTCGGCAAGCTAATTTTATTGAGTCAGCCATTCATAATCTAACTATTGCTCTTTTAGAAGGGGCAATCATTGTTGTCATTGTGCTCTTCATTTTTTTAATGAATTGGCGTGCTTCATTAATTACGTTTGTAGCCATGCCCATTTCTTTTGTAGTTGGTATTCTCGTGTTGCATTTTTTTGGATTTGGTATCAATTCGATGACTTTAGGTGGGATTGCGATTGCAATTGGCGAGGTCGTTGATGATGGTATTATTACGGTTGAAAACGTGGTACATCGATTACGTATCAATCGACTGGCAAAAAAACCTTTACCCACTATTGAAGTGGTTTTTGACTCGGTTCTTGAAATTCGAAGTTCTGTGGTTTATGCCACTGTGATTATTAGTTTGGTGTTTTTACCTATTTTCTTCCTTTCAGGTATTGCTGAGCGTATTTTTAGTCCTTTAGCAATTGCTTATATCGCCTCTGTTCTAGGTTCTTTGGTTGTTTCCATTACGTTGGTGCCCGCATTGTGCTATTTGCTACTGGTGAGTAAAAAAGAACAACAACAAGACATATCTGTTCAATTATATACGATGAGTCAGCATGAACGTTATCCAATTGAAAACTTGGCTCAAAACGAAGATGTAGAGTCAGAAACCCGTTTTGTTATTTGGCTAAAAGAACATTTTCGAACCGTATTAACATGGTCTTTAAATCACTGTAAAACAGTGCTCTTGATGGCAGGTACTGCATTTATTTTAGCATTAGCGCTGTTACCTTTTTTCGGAACTTCCTTTTTGCCAGAGTTTCACGAAGGTAATTTTATTGTGGCGATGAGTACACTGCCCGGAACCTCCTTAAACGAATCTATGCGCTTAGGCGAACAAGTACGTAAAAAATTGCTTCAATATCCTCAAGTGTTATCCATTTCTCAACGTGCGGGTCGAAGTGATTTGGATGAAGATGCATTGCCACCGAACGTAAGTGAATTTGATGTTCGACTTGATTTTTCAAAAGATAAAAATATGTCACCGCCTGAATTGGTGAAACGTATTCGCCATGATTTAAGCGAAATTCCAGGAACAGTTTTTAATGTTGGGCAATTTATTGCGCATCGTATGGATGAAGTATTATCCGGCGTGAGAGCTCAAGTTGCCATTAAAATATTTGGGGATAAATTAGCAACGCTTAATCAGCTAGGACAGTCCATAGCAACAATATTGAAAAATGTACCTGGCGTTGTTGATGTCAATAAAGAGCAACAAATTGATGTTCCACAATTAATCATTAAAATTGATCGTGAAAAAGCAGCACGCTATGGCGTAAACATCGGACAAATATCTGAAGATATTCAAGTCTTATTAAATGGCGTATCAGTCTCCAGTGTGCTGGAGGGACAGCGAACCTTTGATTTGTATGTTCGAATGGAAACAGAAGGACGAGACAGTGTGAAGGCAATTCAAAGAATGCTGATTGATGCGCATAGCACTGCTGCAGATGGTATTAGTAAAATTCCTTTGCGTTCTGTCGCTGACATTAAGGTGGAGTCTCAACCTTTTGCAATTAATCGTGAAAATGTACAACGCTTCATTGTTGTAGCATTTAATGTTGAAGGGCGTGATTTAGGTAGTGTTATTCAAGATGTGCAACAACGCGTGAAAGAATCCGTTCAATTGCCTGCTGACTACTTTATTGAATATGGCGGACAGTTTGAAAGTCAGCAGCAAGCATCTCGTGTCATTTTGATTTTTGGATGTATTGTTGTCTTTATGATGTTTTTATTACTCTATAAAGCATTTGGAACAATGCATGAGGCGTTTCTGGTGATGTTTAACCTGCCATTAGCACTGATTGGTGGCGTGGTTTCACTTTATATTGCAAGTGGTGAAATGAGTGTAGCAGCTATGATTGGGTTTATTACGCTTTTTGGCATCGCGACTCGCAATGGAATTATTTTGGTTAGTCATTACAATCAATTGCATGCTCATGGACATTCTCGACAAGCGGTGATCATTCAGGGTACGCTTGATAGGCTGGTACCGGTATTAATGACGGCAGCTACAGCAGGACTTGGGTTAATTCCATTATTATGGGGCTCTCCTGCAGGAAAGGAGCTTGAGCGACCACTAGCCCAAGTATTGCTGGGAGGCCTATTTACGTCTACCATCCTCAACATGCTAGTCGTACCTACGGTCTACAATGCTATGGAGCTATGGCGTGAAAAGCGTAATAATTCCACAGTTACCAACAATAAAGGAGAATTAAAATGAACAGAATGCTATCCAATTGTCGCAAAGTATTCATGGTATTACTCAGTATTTGCTTGTTCAGCATGTCGATACAATCGGTTGTATATGCTAATGAAGAAACGACCATTAAAATACCTGACACCGCGGCAGGTATTTGGACGGACATAGACGAGCATACGACCGCTATTGATAAACTGATAGCATCTAACCAGCTGACCACCATTCATGCTCATGCATTTGCTATTCGTGATTTAATCAATGCGCTTCCTGAAAAAAGTCAGGATTTATCTGCCGACCAATTGACAATCCTTAAGCGTGATACAAGTTATGTTGATCAACTTGCCATACGTTTGGATAAAACAGGTGATGCCAATGATAAAGATGGTACTGCAATAAGCTTTAATAAGTTAAAAAAAATATTAGATCAGATACGAGCTAATTATAAATTGACATCGACCTTAAACAACAAATAAACAATTTAGAGGATATTCCATATGATGATCTCACGGTGCTTACATCCATTCATTGGTGTTGTATTGGTCTTGTTTACAACAGCGGGTTTTACATCAGAAAAGCCCACCACATCATCAGTCAAACCAACCGTGTTGATTATTAAAAAAATGTCGGTAGACGTTGATGGGAAAATGACCGAACTCTTTAAGATTGAGCAACCGGATGGTACGTGGGGTTATCGAGGGATCAAAGGCCAATTTTTTGATGCCATTGTGAAAAATACCACTGACAAACCTACAGTTGTTCATTGGCACGGCTTACTTGTACCCAACATTTACGACGGAGTTCCTTATGTCACTCAAGCCCCCATTCCTGCAGGTGGAGAGTTTCATTATCGATTTAAATTAAAACAAGCAGGTACCTATTGGATGCATTCTCATCATGACTTGCAAGTTCAACAATTTCTTTCTGCACCACTCATTATTTCCGATCCAGCAGAGAAACCAATGGGTAAAGAAGTGGTTTTATTTATTGGTGATTTTAGTTATAAAACGCCAGAAGTAATTTTTGCAAAATTAAAAAAAGGAATGACTCACATGGATCATGGTGGTGGCGCCATGAACATGAAAATGGATATGCCGATGGATCATAACGCCATGAGCAAGCCCGATCTAACAGATGTTGAGTATGATGCATTGCTTACCAATTATCGTACACTTAAAAATCCAGAAATAGTGTCTGTAAAACCAGGTGAGGTGGTACGGTTACGTCTCATAGCAGGCTCTGCAATGACAAATTTTTTTATTAATACAGGTGATTTACTGGGGCGTGCGATTGCGGTTGATGGCCAAAATATTAAACCCATTGAAGCACATCAATTTCAATTGGCTGTTGGGCAGCGCATGGATGTTTTGGTCAAAATACCTTCGGGAGAACATGTTTATCCGATTTTGGCTCAAGGTGAAGGAACAAAACTGCAAACTGGATTGATTTTAGCCACACCTAAAGCAAAAATTATTCCGCAGAAAGAACAAGCTGATGCGCTAGCTGGCGCATTAAATTATGAACAAGAATTTAAACTTCATGGAGACTTACCACTTAAGCCTAAATCACCTGGGCAAAGTCTAATCGTTAATCTTGAAGGCGACATGATGAAATATACTTGGAGCATCAACAATCAAGCATGGCCCAAAATAAAACCGCTTCACGTGACTGAAAATAAGCGCGTGGAAATGGTGTTCATCAATCACTCATCTATGGCGCATCCTATGCATTTACATGGACATGTGTTTGAAGTCACTGAGATTGATGGAAAAAAATTAAAACAAGGTGCGATGCGTGATACAGTGCTCGTATTACCCAACTCTACTGTAAAAGTGCAATTTGATGCGGATAATCCAGGGAATTGGATGATGCATTGCCATATGCTTTATCATCAGGAAAGTGGCATGATGACCATTGTAAATTATGATGGAGTTAAAGTGCCTGATTTAAATATGACAGCTATGATGCATTAAGTTATATCTTGGGGCACAAACCGTAAGACTCGAGAGGAATAGTTATCATGAGTAACTGTGGTTGTCATTCAACAGAAATGATTGAACGTAAAGTGCTCATTGTGGCATTAGTACTGAATCTCACGATGTTTTTTGTTGGTTTAATTGCCGGAATTTTAGCTGAATCTATCAGTCTTCTCGCAGATTCATTTGATATGCTTGCTGATGCTTCAGCATATACTATTGGATTGTTCGCAATTGGTCGTAGCTTACGGTTTAAGAAGGGTGCCGCGAGACTAAGTGGTAGTTTATTGTTTCTTTTAGGCTGTGGTGTATTAATTGAGGTAGTATATCGTGGATGGCTTGGTAGCTATCCAGAAAGCTACACCATGATTATAGTCGCTATGGTTTCTTTAATGGTTAACACTTACGTATTACAAAAGTTAAGCCAATTCCGGCAAGGAGAAGCACATTTACGAGCTTCCTGGATGTTTACACGCGCAGATATCATTGTAAATATGGGTGTTGTTTGTTCTGGTATCTTAGTGGCTTTAACAAACTCTCGCTACCCTGATTTAATTGTCGGATTTATAGTTGGGCTTTACGTTATCAAAGAAGCCGTTAACATATTAAGAGATAATTAAATGCCAATTCAGACCGTAATGAGTTCAGTGTTTTAAAATTTTGTGCGGAAATTTCGCCGGTTCCGGGCTAGAACCCCTGAATACCTAAGCGCAGCAGCGCCACACTGTGCAGCTCATGATGAAAATCATTGGTTAAAACAACAAAAAGAATCAATGAAACAAAGTGATTATAAATCTGTTCTCCTAGCGCTAAAGCCTTATGTCGAACCAAAAACAGTAGAAGAAAATAAAGCACCGGTGAGAGCCTGTTATCGGTATATTAACAACAGACCAAAACAATTGGATTATCAATCGGCACAAGAAAAAGGACTTCCTATTGGCTCTGGTGAAGTAGAGAGTGCTCATCGTTATGTAATACAAAAACGATTAAAAATAGCTGGCGCTTGGTGGTCTATTGAGCAAGCCAAAAGTATGCTCTCACTTAGAGTTATGCGAGCTAACAATCTATGGAATCAATATTGGAAAAATGTAGCATGAGGCAAGATCGCAAACCCTCACCCGACGCTTCGCGTCGACCTCTCCCGCAAGCGGGCGAGGTGAAACAGATTTAACCGCACTTAAAATCGCACCCCTACTCTCCTCAGAACCTCAATAAATTCCGACTCATTTGATATGAACCCATTATTATACTTTTCATCACATGATACCGACGAAATTCAGGCATGCATTTTTTTGTTTGATAGAAATAATAGAAAACTTTGAACGCTAGGCGTAAACCGTCCAAATTTATGACCTACTGAAATCAGCTGATGATGACGTTTTTGAGAAGACCCGCGAAGTTGTCTCTCTTTGAATGTTGTACTTAAAAGCATCAAAAAGAAATGAAATAATTCTTGTGCTATTTAAGCAGGTTTTAAAGCGGTTTAAGACGTTTAATATGATTTTGATAGAATCATATTACCCAGCTTGAGAAAATTAATTGTAGATAAAATATGGAGGTTGATTTTTATCGTCATTCTGAAAATAATCGGTCTAATTGTTTTATTACAGATCAATAGAAATTTTCTATATATTTTCTTCTGTTGCACCTTCAGATTTTTCATTGGTTAGGGACAACTGCCGTGTTGCTTCATGTCTATCTGTTTGAGCGACATGGGTATAATGCATGGTTGTACCGACATCACTATGACCCGCATTTTCTTGAGCAACTTTGATAGGTGCGCCAGCTTGTAGCAAATAAGTCACATAACTATGGCGAAGCCAATGTGCTGAAGCCTGTCGTAATTTTGATGCACGTCTTGGTTCGTCCGGTTCAAATAAAGAGGCGCCTAAATTAAAAGTCCATCGTAAAATTTGATCAATACGCCTTGTACTAATTGATTGTTGTAAATTTTGCATAGGAATCAATGGCGTCAATTCTTTAAAAGTAGGTAGGGCAGATGGTAAGCCAATTTTAAGTCGAAAGTCACTTAATGCCTTGAGTAATTCATCTGGAATAGGAATTTCTCGAAGTTTTTGTCCTTTACCAATCACACGAATGAACCAGTTATTTTCTCGTTGAACAAAATTTCCCATGGTATGATTAGCAGCTTCCGCAATGCGAAGACCTGTGTAAAAAAGCAAAAGAACAATATAACGCGCGCGAACCACCTGAAATTTTTGTTTCTCATCATTGATTGGATAAGATGCTAGAGCCTCCAAAACAGCTTGAATTTCAATCAGCTCTAAATAGCGGTCAATGATATTTGGTGACGCTTTATTGCGTTTTTTACGGCGTCTATCAACGGCCAATGGATTGCCAATTAAATAATTGGATTGCACCAAATAGTTGAAAAATGAATCCAAAATGGTGAGGGTTTTATTCACCGATGCATTGCTTAACCCTTTCACAAAAGGTCGCCATGCTGGATTAATTGCACCGTCTTTCGTTTGTCTTCCGGTACTAGGACCACACCAGGCTTTGATAGGCTCTGGGTTTTTTAAAAATTGTTGGTAATCCAAAAAATGATCCCGCCTTAAGCTTGAGATATTGATTTTAGCAATATGAATACACCAAAGTAGTAGTCGTTCAATTTCTTTAGAGTAGGAGCGTAGTGTCTCTGGAGAATCTCTAAATTCATTAAGAAATGATGAAATGGCTTCAGCATCATTATGTGCATCAATCAATGCGGAGCCTAATTCCTTATTGTAATCATCATGAGTGAATTTAATAATCGTTGACCCCATACTAAGAGGGGTGTCAGACATGATAAACAAGGGTCGAATGCTATCAGCTGATTTATTCATGAAGTCTCGCCACTGATGAACCGCAGGTTACACAGCTTCCTTTAACAACCAGGTTGCCTTTGAATATTTCTAGATAAGCATCTGCAATGCCGCACGCTTGACGACATTGTCCGCACCATGCGTTATTGAGCAGTTTTACACGAATGTCACCAGGGATTTTTTCCCATAATGACAATGCTTTTTTTGTGCCTTGAATCATAAAATTAATCTTAACCTTTATCCATAATGAATAATATCATGAAATCGCGCGAGTTTCTGTGATGTGTTTCGATAGCCATGCGTCTGATCCGCATTAAAACGCAAGCCTTCTCCTTTGTTTAAAAGTCTCCAATATCCATCAACCATAACCTCCATTTTTCCATCAACAACGACGATATGTTCAATCACACCGTGTTTATGGGGAGGGGAGAGATGCTCACATCCAGGTAGCAATTCGATAATAAATAACTCAAAATTTAATGTGCTATCAAACGGAAACAATGGAAATACACGTATCTTATCATCGATTGGATGCAAGGTCTGAGTATCTCCTACACGATGCAGAGAGGTACCGTTATCATTAACACCATCCTCAATAAAGGATGAAAATGAGGTATGAAAACCACTAGCAATCTTCCAAAGTGTTGCAATGGTAGGGCTTGATTCTTCACGCTCAATTTGCCCAAGCATCGCTTTAGAGACACCTGTTTCTTGGGCGGTTTTATCTAAGCTCCAGCCACGTTCGTGCCTTAATTTTTTTAAAGTGACTGAGATACGTTTGAAAATTTCTTGCATAATAAAATACTTGTGCGTTTTAGCGCACGATGTTACACTTCCTACTATTATGCGTTATAACGCACGAAATGTGAAGAAAGATTGTGAGGTAATTATGACAACACCATTCCCAAATAAATTGGTCGCTGTATTAAATAAAGGCATCGAGCCAGGCAAAGTGATGAATGCGCTTGCACACATGTGCATTGGTTTAGGCTCGGCCATTGGTAAAGACAAGCTTCGTCTTACGGATTATCAAGATGCTGATGGTGGCTCACACCCTTATATTTCTGAGATACCCTTTATTATTCTTTGTGATAAATCAAACAAAATACGAAAGCTGCGTGAAGAGGCCTTAACTCATCAGGTTCTGTTTAACGACTTTACAGACACCATGACTGTTGGAACTTATCAAGAGCAAATTGCACGAACAGCTCAAACTAAAGAGGAGGTGCTCATTTACTACGGAATTGTCCTGTTTGGTGAATGGGAGCTCGTTTCTCAATTAACCAAAAAGTGTTCATTGTGGCGATAAATGATGACAAAAAAGATCTTTTGGGATAATCCCTATCTAACAGAACTCAATACTGTGGTGGAAACAGTTTGTGATAATCGCATTACATTACGAGAAACCATTTTTTATGCTTTTTCTGGTGGACAAGAAAGTGATAGTGGGACTATTGATCATTATCCTGTTTTAGAAGCCAAAAAAGAAGATAAACAAATTTATTACACATTATCCAATGATCACCAATTAAAACAAGGTGATGATGTCTTAATTAAAATAGATTGGGCGCGTCGTTATCAATTAATGCGACTGCATTTTGCAGCAGAGGTCATCTTAGAACTGGTTTATCAACGAATTCCCAATATTAAAAAAGTTGGCGCACATATTGCACAGGATAAAGCACGTATTGATTTTCAATGGAAGAATAATATGTCACCTTTACTTGAATCACTACAAAGAGCAGCTCAAGATATTGTTAATGCAGATGAGCTCATTGTAAGTGCCTTTAGCGATGAATTAAATGAACGCAGATATTGGAAAATTAATGCGTTCTCTCAGGTAGCATGCGGAGGAACACACATCAGACGCACCAGTGAGATTGGTCAAATTCGTTTAAAAAGACGAAATCGTGGGCAAGGGATAGAGCGTATTGAAATTTATGTGTCATGAGATTTTCGGGAACACATACAATTCATCGATTTAAAAAACACAGACCTCTCCATGACGCATTATAATTGCACCCAGAAGCAATTACCTCTATAGTTTTTTTGGATTTCTATTTTTAACAGAACCTGTAATACTATAAACAACTTTTTTAAAATATTTTGGCGTGTGATGTTGTATTATCTTATTATTACTACACCCGTCTTATTGGTGATCTTACGACTTTTATTAACCAATATGCTTATCCCTCATTTTAAAAGGGTGAATAAAAGGGCACAATTAAGTCAGCGAGCTGATTGGTCAAATATAGAATACAAGATCCATGCCATGGACTTATTGTACAAAAATGTACACGCCAAATCCTCCTCAAGGTGGTATCGATTACAACATCTTATTCAAAATAAAGAATTTATTTATGGCGAAATAGATTGTTTATCTTTTTACACTATCCTTGAGCGAGCATCTCCTTGTGAGCAGGATATCTTTTATGATTTGGGTTCTGGTTCTGGAAAAGCAGTATTAAGTGCCATGCTGTTCTTCAATGTTCATCAATCTATCGGGATTGAATTATTACCTCCTCTGTATAAACAATCATATATACAATTTGAAAAAGCCATTCGACAATTCCAGAAAAATAATAATGAGTGCCTGTCTCAAATGCAACGCATCCAATTTATCAACGATAGTTTTTTGTATTTTGACTTTAGTAATGCTGATATTATTTACGTGGCAGCCACTTGCCTTGCTGATGCCACTTGGAATGAACTCGTTTCAAAAATGGCTCTTCTAAAACCGGGTAGTCGAATTATTGTCGCTACTCGAACAATTGTACATGGGCACTTTGAACCTATTTATGAAGGAATAGAGTTAATGAGCTGGGGATTATGTCCTGTTAGAATATATAAAATTAAACACAAAGGCGCTTCACTGAGTACAGCGCATAGGATATATAAGTCAAAACAATTACCACATAGTCAATATTAGGTAAGGCAAAACCACTGCATTGCATTAAAAAAAAGAGCAGTAAAGCCGGTGTTGCTGCTACAGACAACAAGCGACAGGAAGCTTTAAATGGAATTTTTCGATTAAAAAAAATATCCGAATATAGTTGCACTATCGAAGATAATAAAAGCAATGTGACTCCAAAAATAACAAAATAAAATAAGGTCACCAAGGGAAATATGAAAATTTTCATTATGGTTTTTATTTTTAAAATTCCTGAGGAGCGGAGCCATGCCTCGCCGGAAATAAACCCATTAAACTTTTTATCGAAAGTACGTGTATAGATAGGATTATTAATGGAATCTTTGCTTAAATTGAGAAACTGCTTATAACTCGGCGGTCTAAAGTCTATTTTATTTTTAGTGATGAGCATTATTAACTCTGGATATTTCTCATTCATTTCAGATACTGTTCCTGTTGTGTCAATGATTAAAACTATCTCGCCATTATTATTTTTAATTAAATATGGAATAGGTTTGTTATACACAACTATGCCATCATGTATGGGTATAGATGGGATTGATTCTATAGGAAGTAGAATTTTTTGTTTAAAAAAATGATCAAAGGCTATATTCAGCCGATAAGATAAGGGGAGGCTCCCTAAAATAATAAGGAACAAAAGATATCCGATTCCCAAACCGTTCCAACGTTTTACCACATCAACATATAAGAGAGATGAATGGAATGAAGAACCAAGAGTTTTACTATATTGTAATACCGCAAAAAACCAATGATGTAGTCTATCGTACATTGGATCTCATAAGAAAGATTACCACATTATACTCATGATGCCGTATAACTGGTTGAATAGGAAGTATTATTTTTTTTTAATAATCAGCAGAATGAGCCTTTTTATCTGCATAATAAAGTTTGGCCGCCCCTCACTATAAATACTACAAAGATTTACTAGAGGTTATTGTTGATAACAAAGGTATATGGCTCGTTTTATCAATAAGTTCTCTAGCTAATTCAATGGAAGAACTTTCTTTAGATAGATCTATTACAGCGTGCGCCTCTAAGTCCTCTCTGGGCATAACCGTAACATTGTTTGTGTTTGATAACTTAAATTCGTGCATAAGTTTTTTATATTCGTGCACGCCGGCCTTAAAAATTGCTTTTGCTTTTCTGACTTCACCGTCTCCGATCCCTGGTGGCAAATGCTTAAGTGCGATCATTAGAAGCTGAAGTTTCGAAAGCGTTTTAGCTTCATCAATTAAGCCATCTGCTTCAGCGGTGGTTATTAATTGACTTAACTGGAAAAAAGGAAACACACCTACTCTTTTATCTTTTTTATTTTCTGGGTTTCCAGAACTATCGGCAATTTCATTTCGACGCTGAATACGAGTACTTAAAACTTTAGGCGGGCAGAAGGCCAAAACAGTCGCATACTCTATCTCGCATCCATTCGATCTTGCATGCTCTGAAAGCCTTTCTTTGAAATCTTGTATCATTGCTTTCACATTTCCATCGGGAGGAGGTACATCATCAATAATAACGGTTGCATCTGAGGGTAATTTGAAAATATCTTCAAGCATTCTCTCAAGACCATCAACGGGTGGTAACTCCTCAAATAGCTTTCCCACTTTATGGAGGATTTTGGTCAAATTTTCCAATTCTATACCAGAAAACTCTGCTTGACTCAAAATATCCTCGAGCCCTTGAAAATCTGGGTTTCTAAATTGATGGTCAATAGAAATGTCATTATGAACAAGGTCAAACTTTCCTGTTGCGGCAAGCGCGATAACTGCCTTTTCACTCATAAAAGGAGAAAGTTGCTCGACAAGCCCATACTTTTTCAATTTTTGTGCCAAAAATACAGTGGCTTCTTTCTGAATGATTTCCCCAACTTGATCACACCCATGTGTATACCAACTATGCTCCTTAACTAACGTGTTACAAAGCGTTGTTTTTCCTGCACTAGAAGGGCCAAGTAGTAAAATGACTTTCACAATACACTCCATTAAAAGACACTTTAAGTATAGTGCAAGATAAATATTTTCTTAACACCAGCAGGCACAAGTAGTAGTTTAAGCTATCTTCTGCATAGGAATCTGAAATTCAATCCGAAATATAAAAAATTGTCCTTAATTATTAAAAAATGCTATACTACAAATGTAGCTAAATGTAACTATTGTAGGTGAACGAGCGATGGGTATTCCTATTAGAATTGATGAATCAATTTATTATGAAGCAAAAAAAGTTGCCTCTGCTGAATTTCGATCTATCCCGAATCAAATTGAATATTGGGCGAAGCTAGGAAAATGTGCGTTGGATAATCCTGACTTACCCATCGAATTTATAAAAGATGTGCTTTTATCAAAGCTTCAAGATAAATCACTAGCAGAGCCTTTTAATTTTGATGAAAAAAGTGAGTGATATCAATATAAAGCAAATGCCTGCTTTTAAAAAAGCTTATAAAAAGTTACCGCTTTCTCAACAATTGATTGTAAATAATGCAATTAAAGAAATTATTAAAAACCCTCAAATTGGGAATGAAAAACGAGGGGATTTATCCGGAGTATTTGTTTATAAATTTAAAATTCATCATCAAGAATTTCTTTTAGCCTATGAGTGGGATGCTAGACAACGTTTATTATTGGCATTAGGTGTGCATGAAAACTTTTATCGAGACCTTAAAAGTAGATAAATTTGTACCAGGAGATTAAATGATTGCGCTAAATATCGACGGAGAAAACCTTGTAAACAAAGCAATGGAAATACGAATACGCAATAAATTTCAATTAATTGATCTAATTAGATCCGCTATATTTACTATAAGCGTGGATATTGAACTTACTAAAGAACAAGTTATCCAAGCTTATGAGCTTACACAAGAATCATTGAGTCATACATATATTTGTGTAAATGGTCTTACCCCTTTAGTTTTAAATGAAATAGCAGATGCAAACAACTATAATCGATTAACAATCATCCATGATCAATTGTATGAAGAAGTTTATGTTCAGTTATTCTTATTAGCAAAAGAAAAATTCAGTGGGAATATATTAAGTTTTCAACGAGCAAAAATTAATCGTATGTTACGTAATTTATATCATGAAATTTGTTTAATGGAGCCACTAAACGTTATTAAATTCTGAGCTCGCTATTGAACGGCTTAGCCATACAAGCATCCTCAACCATACTGATATAGGTATTAGTCTGAAAAAGAGGGCCCACCTAAAAACGTGTCCTGACTATGCCTTCGTTAATTCATTATTTTCGAAGGCATTTGTCTGTTTTTTCAAATTGATTTATTAGTACTTTTGTTACCGATGCAATAATAGCTTCATTTGCCGTCGCATTTTTTTCTTTCTGTGTAAAGTAAACAACTAAAACGATAGGCTGACAGTGTGGCGGATAAAGAATACCGATATCATTCGTCGTTCCATAGCCACCGGTTCCTGTCTTATCGGCGGCAATCCATTGATTAGGTACACCTGCACGAATTCGATGATCGCCTGTTGTATTATGTATTAGCCAATTCTGTAATAATGATTTTTGTTTGGTATCCAAAACAGAACCTAAGAGAAGCTTTTGTAAACTAACTCTCATGGCTTTAGGGGTTGTTGTATCTTCTTTTTCCCCAGGAATAGCTGAATTTAACTCAGGTTCCCAACGCGTTAAGTTAAATCGATCATCCCCAATTGTTCTAGCAAAATGTGAAACTGCCTGCGGTCCGCCTAAAATACGCATCAGTAAATTCATAGCAGTGTTATCACTCGTCGTGAGGGTTGCATGACACAGCTCAGCAACAGTCATTTCATCACCGACATGTTTTTCTGTGATTGGTGAATATTCAACCAAATCTTTTTTTACATAATGAATTTTTCGATTTAAAAGAGACTGATCGCTCATGCTCGCTTTTAAAATTGCGGCTACACCCATCACCTTAAAAGTGCTGCAAAATGGAAAGCGCTCTTGAGAACGATATTCGATGAGCTGCCCAGTCTCAGTATCAATAGCTGAAACTCCGAGGCGACCGTTTGATTTTTGTTCGATAGTTTTGATTTCCTGATGTATGGAAGCAAAGGAAGCTGAACAAAATAAGAAAAGAACTGTAAATAATTTTAGCATGGTATGCACTCTAATATGTTTTAATTTTTACACTAAATTACTGCCGACAAAATCGTACTCTACGGAATTAATATTAACTTGTTTTCACATTCATTGAAAATACAGTTTGTTAAATCTATTTCCATTGCAGCTTACTTCATTTAAAATGCTATTTTGTTATACAATGATTCATACCATGATGCCGTTTTTATTAACCTTATGTGCTGCAATTTTTTGGGGCGCTAACTTTAATGCTGGTAAAGTATTAGTAAACTATTTTGATCCATTACATTTAGTTGCTATCCGATTTCTATGCTCTTTACTGTGCATCTTGCCCGTTATATTGTTTACGAAAGCACGAACAATCTTCATTCCAACGTTTAAACAAAATTTTTGGGTATATGCTCTCCTTAGCCTTATCGGAATCATTGGTTACAATGGCTTTGTGTTTGAAGGAGTAAAATATACTTCGTCTATTAATGCAGCCTTAATTATGGCGACTAATCCACCATTAACCATGTTTTTTGCGGCATTTCTACTTCAAGAAAAAATGAATAGGTCACAAAAACTAGGTGCAATGATTAGCTTATTGAGTGTTGCCATTGTCATCACGCAAGGTTCAATCCAAGCATTACTTCAATTACAATTTTCATTCGGTGACTTGATTGTCATGCTCGCCAATATTTGTTGGGCATTTTATAACGTCTTATCTAAGCGTTATTTAAAAGATAGTATGCCACTCATTACGACCACTAGTACGATGCTTATTAGTACTATATTTTTATTGATAATAGGTGGATCAGGGCAGATGGAGGCATTTCATAACTTATTTGAACAAACATCTACTGTTTACTACCCCTTGATCTATATGGTCGCTTTAGGAACTGTCGCTGCTTATTTATTCTGGAACTATGGCATTAGCCGATTAGGTGCTGGTAAAACTGCTATTTTTTTTAATCTGATTCCGATTGTAACCACCGTAATTTCCTTTTTTCAGGGACAAGCGGTTTCTATGATTCAAATTATCGGAGGACTAAGCGTCATTTTTGGTGTGTTATTATCCACTAAAGCAATTTCATTTCGGAAAAAGCAAATATCCATAGTACAGACAGCGTAAAATTTCGATTAATGCCCAATCGTTTTCACTATTACACTTGTTTACGAAGTATCAATGCAGAGATCTTTTTGATATATTTTTGCAATACCAAGAGATTCAAGCGAAAGAGAGCACTATGAAGAGATGTACTATTGAAGATGGTGTACTGGTGCCTTGGATAAGGTAACTATGAAAAAATACGCCATTATATTCGGTAGCTCTCGTTCAAATGGCGGTACGATATCCGCTGTAAAATGGGTTATGGAGCGCCTTGATGAGCCATTGCTTATTGATTTGGCAAAATATTCTATAGCTGATTTTGATTATACCTATGCTAATGGTAATGACGATTTTTTAAACGTTGTGAAAACAGTAATGGAATATGAGATCATCATTTTTGCAACACTCATTTATTGGTACACAATGAGCGCTCCAATGAAACGATTCATCGACAGAATCACAGACTTGCTCACGATACATAAAGATATTGGAAGGAAACTACGCCAGAAAAAAATGGCTGTTATTTGTTCTTATGCAACGCATCCTGAGGGAAAAGATGGATTTGAGCATATATTTATCAATACAGCAAATTATCTTGGAATGTCTTATCTTGGATGTTATTTTCATTATGCAGGCGATTTAGTAAAAATTCAGGAAAATAACCCACATGAGTTAATCAAGTTTATTGATAGCATACAATCGCTCAGTTAGATATTCCGATAATAAACATACTCGGAAATAATTGATGAGCATATAGCTTTCACGCCTTTTAAATCCTAGATTTCGATCTCGTGCCGCCGCTCTCCCCACTTATGATTAACTATATTATTTTCGAATTTCAATTTATCTCGCATTTTCAAAAATGGGTTTTCAACCAAAACATAAAGTAAATAACCACTTCCTAAGCTCACCAACATAATCAGAATCATTCCTAATAAACTTGCGGATTCGAAACCTCGTTTAACTAACTCATGATAGACCAGAACACTAATGGGTTTATGAATCAAATAAATTGCATAAGACCAAACAGCTAATTTGGATGCACCTGGAATTTTTATACGATACAGATAAGACGTATTACTTAGTGCAGCGATCGTTAGAGCGGCAAAAGACATCGCCAATAAAGGATAACCCAATACTGTCATGAAAAAACTATAATGATATTGAGAGAAACCATAACAAACACTACTGCAGCCAATCAATCCACACAATAAAAATTTATTGCCTTTTACCGTAATTTTTTCCCATATGCTGGCATAGAAATTCTTTATTACAGCAATTGCAACACCAAATATCAACTCATCTAATCGACAATATGAAGCAAAATAGATATTTGTGTAAAATAAACGTTTGAACTCTTCCGGTGAATACTGTGCACAGTATTTCCATAAGAACGCTCTCAAAACGATGCCACTAAAAATAAAGATAATAAAAGCAGTTTTTAAGAATCTGGATGATTTCTTACGAATAAGCGTTAAAGCTAATATAGGTAAAATCAGATAAAACTGTTCTTCAATACAAAGTGACCATGCATGAGAAAAAGCAGTACCAATTTGCAAACCAATATTTTGTGTAAAAGTAATAAATTTCCAAAATGGTGATATTGTTTCATATTCTCTGAAGCCTGGAATAAGAAAGTACATACTCAAAATCACCAAATAATTGGGTAAGGTTCTGAAAATCCTTCTAGAATAAAATTGTTTAAAAGAAAATTTATGCTGATTGACTAATGCAAAAAAAATCTGATTACCAATCAAATATCCGCTTAAGACAAAAAATAAATCAACACCAACCCATCCGATTTCACTAAAAATGCCGAAAGTTGGCTGATGACTAATAAAAACGGTGTAATGATACATGAGCACCAGCAAAATAGCTGAGCTCCTTAAAGTATCAAGACCGTGAATTCTGAGGGTTAGTTTTTGCAATATTTGACCTAAAATGCATTTATTGTTTAAAAAGGTATACTAAACCTTTAGTAAGGGCTGTCGGAAAAATAGTATCATGATCGAGATTGGTTGTTATATCAATATCGAACTCAAGGTTTTTATGTGGTTTATTTTGAATTATTTCACTAAACCTCTTCAGCTCATTCACCATTTTATAATGAAGATTTTCATGCTCGCCTACAGCAAAATAAATCTTATGTAATACAGGATAATTAAAATTATTTTTAGAGATAGCCTGTTTTAAAATTAACTCATTGTCATACCATAAAGATGGACTAACTATAATGGCTTTATTAAAAACTGAAGGATAATGAAGCAGTCCATAACTCGCAAATAATCCACCATATGAGTGTCCTACTATGGTACGATCTTCGTTTACAGGAAATTTCTTATTGATATAAGGAATCAACTCATTATTTAGAAAATCATAAAATTTATCCGCACCACCAGAATGCTTTTGAAATTCCGGCCCATATCCACCATCAAGAACTCTAGAAGGCGTGTAGTCTCTAGTGCGATTCAACCTATATTTTAATGGACCATCATAAGCTACCCCTACAATGATAAACTCTTTTATTCGATCTCTATCCATAAGATGCTCAGCGACCTGCTTTGTTAGCGCAAAACTATAATCTGCATCAAGCAAATATACAGTTGGATATGACTTTTTCTTATTATCGCTAAAAAAGCTGGCAGGAAGATTGACGTAAATCTTATAATCATGACCGTTTAATTTAGAGTGTATTTTATGCATCTGAGTATTGGATAATACAATAGCATCGTATCTTTCAATTTCTTTCGCGTGACTATCTATACGCGCGTAAGAAGTTAACGATATAGCTGTCAGCATTATCGCAATCCAATAAGTAAGCCCTCTCATAAAATCCATATGCTAAAGTTCATTAATTAAAATTTCTGCATTTTATATTTTCACTTTGGAAAAGTCTATTGCCCCAAAGATCCTATAGAGCAAGAGCTTCTCTTGTGATTATGGTACGAGTCAAGTCCTAAGCCACTTGTATGACTTTGATAGCCTCCCCGCAATAGCAACACAATCTTCTTTTTTCATATCCCAATAATAGTCTGGATTTGCGATACCTTGTTCTTGCCCAATCATAACAACTGTCATATTGGCTAATTTTGCTGCTACTGCTCCACTAACGCTATCTTCAAAAGTGATACACTCAGAACTGAGTATTTTGTGCTCCATTAACGCGCATAAATATAAATCGGGTTCTGGCTTACCTCGCTGTACTTTATCTATTCCAAAACAGTATGTACAAAGACTTGTAATCCCCAGTACCTCCATCGCATACTCGCATAAATCTTGGTTCGAATTTGAAACGATACTTTGCTGTAGACCCATTTCATGAAATAAAGTCAGTAATTTCAATGTACTCTCGATAGCCTGAGTTTTACTTAAGTTGTTTTTTATATGAACATTTGCAATGCGTGTTAGTTCATCTAATAGTATCTTTTCCATTTCAACATTATTGTTTAGATAAGTTACAAAAGTAAAATCATCACGTAAAGTCTTTCCATTCGGTATATCTTTTATATTACGTTTAATTGGCACATTTAGTTGTTTGCAAGCAAGTTCAATTGCTGCATCATATAAATTTTCTGTTTCAATTAATGTTCCATCTAAATCCCAAAAAATGGTTGTAATTTCCTGCATTAAGTTACCTCGGCTTTATTTAATTGTTTATGATACAAACAATGGGGTTTCACAATATTATTGCTTAACTTTGAAAACTTTTTATTTACGAAAAGCCTTATGGCAAAAAACTCTATTGTTAACAATACTGAGCAGGCCTTTTCAAATTAAACTTCTCACACAAAGCGATCACATCATGAAAATCCTTTTCTCTTAAAGAGTATCCAGTATGCGATTCAAGTTGATATTCGGCAGATAAGCAATTGAGTAACACAGAATTTAAATGACCAACACCATGGAAGGCATAAGCGGGATAAAATACACCTCTTTCTTTTGGGCCGTAAATACCATTTCCATGCTCATCAAAGTTGATTACATGGATATCAACCTCCGAACCCTCCTTATGACTTAAAACAAAATTCCACTCAGAAGTATCCAGTTTTTCGACTTCAAAATAATCCATTGATTGAAGAAGTGTAATCAGTTTTTTCACATTTCTTTCTTCAACAACAATATCAAGATCTTCATGTATTCTCGTTTCTTTTTCTAAAAGCGCATCAACACCCCATCCACCATCGAGCCATATCTTTATATGAGATGCCTCAAATAACTTATAAAGCTCAATCACTTTTGCTAATGGAAATGACAAAGCCATGTTAACTCTCGTCCGATTTTTGAAGGAATTTTAATAAGTCCTTTAAATAATCTTCACCTTCTTCCAAGAATGCAACATGCGCGCTTTTCCTGTAAATGATCATTATCACATTTGATATATGCTTAGCAAAATTAGAGATTGTTTCCGGTCTCGCTTCATCGTAATGACCAGCAGTCAGTAAAACAGGCATATTCAAATATCTTAATTTGCTCGTCAGATCAAAATTTTTTAAATTACCATTCATTGTAAATTCGCTTGGTCCCCACATAGTGTGGTAGACATTAAGATTCATATGCTCGAATGCATAAACAAGCTTTGAAGGCCAAGGATCTAAACGACAAACATAATGATGGTAATAATCATCCATTGCTTTCTGGTACTCATCTGAGCTTGTATCCCCTCTTTCTTCGCTAATCTTAATAATCCTTTGTGTATCGTTATCAAGCTTTCCTAAAAGAATTTGAGCATCACTAACCCATTGAGATGTACTTAATAAAGGACTGGATAAAATTAATCCTTTAATTCTATTCGAATGTTTTAATGCATACTGGGTGGCTAATCCGCCGCCCCAAGAATGCCCAAACAAGTATACATTTTTTAAATGCAACGCATTGATCAAATCATCCAGCTCTTGTTCGAAACGCTCAAGCGTCCATAGCGCATTATCATTATCTTTAATTTGTGAATGTCCACATCCTAGTTGGTCATAAAAAATAACGGGTCGTTGTTTTGCAAGCGTCACTAAGGAATTTAGATAATCATGAGGAACTCCCGGCCCACCATGTACAATCAATATCGGTGTTTTATTTTTTGTGTCATTGTAATAATTTATTTGGTACCAAATTTGGCCACCCGGTACAGGTGCATACTTTTCTTCTGTGATTAAATGAGCGTTATCAGCAAATGCTAACAACGTAATGCAACTTAAAATAAGAAGTAATATTGGACTAATTTTTTTATAGATCAATTGGGGCATGAGTACATTAAAGTGAATATTTTGATTAAGTTTAACAGCTCTAACATCAGGTTAATACCGTAAAAATACATGAAAAATCAAGTAACAGACAATATCTTGCTCTACTTAAAAATCGGTCAATTTTGCATTATATGTTCAAAGTTGTTTTCTTAGATGCCGCACAATCATTTATCTCATCTACCAAAATATTTGCTAAAGTTTTGGCATCTGCTTTATTAGTATTAACTACTGCATCACATGGAAACTCTTTAGTTGTCACTAACTTCACTGTGTCATCAGAGATGCCAAATATGCGGGAAAGCTCATTACGAGTTTTCGTAACCATCATCAGGTCTCTCGATGTTTCAGGTACATGGTTACTTACAATTCTTCCGATATCTACCTGTGATAATGTATCAATCACATCGGGACCCTCATAATCTTTAGGTACGGTATTAATCAACATGGATAGCTGCTCATATGAATACAACCCCGTAGCCGTGTTTCCTGTATAGCCACTGTCTTTACGATGCTTAAGCCGTTTACTAAGTTCCACTGGAGGACAATAGGCTATAGCTTTAAAAAATTCTATTGATTGGTCCGGATGCGCATCGCTATATGATTCAATATATTTTTCAGTTACATCCAATATCTTAGCAGGACCAAATCCTGCATGCGGGTTGACATCAAGAATAATGGTATCATCTGATTCATAGTTTTGGTCAAAAGTATACTCTAGATAAGCATTATAAAATGGTTCTAATCCCCAAAATGTAGTAATCTCTTTTGTAGCTTCACTTTGTTTTACTACTTCACGCAGACCGACGGCCAACAAGGGAATATCTGCATTCTGAATACCTGCCTTTTTTAGTAGCTCCTCAGTAGATTCTTTATGAAAAGACTCCATGTCTATCTTAAAACCACTATCCTCGAAATGTAACTCACCTGTGATTGGAAATTTAATCAATGCATCAGTAAGCTTATAACGTGCTAGACACTCTTTAGTTTCCTCAGGTAAAGAAGCAACAATTCGCTTCGCTGCATCCTCTGCTTTTGGCTTAGCTTCATTATAAAATTTATCTGTGTCAGAAACTTTCCATTGATGATTTTTAGCTAATTCGCCACAAAGTGTTGATTTACCAGTAGAGGACGAGCCTAATAAAAGAATCACTTTCATATTTATTCTCATGTGTGTTTAATAATACATTTTTTATAACACTTTAACGTGTCTGATAAAAAACAGTCAATCTTTAATGCCTTGCATGATACAACGCAATCAACTCCTTACTAGAATTGCAGCCTAATAGCTCCATTACTTTTGCAAGGGTACCTTCTACCGTCCTAAATGAAAGATTCATTTCTCGTGCAATTTCTTTAGCCGACAAGCCCTGTGCTAGATATTTAAAACACAATGCTTGCTGATTACCTAATTGTACAGGCGTATGCAGAATTCTATGAAAAAACGTTAAATCTCTTGCATCCAGCTCAGTTACTTTTTTTTTAATCCATCTTCTGAGATAAGTTTCATAATAATCGAAACATGATCATCAAGAGCACTATTGTCGCTGTCCACCTGTATTGTCGAAACTTTTTGATAAAGAGAATCTCGCTCATGATGAAGTTTTTCAAAAAAGTGCTTGCGATCTGAGTTTGATAATAAGAACTCGGCTTGATGAGATGTGCGTTCCATTTGAACAGGCATGCTCACTTTTAAATAAACGCTGAACTCCTCAGATAAAAGTTCACATGCTTTTTCAGAACAGACAATACTTGCATCTGTTGTGACAACAACATTATCTTTTTTGCAAATTTCCACTAAAATTTCGTATTGGCACTGATGAAAATCCTTCTCACCTTGCCCTAAAATGTCATGAGTAGTTTCTCCAACACGAGATTCCAATCCTAAATCTGCATCAATAAATTTCCAGCCTAATTTTTCAGCTAAGTTTTTTGCAACCAGTGCTTTGCCAGCACCTGGATGACCAATAAGAAAAATTCGTTTATATGCATTCATAGATACCTCCAAAATAACTATACATTAAATTGAGTATAGTCATAGTATAAAAAGTATCCACATCAAGGCGCAATACGTATAAATACGTTTGATCTAGTGAATCAATTCACCAATTTCAAAGAAAACGGATTAAATGCAGTATCTGTATCGTAATAATCGATGTTATCTGCCTTTTTTAAATAATTAACCAAGAGATATGTCACAGGTAACATAATAAGCTCATATCCTAATTTAATCAGATATTGAGTACAAATAATTTGCCAAATAACCTCTTGTGGCATGATATGCCAGAACGCAATGTGGCAAAAAATAACGTTATCAACAGCCACACCAACAGCCGTGCTGCTCATAACTCGTAGTGAAAAATAACGCCCTTGGGTCAGTACTTTGAGTTTCGCTAAAATGGTCGAATTCATAAATTCACCAAAAAAATACGCGATAATGGATGCTAAAAAAATACGAAGCGAACCCTCAAAAACCAAAGCATAGGCCTGATTTCCATGATGCGTATTCGTATCCCACAATGGTGAAGCAGGTAATTGCACTGCAATCCATGTGCAAATCGTCATTAAAGCACTGCAAATAAGGCCACCCCAAATAATAAGACGGCTCATCTTGAAACCATATACTTCTGTTAAAACATCATCAAAGAAATACGTTAACGGGAAAAAGACGAGTGCTGCTGGAAAATTAAGAGTGGTGCCATTCGTCAAATGAAACTCTACAATTTTAAAAGCTGTTAAATTGGAAACAATTAAAAAGCTAACAAATAGCATGCCTAAAAAAATCACGCGTTTAGTGGCTATAGGCTCTCTTGAAGCCAATGGTGCTAGCGCACTGTTATAAAAAGTCGCTGAGGCTATCGTCATTATTTAATTCCAAAAACAGGATGAGTCATTTTAACACACATCCATTACTTCGATGTAATCCAATGCTGCATCAATCTCTGTTTCATTAAACACTTTGATATCATGTTGACTGAGTAGTTCCGCTGTAACACCCATGCCATCAATGAGCTTTTTAGAGTACGTACCATCATAAACTTGGCCCGAACCGCAAGAAGGACTGCGTGCTTTCAAAATTGCGCAGCGAATGCCATGTTTTTGTGCTAATGCAAGTGCTTTTTGAGCTCCTTTTCTAAATTCATGACTCACATCCTCTCCATTTTTCGTAAGCACTTTCGCCTCGAAACGCAAAACGGTTGCGGCATGGCCTTGAGGCTCAATTTCTGCTGGTGGTCTTGGCGTTGGTAACTCGCCAGCCATCTCAGGGCAAATAGTTACAACACGTTTATCTTCGATGTATTGCTTTAAACGTGTGTGTGTTTGTAAGCAATCCTTGGCATCATAGCGCACTTTTTCACCTAACAGACACGCACTTACAAGCAACTTTGACATGCTTAAACTCCTTTTACACCAAAATGTGTGTGTATTTCATCAACAACACGATGCAGCACAATCATAGCCCACCCCATTAAATTCGCTTTATTTTGCTCAAAAGTATAAGGTAAAAAGCTCATGCCATGGCAAAAGCAATGAAGCAATAAAATACGATGGGTTTCTTCATCAATAGCCCCATACGAGGAGAGAAATTCTTGAAAAACTTCAGGCGTGAAAATCATACCTACTGCCAAATCAATGCCAGGATGCCCGATATGAATATCACCCCAATCAATAATTCCTTTAGGCATGCTTTGATCATCAACAATAATATGTCTTGCATACAAATCACCGTGAACAAAACATCGTTTTGATGGAGTGAAATGCCAAGATTCCATGATTTTAATGGTTTGTAATAGCCTCTCACGATGCAATCTCGCCTCATCATAATATTGTGCATATTTAGCCAGATTATCTTTTACCCCAGTCAAGCGATGGAAAACATCCACTTTCCATTCATATTCTCCTTTTACAGCTTCAATCTGCGCTAAAGTCACAGGAAGCTGATGTAACTCACGAAGCCAATGGGCCAAGACTTTTGCAAACGGAGCGCTATCGATTAAAGCAGGCGGCTGGTCACTTAATGCAAGACCTTTCAGCATTTCATATCCCGCATATGAGTAGGGATATTGTGACGATGGCTTACCAATCCAGTTGGGTGATGACAGCGGGAAGGAAACATGCTCTTTAATAAACGGTAAAAACGTAATTTCATTAGCGATGCAGTCTAACCCAAATTCTCGTCGTGGAAAGCGAAAGATAAGTGCCTTATTCACTAAATAGACGACATTATCCCAACCAGAATCGAGTAGTTCAATACACTCAATATCGATTTGGTGTTGCGCTGAAATAACTTGAGAAGCAATGCTTTCATTTATTTCAATGGTTTGTTTCCAAGCGTGAGTCATGAAATAGCTGCCGTCAATTTTTAGTCATTTTACAATAGAAGCCCGATAAAGGTAAAATGCTGCCTTTTATCATAAAAGGCATTTCTATGGAGCATTCAAGTCATCCCGCTGAACCAATGGTTCAAGAGCCCACTCATGAAACGTCAACATGGGGCCAACCTATCCCATTCAGTGAGATTGAAATAGAGGCAACTCCTTATCCAGTCAATGCATTACCTTCTATTTTGAGCAACACAATTACGGAATATCAACAATATGGCCAACAGCCCATCGCCTTAATTGCATGCAGTGCACTAGCCAATGTTTCCCTCGCCTGCCAAGCGATCGCAAATGTAGCACGAGATAATCATTTACAAAGCCCTATCTCACTCTATTTTTTAGTGGCCGCTTTAAGTGGTGAGCGAAAATCAATAAGTGATACCTTATTTTCAAAAGCCACTCGCGAATGGGAAGAAAATATCATAAGAGAATTAAATCCCAAAATAGAGCTTGCGAAGCTATTACATAAGAAGTGGGAGGAAGAGCAAGACTCTCTCAGCTCATCTTTAAAATATGCCGATTCTTTTTTTGAGCGCAAGAAAATTGAAGAGACTATTGAAAAAAATCTTAAAAATAAGCCCAATATTCCTTTATTACCAACCATTTATTTTGAAGATGTCACTCAAGAAGCCCTGGCTCAAACAATAGGAAAAGGCTGGCCAAGTGCGTCTCTTTGGAGCGATGAAGGTGGTATTGTCATGGGTAGTCACAGCATGAATGCCAATCCCACCAAATTTGTCTCCTTGCTGAATCGACTTTGGGATGCAAAAAAATATGTCACGCATCGCAAAACATCCGAAGATTTTGTCATTAAAGACAGACGTTTGACGGTTAATCTGATGATGCAACCTATTTTACTGCGTCAGATGTTACTCGACGCCAACGGCATTCCTAGGCATAGCGGTTTTTTACCTCGCTGCCTCATCGCGCATCCTAAAAGTTTAATGGGTCAACGCTTCTACCAAGAGCCTAAAAATATTGAATCCTGCTTCACAGCTTATAACCGACGTATTAAAGACTGCCTATCCCAATCTTCAAAATTTACAGCATCAGGATGCATTAACTTGCCTGTATTAAAGATGAACGAAACCGCTAAAAAAACCTGGGTTAAATTTTTTGACTACATGGAATCAGGCCTCGGTCACAATGGGCAATGGCACATGATGACTGATTTTGCCAGTAAGGCCGGTGAAAATGCAGCAAGACTCGCGGCACTGTTTCATCTTTTCGAAGGGAAAGATGGCGACATTGACGCTGAAAATACACAACAGGCCATAGAGATTATCCAATGGCATATGCATGAAACCCGTCGACTCTTGAGTATTGAGACCATGATAGCCCCTGAGACAGATGCACAGAAATTATTAAATTGGCTTCTCAACAATAGTTTTGATGTGATATCCACACGTGAAATCCAGCGTAATAGCCCTATTCGAGAAAGAGTACGACTTGATAGTGCTTTAGAAATTTTGATTGAGCATCAATATGTACGGCTTAATCGCGATGGCAATAAAACGATTCTTTATTTAAATCCGTATAGCGCTTAAACGCAGAAAAACATCGTGCGACACTGCGACAGTTGCGACAGCTATAAAAATGTCGCAACTGTCGCGCTGTCGCAAAGACTAGGATATAGTATGAGAAGTACGATCATACAAATGTATAAATTTTACCAATAGGATTGATTAACGATGAGCAACAAAATTCAAGGCACTGTTAAGTGGTTTAATGAAGCGAAAGGATTCGGTTTTATCGAATCAAACGGCAAAGATTATTTTGTTCATTTTTCTGCCATTCTAACAAATGGATTTAAAACGCTAAAAGAAGGCTCCAAAGTATTATTTACCGCAGCCCAAGGTAAAAAAGGGATGCAAGCCGAGGCAGTTGAGATTGTCTGATCTTCAAAAAACGACAGATACACCGATCTTTCTTACAGGTGGTCGGGAAAATAATATAATTAGAGTAGATGATAAAGTCATAAGACCCTCCGGAAAGTGGACCAAACAAGTACATCAATTACTTCTGCATCTCCGTGAAAAAGGATTTCTATCGGCTCCTGAGCCATTAGAAATTAACGCGCTTGGCCAAGAAATTATTAGTTTCATTCCTGGGGAAGTCAGCAATTATCCCCTCAGCCAAGCAGCCAAATCAATCTCTGCGTTAACTTCTGCTGCTCGGCTACTACGCGACTATCATGATGCTTCAGAATCTTTTTTAGACTGCCATCAAACTAATTCTGAGTCTTGGCAATTGTCATCTCGAAATCCAATCGAAGTCATTTGTCATGGTGACTTTGCGCCTTACAATGTTGTTTTAAATGATGAAACAGCGATTGGGATAATTGATTTTGATACCTGCCACCCTGGCCCAAAAGCATGGGATATTGCTTATGCACTCTATCGATGGGCACCTTTTACCAATCCTAACAATCATGATGGATTTGGTGATATAAACGATCAGATTAAAAGAGCTCAATTATTCTGTCATTCATATGGCCTTAAGGGAGAAGACGTCTCCAAAATTAGTCTTATTATCATTGAAAGATTAGAGGCCTTAATCGATTTTATAAAAACGAATCATCAAGGAAATAGTCCACATACAGAGCATCTTAAACTTTATGAAGCAGACATTAATTATATTAAAGCGTATGCTAGCAAAATTGATTTTGATCTTAGGATGTATTTGACACTTTAATTTCAATATCTATCTGACATCATCTGTCAAGCTCCCTATCTACTACACATACGATAAATCAACACAGGAAGTTTTCTATTCTTTATGATTGGCGATTCTTGTTCACCAATCTTTTTGCACCCCATTTGCAAATAAAATCCCTCGGCGTTGGGATCAGCATTTAAAATAAACTTCGGTATGTTAAGTGAGATTGCCGTTTCCAAGCATTTCTCCCACATTTTTTGTCCTAAACCTTTTCCAAAATAATCAGGATGTAGGAAAAAATAATCTAATTCGACTGAATGCTTGTTCTCGTCAAAAGCAAAATTATAAAATCCAGCCACATGAGCATTTACATAAAACAAGTGCATTGTATTCTCGTTAATGTGTCCCGTGTTTATCCTATAATCTTTCATGCATTGTTGCATAAACTCATCCGAATAACCCCAACTTCCTTTTGATAAACGAAAAATCTCATTGATTTCATCGAGATCTTCGATAGCTGCTTTACGAGTAAATATTTGATTCATGGCACTCAGAAAAGAAAATAACGCAAAGACTCATGATAACATATGAAACAACAAAGTTTTCTAGAAGCATTGGCAACTGATTGGGCTATTATGATAAAAGAAGAAAAAAACCAGCTTATCATTATATTGTTCGTTGTGTTCTTAAGTTTTATTGGGGCATCCATCGCCTACCCTATTATTCCTCCACTATTTTTACAATCTACAGATTCTCATATTATCCCTCTGGGGTGGAGTGATACCACTAGACGATTTTTTCTTGGTTTAACCTTAGCAATTTTTCCTTTAGGTCAATTTATCGGAGCGCCCATTTTGGGTCGCAATGCCGATCTCCATGGAAGAAAAGAGATGCTCCTCTTAAGTTTAATGGGAAGTATTTTTGCTTACATCCTAACAGCGCTCTCTCTTTATATCGAATCTTTAACGTTACTCTTATTCAGCCGATTTTTATCGGGTTTCATGGAAAGCACTTTTCCCATTGCTCGAGCAATGGCATCTGATTTGATTTCAATCAATAAATTTATCAGTTTCGGTCGAATCAATACCATGGCAGCACTTGGATATATCTTAGGTCCATTGTTCGGAGGATTTTTCTCAGATAAAAACGTCCTATCTGGATTTGCTTACCCGATACCTTTTCTTATAGCGGCAATTGCTTCCTTCATAGCACTTGTACTCATCCATCAGACCTTTCCTAATCAACAAAAGACTCTACAAAAACCACAAAACCCTATATTGCAACAGTTTAATCTTGTTCATCAATTTAAACATTTATTTAGGAGCCACCCTGAATTAAAGAAGCTCCTTTTTATTAGTACAATATTTACGTTCTCTGTTGATATTTTTTATGAATTTGGTCCTGTTTATTTAGCAGGAAAATGGATAATGACACCTGCTCAAATTGCTATTTACAATGCAGCATTATCCATCACGTTAGCACTGGGTGCTGCCTGGATACCGCGTCATTTATCACAATTCCTGTCTATTAAAAAAATAATTATCTCGGCATGCATTACTACCGCATCTATTTTTGGATGCATGGTTATTTTTCAATATCCGCTCTCTATGTTAATGTTGTTTGCTCTATCCGGTTTGAGTATCACAACAGTCACAACCACGATGGCCATTCACCTTTCAAATACCGCCCATGCCTCTATACAGAGTGAAACCATGGGCGCTCAATTAAGTTTAAGAACATTAGGAGATGCATTGATTTGCTTTATTGGTGGACTAATGATTACCATATCGATTATTTCACCTATTATTTTAAGTAGTATTATTGCTTTCATTGCAGGAGCTTTTTCTATTAAACATTTTGTTTCAAACCAAGATAAAAATAATGAAGCCTAAAATCATCCAAATACCAGCAAATAAAGCTGAGTCTTTATGTCGAAAAATCACAGCAGACTTACCAGAATATTTTGGTTTGCCAGAATGTAATGAGCATTACGCAAAAGGCGTCAGAGAGCGCGTTAATTTTGGCTTAAGCATTTCAGATAATTATGTCGGTCTTCTTTGTCTAGACTTTCCTTACTCAAATAATGCAAACATCTACTGGATGGGAATTCTTAAAGATCATCAAACCAAAGGATATGGCTGTCAATTAATACACGACGTTTGTGATTATGCAAAACAACAAGGCTCATCAACCATGACGGTCGAAACATTATCACCCAATGAGTCCGACGAAAATTATCTAAAAACATATCATTTCTATCAAAAAATGGGATTTCTTCCTTTGTTTAATTTGAAACCAGAAGGATACACATGGCAAATGGTTTATATGTGTAAATCACTTTTATAATTTTAAAACATATTGACTTTTATTGTCCGATCATTATACAATTAACCATCTATTTTTTGGAGTGAATGCCGATGCGTCAATAAATCTTCATTGTTGTTTTGTTCTTACAACTGATTCGGAGATTTATTATGACTTACCTGTCGCGTTTAACTGCAAATCATCTTTCCTATTCCATTCCTAAGTCAGCCATTCAGTTTGATGATCTCAATTTATCATTTGAAAAAAAGTGCTATGGAGTAATTGGGGATAACGGCGTTGGTAAAACGACTCTACTAAAACTATTAGCTGGTGAGTTAGCTCCTCATTCTGGTAATATTCTTTTGAATGGGTCACTCACCTATTGCCCACAAACCATAGAATCACAAACGGACACACTATTTACTTCAGAAATTTTAGGTATTCACGAAAAATGGCAAGCATTAAATCGATTACAACGAGGAACAATGCTTGAAAATGATCTCGATATTATTGGAGATGATTGGACACTGGAGTTAGAAGTAAAGAGGCTATTTGAAAGGCTAGATTTACCACTATGCTCTCTTAACATGCAATTTATGAATTTGAGTGGTGGGCAAAAAACCAAAGTTCTTTTAGCGAAAGCCATGTTAACAAAAGCAGATTTCATTTTATTAGATGAACCAACAAACAATCTTGATAGCGTCTCGAAACAAATTTTACTGAAATGGATACGTGAGACTCAAAGTGGATTTATTATAGTGAGCCATGATCGAACACTATTAAATAGCTTGGATGAAATCATCGAAATTTCAAGCAAAGGGATCAATCGATTTGGAGGAAACTATGATTTTTATAAGACTCAAAAAACTATGCAACAAGCAAGTCTTCAAGGACGAGTTTCTAATGCTGAGAAAGAATTAAAACAAATTACACGTCAACAACAAACCGCGAAAGAACGACATGAACAGCGCCAGAAGCAAGGTCAAAATGATCATCGCTCAGGACGTCAACCTGATAAAATACTAGCCGATTTTATGATGGATAGAAGTGGGCAAACACTGGGGCGTCAAACACGCATCAAACACCAGCGCATCCAACAGGCCCATGAAACCCTACAATCAACTAAATCTCAGTTAGAAATCAAAGAATCGATTCATGCTGACCTATCTGAAACAACTGTGCCAACACAAAAGCAAGTCCTCCTGATGAATGACATAACGTTTGCTTATCCCTATCAAGCACCGCTCTTTGAACATTTCAATTTGTCCATCACAGGACCTGAACGTATTGCCATTATTGGAAAAAACGGTTGCGGAAAGTCAACTTTAATTAAATTAATTTGCGGCCAAATCAAACCCAAACAAGGTAATATCCAATATGGCGTATCACTCATTCGTGTACTCGATCAACAATGCAATTTTCTTACGCCATCACTCAACTTGATTGAAAATTTCCAAAAATTAAATCCAGAAGCCACCATCCAAGATGCATATTCAGCCCTTGCTTCCATGCAATTTAGAAACGTTGAAGCAGAAAAAATGGTGCGTGATTTAAGTGGTGGCGAGCGCATTCGCGCGGGTCTTGCAATCAGCTTACTTTCAAAAACTCCACCACAACTCATTATTCTTGATGAACCGACTAATCATCTTGATCTACGCTCGATTAAAGCCATCGAAGAAATATTAACACGCTATCAAGGAGCCATGATTGTTATTTCGCATGATGAAAATTTCATCAATAACATCCAAATTGTTCGAAAAGTGCCGCTGTTATGATTGCACATTTTTTGTTATATTTAGAGAAACTATAAGGACATACAGAACTATGCCAAAAATAATTGCAAACGATATTTCCATTTATTATCAAATTACAGGTAATAGCGATCACTCAGTCATTTTAATTAGCGGAGCGAACGGAGATCACCAAAGCGTATGGCCAGCTGAAGTCGTCAATGCATTAGCTCAACATTTTCAAGTGATCCAATTTGATCATCGTGGTGTTGGTCAATCAGATCAGCCTGATATCCCATACAGCATAGAAATGATGACAGATGATGTAGCCGGTTTAATGGAAGCCCTACAAATTGAAGCGTCTCACGTGATAGGCTACTCCATGGGTGGTCAAATTGCAGCAAAATTAGCTGAAAAATATCCTGCAAAAGTCCTCACAATGATTGGCTGTGTTTGCTATCCAACTATCAATATGCACGTAAGATTACTTGGAAAAGCAATGCTTGAATTAATGGAATTAAAGTTACCAAGCAGTATTATTGATAAAATTGGTTTGCCTTGGGTTTTTTCAGATCAATTCTTAGAAGAAAATGTTTCCTCATTAACACAATCTGAAGAAGAACCGACGTCGAAATCTTCGATAGGTTTTAAACGACACTTTGAGGCACAATGTGCTTTCATCACATCTGAGGCTGAATGTTTTAGAAATATTGATATACCGGCGCTATTTATCGCAGGCACAGAAGATAGAATCTGTCCTCCATCAGATGTAATGAAGTTTGTAGATTTGATACCAAACTCGAAAATCACAGTCTTTCCAGAAGCTGGACATATGCTTTCATTGGAGCACCCATATAAATTTGCTGAAGTCATTTGTGAATTTCTGATTCCTAAAAAAGACTTAATGCATAGATTAAGCACAAAATTCAATTTAAATAATAAATAATGGAAATTCACTCAATTAAGAGAGGAAAATGAGCCATTTCACCATTTATCATAATCCCAAATGTTCAAAATCAAGAGAAGCATTAGCACTCTTACATCGTCATCATATTCAACCCATTGTTATTAAATATCTGAAAAATCCTCTCTCTTTGGAACACATCATAAAACTCCGCTCACATTTTAATTTGAAAGATTTTGTGAGATGCAATGAGCTCATCTTTAAAGAGTTGAAACTCTCATTAGATGATGAAGACGCCATATTACATGCGATGACTGAAATACCTATTCTCATGCAGCGCCCTATTGTCACTTATGATGAACATGCTGTCATAGGAAGGCTTATAGAGAATGTTCTGTCCCTGATGAATAGATTTTCTCAGGGACATGATTCAGAATGAATCAACTGTATGAACACTAACATGACAACAAGCTTCATTTCTAATTTTTGCGCAAAAAGTAAAATATCGAATCTTTATCAAACCCCTTCCTTTCAAATTCAACGTAAAATCCAAGCTTTTTATAAAAACCGAGTGCTTCCCAATCAAAGGTGTTCACAGCAATAAAATGGCAATGATTCTCTTTTGCTAAAGTCTCTACTCTTTGCATTAATTGAGTACCATATCCTTTCCCCTGTAAAGCTGCATTAACCCAAAGAGAATCAATATACAAACAACCATACATGCTACATCCAGAACAACCTCCAACAATTTCTGCATCTGAATCTCGAAGAAAAAAAGCGAAGGTTTCTATAGGTTTCATCGCTTTTTTCATCTGTGCTTGCTGTGATATGCCATCATAAAGTTTCTGGATATCCTTTGAGCTTGGATTTTCCTCATACGTTATCTGATAATTTTTGTTGCATCGCATAAAATACTCTCTTGACTTAGGTCTCAACCTCGTCGAAAATCGACTTCGATTTTTAATGTAATCTTCGGGGCGGGGTGAAAGTCCCTACCGGTGGTAAGCATTCTAATGCAAGCCCACGAGCGCTTTCAATCTTTGAAAGGTCAGCAGATTTGGTGAGACTCCAAAGCCGACGGTTAAAGTCCGGATGAAAGAAGATAGACATTCATCATTTATAACCATCAATGTTATTTTGATCGTTGTCTTGTCGCCCTATGTCCAAAATTATTTTTCAGAGGATATAGGTATGTCACCAATCAGCATAGAACACCAAAATTTTCAAAATAAAATTAAGAATGCCTGCGATGCCTTGCAAAAAGGTAAGGGCATCATTTTAGTTGACGATGAAGATAGAGAAAATGAAGGCGACCTCATTTTTCCCGCAGAAACTATTTCACAACAACAAGTCAATCAATTAATCCAAGATTGCAGTGGCATCGTTTGTTTATGTATCACTAACCAATTAGCCAAACAATTAAATCTTCAACCAATGGTCATCAACAATACAAGCGCTTATCAAACTGCGTTCACAACCTCCATCGAATCAAAACTTGGTGTGAAAACTGGTGTTTCAGCGGCTGATCGATGGACCACCATTCACACAGCCATCAAACATGATGCGACGTCAAATGATTTAAATCAGCCTGGCCATATTTTTCCTTTAGTCGCAAAAGAGAATGGCGTCTTGAGTCGTCGAGGACATACTGAAGGAAGTATTGATATCATGACCATCGCCGGATTTAAACCAGCGGCTGTTTTATGCGAACTCATGAATAAAGACGGTACCATGAAGAAAATGCCTGAACTCGTAGAATATGCGGGCCTACATGAGTATCCGATTCTAAGTATTGAAGATATTTATCAATATCGATTGAGATATGAGGCTTCAGTAAAATCATAATATCGATGACGATGTGGCTCATCTTATTATGGGTCACATCCATAACTCATGTTGTTTGACAAAAATAGTAAACTTGCATAAAATATCTTTTTTTACAAAAATGCTATCATCATGTGGAAACGAATATTTAGTAAAACTTATCCAGGTATCTCACGTGAACAGGTATGGAATCATTTGATTGATATCAATCAATGGCCCACATGGCATGGAGATCTAGATTACTGCCAACTTCAAGGTTCATTTGCAGCTGGAAGCACTTTTATCCTGAAACCTAAAAAAATGCGACCTGTAACCATTCGCATAACTGAAGTTAATGAAGGATATTCTTTTACCGATTGCACAACATTTTTTGGTGCCAAGATGTATGATACGCATACTCTAAAAGACACTCCTGAAGGATTAATGCTCACAAATACAATGATTGTGACGGGTCCATTACGATGGATTTGGATTAAGTTAGTTGCACAGTACGTTGCCGATACAATTCCTGAAGAAATGGATGCATTAATTCGTTTAACAAAAGAGTCTTCATCATGAGAGAATCTGCTTTTGGCTTCGAAAAATCAGAAGATAGCCCTGGGTTTTTGTTATGGCAAGTCACCACTCTATGGCAACGGAAAATAAAAAAAACACTGGAGCCTTACCAGATTTCTCATGCTCAATTTGTTATCATGGCCGTTTTGTTATGGTTCGAAGAACACGGTCTTGAGCGAACACAAGTGGCTATTGTTAATCAATCCAAGCTCGATAAAATGACCGTCTCCAAATCCATAAAAAAATTAATGACAGATGGCTATATTCATCGAATAGAGCATCATAGTGATACTCGAGCAAAATGGGTGACGTTAACCGATGCAGGTAAGGTGCTTATGAAGCAACTTATTCCTATCATTGAATCAATCGATACAACATTTTTTCGGAAAACTTCAAGACAGAAAGAATTCATTGAAATTCTCAATCAGTTGATAAATCATCATGAATCAAATTAATTATTAGATTGGCATCTCAAGAACATGTGCAAATCCGGTTCTGAGGAGGGTTTGGTCAGAGTGATCTGGCCATTCTACTCACCCAAGACCCCTCTCTAGGGATTTGTCGGTTCTACCATGGAAAATCACGCCTTTAAAACGTATTCAGCATGATGACTCATTATTTATTACTCTCAAAGACTTTTTTTATAATAGCTGGAAACCATGTCAAAAGTTTACCGCAATTGAACAAGTGATTGCATGAAAAATGAACTATTAATCTTCAATGACATCACATTTTTAATCTTGATGGATTCTCAATCATGAAATACTATCAGGGTGATAAAATCTGCTTAGACCACTTATTCTCAAAACGAGTGTATTCAACAACATCAGATAATTCATCCGATCGATAAGCATAAAAAATAAATCGATTTGGTTTTAAACGGAACCCACAATAAAAAGGACTCACGGGAATAGACTGATCAGTGTAATTTTGTTGCATCGTCTTACGCTTTTCTTCAAGTTCTTGCTTATTTCTAATAGGTTGGGCAGATGTAGGAGCATAGCTATGAAATCTAATTTGTGCTTCACGTGGATAGTTTTGCCAATAGTATTCATTTTCAGTTTCAGATAACGCTTCAACTATTCCTTCAATAATCACTTCTCGTAACAATAATTCAAACCAAAACGTCATCGAGACAGATGAATTCATACTCATTTCGGCCACTTTTCTTGTATTTCGTTGAGTAAAAAATAATAATCCTTGTGCATCTACCTCACGAATTGCTACAACTCGACCATGTGCTCCATGAATACTTACTGTAGACAGTACAGCTTGTTGTGGGTTTGGCGCACCTTTTACGCGCTCATCTTCGAGCCATTGGTGCAAATGTTTAATCGGATCTATGTGTATTTTTATATGTGAAAAAATTTCTTGAACAATTTCATCAGGAGTTTTCTCAACAGAAATAAATTTGGAATCTTGCGAGTCACACTCCTCTGATTCGACCGAAATAATGAGATCTGCCATTTGAGTAAAATGCTCAACTCTTTCTTCACGATGTTTAATAGCATTGGTGATCCAACCTTTACCGTCCGTACTTTTTTCAGCGGCTAATGCATAAGTCGGTCTTTGTCGCCATTCCTCATTTTTTTCTAAGCGCTTTAAAATGGTTTCGTGTTTAGCAGATAAAAAAACGAGTTATTGTCAATTCTGGTGTATGACCAAAATATCATCAGGCGGCCTTCCTGTCTGATTGTTCAACAACCTGCACTCCATCTTCAAACTTAACGTTATTAACCACAAGTGTTAATAGGTTAAAACCTCTAATTTTTATCCACCGCTTCTGAGCGGATTCCATCAGCTTAAATACCATTGCTAACGTGCTATCCCTCGAGCCACAATTACGTGATTTTTTTGTACGTAAGCGCACCGTAGCAAAGGCTGATTCAATTGGATTTGTTGTTCGAATATGAATCCAATGCTCTGCAGGAAAATCATAAAATGCGAGCAACTCCTCGCGGTCTTTATTCAAACACTCCATTGCCTTTGGGTACTTTGGTGTGAATAACTCCAATGTATTATCAAAGGCTTTATGAGCATCTTTTCGCGTTGATGCCATCCATATCTCATGCAGCGCTGCTTTCACTTTGGGCTGCACAGACTTCGGTAATTTATTTAAAATATTGGCTGTCTTATGCACCCAGCAACGTTGATGGCGGGTGTCGGGATACACTTTGCTTATGGCATTCCAAAAGCCTAATGCGCCATCCCCGGCGGCCAGCTTTGGTGAATGAGAAAGGCCTCTTTGCCGTAAGCTCGTGAGTAACTCTTCCCAGCTTGCTGATGACTCGCGAAATCCATCACTCACAGCAACTAACTCTTTATGACCGTGCTCAGTAACGCCAATAATAACCAGTAAACATAAGCGATCATCCATTCGAACTTGACTATAAATGCCATCGGCCCACCAATAAACATAACGCTTTTGACTTAAATCCTGGCGTTGCCAAGCTTGATGCTCATCAAGCCATTGGCTTTTTAGTCGAGACACTGTATTTGGAGACAAGCCTTTTGCATGCTCACCTAACAGAGAGCCCAATGCTTCGGAGTAATCACCGGTTGATAATCCTTTTAAATAAAGCCAAGGAATCAATTCCTCAATACTTTTTGTACGTCTCAAATATGGTGGCAACAAGTGGCTTTGAAAGTGAATGCCAGAGCCACTGCGGTCTCTAACCTTAGGTACCTTGATTGTGACATCACCAATGCCCGTTTGGATGGTTCTTTCTGGTAAATAACCATTACGTACCACAGCTTGTCTACCGTCGATTAATTTTAAATCCTCATATTCTGACAGCATGACACCAAGCTCCGCCTCAACTGCTTGCCTAATTAAATCCCGAGCACCATTCCTTAATAATTCAGTTAATGGATCAGCGATTTTTTCAACTGGTGTAACAACCTCTTTCAGATTACAATCCCTCATGGCGTATTTCCTTTTGTTGATTTTGTTCCCCAAGAACAATCAACAGGATACGCCACCTAATTTATTTTTCCCATACACCAGATTCGAGCATAACTCTAAAAAAACAATCGTGATTTGATTCTTTTTAATCGCTTCTACGACCTTTGGTAATAATAATGCACGACCACCAAAATCAAACCAATCATTATCTGAGGCAGATTCTATCATATCGACGAGTAGACGCTCTTCTAAATCCCGCATGGCAGACTCACTATATTTATCTATAAACGCTTTAGATGGATTAGATGAAATAAAAACCTCAGAAAGAATAGTTCCATAACTCTCTTCGTACTGCTGTATGATTGTATCATCGGGACGTATGCGTTGATTAATGAGCACATCCGTTGGTAAAAAATTAGCGGAAATTCCTTGGGTATTTAAGAACTGAACCCATGCTTGCATCGTGGTGGTTTTGCCTGCTCCTGGTAACCCTAATAATAAAAATTTTCGCATCTTATCAATCATACTTGTGAGATATGCAAGCATTTTAGTCTATTCTAATTACAAAAAATACCTCATATAGCGCGATGCACAAATCAATGACAATATAAATTACTAGCATTATACAAACGGTGATTAATAGAGAAAAACGCACGAAGTGTTGTATTTCACTTTGGATTTCGTAAAATCAATTGCAAGACTCTTTTAAAATGATTGCCTAAAACATGCTATCCATTAAATCAGATCATTAACCAAAAGCGCATGCTATGAAATTAATGCACATAGACTTTCCAATGCCCATCATCACTGAGCGTTTGCTCATACGTCCGCCACAAATCGGTGACGGCGCCATTATTAATCCAGCAGTAGTGGAATCAATTGATATTTTAAAACTCTACATGCCTTGGGCACAAACACTGCCATCGGTAAAAGATTCAGAAGAGTTTATAAGGTTGGCTGCAGCAAACTGGATCTTAAAGAAAAA
>CAZBNB010000010.1:0-79689 GCA_964493245.1 uncultured Legionellaceae bacterium
CGCATCACACAAAAAATTACGCTGTATCAACAAAACTGGAGTGTGATTAAAAACGCTATTCAGGAGAAAATCAAAATCTTAATGCTTCAAGCCGCATGAGTTAAGTGCGAAACTCGTGAGGGGTAAAAAGCACAGGGACGTGCTTTTTAGCGCCTTTGAGCGGGAAGCGAATAGGCGGCGCCCCCTTAAAACAGCCTGAAAAGGGGATCAAGCGGACGCTTTCGCCCAACAAAATAACCCGGCCTGAATGATAAACCTTTCTCCGATCTGATGCGTCAACGTTCACCGAGTAGCTATACTTGGCAAGCGGCTGTTTTTTCTGACAATGGGGTGGATGAATCGGTTGCTTTAGGCTGAGAAAAGATTGAGTGGCTGCTGCGTCCAATATCAAATGCTTTATCCACAGCTGTTTTTATATTAATAAAGTTATTTTTTGCTTCTTCTAAAATAAAAGGTGATTTATCTTTTAATGTTTGAAAACTATTTTTTAATACTTGATTTATCTCTGCGTTTTGTTGAGCGCTGGTTTGATCCATAAAAAATCCAGCAAATTCATTTTTTTCTGCTGTCACTGCTTTAGACTCATTTTTATATACGATGCGTAAGCTTGTTTGCAATGACTCTGCGTACTGATTTGTAATTCGTTTAATAATCAAATCTTTTGCTAAATTAACCAACAATCCAAAGGTTAAAAAACACAAACTTAATACCATGCCCGATGGAAGCGTGCACCATAAGATAATTGAAACGGTGACAAGTGCCGCCGCCGCTAGTTTTATCCAAAGGATGTTTAAGTCACGCTCACGCATGGTATCAAGACGAATATTACGTGCCGACTGCTCTGTTGTGAGAGGCGCTTCTATGTCTAAACCACGTCTTGGTTTAAATTTAAGATTGGCATGGCGTATGGTAGCCGAAAAATCAATTTGTGGGTTTTCATACTTCACAAACAAAAGATAAATGGTTTCAAGCACGTCCATGAAGGAGCAGGCGATAAAAAGAAGCGCAGCAATCGGCCCGAGTGTACCATGAGCCATATACATCAGGACGTTACCACTGATATTCATGCCAATAGCCAGTGTTTTGAAAGCCAGGCTTCTAAGGCTGTCAGGTGAGGGATTGGGGCCATGTTTAAATGTTTTGTACCACGTATAAAGGAGAACAGATGACTGCCATGCAATGCCAATGATTGCTACACTGCGGACTTCGGTGAAAATAACACATAACCATTTGATAAACCCAGGAAAAGACTTTAAAAACCATTCGATAAATAGCCAAAAAAAATGAGGGCAAAAATATAAAAAAAGTCCAATCCCGCTACAAACCAAAATGGAGAGAAGGATGGTTTTAGTCCAGCGCTTAGGTTCTTGTACTTTATGAATAATATGATCTAATTGCTCAAGATGACCATAACGCCCTTTAAGACGGGTTATGATTTGACGAAGATTTAAACTAACCAATAAATCAAATTCTTCATCTGAAGATGTAATTTCATACAAGCGAAGGAATTCGATGGTTAAAGGATGAGGTAGCGGGTTTTTTTCACCGCTGCGATAGCCATACATTTTTCCGTATAATTTTCTGGCATTCTTTTCTCCTTTAACATGCTTACGAATACCATCCTCAACAACAGCAAGAGATTCGCCTTTTGCATAATCAATTAAAATCTGTCTTAATTGTTCGTCAGTTGAGTCTAAAATTGCCATCGTACATGGAAAAAAAGAAAAAAAGCATTATAAATAAAAAAAGGCTTTATGTATATAATTCAGTCATTTTTGTTAAAAAAATTTAATTTTGTAAAGCCATTGACATCTTTATTTTGATTTAAAATATAAAACACAAGAAGCTTTTTGTTCTTTTTTAGAGTAAAATGACATATTAAAATTCTATCATTGCCTGGTTTTATCTCACTCATGAAACGCACAAAAAGCAGCAAACGCTGGTTACAAGAACATTTTAATGATATTTATGTTAAAAAAGCACATGCAGAAGGATGGCGTAGTCGAGCTGTCTACAAGTTGCAAGAAATCGATGAAAAAGAGCAGTTGTTTAAGCCCGGTATGACGGTGATTGATTTAGGTGCGGCCCCAGGAGGGTGGACACAATATGTTTCTGAGAAATTGAATGGGCAACGTAGTAGTCGGATTATCGCATTAGATGTTTTGCCGATGGACGCGTTGATGGGCGTCGAATTTATTCAAGGTGATTTTACTGAAGATACGGTTTTGGCCGAGCTGACAGCCTTGGTTGCAGCTGGCTCTGTGGATGTATTGTTATCTGATATGGCGCCTAACATGAGTGGTAGCCCCGCTATTGATATTCCGCGTGCCATGTTATTAACAGAACTGGCCTTTGACTTAAGTAATACCATGTTAAAGCCCGGTGGAACTTTATTAATGAAAGTGTTTCATGGCGTCGGTTTTGATGAGTTGGTTAAATCGATGCGCCAATCGTTTGAGCGGGTTGTCATTCGTAAGCCATCCGCTTCGCGCGCGCGCTCACGAGAAACATATATTCTGGCTAAACATAAGCGATAAATCTTTCTCTCATCGTACGTTTCTCTAAATCTAGGGTCTGTGCACCTAACTTTCCACGGCTGCAAATTCGCCTGATTTGCTCAAATTTCGTCTTGAGTTCGTTAAATAGCTGGCTGTTCGCCTCACTCAAGCTAAAATTTTATCTAAATCATTCGAATTTTCGTTACGCGCAAAGTTAGGTGCACAGACCCTAGAAACCTAGCATTTTGAAGTTTATTGGGTATATAATTTAATTCATGTTGTACACCGAACTTTGATTCTGTGCACTGACCAACGCGAGGGTATTATTTTGAATGACATGCTGAAAAACTTATTTTTATGGTTGATTATTGCCGTGGTTTTGGTTTCTGTCTTTAGTAATTTTGGACCAAGTAATGCTTCCGCAGATAAGATTTCTTATAGCCAGTTTCTAACTGAAGTATCCCAAGGATTGGTTGGTACGGTTAGTATTGAAGATGATCGGATTATTCGTGGGGTGACAAAGAATAATCATCGATTTGTGACCTATATGCCAGTACACGATAATGCGTTGCTTGGGCAGTTATTGAAATACAACGTCAATGTGAGTGGCCAAGAAAAACAACAAGAGAGCTTCCTGTTACACTTATTTATCAATTGGTTCCCAATGTTGCTGTTAATTGGCGTATGGGTCTTTTTTATGCGCCAAATGCAAGGCGGTGGTGGCCGAGGTGCGATGTCTTTTGGTCGCTCCAGAGCACGGTTATTGGGTGAAGATCAAGTTAAAGTCACGTTTGCGGATGTGGCTGGTGTGGATGAAGCAAAAGAAGAAGTGAAAGAGTTGGTTGATTTTTTACGTGACCCCACTAAATTTCAGAATTTAGGCGGTCGTATTCCACGCGGTGTCTTGCTTGTCGGCTCGCCCGGTACAGGTAAAACCTTGCTGGCCCGAGCGGTGGCTGGTGAAGCAAAAGTGCCTTTTTTTACAATATCAGGTTCGGATTTTGTAGAAATGTTTGTCGGTGTAGGTGCTTCGCGTGTAAGGGATATGTTTGAGCAAGCCAAAAAGCAAGCGCCTTGTATTATTTTTATTGATGAAATCGATGCGGTGGGGCGTCATCGTGGCGCGGGTCTTGGTGGTGGCCATGATGAGCGTGAGCAAACACTGAACCAACTTTTAGTTGAGATGGATGGTTTTGAGGGCAGTGAAGGCGTGATTGTGATTGCTGCAACTAACCGACCGGATGTACTCGATCCCGCCTTATTACGGCCGGGTCGTTTTGATCGACAGGTGGTGGTTCCATTACCTGATATTCGTGGTCGTGAACAGATTTTAAAAGTCCATTTAAGCAAAGTTCAAACCGATAGTACCGTTCAAATTACACCGATTGCACGTGGCACACCGGGCTTTTCTGGCGCTGACCTAGCAAATTTAGTCAATGAAGCAGCCTTGTTTGCGGCGCGTGGGAACAAGCAAAAAGTCACCATGATTGAGCTTGATAAAGCCAAAGATAAAATCATGATGGGTGCTGAGCGCCGCTCGATGGTTATGAGTGAAGAAGAGAAAAAACTCACGGCGTATCATGAAGCGGGGCATGCGATTGTTGGTTTGATGATGCCAGAACATGATCCTGTTTACAAAGTTTCCATTATTCCCCGAGGTCGAGCACTGGGTGTTACTATGTTTTTACCAGAGCAAGATCGTTACAGCTACACCAAGCGTCGCTTGGAAAGTCAATTAGCCAGCTTGTTTGGTGGTCGTGTGGCAGAGGAGCTTATTTTTGGTCTAGATCATGTCACCACCGGTGCGTCTAATGATATTATGCGAGCAACCGATATTGCACGCAAAATGGTTACAAGCTGGGGCTTATCTGAATTAGGACCATTGACGTTTGGTCAAGAGGAAGGAGAAGTCTTCTTGGGACGCTCAGTGACACAAAACAAAGAAATTTCTGATAAGACAGCGCAGCATATTGATGAGCAAGTTCGTAAAATTATTGATAGAAACTTTGAACGGGCGCAAAAAGTGCTGAATGAAAACATGCCTACCTTGCATTTGATGGCAGAGGCTTTGATCAAATATGAAACAATTGATACAGAGCAAATCAAAGTTATTATGTCAGGAGAGGAGCCACCACCACCTGCTGACTGGGGCACGATCGCGCTTGATCCACAAAGTGCTGCACCGACAACCGCGAAACCTACGCCCAAAAAGAGCACCAGAAAACGGATTAATAAAGATACACCAGCTAAAGAGCATTAGAATATTATTGTGAATACACAAGCATTTTTAAATTGGCTTCAAGCTGGTCATCCACGACCCGTTCTAACCATGGGGATTCTCAATGTTACGACGGACTCGTTTTCTGATGGTGGATTGTATCGAAGCCTTCATCAGGCGTTGAGTCGCGCTGATATCATGGTAGAGCAAGGCGCTGATATTTTGGATATTGGCGGTGAATCTTCTAGACCAGGGGCAGCCCCTGTTTCGGTTGACGAAGAATTGGCGCGGATTATTCCTGTGATTGAGGGTATTCGTGCCAAGACCGATATTTGTATTTCGGTTGATACCCATAAGCCAGCTGTGATGCGCGAAGCCATCAAAGCCGGTGCGTCTTGGATAAATGATATTACTGCTCTACAAACACCCGGTGCTTTGGAAATGGTCGCAGTCTTAAAAACACCGGTTTGTTTGATGCATATGCAGGGCAAGCCCAATAACATGCAAGAGGCGCCACAATATACCAATGTGATTGATGAGATTAATACTTTTTTTGCACAACGGATTCAAGCCTGCCTTGATGCGGGGATTGCTCGCGAAATGATTATCTTAGACCCTGGATTTGGATTTGGAAAAACAGTACAACATAATTTATCTTTGACAAAAAAACTAAATCATTTTTGCAAACATAAGCTGCCTATTTTATTAGGAACATCTCGTAAGCAAACGATTGGTTATTTACTGAATCAAGATACGGATGGTCGATTAGCAGGCGGTTTAGGGCTTACAACCTATGCGGCAATTCAGGGAGCATCTATAATCAGAACGCATGATGTTCTGGAAACAAAACAAGCATTAACAATCCTAGAGCATATACAAGCCGCTGAATAATCTATTTAATAAATCAAAGGTGCTTAACGGAGTGTCATTGATTTATTAAATAAGTCCTGTAGGTCTTGGATACGCGCAAGGATTAAAGTCTGTTGATATCAAAATCAAGGGGCATGGATAGCGCCTATATTGGCGTGGATTTTAGCTCTTGTGTTTAAATGCCAACAGATCCTAAAGGAGTTTGTCATTAAAATGAGTGAGCGTAAGTATTTTGGAACGGATGGTATTCGCGGCGAAGTAGGATCTTCTGTCATTAATCCTGAGCTGGTATTAAAACTTGGGTGGGCCGTGGGACGTGTGTTAGCCAATCATCATCATAAAAAAGTATTGATAGGTAAAGATACCCGGGTATCTGGTTATATGCTTGAGTCAGCATTGGAGTCTGGCCTGTCGGCGGCAGGAGTAGATGTGCGGCTATTAGGCCCCATGCCTACACCGGCTGTTGCTTATTTGACACAAACGTTACGCGCTCAAGCCGGAATTGTGATCAGCGCATCACATAATTTGTTTCAAGATAACGGCATTAAGTTTTTTTCTGCAGACGGTAGTAAATTACCAGACGAAATAGAGCTGGAAATTGAAGCTGAGATGCACAAAAAAATGGTATTAGTGAAGCCTTCACAGCTCGGTAAAGCCGCGCGTATTTACGATGCTCCAGGTCGTTATATCGAATTTTGCAAATCCACGGTCCCTTCTCTAACACGTCTTTCTGGTTTAAAAATCGTTGTCGATTGCGCTAACGGTGCAACTTACAATATTGCGCCTAAAGTTTTTTTAGAGCTGGGTGCAGAGGTTGTGGCTATCTCAGATAAGCCCGATGGTTTTAATATTAATGATGGTTGCGGCTCAACGAAACCACAAGCCTTGCAAAAACAAGTACTGAAATCAAAAGCGGATATTGGCATTGCTTTGGATGGTGATGGTGATAGGGTGATTTTAGTGGATGCAAAAGGTCGTTTAATCAATGGTGATCAGGTCATTTACATGATAGCAAAAGAGCGACATCAGCGTCAGGCTTTGTGTGGTGGAGTCGTGGGGACGTTGATGAGTAACTATGCCTTAGAGCAGGCGATTCAGGAAATGGGGATAACATTTTTACGTACGAAAGTCGGTGATCGTTATGTTTTAGAAGCTTTACATGAAAATGGATGGAAGATTGGTGGTGAGCCATCTGGGCATATTGTTTGTTTAGATAAGACAACAACAGGTGATGGTATTGTTGCTGCATTACAAGTATTGGCTATGATGATTAAGCAGGAAAAAACACTGGAAGCGTTGGTGGAGGATATTGTGCTTTTTCCACAAACAACCATCAATTATAAAACGAAGAATGCTTCAAAATTAATCGTTAATCCCCGTGTGCAAAGCTTGATTGTTGATGTAGAGAAAAAACTTAAAGACATCGGTCGGGTTTTAGTTAGACCCTCAGGAACGGAGCCGGTATTACGGCTAATGATAGAAGGCCAAGATACGGATCAGATCAACAATTATGCTCAAATGATGGTTGATGAAATTCAAGCCATAGAACAAACACAGTTGTAGGTTGGAGATATTTGTCTAATCACTCAAAAGGCTATTTTTGAACGACTGCTTTTTAATTCAGTGAGTATTCAATGACGTCAACTTCAGCGCTTCGTCGTGAAAGATAAAGCGACGAAAGCAATCTCGGGCTCTCTGGTGTTCTGTTTTCTGGATTACTTCGCGAGGCTGGCAATGACGGCATTTTTTCCTTAAGTTGACGCCATTGAGTGAACACTTACAAATCGAATCGTCGGAAACACCGCATGTTGCAAGATTAGGAGTCTGTATGAAACAAAAAATTGTGATGGGTAATTGGAAAATGAATGGTCGTTTAGACCAAATAACCCTATTGATACAGTCATTAATAGAAGGGATGTCCAATAATCCGCCAGCGCAATGTGTGGTTTTTCCACCGGCTATTTATTTGCAACATGTGCGTACGCTGCTAAATGAGAGCGCTATCTGCTGGGGGGCGCAAAATGTTTATCCTGCTAATGCTGGGGCATTTACGGGTGAGTTATCGGGTGTGATGTTAAATGATTTTGGGTGTCGTTATGTGTTGGTTGGTCATTCAGAGCGTCGCCACCTATTTCATGAAAATGAAAAATTTGTTGCAGAAAAATTCCACCATGTAAAAGATCATGGTATGATACCGGTTCTTTGCGTAGGCGAGACCCTAGAAGAGCGTCAACAAGGCCTAACAAATCAGGTTATTACGCGTCAATTATTGGCTGTCGTTGCTGCTGCGGTTGCGGAGCAACAAACTGTTTTTGACCGCTGTGTAATCGCATATGAGCCAGTCTGGGCTATTGGAACAGGCCAAACAGCCAAGCCAGAGCAAGTGCAAGAGGTTCATGGATTTGTGCGGCAGTTTTTGATGCAAACCGGGCAGTCTGCAGTCGATGAGATACCCATTGTATATGGTGGCAGTGTGAATGAAAAAAACGCACGCTCTTTATTTGAGCTGCCAGATGTAGATGGGGGCTTAGTGGGTGGTGCATCCTTGGTTGCACAACAATTTGTGGAAATTGTAAAATGTATCAATTGATATTAATCGTTCATGTTTTAGCGGCTATTGGCATTATTGGCTTAGTATTAATACAGCATGGCAAAGGCGCCGATATTGGTGCAGCTTTTGGCTCAGGCGCTTCAAATACCGTTTTTGGTAGTCAAGGCACAGGTAGTTTTTTGTTTCGATTAACCAGTGGGTTAGTCTTAACATTTTTTACAACCAGCGTGTTGTTATCAACAATCGTTGCTGGCCAGTATAAAAAAACATCTCAGCCATTTATTAATCAAACGCTGCCTGTTGTACAAGAAGGTAAAATTCCCTTACCTGTACAAAAAGATAAAAAATAAACTTAATTTTTCGAAAAGCGATGACTTAATGTTAGCATTTTGAATAGTTAAGTGGTGGTCGACGTTCAGTGAACAGACGTGAACATTGACAGGATTATGAATATGCCGAAGTGGTGGAATTGGTAGACACGCCGTCTTGAGGGGGCGGTGGCGCAAGCTGTGCCGGTTCGAGTCCGGCCTTCGGTACCATCTTTATCATACCCATAGAGCATTCTAGCGTTGTGTTCGAAGGATGTTGGGTATAGATATGATAATAAGAATTAGATATGATGTAACGGCTCATCCTTAAACCGTGATACGGAACGCATGGTTACAAATACAGCCGTTCAGTGAACAGACGTGAACATTTTACGAATAATGATGATAGTGTGTGCTGTAAAAGCATAAGGTAAAGTTATGTTATCAGAATATTTCCCAATACTTATTTTTATTTTTATTGGCCTCGCATTGGGTTTGGCAATGCTGAGCGCATGTAAACTCATCGCAACAAGCAAACCAGATGCTGAAAAAAACTCGCCTTATGAGTGTGGATTCCCCGCTTTTGAGAACGCACATATTCAATTTGATGTGCGATTTTATTTGGTTGCCATCTTGTTTATTATTTTTGATTTAGAGACCGCCTTTTTTGTTCCATGGGCATTGGTTTTACGCAAAGTGGGTTGGGCTGGTTTTGGTGCCATGATGTTGTTTTTAGGTCTGTTGGTTATCGGTTTTATTTATGAGTGGAAACGAGGTGCTTTAGAATGGGAATAGAGCATACTGCTGAGTTGCAGAAGCAGGGGTTTGTGACCACGTCTGTAGAAAAGTTATTAGGCTGGGCACACAGTGGCTCAATGTGGCCGATGACCTTTGGTTTAGCTTGTTGTGCAGTTGAAATGATGCATGCCGGTGCGGCGCGTTATGACTTAGATCGCTTCGGGGTTATTTTTCGTCCTAGCCCCCGTCAGTCAGACGTGATGATTGTTGCGGGAACCTTGTGTAACAAAATGGCACCTGCTCTGCGTAAAGTTTACGACCAAATGGCCGAACCACGATGGGTTATTTCAATGGGGTCATGCGCAAATGGTGGTGGTTACTACCACTATTCTTATTCTGTTGTTCGCGGATGTGACCGTATTGTTCCTGTGGATGTGTATGTGCCAGGATGTCCTCCGACGGCTGAGGCGCTGTTATACGGGATTATTCAATTACAAAACAAGATGAAACGTAAAAAAATAATAGAGTGCGCGTAGGTGAGTTGACCGTACTTAGGTAAGTTATTTTTAGGATTTGATACATGGCTAAAAAAGCAAATGCGCCAGATACACTTGTTGCACTGTTGCAATCAAAATTGCAACATGCGTTTTCAAGTATTGATTTACAACGCCAAGAAGTAACGGTTGTGTGTGACCGTGATCAGCTTTTAAATGTTTGTCGTGAGTTACGAGATCGAAAAGCATTTGCGTTTAATCAACTGATAGATGTTTGTGGTGTCGACTACTTGAAATATGGTCAATATGACTGGGAAACAGACGATGCGTCGTCGCTTGGTTTTTCTAGAGGCGTTTTTCCACAAGAGCCAAGCGTTTCTACGCAAAGTGGTTCTCGTTTTGCTGTGGTATATCATTTGTTATCCACGATAAAAAACTGGCGTTTGCGCATTAAAGTATTTTTAAATGAGGATGCGCTGGTGGTTCCATCCGTTCATGGGCTGTGGTGTGCGGCAAATTGGTTCGAGCGCGAGGCTTATGATCTATATGGTATTTTATTTGATGGCCATCCTGATTTGCGCCGTATTTTAACCGACTATGGATTTATTGGTCACCCATTCCGTAAAGATTTTCCTCTAAGTGGTCACGTTGAGATGCGTTATGATGCGCAATTAAAACAAGTTATTTACGAGCCAGTTGATATCGAACCCCGAACACTTGTTCCCAAAGTGATTCGCCAAGACAATCGTTATCTCGATTTAAATCAAGAAGGAACAAGCAAGTGAGTTTGGAATTAAAAAACTATACCCTGAATTTTGGTCCGCAGCATCCAGCGGCTCATGGTGTCTTGCGTCTTGTTTTAGAAATGGACGGTGAAACTATTGTTCGTGCAGACCCGCACATTGGTTTACTGCACAGAGCAACGGAAAAATTAGTTGAAACAAAACCCTATTTGCAAAGCATTGGTTATATGGACCGCTTAGATTATGTGTCCATGATGTGTAATGAGCATGCTTATGTCAGAGCGATCGAAAAAATGTTGGGTGTATCAGCGCCCTTACGTGCCCAATACATTCGCACCTTATTCGATGAAATTACCCGCATTTTAAATCATTTACTGTGGTTAGGGGCCGTTGCGTTAGACATTGGCGCAATGACGGTCTTTTTATATTGTTTTCGTGAACGAGAAGATTTATTTGACTGTTACGAGGCCGTATCTGGCGCAAGAATGCATGCAACATACTATCGCCCGGGTGGTGTGGCTCGTGATTTACCCGATACCATGCCACAGTATGAACCTTCAAAATGGCACAGTGAGCGTCAAGTCGATGCAATGAATGAGCATCGTCAAGGAAGTTTGCTCGATTTTATTTGGGCATTTACAGAACGATTTCCACGTTGTGTTGACGAGTACGAAACCTTGTTGACAGATAATCGCATTTGGAAACAGCGTACCGTTGATATCGGCGTGATATCAGATGAACAAGCGTTGCAGTGGGGGTTTTCCGGCCCAATGCTTCGAGCTTCGGGTGTCGCATGGGATTTACGCAAAAAACAAAGTTATGCCGCTTATGATAAAGTAGACTTTGATATTCCTGTTGGTAAAACAGGAGACTGTTACGATAGGTATTTGGTTCGTGTAGAAGAAATGCGTCAGTCTAATCGCATTATTCGCCAATGTGTAGAGTGGTTACGCAAAAATCCAGGTCCAGTTAAATTAGACGATCACAAAATTTCGCCCCCGACACGCTTAGAAATGAAACATGATATGGAAGCGCTGATCCACCACTTTAAATTATTTAGTGAAGGATTTTGCTTGCCTGTGGGCGAGGTGTACAGTGCAGTTGAAGCACCCAAAGGTGAGTTTGGTATTTACCTCATTTCTGATGGTGCAAATAAGCCTTATCGAATGAAAATTCGTGCGCCTGGTTTTTCACATTTGTCTGCCTTTGATGAAATGACAAAAGGGCATTTACTAGCCGATGGTGTTGCCATTTTAGCTAGCCAAGATATTGTTTTCGGTGAAATTGATAGATAGAAGGTCAATCAGCATGTCGCAACAAATGAAATTAATGCGTGAGTTCGTGAGCGCAGCAGGACTAAAAGAAATTGACCGATGGATAGCAAAATATCCAGACGATCAAAAACAATCAGCTGTTATGAGTGCGTTGATGATCATTCAACAAGAAAAAGGCTATTTGACTGTCGAGGCCATGAATGCAGTTGCTGATTATTTAAGCATGCCGCCGATTGCTGTATATGAGGTTGCCAAGTTTTATTCTATGTATGAATTACAGCCAACCGGGCGAAATTGTATCAATGTCTGTACAAATGTGTCTTGTCAGTTACGTAATGCCGATGAAATCGTCTGCCATTTAGAAGAAAAGTTGAATATTAAGTTAGGCGAAACCACCGCGGATAAACGCTTTACACTGCGTTCAGTAGAGTGTTTAGGTGCTTGTGTACATGCGCCAATGATGCAAGTGAATCGTGATTATCACGAAAATCTGACCAAAGAAATGGTTGATACCATTTTAGAACAGTATGAGTGAGAGGTTGACGAATGGTTGAGTTAAATCAAGTCTGTTATCGCACACTGCATTTGGAAAACCCATGGTCGTTAGCAGCTTACGAAAGTGTCGGTGGTTATAGTGCGTGGCGTCGGATTTTAAAAGAAAAAATTTCACCACAACAAATTATTGAAGAATTAAAGCTGTCTGCTTTACGCGGAAGAGGTGGTGCAGGATTTCCGACAGGCCTTAAATGGAGCTTCATTAATCGCAGTTTACCCGGTCAAAAATACGTGGTCTGTAATTCGGATGAGGGTGAGCCTGGCACTTGTAAGGATCGTGATATTCTTCGCTACAATCCGCATCAACTCATTGAAGGTATGGCAATTGCAGGTTATACCATGGGGGCGACGGTTGGTTACAACTATATTCGTGGTGAGTTTTGGGAGCCATTTGAACGTGTTGAAGCGGCGCTTCAAGAAGCGCATCAAGCTGGGTTACTGGGTAAAGATATTCTTGGCTCCGGAGTTGATTTTGATTTACACAATCACTTAGGCGCTGGCGCTTATATTTGTGGTGAAGAAACGGCACTGCTTAATTCTCTGGAAGGTAAAAAAGGTCAGCCTCGTTTTAAGCCGCCTTTTCCTGCCAATTTTGGCTTATATGGAAAACCAACGACCATTAATAACACCGAAACCTATGCTTCTGTTCCCGTTATTCTGGAGAAAGGGGGCGATTGGTTTTTGAAATTGGGTAAACCGAATAATGGTGGCACAAAATGCTTTAGTATCAGTGGTCATGTGAATAACCCAGGTAACTATGAAGTCCCTTTAGGAACCCCCTTTAAAACCTTATTGAAGCTTGCGGGTGGTTTACGAAAAGGCCGACGCTTGAAAGCCGTGATCCCCGGTGGCTCCTCTATGCCGGTTATTCCTGGTGATATCATGATGAAGCTTGATATGGACTTTGACAGTATCCAAAAAGCCGGTTCTGGATTGGGATCGGGTGCGGTGATCATTATGGATGATACGACTTGTATGGTCGAAGTACTGTATCGCTTATCCGAATTTTATATGGATGAGTCTTGTGGACAATGTACTCCGTGTCGTGAAGGAACGGGTTGGTTGGTGCGTATTTTGCATAAAATCAAGTCTGGTCACGCTCAACCGGGTGATCTGGAGCAGTTAGTGAAAGTTGCAAATGGTATCGAAGGTCGAACCATTTGTGCACTCGGCGAAGCAGCTGCTTGGCCTGTGCAAAGTTTTGTGAAGCATTTTCATCACGAATTTGATGCTTTGATTAAGAAAAATTAATACAGATTAGAGAAGGTTAAATGGCTACGATTGAAATTGACGGCAAAACCATTGAGGTGGAAAACGGCAAGATGATCATCGAGGTTGCCGATGAGAATAATATTCATATTCCGCGCTTTTGTTATCACAAAAAATTGTCGGTCGCAGCAAATTGCCGTATGTGTTTAGTTGAGGTGGAAAATAATCGCAAGACGGTTCCAGCTTGTGCAACCCCCATTAATCATGGCATGAAAATTTTTACCAAATCGCCAGCAGCGTTACGCTCTCAGCAAGCGGTGATGGAGTTTTTACTCATTAACCATCCATTAGATTGTCCTATTTGCGATCAGGGTGGTGAGTGTGAACTACAAGATGTCTCTATGGGGTTTGGACAAGATGCCTCTGAATATGCTGAATCAAAACGCGCTGTTGCAGATGATAATCTCGGTTCGTTGATCGCCACAGAGATGACACGTTGTATTCAATGTACGCGATGTGTGCGTTTTGGTGATGAGATCGCGGGGCTGTCTGAGCTAGGCGGTATTGGTCGTGGCGAGCACATGCAAATCAGCACCTATGTTAATCACAGCATGACCTCAGAAATCTCTGGCAACATTATTGATTTATGCCCCGTTGGTGCGCTTACCTCTAAGCCGTTTCGTTTTACTGCCAGAGCGTGGGAGTTAACACAGTTTTCGAGTGTTGCGCCGCACGATTGCTTAGGTTCACACGTGGGATTACATACGCGTCGACAACAATTAATGCGTGTCGTTCCCAATGACTATGATGCCATCAACGAAACATGGCTTTCTGATCGTGACCGTTTCAGTTATTTAGGTTTAAAAAATGCTCATCGAGCGACTCACCCCATGATTAAGCGTGATGGACAGTGGGAGAGTGTCAATTGGCAGACAGCACTGACATTTGCTGCCAATAAAATGGGTAAAATTATTAAACAACATGGTGCAGAGCAATTTGCTGCTTTTGCTTCTTCATCGTCAACTGTAGAAGAACTCTATTTGCTACAAAAAATGATGCGGGCTTTAGGTGTGCATAACCTCGACCATCGTTTACAGCAAACTGATTTTCGTGATGAAACAATGCGTGCTGTTATGCCAACCAGCTCGCTTCCCTATGCCCAGCTTGAAGAGCAACAAACTATTTTAGTGGTGGGCTCTCATGTGAACCGTGAAGTACCGTTGGCCGGTGTGCGCTTACGTAAAGCACAATCTAATGGCGCGGCTATTTTTGCAATCAATCCAGTTGATTATGATTTTCATTTGAAACTGACGGATAGTGTCGTGGTTTCACCCAGCGAGTTACCAACACAAATGGCCATGCTATTGGCTGCGGTTGTTGATGATCCTAAGTCGTTACCTGAAGAAGCGCAAACGCTTATTTTAGGATTAAAAGCGGATAAAAAAACACGTGCTATCGCACAAGCGTTACGCGCCGAACACGCGGTGATTGTTTCAGGAGCGATTTGTGAAAATCATCCTCATGCGGCTTTATTGCGCACATTGATTGCACTGATTGCAGAACATGCTGAAGCAAAAACATTGCATTTCACTACCGGTGCTAACAGTGCTGGTGCGGCGCTGGCTGGTATGTTACCGCATCGCGGCATGGCCGGAAAAACGATCGACCCGTCAGGCTTGAATGTTCAGGACGCTTTGAATGCAAAATTAAAGGGTTATTTATTGTTAGGTGCTGAGCCCGGATTTGATTTTGCCAATCCAAGTGGTGCACGCCAGTCACTATTAGCCGCTGAGTTTGTGGTTGCCATTTCTGCGTTTCAAACCGATGCTATTCAAGAATATGCAGATGTGATTTTACCTATGGCGCCTTATGCCGAGACGTCTGGTACATATATTAATATTGATGGTATGTGGCAATCGTTTAAAGGTGCTGTAGCGCCTCATGGAGAAGCCCGGCCAGCCTGGAAAATATTACGGGTTTTAGCCAATATTATGCATTGTGATGGCTTTGAATATACGTCGAGTGAAGATGTCTTGAATGAAGTAAAAGTCGGATTCTCTATGATGCATCCATTAAAGCAAACGCTGTTTTTCCCAACCGCTTTACCGGCACCAGAGACTGATTTAGTGCGTATTGGTGAGTGGCCATTGTATCGCTCTGATGCTATCGTGCGTCATGCCAGTGCACTACAGCAATGTGGCGCTGCTGATGTTGCTTGCATTCGCATGCATCCACAAACCGCAGACAAATTAAACTTAGGTGAGACGGCTACTGTATCTCAAACCGAATTTGAGATAACATTGCCCTTGCAACGAGATGCTCGTGTGGCGATTGACTCAGTATGGGTTGCAAATGCAATGCCAGAAACGGTTGATCTGGGGCATGCGTACGCGACAATCAAAATTAAATAAGGTATAGGACCATGCTGCACGATACAGCGATTTTACTTTGGACAATTATTAAGATTCTTGCGATTGTTTTACCGTTATTGGTTACCGTTGCTTATATTACGTATGCTGAACGTAAGGTCATTGGTTACATTCAATGTCGAATTGGTCCGAATCGTGTGGGCTTTCGTGGATTATTGCAGCCTTTTGCTGATCTCCTGAAGTTGATTCACAAAGAAATCATTGTTCCCACTCGCTCAAACAAATATCTTTTTGTGATTGCACCTTTATTTGCTTTGGCGCCTGCTTTGGCGGGTTGGTCAGTCATTCCTTTTGATGCGGGATTAGTGCTATCGAATATTAATGCGGGTGTTTTGTTTATTTTTGCGATGAGCTCGCTGAGTGTGTATGGTGTTTTAATCGCGGGTTGGGCTTCAAATTCGAAGTATGCGATGTTAGGCGCTTTGCGCAGTGCCGCACAGACGGTTTCTTATGAAATTGCGATGGGCTTTGCCTTAGTGGGTGTCTTGTTAGCGGCTGGCAGTATGAATATTTCTGACATTGTGTTGTCTCAAAAAGGCGGGATTACACACTGGTGGTTTTTACCACTCTTACCACTGTTCTTTGCTTTTTGGATTGCGGGTATTGCAGAAACAAATCGCGCTCCTTTTGATTTAGCAGAAGGAGAGTCTGAGATTGTTGCTGGCTTTCATGTTGAATACTCTGCTGTTGGGTTCGCGCTCTTTTTTATGGCAGAATACACCAGCATGGCGCTGATTTCAGTCTTGCTATCGCTGTTATTTTTAGGCGGTTGGTTGTCGCCTTTTGAAGGCGTCCCGGTTCTGAATGATATTTTCTTCTTTGTTCCCGGTGTCGTTTGGCTGCTTGCAAAAACCACATTCTTTTTGTTTGTTTACTTATGGGTGCGGGCTACCTTTCCTCGTTATCGTTATGATCAATTAATGCGTCTTGGTTGGAAAGTATTGATCCCGGTGACGATTGTCTGGCTGTTGGTGGTCGCATTAATGGTCATGTTCCAAGTAAAGCCATGGTTTTCTCCTGTTGTTTAATATCAGAGAATCCTATATTGGAGTGAATAGTTAGAATGAAAAAAGCGTATCGCTATGTAAAACATTACTTCCACAGCTACATACTGTGGGATTTACTCAAGGGGCTTAAGCTAACGGGTAAGTATTTTTTTAAGAAAAAAATCACCGTACAGTTTCCTGAAGAAACCACACCGCTTTCTCCGCGTTTTCGTGGCATGTTGGCATTACGTCGCTATGAAAATGGTGAAGAGCGATGTATTGCTTGTAAATTATGTGAAGCGGTTTGCCCCGCATTGGCTATTACAATTGAATCAGAGCCTCGAGCAGATGGTTCAAGACGAACAACGCGCTATGATATTGATGTTTTCAAATGTATCAATTGCGGCTTGTGTGAAGAGTCCTGTCCTGTTGACTCGATTGTTGTGACGCCTATTCATCATTATCACATTCAAGAACGTGGGCAAAATATCATGACGAAGGAAAAGCTGTTGGCTGTGGGTGATTTGATGGAAAAGAAACTGGCCGCTGATCGCGAAGCAGACTCAAACTACCGATAAGGGCATGACCATGCAGAACATATTACCACTTGTTATTTTTTACTTATTTGCTGGATTGACAATTTTTTCTGCTTTGATGGTGATTACGCAGAATAATCCAGTCCGTTGCGTGCTGTTTTTAGTGTTGGCTTTTCTTGCCAGTGCGGTTCTTTGGATTTTGGCGGAAGCTGAATTTTTAGGATTGATTTTGGTTTTGGTTTACGTTGGCGCGGTGATGACATTATTCCTCTTTGTGGTGATGATGTTAAATATCGACGTAGAGTCAATGAAAAAAGAAGTGATGCGTCGATTGCCATTCGGATTATTGTTGGTTGCTTTATTAACAGCATTTTTACTGATGGCTCTTCCTAAAGACACTTATAAGACAGCGGTGGAAGTTGCAACAACCGAAATAATCGTTGAAGCGCCGAAAATACAAAATGCGGCCAACGGTCAAATACCTTCAGATACAGAACAATTGGGTTTACTGCTGTATACACAATATGGGTTTGCTTTTGAAATGGCGGCATTGGTTTTATTAGTCGCTATTGTTGCTGCGATTACGTTGACCCACCGTAATACGATACGTTCTAAACGTCAAAACGTTGTTCAACAATTAATGACGCGTCGTCAAGATCGTTTACAGATCGTGCGTATGAAAGCAGAAAAAGAATGAGGAGTGAACCATGATACCAATGTATAACTATATTATTTTATCTGCTATTTTGTTCGGTCTGGGATTAGTGGGTGTGGTTATTAATCGCCGTAATGTCATCCTTCTGCTCGTCTGTATCGAGCTTATGTTGTTGAGTGTGAATACCAACCTGGTTGCTTTTTCTCATTATTACCAAGCAACGGCAGGTGAGGTGTTTGTTTTCTTCATTTTAACAGTTGCAGCTGCTGAAGCGGCAATTGGCTTGGCAATTGTCATGCAGTTTTATCGTAATCGTGGCAATATCGATGTGAATAATATGAATCAACTGAAAGGGTAACAACGTGAGTATGATCCAGTGTTGTTTAATAATTGTTTTAGCACCGTTGTTTGGCTCCATTGTTGCTGGATTCTTCCGTAATCAAATTGGTCGAGTCGGTGCACACAGTGTGACTATTTTGGGTGTGGGTGTTTCCTTGGCTTTGTCTTGTTATGTTGCGTGGGGTTTTTATACTGGGCAATTAACAACGTTGGATACGGTTCTTTATACCTGGGCAAGTGGTGAGCATTGGTTCCCCTATGCATTTCACATTGGTTTCTTAATTGATCCGTTGACCATATTGATGCTACTGGTGGTCACCTTTGTTTCATTTTTAGTCCACATCTATAGTATTGGCTATATGCATGATGATCCTGGTTACCAGCGGTTTTTCAGTTACATCTCGCTGTTTACTTTTATGATGTTAATGTTGGTCACCGCAAACAATTTTCTCCAGCTATTTTTCGGTTGGGAAGGTGTGGGATTGGTTTCCTATCTTTTGATCGGTTTTTGGTACCATCGCGAATCGGCTAATCAAGGTAGTTTGAAAGCATTTGTTGTCAATAGAGTCGGTGACTTTGGTTTCGTTTTAGGGCTTGGTGTCGTTCTTGCTTATGCAGGTAGCCTTGATTACAAGCTTGTTTTCCAACAGGCACACAGCATGGCGCAGTTAAGCCTAGAAATTTTTCATGGCCATCCTTGGTCTGTTGTCAGTATCATGTGTTTTCTTTTATTTATCGGCGCGATGGCCAAATCAGCACAAGTTCCTTTGCATGTTTGGTTACCTGAGTCGATGGAAGGCCCAACACCCATTTCTGCACTCATTCATGCCGCGACCATGGTGACAGCCGGTGTCTTTATGGTAGCCCGTATTTCACCGTTAATGGAATTATCGCCCAGTGCATTGAGCTTTGTGATTGTCATTGGCGCGACGGGCGCTTTGTTTACCGGCATTATTGCGTTGGTTATGAATGATATTAAGCGCGTTGTCGCTTATTCTACATTGTCACAACTTGGCTATATGATGGTTGCTATGGGGGCATCGGCTTATAGTGCCGGCGTTTTCCATCTTTTAACCCATGCTTGTTTCAAAGCATTGTTATTCTTAGGCGCAGGTTCCGTGATTATTGGCCTGCATCATGAGCAAGACATGCGTAAGATGGGTGGTCTGTATAAGAAAATGCCGATTACCTGGTTTACTTTCTTGATTGGTTGTTTGGCTTTATGCGCTATCCCGCCTTTTGCAGGGTTCTATTCTAAAGATACTATCATTGAAGCGGCTAAGTTAAGTACGATTCCTGGCAGCCAATATGCTTATTTCTGTGTTGCTGCAGGGGCAATGATAACGGCTTTATACACATTCCGTTCTTTTTTCATGACATTTCACGGTGAGCCGCGTATGAGTAGCCAAGCCTACTCACATGTGCACGAGTCACCTTGGGTTGTCTGGTTGCCATTGGTTATTTTAGCGATTCCGTCTGTGGTGATTGGTTATCTCCTTTACATGCCCATGTTATTTAACAAAAGTAGCATCTTGAGTGCATCTATTACGGTGTTACCTGAGCATGCGGTGTTGGCTGAGCTTGGAAAAGAAGTCAGCTCCCCGTTAGCATCATTACTACATGCGCCGCACTCAATCGTGTTTTGGTTAACATTACTGGGAATCTTCTTAGCCTGGGTTTGCTATGTCGCCGCACCTAATATTCCCAGTGTGCTAGCAAAGCGCTTTGCTTGGGTATATGCCTTGTTAATCAATAAGTATGGTTTTGATTGGTTTAACGAAAATGTTTTAATGCGCGGCACCAAAGGATTGGGCAAATTGTTCTATCAAGTGGGTGATCAAGCTTTGATTGATGGAATGATTGTAAATGGTAGTAGTCGAACCGTGGGTTGGTTAGCACTGAAGACACGAGTGATGCAAAATGGTTATTTATACCATTATATTGCTGTCATGCTTTTGGGGTTATTCGGATTTTTGTGCTGGTTCCTAGAGTTTAATTAAAGATTGCTGATGCAATTGGTTGTGAGGAAGGTATGTCCCATCTACTCAATATATTGATTTGGTTGCCTATGTTGGGAGGCGCCATCATTTTACTTACTGGCAGAGATGAAGCGCCTGGATTGTCACGCTGGCTGGCGTTATTCACGGTACTGATCTCACTGGCTTTGTGTATCCCCTTATTCCAGGGGTTTAATCTGAACAATGTCGATATGCAGTTTGTCGAAGATTATGTTTGGATACAATCATTTGGTATTCGTTATACATTAGGCATTGACGGTTTATCGTTGTTGCTGATTGTGTTGAGTATCTTCACGAATTTGGTGGTTATTTTAGCCACTTGGAGCAGCATTAAATTCCGTATTTCACAATATATGGCTGCATTTTTAATCATGCAGGGGCTTTTGGTGGGTGTATTCTCAGCCATGGATGCCATTGTGTTTTATATTTTCTGGGAAGCTACTTTAATTCCTATGTATCTTATTATTGGGATTTGGGGTTCTGATAACCGTGTTTATGCGGCGATTAAGTTTTTCCTATATACATTTTTAGGCTCGGTATTGATGTTAGCCTCTTTTCTGTATCTTGGTTACCAAGCAGGTACGTTTAACATCGAAACGTTGTATGCTGTGAAAATTGGCATGACCGCACAAACCTTAATATTCATTGCTTTCTTTCTTGGTTTTGCCATCAAGATCCCGATGTTTCCGGTGCATACTTGGTTACCGGATGCGCATACAGAAGCACCGGCAGGTGGGTCTGTTGTTTTAGCGGCTATTTTACTAAAACTCGGTGCGTATGGATTTATTCGCTTTGCCTTACCGATTGTGCCAGACGCATGCCACCATTATGCAATGGTTATGATAGTCTTGTCCTTGATCGCGATTGTTTATATCGGTCTTGTGGCCGTTATTCAGCAAGATATGAAGCGTCTGATTGCTTACTCATCTATTTCGCATATGGGCTTTGTTACCTTAGGCTGCTTTGCGATTTATGCGATTGCGGATCGCAGCGGCTTACAAAATGCCGGTCTGGTTCTTGAGGGTGCTATCGTTGTCATGATTTCACATGCCTTCATATCCAGTGGTATGTTTGCTGGGGTGGGTTATATTTATGACCGCATGCATACACGCCAAATTAATGATTTTGGTGGTATCGTCAATACCATGCCTGTTTTTGCTTCGTTCATGATGCTTTTCGCAATGGCCAATGCAGGGCTGCCTGGAACATCGGGGTTCGTGGGTGAATTTATGGTGATCTTGGGCAGTATTAAAGCCGGATTTTGGATGGCTTTTTGGGCTGCCATGACATTAATTATTGGCGCTGTTTATACCCTGTGGATGTACAAGCGCGTTATTTTCGGTGCGGTTGCTAACAAGCGTGTCGAAAAACTAAAAGATTTAACATGGCATGAAACCAGTGCATTTGCCTTACTGGCTTTTATGGTAATTGCTATCGGCGTTTATCCGCAGACACTGTTGACGTACGTCCATCAAAGTGTCAGCCATGCTTTAACACTTGCTGAAAAATCAAAAGGTTAGAATTGATATGAAAGAAATGACGATGTGGATGAATGTTTTACCAGAAATCATTGTACTAACAACCATTTGTTTGGCTTTGTTGGGGGATTTGTTTTTAAAGCCTTATTTCAAGTCGATTAGTCTCACCATCGCTTCTTTAGGTCTTATACTGGCAGCTGCCTGCAGTGTGCTGAGCATAGGTAACGATGCCCGCGTGTTGTTCCATGGTTTATTTATCAGCGATGATTTAGCTCATATTATGAAAGCCTTTATTTTACTAACGGCTTTACTCAGTTTTGTTTATTCAAATCGTTATCTTAATGAGCGCCGCATGTCTGCCGGTGATTATTATACGCTGGGATTGATTTCCACTTTAGGTATGATGACGCTGGTTTCCGCGCACTCTATGTTAACGATTTACCTAAGCGTAGAGCTTTTGTCATTGCCACTGTATGCGATGACCGCGATGCGACGAGCCAGTAGCCATGCGGTTGAGGCCGCTGTGAAATATTTTATTATGGGCTCGATTGTCTCTGCTATTTTGCTTTATGGTATATCCTTACTTTATGGTGCGACAGGTAATTTCGATTTGCATGCGATTGCCAATGTGATTTCTACACATACACAGAGTCATTATGGTTTACTCTCATTCGCACTGGTCTTTATTATGGCGGGTGTTGGATTTAAATTAGCAGCGGTTCCTTTCCATATGTGGGTTCCGGACGTTTATGATGGTGCACCGACATCTGTTACTTTATTTCTAAGTGCAGGACCTAAAATTGCTGCGTTGGGCATGGCATTTCGTTTGCTTGATATTGCGTTTGTTCATTTGATTCCGCAATGGCAGCAAATGATTATTGTGATGGCAATGTTATCGATTGTGGTTGGTAATGTTTTAGCCATTGCACAGACAAACATTAAACGTCTATTGGGTTATTCAACTATTTCTCATATGGGATATGCCTTGTTAGGTGTTCTCACGGCAACACCGGCTGGTTACGCGGCATCGTTATATTACACCTTAATTTACGCGATTATGTCAGTTGGTGCGTTTGGGTTATTGGTTTTATTGTCAAATTCTGGTCTTGAAATCGAACAAATCAAAGATCTCAGCGGCTTGAACAAGCGCCATCCTTGGTTGGCTTTTTTAATGATGGTTATTTTGTTATCCATGGCGGGCATTCCACCTGCGGTTGGTTTCTTTGCGAAACTGCTGATTTTAAAAGTCCTTGTCGATATGCACATGACCTGGCTTGCTGTGTTTGGTTTGATATTTGCGGTTATTGGCGCTTTTTATTATCTACGCGTTATCAAAGTCATGTATTTTGATGATGCAGAGGGCAAAACAGTTGCCAAGCTTTCAAAAACAGCCGCCTGTGTTTTTTCTTTAAATGGATTATCACTGCTCTATCTGGGCATTTTCCCCAGTGCACTTATTGCGATTTGTGTAAACACGTTTATGAAGTAGATGTTTTCTGCTTGTCATCCATGTGTGACAAGTATATCAATAAGGAGATTAAAATGAGTTTCAAGAAGATAATTCAGTTAAGTTTTATCACATTATTGGCAGTGGCCGGTCAAGCATACGCGGGATGCCAAGCAAATGCCAATCCCGATAAGCAAGGTGTTTGTCAATGTGAAAATGGCTTTGTCATGAATACGGATGGTCAGTGTCGTATGATGCATGCCAGTGAAGCAAACGTTTTGCCTTAATTTATAGAAAAATATCAGTCAAATTGATTATTTTTATTTTTATTTGGTTAAAAACAAATCACTTTGTGTTATAATAATTCCTCGAGATTGGTTTTTTGATGTTAATAGCAAATCGTTGAGGAGTTATTTATGGCTGATCAGAAACTTGATTTTATGGGTGTTAGCGCGATATCTGTACCGGTGTATGATGGTACTACAGGGCAACTTATGGGGCTTCCCGATGTGACAGTCGGCGGAGATACCAGCGCAAGTCAAACACTTTCTTGTTTTGAAATGTGGGTTGATGGGACCAAAGCGATAAAACACTCGTTTGATCCTGTTTCAGATGTGGTTTCAAGCATCGCAGGGTTCTTATGTTGTGTTGCTGTTGCGGTTGCTCAAGCCGAAGACAATAATAAACCTGCGACGCGAGGTGATGTGATTCATGCGAATCAAATACGCCATAATGATGAAGCAGAAAGGGGATGTGCATATGAAACAGGTGCTGTTGTAGGTGATGTTGTGATTGATAGCGCCTCTATTGTTCTAGGATCATGCATTGCAGGGCCACGCGCGCTGGGATTGTTTGCTACTGGCAATAACCAACGAAGTAATACGGTTTTTGGTTTCTCAAGAAAAACGATTGATCAAGTTGATCTTGCTAGCTCATGTCGACCATTACTAGACTGTTTTTCAGGAACCTAGTCAAACAAGTTTGAGGAAAAGAAAGCCTAAATTACGATACTTTGCTAGAAGTGCTTGCTAAAGAATAGAATACCCCGTATAATCGGCCACAGTTGATGCGGGGTGGAGCAGCCTGGTAGCTCGTCGGGCTCATAACCCGAAGGTCGTAGGTTCAAATCCTGCCCCCGCTACCAATTAATTTAAGAACCCCATTTATGGGGTTTTTTATTGCCTATTAAACAATGGGTGTATCATCAGTCGGTTTCATAGCTTTAACATTTTTCGTGCTGTAACGGTTGATAATGTACTCAAGTAACGTTGAAGAGTTTTGGCGTGATAGAATCGAAAATTGAACAACACATCAAGCCTAATATCGAGAGCCTAGGATACGAACTATGGGGCTGTCAGTATATCGCTCAAGGTCGGCATGGATTATTACGTATCTATATTGATAAGGCTGATGGCATCGGTATTGAAGATTGTGAGCGTGTTAGCCACTGCGTGAGTGCCATATTGGACGTTGAAGATCCGATTAGTGATCAATATCGGTTGGAGGTTTCTTCACCAGGTATTCCTCGCCCACTATTTTATGATTGGCAATATCAGCGTTATATTGGTGAGTTAGTTGAAATCCGTTTGCTTAAGCCAATCAAAGGCCAGCGAAAATTTTCAGGTAACATTGTGTCGCTGAATGGCGATACCTTGCAATTAAAAATAGATGAAGCGATACAAGAATTCTCTTTTTCTATGATTACAAAAGCTTTGTTGCACCTAGCTGTTTGATGTTGAATACAGTACATCTAAAAGATGTGTTTATATAGTTAAATAAGTTGATGAGTGTTAGCGCATTAAAGCACATTAGGGAGAGCATACTCTCCTACGTAACAACTTTGTTGCGAGTGACTTGATTTCTAAGTGAGGCGAATAATGAGCAAAGAATTATTATTGGTTGCAGAAGCATTATCCAACGAAAAAGGCGTGAGCCAAGAAGTCGTTTTAGATGCTATCCAATCGGCATTAGAAACAGCTACGCGCAAGTTAGCCGGCGCCGAATATGGTATCCGTGTTGCGCTTGATTCTCGTCACGGTGATTATGAAACATTTCGTTATTGGGATGTTGTGAATGATGATGAGCTCGAGTTTCCCGACCGTCAATTAACGGTTGCCGACGCAAAAATGCGTAAAGCAGATGCTGCTGTGGGTGATCACATTGAAGAGCCCATGCCTTCTATTGAATTTGGTCGCATTGCGGCACAAACCGCCAGACATGTTATTTTTCAAAAAATACGTGAAGCAGAGCGTAGACAAGTTGTCACGCAATTCATGAGCAAACTAGGCCAGCTTGTACATGGTACGGTTAAAAAAGTCACGCGCGATCACATTATTGTTGATTTAGGCGGCAAAGCGGAGGCTTTTTTACCGCGTACAGAAATGCTTCCTCAAGAAATGTTTCGACCGAATGATCGTGTTCGTGCTCATTTATACGATATCGTTGAGCATGCTCGTGGGCCTCAATTATTGATAAGCCGCGTACGCAAAGAGATGCTGGTGGAGCTATTTCGTATTGAAGTTCCTGAAATTGGTGAAAATATTATCCAAATTAAAGCAGCGGCACGTGAGCCTGGTAGTCGCGCCAAGATTGCAGTTAAAACCAATGATGGGCGTATTGATCCGGTTGGTGCATGTGTTGGTATGCGTGGCGCGCGCGTTCAAGCCGTTTCAAGTGAGTTAGGTGGTGAGCGTGTAGATATCATTTTATGGGATGATAACCCAGCTCAACTCGTCATTAATGCAATGGCACCTGCTGACATTTCATCGATTGTGGTTGATGAAGATTCACATACCATGGACTTAGCGGTACATGCGGATCAATTGTCGCAAGCGATCGGACGTAACGGACAAAATGTTCGTTTAGCCAGCCAATTAACGGGTTGGACGCTCAATGTCATGACAGTAGAAGATTTCGAAGGCAAGAATAAAGAAGAGTCAGCAAGAACGGTTCAGTTGTTTGTTGATTCATTGGAAATTGATGAAGAAATTGCGGCTTTGCTGATTGCAAATGGATTTTCTTCATTGGAAGAAATTGCTTATGTGCCGAAAGAAGAATTGCTTGCGATTCAAGAATTTGACGAAGAAATTATAGATGAGCTTCGCAATCGCGCAAACGATATTTTATTGACACAAGCATTGACTGCAGGTAGTGATGTAGCAGAAGGTGCCAACACCGATTTATCGGCAATGGCTGGCATGAACGATGAGTTGCTGCAAAAGTTAGCAATGATTGGTATCAAGTCTGTCAATGACTTAGCAGAGCAATCTGTAGATGAGTTGCTGTTAGCGGTTCCAGACATGACAGATAAAGACGCAGGCAAATTAATCATGCAAGCACGCGAGTCATGGTTTAAAGCAGAATAAGAAGCTGTGCTTACAGCCAGGCTGAGTTGAGAAGCGTTAATTTTTGAGGACAGCTGTATATCAATATGTATGCAGCTGAGCGATAGAAAAATGACGCATTCTGACGCGGTCTTGGTTGACAAAAGAGCAAGCGCTCAGTGTATTAGTAAAAGGCTGAATGAGGGGTTCACGATGGCAGATGTGACAGTTAAACAATTAGCTCAAGTTGTAGGTATTCCCGTTGCACGTTTGCTGACCCAGTTGCAAGAGGCTGGTTTGTCTATTCAGGATGAAGAGCAAGTTGTTAATGAAGAGCAAAAGCTGAAGTTGTTGAATCACTTAAAAAGTGGTGCAAATCGCGCGGAGAATCGTCCTGAGCGCATTACTTTACGGCGTAAAAGTGTTTCGCAAGCCACGGGGCACGACGTTCACAGTGGCAAAATGGTCAATATTGAAGTGCGTAAAAAACGTGTTTATGTTAAGCGCCCATCTGAAGACTTGATTGATGACGTTCCTGAGGTTGTTGAAGAAGAAAATCTGGCGACGATTGTGGCGACAGAAGAAGAGGCTTTGGATATACCAGTGAGTACTGACGAAGCTACTACGGAAGAAGCACCCGTTGCTGACGTTGAAGGATCTGTTGTTGCGCCTGAAGTGGAAATTGCACCGAGCGACGTTGCTGTGGCAGAACCTAAGCAAGCTGAATCAACTACAAAAGAGCCAGCTAAAGTTGAAAATCGTCCTGTCAAAAAACAACGCCCGGCAGAACAGGAAAGCAGCGAATCAAAAGCAGCTGACTTTAAGCGTGGCAAACGCAAAGAAAAAACCAATATTTCAATACGTGATGAAATGGATGACTCAGGTGTATATCCGAAGCGTCACAAACCTAAAAAACGCAAGTTTAATGAAAAATCTGAAAAATATCGTGAAGCAGAAGAAGCGCTGACACATGGTTTTGCAAAACCAACGGCACCAACGATACATGAAGTCCATGTTCCTGAAACCATTACCGTTGCTGATTTGGCGAAAAAAATGTCTGTCAAAGCAGCTGAAGTGATTAAAGTGATGATTGGTTTAGGTGCGATGGCGACTATTAATCAGGTTATCGATCAAGAAACAGCCATTATCGTTGTTGAAGAGATGGGTCATAAAGCGATTGCATTACAAGAAAATGCGATCGAAGAAAATTTACAAGCGGATGTGCTTGATAATGGTGACGCGCTCCCTAGAGCTCCTGTGGTTACGATTATGGGACATGTTGATCACGGTAAAACGTCCTTGCTTGATTATATTCGTACAACGAAAGTTGCTGCGGGTGAAGCAGGGGGTATTACCCAACATATCGGTGCCTATCATGTGAGTACAGCGAAAGGCAATGTTACCTTTTTAGATACCCCAGGCCACGCTGCATTTACGGCTATGCGTGCGCGTGGTGCGCAAGTCACTGATATTGTGATATTGATTGTGGCTGCGGATGATGGTGCAAAACCACAAACCATCGAAGCGATTCAACATGCTAAGGCAGCAAAAGTGCCTATCATTGTTGCGATTAATAAAATGGATAAGCCTGGCGCAGATACCGATCGCGTGATGACGGAACTTTCTAATTATGAAGTGATTCCTGAAGCGTGGGGCGGTGATACGATGTTTGTTCCGATTTCTGCTAAAACAGGGCAGGGTGTGGATCAATTGTTGGATTCGATTTTATTACAATCAGAAGTATTAGAGCTGAAAGCCCATACACAAGGCCCTGCAAAAGGTGTTGTTATTGAATCACGTTTAGACAAAGGTCGTGGTCCAGTGGCAACGGTATTAGTCCAACACGGTACTTTGAAGAAAGGTGATATCGTTCTGGCTGGATTCCAATATGGCCGTGTTCGGGCATTGGTCAGTGATAATGGTTCATTGGTTGATAGTATCGGTCCTTCTATGCCAGTTGAAATTTTAGGCTTGTCAGCGGTTCCGCATGCAGGTGACGAAGCGATCGTTGTTCCAGATGAAAAACGTGCACGAGAAGTAGCGTTATTCCGTCAAGGTAAATTTAGAGATGTCAAACTGGCTCGCCGACAAAAAACCTCATTGGAAGGTATTTTTGAAAACATGGCGGCAGCTGAGCTTAAAGTCCTTAATATTGTTTTAAAAGCGGACGTACAAGGTTCTGTAGAAGCCATCGCGGATGCGTTAGTCAAATTATCTAATGATGAAGTCAATGTGGCGGTGATTGCCAATGGTGTCGGTGGTATCACCGAATCAGATGTGCATTTGGCTTTGGCTTCTAATGCATTGTTGATTGGTTTCAACGTGCGTGCTGATGCCGGTGCAAAGCGATTGGCTGAACAAGAATCTGTTGCGTTGCATTATTTCAGTGTTATTTATGACATTGTTGACCAGGTTAAAGCTGCTTTATCTGGTATGTTGGCACCGCAATTTAAAGAAGAGATTGTGGGGATCGCTGAAGTACGCGATGTATTCCGTTCACCAAAATTGGGTGCGATTGCCGGTTGTATGGTGACGGAAGGTTTAATTAAACGGAATAACCCCATTCGTGTACTCCGTGATAATGTTGTGATTTATGAAGGAACGTTGGAGTCATTACGGCGCTTTAAAGATGACGTGACTGAAGTGCGTCAGGGCTTAGAGTGCGGTATTGGTGTTAAAAATTACAATGATGTGAAAGCCGGCGATCTCATAGAAGTGTTTGAAACGGTTGAATTGAAGCGAGATTTGTAATTATTATGCCTGATTTTAAACGGACTGACCGTGTTGCTGAAACCATACAACGCTTATTAGCGCAAGTGATTCAGCAAGAGATTCAAGATCCACGCTTACCTGGTTTGGTCACTGTGTCTGCTGTCACGGTGACCAAAGATTTAGGACACGCTAAAGTGTATTTTACTGTTTTTAATGGTGATCCAGTCGAAACAGAGACCATTTTAAATACAGCGGCTAGCTATTTACGCTCCGTTCTGGCAAAAACGATGACTTTACGCACGGTACCACAATTGCATTTTGTTTATGATAAATCAATTGAATACGGTACTCGCCTAAGTCGTCTTATCGATGAAGTGAATACACATGACGATGACAAAACGACCGATTGATGGGCTCGTTTTAATCGACAAACCCCAAGATTTAACCTCAAATGCGGTTTTGCAACGTGTCAAACGTTTATTTTGCGCACAAAAAGCCGGACATACTGGCAGCCTTGATCCATTAGCAACTGGCATGTTGCCGATTTGTTTAGGCGAAGCAACCAAGTTTTCACAATACCTATTAAATGCAGACAAATGTTATTTGGTGACCGGCGCATTGGGTGGCGTGACGGATACCGGAGATATTAAGGGTAAAATGATTCATCAGGTAGAAAATGTTTCTGTGAATCTGAATCAAATGCAAGCGGCTGTTCAGTCTTTTAAAGGGGATATTCAACAAATTCCGCCTATGTATTCGGCATTAAAATATCAGGGAAGGCCATTGTATGAGCTGGCACGAAAAGGAATTGAAATTGAACGTCTACCACGCCAAATCACGATTTATGATATAGAGCTGTTGTCTTTTGATGGTACGCTATTTCGCTTGCGAGTGCGCTGTAGTAAAGGGACTTATATTCGTAGTTTGGTGATGGATATTGGTGATCAATTGGGTGTTGGGGCGCATGTGACGGAGTTGCATCGCTGCTATACCGCTGGTTTTGAAAAAGAAAATATGTGGTCTTTGGATCAATTAATGTCACAAGACGAAGCAACCCGCATGGCATGCTTACTGCCGATGGATAGTATGGTTGCTTCGTTTCCATCGGTTCAACTTTCAACTGAAGAAGCGTTGTCTTTATTTCAAGGTCGAACGCTGACCAAAAATTTAGCTTTTAATGATGAAGAAATTGTTCGCATGTATGAACATTCAGGTCTTTTTTTAGGTCTGGGGCATTATCATCCAACCGATAATATACTCAAAGCCAAACGCATGGTACAACGGCCTGTTTAAACTTTTTGTAACTGTTCACGCAATGGCGTCAACTTAAGAGGCTCGTCGTCAGAGGCGATGCGACGAAAGCAATCTCGGGGTCTTGTTTTCTGTTCCCTCGTGCGGAGTGGACACTTTCGCCCAGTGATGCGTCATCTAGATGGTCTGAGCACCCATTATTGTGTGGGGGGCACAAGATATTTTCCGTCGTTTGGCGTTGGTTTTTTCAGGTGTTGGTTCTAAGATTTCTGCATCCTGTTGTCTTTGTTTTTTTGCTGGGCGGAAAAGGCTTTGAGTGGTTAGGAGTTGAGGTGGTATTGTCGGTGATGGTGCTAATGCTCTTTTTTGTGCCTCTGTTAATGTTGCTGAAATGCGTTGAAAAATGGGCATAGGAGCATATAAAAGAACGCAAGTTTGCCAGACGGATTCTCCTGAAGCATCGGTTTGTTTTAATAAGATGGCTCTGCGATATTTTTCTGCTTTTTCTATTATGGTGATTAGACATTCCGGTTGTTCTTTTAATAGTTGATGCAATATCGTTTCATTGTTTTCATCTTTTTGTAGTAACGCATGAAAATAATAATTTGAAGCGATATCTTTAAATAGTTTAGAACCAATGCACTTAGATAACAGTGTGGCTCGATCACAATGTGTCAATTCAGACAGTATATTTAAACTTTGATGTAAATTAAAATTATCTTGCTTCATGTGAGCATACAAAATTAAAAAACTCAACTCCTCGATAGAGGCACACGGTTGGTCGATGAGAACGGACGGTGAAAATTTTGCTAATCGCAGTAGTTTAGTTTGATAACTTTCAAAGATAGATAGAATCTGTGACAAGTTTTGTTGATTTAAGGGATATAGTTGTTTTATTGTTGTGATAAAAGATTGATAGAACCCCTGCTTATAACAAGATATCGATACTGACGAGGTATCCAGCCTGCTGACAACCTGCTCGATTATATTTTGACTGGCATACCCGTAGACGCACGCGTGAAAAATACGTCTGGACATCGTCCTTTTTTCTTCGACCTCTAATATACTGGTTTTTTCTATGATATTTAATATATGTAAGTAGTTTGTTTCATCGATCAATTCGTTTTTAAATCGATTTTTTAATTGTTTGATGTTTTTTTTATATTTTATTGAAGAAAGGTCTTTATATCCTAAGCAATCGATTAATTTCCATATTGATATCTGCTTTAATCGTATGATTTCTTCAAGTTTCGTTTCATTTAGAAGCAGGCCTATATTGTGTAATGCTTTGATGGCCCGTGGCTCACTCGCAGATTTTTCAATACACATTTGAATCAAGGCGAGTAATTGAGTCGGTGATTTTTGATTCAGCATCTCAGATAAAAATTTATTTATTCGTTCTTTTGGTACGATATCGAAGCCCAGGCACTCTGGTTGCACGAATATGAGCTCGTTCAATTTTTCAAAAAACTGTTTATGGAGATTTAGGTTTCCTAGTGTGTTGTTTAAAATATACTCAAACATAATCCTAGCTTGAGCGCATCGCTGCTCTAAAAGTGGGTTAGAGTAAGTTGAGAATGCGGTTTCAGAGCAAAAAATGTCTAAGCAAGATGACAAATCAAAGCCATTTTTTTCGCTGAGGAGGAGAATAATACGACTATACAGTGCGTAATTATCTTTGGGATAATCAGCAAAATTGGCGTGACAGGCAGATAAGAATTTTACAGTGGTTTTTTGCTGATGGTACCAATTTCTTAGCGCGTCAAATGTGTATATTGTGAATGGATATGATGCGTGGATTCTGCTATAAAGCTCTTGTAATAGCATGTGCATTTTTATTGTCCCAGCAATCAAAAGAGATTGGTTGGACGTTCTCAGCCAAGTACAGAGAACCTCGGATATGCTAAAATCATCCTCATGCATAAACGTAAAAAACAGATTGGGCTGATCGCTGTCAAGTTCAAACTCGACATCTAGATCACTGTATATTTTGGGATTTTCGATTAAAAAATGATAAACCCTTCTCGTGTATTGATACTCTTCATCGAGAGATAAGCGGTTTTTTTCTTTTAAAGAAAGCAATCCAAGCAGGCATTGTTTTGTTAACGGTAGACCTATTAACTGATTTTTGAGCTGAACAAATAAGATATTGTTTTGCAGTACGCGAGAAGTCGCCAAGATCATCCAAGGTGAGACGATATGAGGCTGTTGCCGACATAATTCGAATAACTCACAACTTCTTTCCAATGATAATATTCGCCCTAATACTGTAATGCCATAACATTGCTCTCGAATACAGTTTGCATAAAAATCACGTATTTCTTTGATGGATATTTTTTCAAATATGGATATGAAGGTATTCTGAGTCGCTTCATTTTCACCGAGTTGCTCAGCCATGCTGATTAATACTTGGATGATAGGTGGTCCAAATAACGCAAAGAGATTCGTTATATTTTCTATGCTTAATGTTAATTTTGATTCTATTTTGTAAGGTAGAATCGTGGGTTTTGGTACCATATGAGGACTTTTTTTATGAATACAGCGCACAAAATCATCATAAGGCATTTTTACATAAACGTGTTTTTGACTATTTTCATTTTTTACACAGTTGTTTAAAAACGTGTTGATTGGGCCGACATCATCGAGTGGATGCGAAATAAGGGTTTTGTTTGCCTTAATATGGGTAATATTTTTTTTATCCCAAACATAATAATCAGTGATTATGGCCGTTTTTTCTAATAACTCAGAGATAAATGCTGTCGTTGAAACGTTATCAGGTACTAAATGAAGACGATAATCAAAAGGCTCGCCACTTAATCTGTATGTTTCAAAACCTGGAAGTTCTGAGCCAGCGTGATGAAAAGCGTGAATATGTTTCAATGCTGGATAAATGTTTTTTTGAGCCAATTCTTGTAATAATTTGTGTGTTTGTTGCGTTTTTTTTGAATCAAAGCATTGGCTTATGAAATACTCTTGAATAGCCCCTGCGAGTGAAATTTCTAAAATATTATATTTTGTAAATAGATAAACAATGAAACCAGCAAATTGTATCGGGTTATCTATTTGTCTACTGACGAAAGAAGATAAGTTCAGCGGATTTTTCTCATATTCCAGCATGCGTTTAAAATATTCGGCCCAAAACAAAACCAAGTGTTTATGTAACTCAACGGGTGTGTTTTCTAGTGATAGCAACAATTGAGGTAAGTTGATTTCTTTCAACTGTTTTGTTTGCATCCAATGTTTTATATGCCTGTATAGCGTAATTAATTCGTTAATTGCTGAAGGCCATTTAATGCTCTGTGCGGCAGATTCACCTGAGAGCGTCATTTCTCTTTGAAAAGCGATTAATTCGGACTCAGTTTTTTGGAGGTAATCTAAAGAAATGGATAAAGGTAATTTGTGAAGGTGAGTCGCGATCGGCATAAAAATATAATAAAAGTGTATCACCCTAAGTGGCGTATCATTCTGCTTTATCTAGGGCGTGACATAAAAAGATCCTATTATACACTAAATTTACTTTCTGCCGAAGTTTTTTGCACAATAAAGCTAGTCATTTGGTTTGCGTTCGAATCAAAACACTGTAAAAAAAACCATCCATGTCTTGCTCTCCAGGCAAAATTTGCCAGCCATGTCCGGTCCAACGGCCCCATGGTTTTGATGTTGTGTCAATTTCACAATCACTGTGGCGGCGCTTAAATTGCGCTATTTGCTGCTCATTTTCTTCTGGCATCACCGAACAGGTTGCATAGATGAGCCTCCCACCTGGGAGTAACATTGGCCAGAGGATATCCAACATTTGCTGCTGTAGCATAGCCACTTGTTGGATGTCACTGTCGGTCCGTAATAATTTAATATCAGGGTGCCTTCTAATAACACCTGTTGCGGAGCAAGGTGCATCGAGCAGAATGCGATCAAATGGGATCCCATCCCACCAGTCGTTTGGTTTTAGAATGTCTGCTTGTTGAAGGGTGGCTGATAATTTTAATCGCGTTAAATTCTCTTGAACACGTGCCAAACGCGTATTGTCAATGTCTAATGCCAAGCACATTTTTAAATCAGGCGCGCATTCAAGTAAGTGGGTCGTTTTGCCTCCAGGAGCACAACAAGCATCTAGTACGCGTTGATTGGAGAGTGGAGCGACTAAGGTGGCTGCCAATTGCGCAGCACAGTCTTGTACTGTCACATCGCCATCTTGAAATCCAGGTAAATCTTTCACGGCGACCGGCGTTTCTAAGATCACGGCATAAGGCAATACCGGGTGTGGTTTGGCTTTGATAGATAAAGCCTGTAGGCGCGCAAGATAATCTTCGGTATTCGTATGGCGTTGATTCACGCGTAAGCTCATAGGAGCATGGGCATCATTGGCTTTTAGAATCGCTTGCCAATCGTCGGGCCAATGATGTTGTAATTTTTTTAATAGCCAAGCTGGGTGATTATCGGACGCTGCGAAGGTATTCATATCATGCTGTTTGTACTCACGGCCATAACGCCTTAATACGGCATTGACTAATCCTTTTGCCCACGCTTTTTTGAATGACGCTAATAATCCAACCGTTTCATGCACCGTGGCATATTCCGGGATGCGTAGAAAAGCCAGTTGATAAATGCCCATTAGAATTAAGATCCAAATGTCAAAATCCTTCGGTTTTTTGTTTAATAATGTCGTGGCCAATTTTTCTAAATGCAGATAGTGGCGTAACACACCGAAGCAAATTTCTTTAGTCAATGGCGAAACAGATTCGTTTTTTTTGAGCGCGTGAGATAGTGGTGTTTTGTGTTGTAACACTTCTTTTAAGATGCATGCGGCTTGATAGCGCTCATTTTTTTTCATGAGAAGTTCGCTGAAGCACATAATACTTGATGTTTACCATTCAAGTAATCGCGGATTGTGATGGGTTTACCACCAGGAAATTGAATGACTTTAATTTGTAATGCATTCAACCCGGTACTGACGAGCATGCCGGTTTTGTCTACAGATAAAATGGTGCCGGGGCTTTCTTTATGTGGGGTGGTAACAACACTGGCCTCATGAATGCGGATGATTTGATCGTTAATATGGGTATAAGCAATTGGCCAGGGATAAAATGCGCGGATTTGTTGTGAAATAGATTGTGCTGACTGAGTCCAATCAATCACCGCGTCCTCTTTTTTTATTTTGGGGGCATAAGTCGCTAAATTGTCAATTTGCTTGATTGGCTTGAGGCTATCTTTGCCTAATGCATTGAGCGTTTGAATCAGTGGCTCACACGCGATTTGTGCCAGGCTATTATGCAGGCTTTCTGCCGTATCGTTTGGTTGTATGGGTATGTTGACAGAAGTTAAGGCATCACCGGTGTCCATGCCTTTATCCATCTGCATGATGGTGACACCTGTTTCTTGATCACCTTGTAAAATCGCTTGTTGAATCGGGGAGGCACCTCGCCATCGGGGTAGCAACGATGCGTGTACATTGATACATCCAAATCGAGGGGTATTGAGCACACTGGTGGGCAAAATGAGGCCATAAGCAATGACAACCATGACATCAGCTTCAAGCGCTTTGAGTTCGTCAACGGTGGTGGTTTCTTTGAAATGAAGTGGCTGGTATACGGGTGTGCCGTGGGTTTGTGCCCAACATTTTACGGCAGATGCTTGCACATGTCGGCCACGGCCAGCGGGTCTATCTGGTTGTGTGTAGACAGCCACAAGGGTATGGGGTGAGTCTGCAATGGCGTCTAGACAAGGAATGCCGAAATGCGGGGTACCCGCAAACACGATACGTAAACTACTCATGATTAAGAGGATGACTTACGTAAGAATTTATCGAGTTTTTTTCGTGCCATGTTACGCTTCAATGGGGAAAGCAGGTCGATATAAAGCTTGCCATTGAGATGATCGATTTCGTGTTGTATGCACTCGCCTAAAAGCTCAGAAGCGGTTATTTCGTAAAACTGGCCAGTGCGATCTTGAGCACGCATGGTGATTGTTTCCGCACGTTTGACGGTATCGTAAACACTGGGGACCGATAAACAACCTTCTTGGTATTCAACCTCACCTTCTCGTGCAATGATTTCAGGGTTAATGAGAACCAGCTGTTGGGTCTTATCACCAACGACGTCGATAACTGAGAGCCGTATGTTAATACCAATTTGTGGTGCAGCAAGACCTACACCGCGCGCATGGTACATGGTTTCAAACATGTCATCGATCAGTGTTTGTAATGCATCATCAATCACGTCTATTGGTTTGGAGACTTTTCTCAGTCTGGGATCAGGCAAATAAATTATTTTATGAACGGCCATAGAAATTTGTTTCAAAAAAATAAATAGCTGCTATTATCTTTCAATCGACGGAACGAAGCAAGTGATATTGATTTCGCAAATGGACAATTCAGACTATTTTTTAGCACTTAACCGTATACCCGGTATTGGGCCACGTACGGTGATGCGTTTTCTTAATACTTTCCCTGACTTAGGCGATTTATTTCGTACCTCTTCGAGCACATTGAGGGCGTTGGGCTTGTCAGCGAGCGTGGCAGACGCGATTGTCGCGTTTGATTTTAATTCGATTACGATTGATAAGCGTTGGCAAGACCAACCGGATCAAGTCATTCTGACTTGGGAGCATCCTGCGTATCCGCTTTTATTGAAAGAAATACACGGTCCACCGATGGTTCTTTATGCCAAGGGAGCGACCAGTCTATTAAATACATCCTGCTTAGCAATGGTTGGAACACGTAAACCAACACCGATGGGGAGGGAGGTGGCTTGGCAGTTTGCGGCAGAGCTTGCTAAAGCTGGGCTGACGATTGTCAGTGGCCTGGCTCTGGGAATCGATGCGGCAGCCCATCAAGGATGCTTATCTCAAACCGGTAAAACCATCGCGGTGCTGGGTTCAGGAATTGAACGTATATATCCTTATCAACATGTGGCACTTGCCCAGAAAATCGCCGAACAAGGGTTATTGTTGAGTGAGTTCCCGGTCAATTTTAAAGCAAATGCTGGACATTTCCCCCAAAGAAATCGTATAATAAGTGGTCTATCATTATCCACTTTGGTTGTGGAAGCCGCAGTTAAAAGTGGTTCATTGATTACAGCACGGTTTGCTTTAGAACAAAATCGCGATGTTTTTGCGATTCCTGGGTCAATTGACAACCCGCAATCAGGTGGTTGTCATCAGTTATTGCAGGACGGGGCAAAACTGATCACATCGTCTCAAGATGTTATTGATGAGCTGGGTTTAGGACAATTTTTTATCCATCAGGGACTATTAAATCGAAACATTGCATGCGAGAATGATAATCTGATGCAGTATATCGGATCTGCTGCAACCAGTGTAGAGCGAATCATGTCGCGTAGTGGTCTACCAATACAAGATGTCTTGTGTCAATTGGCAGATCTGGAATTAAAAGGTATGATTAAGGCTGTCGCGGGCGGCTATATGAGGTATAAACGATGAAAGATAGCTTGTTTGAGTTTCTATTGAGTTTATTTGAGAAAACCATTACTCAATTAAAAGAAAAAGCCGGTACGAATCAGCTGGCAGATCAAGTCCTTCCTATCGACCAGCCGAGCGAACGAAAAGTAGGCGTTGAAGTCCAAATTTTGAAGTCAGTGAGTGCGCATTCGACACGTGTTTTTACTCAAGATGAGCAATTAAAGCTAACCAAAGCAAGTTATCAATTTTTAATGCGTGTTAGTTCGTTGGGTATTATCGACCGCCAGGCATTAGAGTTAGTCATTAACCGTTTACTTTTTTCTGATTCGCGTTTTGTTTCTTTACAAGAAACAAAGTGGACGATTCGTAACACCTTAGCGCAAAATCTTGATCCCGAACAACTTGCATTTCTGGAGCTGGTCCTTTATTTTAAAGAAGACGGGCTTTCGTTACATTAATGTACATAAGAGATTGTTGCTGGATGGTGTTTCTCTAAAAGTACCATTTCGTTTATCCTCTGAAAATTTCAAATAAACCGGATTAGAGGTTGTTTGGCATTACATCTTTCAATGTAACGTCGTGTTGCGGTTATCAATTTCCTGTGATTTTTAATGAAAGGCTATTAACATGAGTAAGTTTGTGGTTGTTGTAGAATCTCCTGCTAAATGCAAAACCATTCAAAAATATTTAGGTAATGATTATCAGGTTCTTGCTTCTTATGGGCATGTGCGTGACTTGCCGGCCAAGAAAGGCTCGGTATTGCCTGATCAAGAATTTGCTATGACATATAAGCCTATTGAAAAAAATGCGCGACACATTGATGCTATTGCCAAGGCGATGAAAAACGCCGATGGTTTACTGCTCGCAACTGACCCTGATAGAGAGGGTGAGGCCATTTCTTGGCATGTTTATGAATTAATGAACACGCGACAGCTACTAAAAGACAAAACCATACAACGTATTTATTTTAATGAAATTACCAAGTCAGCTATCCAAGAAGCGATTCGCCATCCACGTGATATTTCCATGGATCTGGTTAATGCGCAGCAGGCGCGTCGCGCTTTAGATTATTTAGTTGGATTTAATCTATCCCCTTTATTGTGGAAAAAAATACGTCGTGGTTTGTCTGCAGGCCGGGTACAAAGTCCAGCATTGCGTTTAATTGCCGAAAGAGAAGAAGAAATTGAGCGTTTTGTGCCGCAAGAGTATTGGCAAATTATCGCGCAGTGCCAGCAAGAGAAATCACCTTTTGATGCGCGATTAGTCCTGTATGCCGGTGAAAAATTACAACAATTTAGTATTCAAGCAGATAAACATGCACATACGGTACGTGATGAGCTATTAAAGCAAGCACAAGGCCGTTTGGTTGTGCATGCGATTGAGAAAAAACAACGTAAACGTAATCCAGCGGCTCCTTTTATTACGTCTACATTACAACAAGAGGCCGCCCGAAAACTCGGTTTTACAACACGAAAAACCATGATGATTGCACAGCAATTATATGAAGGGATTGATATTGGTTCGGGCACCATGGGTTTGATTACGTACATGCGTACGGATTCGGTGAACTTGTCTGCAGAAGCGTTACAAGAAATCAGAACACATATTGTAGAGCGTTACGGCGAGGCATTTTGCCCCAAAGCAGCACGGGTCTTTAAAACCAAATCCAAAAATGCGCAAGAGGCGCATGAAGCGATTCGCCCTACCTCGATAAAGCGTACACCAGATATGTTGAAGTCTGCTTTGAGTGCGGATCAATTAAAGCTTTATAGCTTAATATGGAAGCGCACCCTTGCAAGTCAAATGACAGAAGCGGTTTTAGACACCGTTGCGGTTGATTTGCTCTGTGGTCAAGCGATTAACTTATTCCGTGTCAATGGTTCTACGGTGACATTTCCTGGGTTCTTGAGTGTGTATGAAGAAGGGCAGGATGACACCAAAGAGGATCAAGAAACGACCTTACCGCCATTTGTTGTCGGTGATGTTGTTGATTTAAAAGATATTTTAGCCAATCAACATTTCACTGAGCCACCACCTCGATATTCAGAGGCATCTTTGGTTAAAGCCCTGGAAGAGTATGATATTGGTCGCCCCTCCACTTATGCGTCTATTATTCATACATTGCAACAACGCGAATATGTGATTGTTGATAAAAAACGCTTTTATCCTACGGATGTAGGGCGCATTGTCAGCCGATTTTTAACAGAATATTTTACGCAATATGTGGATTATGAGTTTACGGCACAATTAGAAGATACTTTAGATGCGGTTGCACGCGGTGAACGCGCGTGGATTCCTGTTTTAACTGATTTCTGGCAACCTTTTGCGCACCAGGTGCAAAGTATTGATGAACAAGTGCAACGTAAGGATGTCACCACAGAGACGTTAGACCAAAGCTGCCCCAAATGTGGTCAGCCTTTATCCATTCGATTAGGGAAACGAGGGCGATTTATTGGTTGCACGGCTTATCCCGAATGTGATTATACGCAAAACTTAGAAGCCCAGGCTGGTGTCGAATCTGAGCCGGAAGTAGTCGAAGGGCGGATGTGTCCTGATTGTGAGAAACCATTGCATATTAAAGTGGGTCGATACGGTCGTTTTATTGGTTGTAGCGGCTATCCTGATTGTAAACACATTGAACCGATTGAGAAACCCATGGATACCGGTGTTCAATGTCCTAAATGTCAGCAAGCAACCATGTTAAGTCGTAAATCTCGACGCGGTAAAGTCTTTTACTCCTGTGCCGCTTATCCAACTTGCAAGTATGCAATTTGGAATGAGCCTATCAACCAAGCTTGCCCGCAATGCGCTTGGCCAATCTTGATGGTTAAAGAGACTAAGCGTTTCGGTAAGACGAAACTCTGTCCACATGAGGGATGTGGGTATTCTGAAAAAGAAGCATGACAACATTGATCACGGCTGCTGCGTTTATCGATTCATCTCGATCAAGCAGCACATTACGTCGATTGATTTTTGGGTACTTTGTTCTGTTATGCTGTCTGACGCCGTTTAATTTACTGGCCTTTGACACATACTACTACTGGGATTGGAGCCGTCACTTAGATTTATCCTATTATGATGGCCCGCCACTGATCGCTTACCTGATTCGTTTGGTGACTTTTTTTAGTGGTCATACCGTTTGGGGGTTGGCCTGTTTCTCTGTGTTGTCGACCGCCTTGACCACTAGGATGCTTTATAAGACAGCCGCATTGTTTTTAAACGAAAAAACATCTTATTGGGTGATTTTGTTATGGCTGAGCTCGCCCTTGGTCACACAAGATCTGTTGATTCAAGTGACTTACGATACACCCATGACCTTCTTTTGGGTTTCTAGCCTTTATATTGCCATGCGATTTATGCAAACGCATCGGCCACTGGTATTATATGGCTTGGCAGTCAGTTTGGGGTTTTTATTATTATCAAAATATACCGGTATCGTTTTGATTTTAGGCTTATGTTTATTTGTTTTGTTTACGCCTTATATTCGGTTACTAAAAAATCCTCATTTTTATGGCGCTCTTTTCTTCACAAGCATCCTCTTTTCACCGGTTATTGTATGGAATATCCAGCATCACTGGATTTCGTTTGATTATCAAATGCATGCACATCAAGCGTTAAATGTACAACAGGGGGGCGCATTGTGGTTACAAACCTGTTTGACAAAAATTTTACCGGCTTTGAATGTGACGCTCTTGGTGCCCTTTTTTATTTTATTGGCTAAAAAACAACATAAACCTGTTCCTGATTCGATTCGTTTTTTAGTGATCGTTTCCCTGACGTTTTTAGGTGTTTATATGCTGCTTGCTTGGCAAACAAATGTAAGAACCAATTGGTTAACACAATATTGGTTAATGGCTGCATTGTTGAGTGGCTGGTTATTAGAAAATACCGCTGTTTTTTATCCAGGGTTTAAATGGAAAAAGGCTTTATGCATTTATACTGGGATGAATGGACTCGTCAGCTTTTTCATTTTATTAAATGCCTGTTTGCATTTCATTCCTTCGAAAAATTATACGGACTATCAATTAATTCAGCAGTTTAATCTGGATTATCCCGCGCAACCGCAGGTTGTTTTAGCGTCTGGGTGGTTGGATGCGCGGGTATTATTTTTTTTGAAAAACAAGCCATTTATCCATACATTGAACTGCGGCCAGGCGCAAAATGCGTATCAACTTTGGTCTTCGCCAGATCAAATCGATGGTGACATCCTGGCTGTGAATCTCTATGACAATCGCTCGTGTCTGTTACAGCACTTTGCGCATTGTGAGCCTGTGCCCACTACACCTATTGCTGGGCGATCTTTGTTTGTTTATCGTTGCCAAAATCAAATAAGCGGACCTCATTAAGTAACTATAACTTTCTTCGCTCACCTGTGCTTTGTCTTTCAATTTTCTGATTGAGCAAAATTGAAAGACAAAGCACAGGTGAGATGAAGAAAGTTATAGTTACTTAATGAGGCCTACTTATCAACTAAAAATCAGAGATAAATTAAGTGGCTTTGGTGACATCGACTGTGCCATATTGCTCACAAGGGGCGAGCGTGTAGACCTGTGGAGAAACCACCACATCTTGAGGCTCAATGATAGGCGTGCCTTCTGTGTAAATACAGGCAGATAACATCAAGAAAAGGGGAAACACGATAAGCCACTTCATGGAATAACCTCATCACAATTTTTTCGAGTCTGCGAGCCCTGCAATCCAACCGTTCAAAACCGAGTACAACGTTGTATCTGTATTTTGAATGATTACGGGTATAGGAAAACAGTACATTAACAGAAGTAAAACATGTTTCGATGAATTCTTCAACGGTTCCTAAATAATCACTCAGATGTCAGGCTTGGCCAGGATTGAAGCTTGCCAACTAAATAATTAAAATTTTAGTACCAGCGTTGGTTTTTACCCAATTAGCCACGTACTCAATATAATCGTTTTTGCCAACAGCAACACATCCACGCGTTGCACTCGGTAAATGATTGAGCCAGCTCAAGCTATTCGATGATTGTGTCGGCCCATGAATGCCGACATCTCTGCCAGTATATCCGGCAGCTAATTGCCTTGAGGTTGGATAGAGAATAGGAATAAAAACTTTAAATTGAGCAGATTTCCTTGGATAAGCCAGTCCATATAATCCGATAGGTGTTTTATTATCGCCAGCGTGCTTTTTACCAATACCGTTGTATCCTAAGGCCACCTTAAATGTTTTAACCACCATACCATGTTTACAAATATTCAAAGTGTGCTGTGAGGTGTGCACATTAATTCCGTTTGATAAAGGGCAAGTCGCAGTACCTGCAAATACAACACTAGGTAAGAACACAGAAATAAAAAATATAAATGCTTTTATTTTCATTTTTATATATAAATAAAGAATTAAATGGGCAATAAATATACCACAATATTGTCTTTATTCATAGGTGAGTGCACATTAGCTTGGTTTTTGACCGTGACACCAAGTGCCAACAGGCCTCAAGGTATCACATATACTCAATAAACTTTAAAATGCTATTTTTGGTCTATTACTTTTTGCGCCTGCGGACTCAACAATCGAATCGCTTCAAACTGAGTATTTTCAAGTTTATTAGGTATAAATATATTTTTAAACTCAATTGCGATTATATTCATATTGTAATATAATTGAACAATTAAAGCGCAGTCAACGGGTGGAATAAGCGATGGAATATCAAGCCCCTAACCCGTACGATGTACAAGATTCCATTTCCCCGTCATATTTTTTATCTATCCCCCCATTGGAACTTATTACACAAGCTATCGGTCGATTAGTCATACCGGCACAGTCACGTCTATTACAAGATATTAGTCCGCGTCGCAGATTACAGCTCGCTGATCAACATGAGTTGCAGATTGATATTGGACTACGTGTATTTACACATGATGAGGCAGTTCTTGATACGGTAGAAATGACGCCTATTTCTCAACGCACCATTGCGATGACAGATAGGCGTTTCATCATCAAATTCAATGGAAATGGTGAACAATATCTAGATCGCATTGAACAATATGCGCTTGATGCAGATACACTACAAATGACGGTTATTGGTTTTGATTGCCGAGGGGTTGGCAAGAGCAAAAAAATACCGAATGTTTTCCAAGATTTAGTGACAGATGGAATCGCGCAAGTACAAAGATTATTGGATAACGGCGCAAATCCTAAACACATCCTTTTAGATGGCTACTCTTTAGGTGGTGCTGTAGCAACCATGGTTGCCCAACATTTTCACAAAAAAGGACTTCCTGTCTATTTGTGGAATGATCGCTCATTTGCTACCGTTGGAAAAGCAGCTACTGGACTTTTTTCTCCTAAAGAGCTGCCCGCGGTTTTTGCAAATCCGATTGAATTCTCTATTGGACTAGCCATTTCGAATGTGATGCAATTTAATGGCTGGGATGAAAACATTGCTGCAGCTTATAGCTCTATTCCAGAGCATTATAAAGGTTATATGGTTATTGCAAAAAAATCTGAGAAACTTGAAAAGCCTGCAGAGCGTCAATCAGATGGTGATGGTATGATATCGCATCAAGCTTCTCTACATAAAGCGATTAAAGCAGAGGAAATAGAACGCAAAAATCGAACAATGTATAAGGTTCTGGCGCGTAATACGTTTTTGAACAAAGGCGGACATAATTACTTGAGGCGGGAATTAATTTCTAAAGATAAACCAGAAAAATCAGGGCAAGATCTATTCGAGAGTTTCGCCAGTAGATTGAATATACCTGATACGCCGGATACGCAGGAAGAACCCAAGCGTATGCACATTTAGTTTTATAAGAGAAAAATGATGTTCATTAATCCTTGGCAAGCAAATGCCCGAATTACCTGAAGTTGAAACAACCCTCCGTGGTTTAAGACCCTATATTGATCGCCAAAGCATTGTGAATGTGGTGGCTCGGCGTCGTCAATTACGTTGGCCTATTCCGGATGATTTTGAAAAGCGATTACTGAATCAAACCATTGAAAGCTTATCTCGTCGCGGTAAATATCTGTTGCTTCAGTTGCAGCAAGAAACGCTGATGATACATTTAGGTATGTCTGGGCGCTTGTGTTTGATGACGGAAGCATCGCTAATCGGGCCCCATGATCACATCGATATCGCTTTTTCCAATCATCAGATTTTACGTTATACCGATCCCAGACGCTTTGGAGCCATGTTGTTAACGGCTTGTCCTAACGAACATCCCCTGTTAAAAAGCTTAGGTGTTGAGCCCCTTTCAACGGATTTAACCACAGATTATTTGCTCAATTGTACTAAAAATCGCCGTATGGCTATCAAATCTTTACTGATGAATAGCCATTTTATTGTTGGCATTGGTAACATTTATGCGGCAGAAATATTATTTCTTGCTGGGATTCACCCGATGATGCCCGCACATGCACTCATACCCATCCAAGCCGCGCGTTTGATTGAATATATTCAGCAAGTGCTTGCCAAAGCAATTGCACAAGGTGGAACGACACTGAAAGATTTTGTAAACAGTGAGGGTAAACCTGGTTATTTTTCACAACAATTAAATGTTTATGGGCGCGCTGGCCAAGCTTGTTACCAATGTGGACAATCGTTACAACAGATCACTTTGGGGCAGCGTAGTACGGTGTTTTGTCACCATTGTCAGATTTTTTAGTCACTCGTATGATGACGATATGTGAAACCGAAAAGGAGGAGATGAGCAGTCAGTGTTCACGCCTATTCACCGAACGGCTGTATCTGGCGCATCTCGGGTGAAAAATCTGTCTCACAATGCTCACATACCGACGTATGCCGCACTGGCTCAACAAATTGTTCGCTCTCAACCCGCACTCAAATCCAAGCGTTCACCAAGAAGCAAGCCCTCCGCTTGAGCGTTTACGATGAAAGTGGTCGAGGCTGTGCTATATGATATTCAACGGAGAAAGTAATCTAGAAATGCTCAACAACTGAATAGACTCATATCCTCTTCGAGATCCCAGGATTCATCTGGTTTTTTTTCACTCGATAAATCATCTTGTTCTTGTTCTTGTTCTTGTTCTTGTTCGTTTGAGGGGGCTTCTTGAAACAATCTTATTTTGTATGTCCCAGAAGTTGATTGGTTAACCAAGGACATAGTTTCTTCTGTTTCTAGGGTTGTCATCGCTTGGCTTTCATGATGAATCGACATTTCTTTTAATGCGTTTTGACCCAAGTTGCGTAAATTTTCTGTTAAAAGAGGATCATCGCTGTCATAAGGTTCTTGTTGATACACGCCTTCGTAGCATTGTCTAGCCTTTTCATTTATCCCTAAATTTTGATAACTTTTGCCACAATAAAAGAGTATTTCTCTTTGTGAGCTATTTGTTTCAGCAAAATAATTGCCAAGAATAATTTTATTCAATATGACAGCGGTGGTATGGTAATCCTCTTGGATGTAACTAATAATCGCCAACATGTAACTATTTTGTGTCGACTGACTAATGGACGCGTTGTTAATTGCCTTGTAGTAAAATTGTAGAGAAAAATCAATCCAGTCTTTCTCCTGAGACACTTGTGATTCTAATGATAAATACGCTGGCGTTGTTTTCTCAATTACTCCAAATAATTCTCGTATAAATTTTAGTGCGCATGCGTGGCTATTAACTAAAAATGCCAGTTTATTTAATGCATCAAATTTGCCAGGCGATCCAAAAGCTCTCATATCAATTTTTTGTAATGCTGTTAAGTAATGTTGTTTAGCAAGCTCTATCTGTTTTTGTGATATTGCAAGATCCGCCAAGATGCAATATGTTTGATGTTCATTAGGAAGCAAACTCATGCAGGTCAATAAGCAAACGTAGGCTTTGTATTCCTCAATAATGATTTGCTGGGTAACTTGACTCAAGTGTATGATTTCTTGTGCTTCAGAAGAGAGAAATAAGCTTGATAACTGTTGAGATATTATTTCAAAAAAAGCAGTTGACTCCATAAAAAGGGCTTGAGAGCCAGTTGTAGGGCTGACAGTTTGTGTAGTCAGATCATTTAAGAGGATTGTTGGATCTAATTGATAACCTAACGCATGCATCTTTTTTGCATATTCGTCCCTCCCTCTTTTGGCCAATATTTGATGATTTTCTCCTAACGCCAGATAGCATGAGGCTACTATGTTAAAATAATCTTTTTTGAGCGAAATATTTTTAGAGGCCATATATATGTCTTTTGCCGCTTGATAATCATTGATTACCTTTTCTGTTGCTTGAGAATCTTTTTTAGCAATGACTTCATATATTTGTCCACGTTGGTAAAGCGAAAAAAATAAATGATGCTCATAAGATATTGATGTGTTTTTTTGTGCTGGTAAGTAATCCTTGTTATAAGTGGTTTCATCTATACTAACTAGAAAATCACACCAACCTATTGTGGCAGTATAATTGCCAGTGACGAAATATAATGCGATTAATTTTCTATAAACGGGTAAATCCTTTTTATCGAGTTTAATCATATCGAGATATTTTGCGATAGCTTCTTCATATCGCTCTTCTTGTCCATATTGACTTGCTTCTTGAGACAGCGATGCCAGTTGAGCTGCTTTTTCAGCTTTTAGACGAGCAACGACAGCGATTGCTTCTTGTCTTTTTTCGATACTTGCAACCGCTAATATCATATCGTCTGCATCGATTTTTTTCGATTCCGCTTCTCGAATGGCTCTCTGATAATATTCCTTTGCATCCTGATAGGATTTGTTTTTTTCATAAGCCTCCGCTATGCGGGCGGCGATCGTTTTTTTGCCATAATGGTGCGCACATTTTTCGGATGGACTTTCTAATATTGTTTTCAGTGTCTTTATTCCGCTGTTATGCTCGTTTAAATCAAATTGAATTTCTGTAATACGGATGTGGGCATCGGAATATTTTTGTATCTGTAAATGACAAATGGCTTTTGAATAGCATTCGATTAAAAATTTAAGTAAATCGATTTCTGTCGATATGTTTGGATTCGATAGTTGATAGCTGGGTTTATCTTGATAAATCTGCTTGCGTAGGGTTTCTGCTAAGGAATAATAGTTTTTATAGGAGCGTACTTTTAGTGTCTCTTCTTTTTTAGATAAATAAGTTCGGTAGTGTTTTTTGGCAGCAGAAAAATTTCCTTTCTTTTGCTCGCGAAAGCCTTCAGCGAGATCGCTGTTATTTTTGTCAGAATCTGTTTTTCTAGAAATAAGGGCTGTTTTTGGTCGTGATGGTAATAATTGTAAATCCGCCCCGACACTATCAAGATTAGCATCGAATGTTATCTTATCTATGCTTTTCGGTATTGCAGGGATGCGGGGGCTTTTGGCTTTGTTTTTTACTTTTTTCACTCTCTTGGTTACACGATGAATCAGGTTTGTTTTCTCATGCGCGTCTTTTTGTTCCTGAGTGATTTGTAAAATATTTGCCAGTGTTTCAGATAAGATGATGTTATCAAAAGGGTTTTTTTCTAAAGCTTTTTTGTAAAAAATACTTGCTTGGGTATATTTTCCTATCATCACGTTATATAGACTTGTGTACTCTTTTCGCCAATTTTCGGTTTGAGTTTTTAAAGAAGTGTTTTTTTTAAGACGCTCAGACATGTTTTGATACTGTTGACGGGATAACTCCACCATGTTTTTATTTTTTTCAGCTTCTATTTGCGCTGATTTTGCTAAGCCTATATAGGCATTTGGTAAATCAGGATGTCTTTCTTGTGCGGATTGAAAATAAAAAATAGCATCCAAGGTGTTTTCGTATGGGGGTGTTAAAAAATATTGGCCTTGTTGGCAAAGTACGTCATAAGAGATATCTTTTTCAATTATAAATGGTGCGGGTGTTGATTTTGTAGGCCATTTTTTTGGTGTTTTTGACGTGATAAAGTAATACGAACTATTAGCGAAGCTATTTTTACTTGCTGCTGTTTGGCGATCATCGATGTGTTCAACTTTGATGATCATGACAGCATTTTTTTCATTGGATTGCGGGGTGATCCCATCCGTGCAAGTGCTATTTGTGTCAGTGGATTCTGATGCGATTTTGTTCATGTTGGTAATATAGGCGTAGGAGGATTTTTGAGGCCCGAGCACCGCATGCGGCGGATCCATTTCTGCTTCATTGGATTGTTCTGTGAGTCCATCTGTGGCGGTGCTATTTGTGTCAGTGGATTCTGACACGATTTTGTTCATGTTGATAATATAGGCGTAGGAGGGTTTTTGAGGCCCGAACACCGCATGAGGGGGATCAATTTCTGCTTCATTGGATTGTTCTATAAGTCCATCTGTGGCAGTGCTATTTGCGTTAGTGGGTTTTGATGTGATTTTTCTCGTGTTGACAATCTCGGCGTAAGAAGGTTTTTGAGGTATGTTTGCAACAGCACCATCAACGTTGATTAATAAGTTGTATTCTTTTTCAAGTTGGGTCAATAGTTCTCTATGTGATTGATCAATTGCGGCCGTGAGAATTTCGTCAGGCGAATAATTGCGTTTACGCTTGTGTGTTTCAGGTTCGATTTTTTTAACTAGATTAGGCTTGATTTGACCTTTTGACTCCACCACAGTTGATTTTGCAAAGAGTGCTTCTTGAGGAATTAAAATGGTTGGCTGAGAAAGACTGGTGAGATGTCTTCCAAAAAGCGGATCGGCATAAACCATCGACTTAACTTGTACCCAATGTAGTGCATAATACCATAGAGAGGGATGATAATTGGATGGGTTCTCATCAATAATGATAGCAACTTTTTCGATTAAATAGCGTTGTAGTTTCAGTGCGCTTTCAGATGGCGGAATAGTGTATCCAAATAACTGATCAAACAATTGAAAATGTAGGAGGTTTTGTAGATTAAGAAACGCATGACCATAAAAAAATGACAATTTGAGATCGTGATAAAGTCTATCGGGTCGTACTGTTGAAAAAATGGATTTATTTTCACTCACATAATCGTGAATCGATTGTTGACATGCCGCGGATATAGGAATGGCAGAAGTGGGGAATACGCGTATCGTGCGCATTAAAATGGACGGGTCTCTTTTTATTTTATCCGGATATAAATAATTAAGCACGTTATGGTAATAATCATCACTTGCTTGTTGACTGTAAAAGCCGAGAAGATTTTTATTTATACTAAAATGAACACCACCTAAAGCAAAATCGACTTCATGTGCATGCTCATAAGCGCTGCCCGTTGAAAAGATAATATCTACAGGAAATTTGTCTATTGTTATTTTCAAAACATTGCGGCTGGTTATTTCTATACCACAGAAATCATAGTTAGATCCGCCAGACTCTATCCGATCAGTCGATTTGGATGGTGTTTGTTGCCGTGTCTGAGATGAATTCTCTAAGTGTTTATGATGGGTTTTTTTATAAGCATCAATTAATCGAGTGTTTTTTTTGTTAAGAAGGTCTATTAGCGCTGACACAAGATTGCATTCTAAATCTTTAGATGAAGGCGAGGGAGCATTAGATGGATCCTTTTTATGTTTGAGATAACGAAATAAAGCATCTATTTCTTGTGCGGAGCAATCGCCAACAAAAAAGTCTAAGTCATTGGGATGTATTTTATAAATAGCACCACCATATAGAAGCGGGTCAATTGTATACTGCCATAGGCTTTTAGCCAGTTGCTGTGCAATCTCTTTTAAAAATGGATTTTGATAGCAAATAGGTAATATTGGTAAAGAGTGGGTGATTTCAGTGTTGTTATGCATCTTGCTATCGAGTTAAGATATCAGTTTTGTTGAATTATACATCAAAGACGGCAACAAATGATCATTTTATATGATTTTATTTTTTTGACTCGTGTTGGGTTTTCTGGGTGCTGGCTATAAGGCAAGACATCTGGTGACAAGATGGTGTTGAGTATGAACACATTCCTAAAAAATGACATTGCTTGACCTCGATGTTTTTAGAAGTCATGTCCTAATGAAATTGTCGGAAATTCTGCTACTATGAAAGAGGCAGTTCAATGAATTAGCAACGGAGGCGAAAATGAAAGTGAGCAATACCGTATGTTGGGTTGATATTCCGGTTCATGATCTTGATAGAGCGATTGCGTTTTATGGGCATGTTTTCAATGAACCGGTAAAAAAATACGATGAACATGGTTTCGTGTTTGGTTTATTACCCCATACCGATAACAATGTTTCGGGTTGTTTGTGCATAAAAGATGATTGCAAACCATCTCAAAACGGTCCTTTGGTTTATTTTAATGTAGAAGGGCGTTTAGATCATGCACTTAAAGCGGCGCTGGCGCATGGCGGTAAACTTTTAAAAGAGAAAAAACAAATAGGGCCATATGGGCATCGAGCGGTGATATTAGATACAGAAGGCAATGCGATTGCGCTCTATTCTAAAGAGGCTTAGATCTTGCTGTGAAAATGAGCTGCTGAGAGACGTTACCGTATGCTCAGCGGCTATTTTTATGACAGTGACTATCATTGAAGATAAGAGAATCATACAAAATCAAAGGAGGGAGCTATGTTGCGTGCTTTCTATGCTGGCTGTGTTTTATTGACCCTATTCGCTTGTTCTGCCGCAAATGCATCTGCAGCCGCGGAAGGCGGCTTTGCAAGTGAGGGCAGTGGATCTTGCCAGTGTTTTGCTCCAACTTGTGGAGGGGCTGTTGATAAAGTGCCCGTCTGTGAGGAGACTTGCACAAAAGGCAGTTATACGAACTGTTGTTCTAAGTTTAGGTGTGTTCCCGCAAAATTGGCGCCATAGTATTAAAGTGCAGAGGGCTACATAACATTTCGAGATTGGTATTTATTTGTAATTTAGAATATCATCTGGTACCCAATATGTAGACTCCTATGGCTTATGTTAAAAAAATTAAAATCAATTTATCGGACGTTATCAAATCACATGCAGTCTCATGCACATCTACAGGAGCAACATTTTATTCTCCTAAAAGATATCAGAGAGTTTTTACTCGTAAATAGAATCGAAAGCACACAAAAGGCTCATCATAATCCCCTCAATAGCTTTGGGAAAAAATGCTTTTCTCAGTCGGATGAGGACGGTATTACACTTGAAATTATTAGAAGAATGGGCCTCTCTAATATGGGGACCTTCGCTGAGTTTGGTGTGGGGGACGGCACTGAAAATAATACTTTAATATTAAAGGCTTTAGGATGGAAGGGCTTCTGGGTTGGGGGAGAGGATTTAAGTTTTGGTCTCAAAGGTAATGACACTGACTTTGCTTATCTTAAGAGCTGGATTACGATAGATAATATTTTAGAGCTAACACAACAGGGACAAAATAAGATCAACTCAACAGCGCTTGATGTGATCTCCCTGGATTTGGATGGCAATGATTATTATTTTGTCGAGGCTTTATTATCAGCGAAAATACATCCTAAGTTATTCATTGTCGAATACAACTCTAAATTTCCGCCGCCGATAAAATGGAAGATAAGTTATGATACAGAGCATCAGTGGCAAGGCGATGATTATTATGGTGCCTCTTTGTGTAGTTTTGTAGAAATTTTTGAAAAATTTAATTACAAGTTAGTCTGCTGTAACGCGGCAACAGGTTGTAATGCTTTCTTTGTTCATCAAGATTATCACGCACTTTTTGCCGATGTACCTAACGATCTAGAAAAAATTTATGTTGGTCCAAGGTATTTTTTATTGAATGCGCACGGCCATCCGAATGCTAAAAAGACAATTGAAAAAATCATGAACGCAACGTTTTAAAAGTCGGTGCTGTCTCTAAAGTCTCCAAATTAAATCAAACAGGACTTTCGCAAAACAACGAGATCGAGGCAGATTTTATTTTTAATGCGGGTATTTAGATGACTAAATCACCGAGTTAAAAATAAAATCCCACGAAGAGAACGTTTTTTTGCGTAAATTCTGTCAAAAATATTTCGACAGAACAATATAAAAATTGTATGTTAAGTATGGGTTGTTTAGATTGAGGCGCGAGTCAAAAAGCATGAATATAGCAGATAGTTCTCTCCATGTTTTATTGGTTGATGATGATGAAATCGATATTAAAAATATTAAATATGGATTTAAAGCGCACAAAATAAAAAATACATTAGATATCGCTAAAACCAGCGCAGATGCGTGGAGTTTCCTTCATTATAAAGACACAGCGCCTAATGAAGCGCAGCGTCCTAAGCTTATCCTGTTAGATATCAATCTTCCTAAAATTAATGGGCTAGAATTATTGAAAAAACTCCGTGCAGATCCCATGCTTAAGTCCATTCCGGTGATTATGGTGACGAACTCTGATTCCGCGAGTGATAAACAGACAGCTGAAGATTTGGATGCGGCTGGTTATTTTATCAAGCCAATTATATTTGAGCAGTTTATGGTTTTATATAAAAAATTGATTAGGACAATACGGTCGAGCCCATATAAACCCTTGGGGTCTGTTGACAATGGGTGACAAGGCCAAAAACCAAGATAATTTGCGTAAATTTCAGCTTGAGCTCGTTAAATAGGGCGAGCTATTTGCCTCACTAAAGTTAAAATTTGCGCAAATTGTCTTGATTTTTTGACTCAAATTGCTAAATGTTAACAGACTCTACAATACAATTTTCAAAAAAATATAATCATAATTTTAGGGATATTGTTATGTTTACAAATACAACTTTTGTAGGTTTGACTTTAGCCGAGCTCATTTATACAAGTCCCAATTCATTGATTTATAAAACCGTATCTAAAAACGACAGTCCAAAAGCGATTTTGAAGGTGTTAAAAGAATCTTCTCCAGAGCGTGAGCGAATCCGATTTTATCAAGAATTTTCTATTGCAAAAAAAATTAACTCACCCTACGTTGCCAAGGTGTTTGATCTGATTAAAAACGACAGTACCATTGGTATATTAGTAGAAGACATTGATGCGGAAAGTGTTAAAACTTGGATTGAAAAGCAAGGGTTATCAATCGCGGATAAGTTAACGATTGCCATCGCTGTTTGTAAAGGGCTCCAAGATATTCATCGTGTGGGAGTGATTCATAAAGATATTAGCAGTTCAAATGTGTTATGGAACCCTGAAACCAATACTGTAAAAATAATCGATTTTGGTATATCAAGTATTCTGAGTAAAGAGTCTGTTAGTCCCGAAGTATTAAACAAATTAGATGGTGAGTTTTTTTATATGTCGCCAGAGCAAACCGGCCGCATGAACCGCCCAATTGATTACCGCACGGACTTTTATTCATTAGGTGTCACGCTGTATGAAATGTTTACAGATAAACTGCCATTTTATAGCAAAGATCCTCTGAAACTCATCCATGCGCATATCGCTAAACTACCTGTTCTCCCTGAAAAAATCAATGCAAAAATCCCCGTTGTTCTCAGTAAAATTATCATGAAATTGTTACAAAAAACGCCTGAAAATCGCTACCAAACAGCCAATGGCATTATGCAAGATTTAATTGAAATCCGACGTCAATATCATGATGCCGGTATTGTCAGTGATTTTATTATTGGTACCAAGGACTTAAGTGATTGTTTTGTGCTACCAACAAAACTGTATGGTCGAGACAAACCCGTTGCTCAGCTTGAACATTCTTTTCAACAAGTATGTCAGGGCAGTGTGATATTAAGTCTCGTTAGAGGCTACTCTGGTGTTGGAAAAACAGCCACGGTTCAAGAGTTGTATCGGCCAATAGCCATTGCGAGAGGTCTTTATATTCATGGTAAATTTGATCAGTATCATCGAAATATTCCTTATTCGGCGTTGGGAACTGCCCTCAATGGCTTTTGTAGCCAGATTCTTGAAGAAACCAACGAAGCACTTTCTCTTTGGAAAAGCAAAATTCTTACCTCAGTTCACAATAGTGGGCAATTGCTCATAGAAATTATACCCAATCTTGAGAAGATTATTGATTCACAGCCCGCGGTTTCCAAAGTTGATCCACAATCGACACAAAATCGATTTAATGAAGTTTTTATCAATTTTATGAGCGCGGCATGTAGCCCAGAAAAACCCTTAGTTATATTTTTAGATGATCTTCAATGGGCCGATCAAGCATCACTCAAACTGATTCATCAAATGGCTTTAAGTCGACAAATTAAAGGCTTACATATTATTGGCGCTTATCGTGATAATGAGGTTGAGGCAAGCCATCCACTGACATTGATGCTAGATGAAATCACGAAAGCAAATCAGACCTATGATATTGTTAACATTGGTAATTTAACCGAGACAGATTTAACGAGCTTGGTTGCGGCGACGCTCTCTGTTACACAAAAAAAAGTGAAACCCTTAAGCTCGCTCATTTACAAAAAAACATTGGGAAATGCATTTTACAGCACGGAATTTTTTAAAAATCTGTATTTTACCGGTTTGTTAAGCTATACCGAACGCAAATGGTTTTGGAATCTAAAAAAAATAGAAAAAGAACATGTTTCAGAAAATGTGGTTGATTTTATGGCTATCGTCATCAAACGATTGTCCACGGAAACACAAGAGGCATTAAAAATAGCCGCTTGTATGGGTAACACATTTTCAATTGATAAACTGTCGATTATTCTTTACAGCGAAATAGCACTCGAGCAAACATTACAGCGCCTGTTCCCTGCAATTGAAGCTGGTATTATTATTCCCAAAAATGATTTATACAAAAGCATTGGTATTACCGACGTCAATCCAGCCACGATCTTGTTTATTTTTCAACATGATCGCGTTCAGCAAGCTGCGTATTCATTAATAGATATAAAAGAATTACCTCATTTGCAACAAAAGATTGGTAATCATCTTTTGGATTATGCAACAAAAGCGAAGGATGTAGAGCAACAGTTATTTGAAATCGTTAATCATTTGAACCAATCCCTTTCGTTGGTTAAAAAAGCAGAGACTCGTCTCATCATAGCGAAATTAAATTATCGCTCGGGTATTAAAGCCATTGCGGCATCTGCTTACCAAGCATCGCTAGACTATTTTTTACAAGCCAAAAATTTACTGCCAACGAATTGTTTTGAAAAAGAATATGAGTTTAGCTTCTCTGTTTATCTTCATTTGGCCGAATCCTTCTATATTAATCATTTGTTTTCTGAATCAGGTGCACTCTATCCACTGTTATTGAAATGTGCAAAAACAAAAATAGACACGGTTAAAGTGAATATGATTAAAATTGAAGATTATCAGCTTCAAGGCTTGTACGAGGAGTCACTTGACATTCAAAAAGATGCTCTGGCGCTTCTGGATGATCCAGTACCAGAAGACGAGGATTTTGATACAGCGATTGTTGACGAGTTTAAAAAAACATCTAAATATATGAATCATCGTAATAAAACGGCGCTTTTGAATGCCGAGAATATTACATCGCCAGCACTTCTGGCGGAGCTGCGTATTTTACTGAGTATGTGGCTTGCTGCTTATTTGGTATCTAAAGAGAGTGTGGGGCAGTGGTGTGCAATCAAAATGGCGAATATCACCTTACAATTTGGTAATTCAGAGTTTGCCTCTTTGGCTTTCGTGCAATACGCGTATATTTTGACTTTTAGATTGGACAAAGCCAAAGAAGGGTATCAGTTTGGTATCCTGGCCTTAAAATTGGCTGATCGATACACTAATATTGAAATGCGAGGGCGAGTATATTTTCTTTTTGCGCTTTTTATTAACCATCGCGTCAAACATATCAGTACATCAACTGATTTTTTTCGTAAATCGTATTTGCTTAATATTGAGAGCGGTGATTGGGCTTATGCTGTTTATAGTGGTGCAAATATTCTCTCTAATCTGTTAATTGAGGGTAAGCCTTGTTACGAAGTGGCACGCGAGGGGCAAAAATATTTTGAGTTTTTAAAAGATAAAGCGAATGTTGCTTTTAATAGCTTCTTTTTAACCGGCGGTTATATTCCACTCCTTAATCTACAAGGAAAAACTGAAAGCCGTGATAGCTTTAATTGCGAATATTTTAATGAAAAAACAATGTTGGATACTTTGGGCAAACTCCCCATCGTCGAGGCATGGTTTTACTCCGCAAAAATTAGAAGTCTCTTCCTTTTTAGAGCTTTAGATAAAGCCATGTTGGTGATTGATAAAGCAGATATGGTATTAGCCGGCGTACCTTCTCAAATAAAAGTACCAGAAGCGTTTTTTTACAGTGCTCTTGTTATTACGGCTACCTTTAATACATTAAATGATAATGCAACAAAACAAGCCCACTTAACACGCTTCGAAAACTATAAATTGGCTTTCGAGCGTTGGTCTCAAGATAGCCCTGAAAATTTTTTACACAAATGGTTGTTGCTCCGAGCAGAAGAATGTTGGTTAAAAGAGATGGCATTGCATAAAACGTTGGCTTTGTATGATTTGGCGTTTGAGGAAGCCAAGAAGGCTGGCTATTTGAATGTGGCTGCTGTAGCTCAGGAGCTTAAAGGGCGATTTTGGTTGCACAATAACCAAGCGGATTATGGACTCATTCATTTGAAAAACGCCTATAAACTATATCAAAACTGGGGCGTATTGGAAAAGAGTGCGCAGCTTGCCGAGGAGTTCTCAGAAATTAAAAATATGTCCTTGTTGATGTTGGATACGTCGAGAATTTTTTACACTAATGATTTCGATACCTCACAGATAGATTATCAATCTATCTATAAATTAGCACAGTCACTTTCTCAAAATTTAGAGTGGGAAAAATTGACATATGCTATTTTAACGATTGTCATGGAAAATGTCGGTGCGAGTCGTAGTGCACTTATTTTAAATAAAAAATACCCGTCTAAGCATCATTCATCTTGGTTTGTGGACGCTGTTGCGCAGGTGTCTGAAGACGAAAAGAGCGTTATTTTTAATTCTGCGGATAAATTGGCTATAGAAAAAGCAACCAATTATCCTCTATCTATTCTTCATCATGCAATCAATGTAGATAATATTATTAATGTTGATTCCTCAGAAAGTCAATCACCATTTAAAGATGAGCCTTTTTTTAGAAATAAAAAGGATATTTCCGTTATTTGTGCGCCCATTAAATTGCGGAATGAATTGATTGGGATTATCTATCTCGAAAATGTGTTGACCTCACATGCTTTTGATAAAGGAAGAGAGGATATTTTAAAAATCTTTCTTTCACAAATCGCGATTTCGATAGAAAATGCACGCCTATTTACAGATACATGCAAAGTATTAGAAGAGCGTAATGCATTTATTTCTCTTGCAGAAGCAAGAAATGAAGAGTTGAAAAGCTTTGCTTACATTGTTTCTCATGACTTGAAGGCACCGTTACAAGGCATTTCAACCTTGATTCAATGGATCGAAAAAGACAAATCAAATCGTTTGAGTGATGAAACAAAAGAAAACTTCCAATTAATTTTGCGTCGTAATAAGAGTATGGGCAGTCTTATCGATGGGATTCTTGATTATTCGCGAGCAGGAAATGTGAATCTCAATATATTAACAGTCGATACAAATCAGTTATTGAAAGAAGTGGTAGAAAACTTAAATCCACCCAAAGATTTTATTATTAAATCAGAAAAAACACTGCCTATCTTTGAAACCGCGAAGATTCCATTTAGTCAAATACTTTCAAACCTAATTAGTAACGCCATTAAACATCATGACAAAAAACAAGGTACGATTCGGTTAGGGGTACGAAAGATAAAGACGTTTTTTGAGTTTTATGTGGCAGATGATGGTCCGGGAATAGAGCCAGAGTATCATAAAAAAATATTTGAAATGTTTCAAACGTTGGAGCCTAAAGACAGCACAGGGAATACAGGTATTGGTTTGAGTATTGTGAAAAAAATTGTGGAAAGTCGAGGGGGATGTATTAGAGTCGAGTCAGGGAAAGATAAAGGTGTTATTTTTTATTTCACTTGGCCAATTTTTCTACCCTCAAATATCATGATGGATGGGGGGATAAAAAATGAAAACGAATAATGAACCTATTTCGATTTTATTGGTGGAAGACAACGAAATAGATATTCGTAACTTACAATATGGTTTTAAAGAAAATAAAATCTCAGTGGATTTCTCTATTGCTAAAACGGGCCAAGAGGCATTGGATAAATTATATGGTCAAAATGGGGCTTCACAATTATTACCGTCCCCACAACTGATTCTTTTGGATATTGACATGCCAAAGATGAATGGCATGGAGTTTTTAGAAAAATTACGTGCCGATCCGCATTTTCAATCGTTGACTGTTTTTATTGTCACAAGCCTTGGGCATGATATAGAAAAATCGTTGCTTAAACGTCTAAATGTCAGTGGTTATTTTGATAAACCACTGGATTTTGAAAAGTTTCTTCCTGTTTTTAAGAAAAATACAGCAAAATTCTTTGAGGAAAAGCTAACCTTACTTTTAGTTGATGATAGCAAGCTAGATCGATTAAACATTATCCATATGCTCAATCAATCCTCGCCGGATGTATTCCGAGTCGTCGAGGTCGAATGTGCTAGAGATGCGTTGGCGGTGATAAAACGCGAAAAAATTGATTGTGTATTGTTAGATTATAAGCTTCCTGATATCGATGGTTTGGCTTTATTGCATAAAATCAAGCAAACGACTAACCATGCTGGCGTGCCTATTATTGTTATCACTGGTGTTGGTAATGAAGATATTGCTGTGGATGCCATGAAACAAGGTGCGACCGATTATGTGGTGAAATATAAGATAACGCCTGTACTTTTGAGTAAGAAAATTAATGATGGCATTCAGCTTTTAAAAAACAAGCAAGAGGTCGATCATCAAAGAACTCAAACGGAGCATGATGCGCACTATGATAGCTTAATTACGGGACTAATGAACCGACGTGGTTTCGAGGAAGCGGCATTTCGTGCTTTAGCCGATACAAAGCGACACTCCCGTTTATTGGCGCTTTTATTTATGGATCTCGATGGTTTTAAAAATATCAATGATTCTTTTGGACATGCGGTGGGTGATGCGTTGTTGATCGAGGTGGGTAAACGGCTTTTGTCTAATTTACGCTCAGAGGATTTGGTGGCACGTATGGGGGGGGATGAGTTTGCGATTTTTCTGATTGGGTTAGCCCAGAATACCGATGGGGAAATCGTTGCTGAAAAAATTCTCAAAGAAATGGCCAAGCCCTTTAAAATTCAAAAAGAAATCATTCATTTTGGGATTAGTATCGGCATTGCTTATTCTCAGGGACATGATATTTTAAGTAAATTAATTGATCAGGCTGATGAAGCGTTATTAGATGTCAAAGCAAGTGGTAGAGGCTCTTATAAAGTGTTTTCACCTTATAAGCGGTGAGTTTTCAGACATGATCATTATGAAGCGATTAGGTTTTATAGATAAATTGTAACGTTGCTGCATGAACCTGTGCGGATACGGAACCATTGTTTTTGGATGTGTTGATTTTTGCATTGGGGGTTAAAAATCCATATCCATAAACAATTTGAGTGGACAGGGTTTTTATGAAGCTGATATCCAGACCTGCAGAGATAAGCGTAGATGCAGCCAATGGAAATCCCACATTATTTGTTCTGGTAGGATTGGGATTGGTTTCATACATCACACCACCAAGCAAAGCGATCTTTTCAGTGGTCGCATAGCGGGTGGTGACTTGGTAAGACCAGGCATCTCGCCAATTTGTGGGGACTGCGAAACTGGTGCCTGCTGCTGTATTTTCAAAAGTAAGGTTTTTCTGAATTGACCACCCAGACCAATATATTTTTTCATTTAAACTCCACTTATCTGTTAGGGTGTGTTGAAGTCCAACAAAAATGACAGATGCCTCGGTGATGCTCATGCGAAAAGCGTGATTGACCGTCGAATTGAGTGTGCTGGTTCCCGATCCGAATGTACTAACTGGGGTGTAACCGGCAATGGTGAGAGAATGCTTGGGTGTAATTTTGTAGAATAATCCCAGATCGATACTGTATGCCAAGCCAGCGCTTTTGTTAATTTCGTTTCCCATACCAGGTATAACAAAATCGACCTCCGCAAGATGAAGCGTCTCAAGATTGACACCGGCTCCTAAAGCAAGGGCGTCGTTTATCTGATAACTCGATTGCAGTCCTGAGCGATAATACAATATATCGGTTTTCGTTGATGTCGAAGAAAAAATCGAGTTGATAGGCCAATCAATGTGGGCGTAGCCGCTTGGCGTAATGTTTATTCCTAATACAAAACGATCGGTTATTCTATAAGCACTCAACAAGTAGGGGAGATTATTTTTCACACTGCTGGTGACGCTTCCCGTGCCACCGGGAGCACTGCCTGTAAACTTTAATTTAGGTGCAATGAATAGATCACCACCTAATAGCTGTGCTTGTTTAACTAAGCTCAGTTCAGCCGGATTTTGATAAAAAGTATCAATTAAGCTCTGATTCACAGCACCGTAGGATGTTGCTACAAAAAATGTGGTGAGTAGCGCTATCGCAGTGTTTTGTCTTAAAAAAAGCGCGATCATTAAATATAATGTATCTTTTCAGGTTATTTAATCATAAAAGCATAGGGGGAATAGAATGTCCAGCCCCTAAGCTTACACAACTTGCCCAGCTGCATATCCAGACGCCCAAGCCCACTGGAAGTTGTATCCGCCTAACCATCCAGAAACATCCAGCACTTCACCGACAAAATAGAGCCCAGGTACTTTTTTTGTTTCAAACGTTTGTGACGATAGCTCGTCGCAGTCAATGCCGCCAATGGTGACTTCGGCGGTACGATAACCCTCGGTACCATTGGGTTTGATACGCCAATTTTGTAATATGTCCGCTATCGTTTGTAATTCATGATGTGTGCATTGCTTTAATGGTTTGTCTAGCAATATTGGTGGAATAAATGCGGGTAATAAACGCTTAGCAAAATGTTGTGCTAGATATGTCTTGATAAAAATATCACCGGTTTGTGCGCGTGCGCTTAGTAATGCCTCATACAAATCAAGATCGGGTTGTAGTCGTATGACTAACTCATCGCCGGCATGCCAATAAGATGAAATTTGTAACATGGCAGGACCACTGAGGCCGCGATGTGTAAACAATAAGTTTTCACGAAAAGATTTTTGATGACAGCTCACCGTACAATCGACGGAAATTCCTGATAAATCCGCATAGCGTTCTTTATCATGAATGTGTAATGTGAATGGCACGAGGCCGGCACGCGTCGGGTGAACGGTTAGGCCAAATTGTTGGGCAATTTGATAACCAAAAGGGCTAGAGCCTAATGTCGGTATCGATAGACCACCTGTGGCAATAACCAATGACTGACAATCATAGGTTTGATCGATACATCGTATGCTAAAGCGATCCTGCGATTGTACTGATTGAATAGTTTGATTTAATTTTAGTGTTACATTTTCTTGACGGCATTCTTTCAATAACAACTCAACAATCTGTGCCGATTTATCTTCGCAAAATAATTGTCCTAATGTTTTTTCATAATACGCCACACGGTGTTTTTCAACTAATTCGATAAACATATTGGGCGTATATCGAGACAGAGCAGATTTACAAAAATGTTTGTTTTTGGATAAATAGCAGTCTGAATGGGTATGAATATTGGTGAAATTACAACGCCCGCCACCTGACATGAGTATCTTTTTACCCGGCTTGTTGCTTTTTTCCACAACCAAAACACGCCGCCCACGTCGCCCAGCTTCGATGGCACACATCAGCCCCGCGGCGCCCGCGCCGATGATAATGACATCAAAATGGCTCATATAATCTCTGACAGATAAATCGGGAGGCATTATACCATTGATTCTTTGATCTCAGTATTGTAGTGTGTATTTGTAATCATAAGGAGCTCATTTTGATTCAATACTAACATAATATACCTTGCGTACATGAGTTTTCGGTTTTTTATCGCCAAGATAAGGTATATAAGTTAAACCATCTCCAAACATAGCAAATAAACAGTTGCAGAGTAGAATTAAAAACGGAATATTGCGTAACAGCAAAGCGTATTGTTGAGTCATCAAAACTTTATGATATGAACATCATCTTACCATACTTGGAACAATGCGTTTTTTACAATCAGGGCTTACGCAAAACAACGATCTCTGTTTTGCGTAAGCCCTGACAATGTCGTTGGCAATGTGTGAGGTGTGTGATGAAAGCGAAGACTGAAAAAGTATATGACTTACAAACTGAAGAAGAAATAGAGGCAGAAGTCTATCTAGAGACTGATACAGACACCGAAACAGAACTGAACGAGCAGAAAGAAGAAAATTTCTCCGCTCCACTCGATGATGAACCTTTATATGAAAAGATAGACATTGAAAATATATTATCTCATGTGGTGTTGGAGACGTGTGATTATGACGCATTGCTAAAAGAGGCAAACGATATTTTATTTGTAACAAGTCGAGGTGGTACCGGGCATGTAACTGCAATGAATGCTATTCAAGAACAATGTCGTTTATTGGGCCAAGTATTACGACAATATAAGGTTGAGCAGAACAAAGGTGATGTGAATCAAAGGCAATCGTCTGCTGCAGATGAAAATAATCTTGAGTCGATTGAGTTTATTCCGAATAAAGGCACATCGCCATCAATGGATAACCTGATTACATTCGGTTCTAAAATCAGTCAATTTAAGTTTGTTAAAAGCAACCTTAAAAAGTGTGGTGTTATAACGCTTCCTGATAAGGCCGCGTTGAATAAACGAATCAACAAATACAAGCGCGATGGGAATATCTATTCGATTGATATGATGCTTGATGTTGTGGATATTGGGCCCACCAGCGCTGCTATTTGGGATGAGTTCCAAAGTAATGATCAATGTGACATGTTAACGCAGTTGGTTGGCTTACAAGGCCAAAGCGACAAGCGATGTCATACTAACGTTCGTGATTACTTTTGTGAGATGCTAAAGCACGCGCATTACAATAATCGACCTTATCGTCGCATTTTAAGTACGCAAGTGATTGGTTTGCCCGCCTTATGTGATGCGGTGATTCGGTATCATCTTCATTTAGATGAGATTAACAGTAGTGCGCCGCGTGTGGTGATCGAACAATTCATGACTGATTTACCAACATATCAAGCTTCTCATTATTTCAATGCACTCAAACGGTTAGATAAAGTTCAGCAGACACAAATGAATTTGCACGCCGTTGCGCTGGAAAAAAAAGTACTGGTCTCCTTTCTGGGAGATAAAGTCCATTTTAAACATGTTTATCAAATTGATCCTCAACATAACCCAATGGTGAGACAGTCTTTTAAGACAATCGATAATACGCCATATTTTGAGTCGCCGGCTACATTGATATGTAAAGATGGAAGCCAGATAGACATTGATAAAGATGAAAAAATTGCCATGATTATGCTTGGTGGACAAGCTGGCGCTGATTCGGTACGTTATATTGAACCGTTATTGGATAATGGGATTGATCGAGTTATCGTCTTTGGCGGGGATAATCAAAACATTTTTAGTGCTGTCCATGATCTCTTATTACGACCGGTTTACTCGAACCGAATTATTCCATTGCCGAACCAAGATGCTGATTTTATTGCGGGATTAGAAACGCGTAGTTTATATATTGTGAATCGCGGGGGTGGGCTGTGTTGCTTTGAGCACTTGGCTAGACATCATCATCCTGAACAAGTCATTTTTATTCATTATGCTGATTCTTGTGAAGACTACAATTGTGGTATTGAGTGGGAAAATGGCAATGTAGATGAGTTAAGTAGGTTGTTAGCAAAAAAAGGCGTGCGCGTAGAAAAAATAAAACCTCAGGAGATGGCTGGAAGATTACAGCAATTAGCAGGCCTTGGCAAAGAAGAGATAGATGACTGGGTTTTGGACTTTAAGTTGGGTTAATGTCAATGCGTTTTTATTTGAAATCGGATCTTTCCCCTACGTATTACCATCTTGGGCGTCATCTACGGCACTTGCGATGGTGGTCAGTACCATGCCGAATGTTAGCACACTTTGGTGAGCATCATTTTGATTTTCATTCGGATGTGACTGAGCAATTAGAGTTTAAACATTTATTGGCCCAATTATTACAAACAGCAGGCATTCAAAATATAGCGCCGGATACCTATACGATAAATGAGCAAAATTGGTTGGAAATGATTACCCATTTGACTACGAAGAATTTAACGAATCGCTGGATTTTAAAACCCTCGTTGTTGAATAATGGCCAACATATTTATTTGTTTGATCAACTCTATCAATTAGAGCGACATTATCTTCAAAACGATCGCTTAGGTGGCTCACATGTTTTACAGCATTACTTAGATAATCCGCATTTGTTACGTGGGCATAAGTACAGTATTCGTGTGTTTATGGTGTTAACCAATGACGCAGGCGCTTTTTTATATCCAGAGGGTTATTTAAATGTGTCGCGTCACTCATATCATGCTGGTTTTTCTAATCCTAGATTGCATTTGACCAATGAGCACTTGTATTCAGAGGAGTCGAATGTGATACAAATTCCCGCTTCACGGCTGGCGTTGTTTAAAGATTTTTATCCGCAGATTAAAATCCAACTAACCGCCTTAATTGCGGCTTTAATAAAGCAGCATGCCCATGCTTTTTATCCACATCAACAACGTCGTTTGGCGATTTATGGCTGTGATTTTTTAGTAGACGATGATTATCGATTATGGCTATTAGAAATGAATCACGGCCCCTGCTTTCCAGTGAGCTCAGATCATCCTTTGCAAACAAGGGTTTATGAGCCTTTTTGGGCGCACTTTGTTGAGCAATTTGTCATTTCAACCGCGCAGAAAAAACCGGTCCCATTAGGGGTGTTTGAAGCGTTGGTATAGACACATTTTTCAGTTACAAGACTTACGCAAAACAACGATCTTTTCGTTGGATTTTATTTTTAATTCGGTCATTTAGTCATCTAAACGCCCTCATTAAAAATAAAATCCGCCTCGATCTCGTTGTTTTTCGTAAGTCCTGAGTTATACTTTCGTCTTATTTTTGCTTGAGAGACATTATGCGAATCACAACAATCAAAGGACGTGAAATTCTTGATTCACGCGGTAATCCCACGGTTGAGGCAGATGTGGTGCTTGAAAATGGTATCGTGGGGCGAGCGAGTGTGCCTTCTGGCGCATCAACAGGTACTTTAGAAGCCGTCGAATTACGAGATAGAGATACAAAACGCTACTGTGGCCGTGGTGTGTTAAAAGCAGTTCAACATGTTAATCAAACCATTCATCAAGGATTGCAAGGGGTTTCTGTCGTTGAACAAGTCGAGATCGATACGCTGTTGTGTGAGTTAGATGGCACACCGCATAAGTCTCGTTTGGGAGCCAATGCTATTTTAGCCGTTTCTTTGGCGGCTGCCCGAGCCCGTGCACAAGCATTGAATATGCCGCTTTATCAAGCATTAAATCAAGATGAACCGATGATGATGCCGGTTCCGATGATGAATGTGTTGAACGGCGGCGCACATGCAGACAATAATGTCGATATCCAAGAGTTTATGATTATGCCAGTCGGCGCAGCCAATTTTCTACATGCGATGCAAATGGGCGTTGAAATTTTTATGGCGTTGAAATCGGTTCTCAAACAACAGGGTTTACAAACATCCGTTGGCGATGAGGGAGGTTTTGCACCTAATTTGCGCTCTAATCGACATGCACTGGATATGTTAGTAGAAGCTGTTCATATGGCCGGGTTTAAATTGGGTGATGACATTGTTTTGGCATTGGATGTTGCGGCTTCTGAATTATTTAAGCAAGGAAAATACCATTTAGATTCAGAAAACCGTATTCTGACCAGCGCTGAAATCATTCAATATTATGCTGGTTTAGTCAACGATTATCCTATTGTTAGTATAGAAGATGGTTTGGATGAAAGTGATTGGGCCGGTTGGCAAAATATGACCAGAGAGCTTGGTCATCAAGTACAATTGGTTGGTGATGATTTGTTTGTGACAAATCACGCGGTATTACAACGTGGTATTGACGAAAGAGCGGCAAATGCAGTTCTGATTAAGTTAAATCAAATTGGGACTTTAACAGAAACACGAGAAACCATTCGACTTGCCAAAGCCCATGGTTATCGTTGTGTCATTTCACATCGCTCTGGTGAAACAGAGGATTCTTTTATCGCCGATTTTGCGGTCGCAACAGGCTGTGGACAAATCAAAACAGGCTCCTTGTGTCGTACTGATCGTGTTGCGAAATACAATCAATTGTTGCGTATTGATGAAATGAGTGCCTTGCCTTATGCTGGGAGAGCAGCTTTTGCGTAAATATATTGCGCGTGGCTAAAATCGGATGTTTTGGCCATGCGCAATATGGTAAATGGTAATGACTTACACCCTCAGCCAGCATTTTGGCGAACGGTCCGCTTTGAGTCATGAAGGATTCTGGTAAGGGATGTTATGCGATTGATTATTGTTTTGTTGGTTTTGACGCTGGTTGGTTTACAGTACAAACTGTGGGTCGGAGATGGCAGTATTTACCAATGGGCTCAGTTAGAGCAGAAAAAGAATAAGCAGGACGAAGATAATAAACAACTGCTTGTCCGTAATCGTTCAATTGAAGCGGATATTGCTGAATTAAAATCAGGTGAACAAGCTTTAGAAGAGCAGGCTAGGCATGAGCTTGGTATGGTCAAGCAAAATGAAGAATATTACCAAGTGACGGAATAAAGTAGGTGGGCCGCTTTAAAAACCATTCAAGTCGAGTAGCTAGAAATTAAAAAAGATTGTACAATGTACCGCCATAATAAAAAGAAATAGGAGTAATTGTAATGAATATTGGAAGATTGACAAAATATGGGCTGATGGCTGCTGGCTTTGTGTTGGTTGCTGCGTGCTCAAAAACACCTGGTAGTGCCGGTATGGGTGGAGAAGATGGTTTATCAGCACATGGTTTAGGCTTGAACGGCGGTTTTTCAGGTCAAGAAGCAGGTGAAATGTATACGACCAAAGCACCACACAACCAAATTTACTTATTCTCTTATGATGATAGCTCATTACAAGAAAAATATGTTGCTTCCGTTAACGCTCAAGCAGCTTACTTGAAGTCGCATCCTGGTGCACGTGTGTTAATCGCTGGAAACACCGATGAACGCGGGAGTCGTGAGTATAACGTCGCTTTAGGTGAACGCCGTGCGAACACTGTTGCTGACATCATGCGTATGGATGGTGTAGGGCGTGATCAAATGCGCGTAGTGAGTTACGGAAAAGAGCGTCCTGCTAATTTAGGACATGATGAAGAAGCACGTGCGCAAAATCGTCGTGTTGAATTAACTTATGAGGCTACTCGATGAAATTAATTTTTCGTTTTGTTATCACAACTTGTTTGATGGTGGCTTTCTCCGGACTTGCTTTGGCGGAGGCACCTGTTGTTGATAGCAACGAAAATTTTGCTTTACTCGATCAACAGACGGCGCAGGCGCCGTCTGTTGCCTCAAGAGACATACAAGATGGCAGCTATGATGATACACAGCCAGCTTTAGCAAGAGACACCACCGATATCGCATCTGATCGTGAAAATGTCGATCTCATTAATAAGCTCCATGGCTTACAACAAGAAATACAAGAGTTACGCGGGCAGTTAGAAGTTCAAACCCATGATTTAAAAGTGTTACAAGAGCAACAATTATCATTTTACAATGATTTGGATGCTCGCATCAGTGGCCATCCGGCGGTGAAATCAGCTAAAAATCAAGCGTCACCCCTTAATCTTGATGAGCCCCCATCGGCTATGCAACACGTTGCTGCAGAGCCGCAGCAAGAAATAGCGCCAGCTACGACGCAACAATCCGATAATCTCTCATCTGTTGCGCCCGCCGCATCGGCAACGACGGCTATGATAGCAACAACAACCAACGCGAATCCTGCTGATGAGCAAATCAGCTATTTGAAAGCGTATGAATTAGTCAAAACAAAGCAATACGACGATGCGCTGATAGCCATGCAACATTTTACACAAAAATATCCTAAGGGTGGTTATACGGCCAATGCAGAATATTGGTTAGGCGAATTGTATTTAGTGAAACAAAATTACGCGGATGCCATCACGCATTTTTCAACGGTTCTGCAACAATTTCCATCTTCAAGTAAATACTCAGCAAGCTTGCTGAAAATGGGATATGCCCTTGCTGATGCTGGGCGCGTTGCCGAAGCAAAAGAACGTTTTCATGAGGTCATGAAAAAATACCCAGATACGTCTACCGCAGATCTTGCTCGTCTTAAGCTAGAAACATTGGGCGGTTGATGGCAACACTAAGAATCACAGAAATTTTCCACTCTTTACAAGGCGAATCCGTTTCAGTCGGTTTACCGACTGTGTTTGTCCGTCTGACAGGCTGCCCCTTGCGTTGTCAGTATTGTGATACTGCGTATGCATTTCATGGCGGTCAGGTCAGCACGCTGGATGCCATTTTAAAACAAGTAAACGATTTTGATTGTACGCATGTTTGTGTCACGGGTGGTGAGCCTCTTGCACAGCCAGGCTGTTATACCTTATTGCAACAATTGTGTGATGCTGGGTACCACGTTTCTTTAGAAACCAGTGGTGCGCGTGATATTGCTGCGGTTGATCCGCGTGTCATGGTGGTGATGGATTTAAAAACACCCGGCTCAGGCGAGGTAGAGCGTAATTTACTCGCTAACCTAGACCATTTAAAATCAACAGACCAAGTCAAATTTGTTTTATGCAGTCGAGACGATTATGACTGGGCGGTGGCGATGCTTTCTGAGCATGCGCTTACGTCACGAGCACATGTTTTGTTTTCACCCAGCTGGCAACAGCTTAATCCAACCGATTTGGCCAATTGGATAGTACAAGATCGATTACGCGTACGGTTTCAGTTACAATTACACAAATTATTATGGAATGATACGCCTGGGCATTGAGTGAACACTTACAAAGGATAAAATATGCAGCAATGGTTAGGACAGGCGCCGGCAAACATCGCTTTAATTAAATATATGGGAAAAGCCGATAGCGAAAAAAATCTACCAGGGAATCCTTCGTTATCTTATACTTTGAATGACCTATTAAGTAATGTGTCTTTAGAGCAGTATCCAGGGAAAAAGGATTTTTGGGAGCCTTTACATACACCGGGTTTGCCTGAGTTTAATTTATCCGATGAAGCACAAGCTCGTTTTCTCAAGCATTTGGCTTTTTTAAAGGATGCGTTTAATTACACAGGCGCTTTTATTGTTCGCGCATGTAATAATTTTCCTCATAGCAGTGGTTTAGCCAGTTCGGCATCGAGCTTTGCAGCCTTAACAAAATGTGCTGTATTAGCATTAAGTGAACTAACACATGCTCCGCTCCCTCCAACTGAAATACAAGCGGCCTGGAGTCGTGTTGGCTCTGGTTCGTCTTGCCGCTCGTTTTTTTCACCATGGGCGTTGTGGGATGGCGATCAAGTGTCTGGTATTGATTTGCCTTTTGAGCATTTAATCCATGAAGTTATTATTATTAGTCATGAGGTGAAAGAGGTATCATCTTCGTTGGCGCATCAACGGGTGAAAACAAGTCCTTTGTATCAGCATCGAGAACAGCGTGCGTGTGATAATTTAAAAACATTATTAGTCGCACTGCAATCACAACAATGGCACGATGCGTACGAAATTTGTTGGCGTGAATTTCAAGATATGCACGCGCTATTTACCCACTGTGCAGAACCCTTTTCTTATATGAATGAAAGAACCATGCATGTACTGAGTGACCTGCAATTGCTCTGGGAGCGAGAAGGGGACGGACCGATTGTGACCATGGATGCCGGGCCAAATGTGCATGTACTTTATCGACCGGATCAAATAGAAATGGCAAGACGCTTTAAACAAGATTATTTGATAGGTAATTTTGATGTCTTGTAAACAACAAATGGAAATGAATATATCCGATGTACTGGAATCAAATCCTGCCGCGCAAGTGATATTTCAAACACATACGCATGGTAAGTGGATTTTAACCGGCGAACATGCAGTAGTGCGAGGGCAGGCAGCATTGGTGTTTCCGTTTGATGAGCAGGGTCTCGATTTTATTGTAGAAGAGCGCGCTGAATTGGAAGCGGTTGAAGTAAATTGTATGCACGGTAACTCGACGCACATGGCACTGTGGGTGCATCGCGTTCTTGAGTGCGCGTTGCGATATGTCGCTAAGCCCAGCCATCTATTAACAGGTAAAATTCGAATCGATAGCAGTATTCCACCAGGTTTGGGTTTGGGTTCTTCTGCCGCCTTATGCGTTGCCATTGCCAGATGGTTCTCTCATAAAACATGGATAAAAGAAACGGACATATCCGCTTTTGCGCGTGAATTGGAACATTTATTTCATGGCCGCAGTAGTGGATTAGATATTGCAGGTGTGAATGCTAAATCGGGGATTTATTTTAAGCAAGGTGAGGTTGAGTGCATCGAGATGGCATGGCAACCACAGTGGAAGTTGACTTCTTGTGGCGAAGAGGGAAATACAGCAACCTGTATCGAGCGCGTACAAAAAATATGGCAACGAGATCCCGATATGGCTAGAGAAACTGACACCCGTATGGGGGAGAGTGTTGACCTGGCACGCCAAGCGCTAGAGGCAGATACCTCTTGTTCTCGTGAACAACTCAAACGTGCAATTGAGCAAGGTCGACAGTGTTTTGAAGCATGGGGATTGATTACACCCGCACTGAAAAAGCACATGCAGGCCTTATATGACCAAGGTGCCATTGCGGTTAAACCAACCGGCTCGGGATGTGGCGGTATGGTTGTAAGCCTTTGGTAGTAAAATTATTTAAGCAAACGTGCTGTTGTGAGCATCGTAACTGTTCGTAAACGTTCACGGCCTCTCTCTTGAACCCTCGGAGCACGGTCAGATTTGAGCGCAGTGACCAATGGATTATGCCTGATCGCTTTGCGCTCGCGTGATGACATAGTCTGTAACACGTGCTGTGAACATTTTGATTGCGCGATTTGTTGCAATCACCCCGCCATAAGGGGTATCGGTTGCACACGGTACCCGTTCTACAAACGTACGTGACGCAATCACGCGATTGTCACTGACCCGTGTTAGGACGACTTGAGCGCTGAACTCTAATGTACTGGGTTTAGTCAGAAAATTTTGTTGTAGCTGAATCAGCTGGGTATCGAGCCGGTAGTCCGTTTTGTCGGCATTAGGTCCCGCGGCAACAGCATAAAAATAGTGACTGTGTTGTAAGCTTTGTACAATCAGCGGTGTTAGCATCGATGCGGGTGGGCTAATCCAGCTACTGTGTGCAAACGCATCCAGTTGATAGAGTGTGTCTGTGTACAGCATCTGCTCTGTTTGATAGCCGGCAATCGCATCTGATTGCGAAATAAGAATGGATTTTGAGCTTTTGAGCGTTGTTTTAACCGTACTGTAAGCAACGATTTTATATTGACTCTCAATACTGGATTTCACCGGTGTGCACGCATTAAGAAAACTAATCAGGGTACTCAGTATCAGTAGTCGATGTGTGGCATGTTTTATACTTTCTAAAACCAATGGTTTTTTTGTCATAGTCTTTTATCCGTAAATGTTCACACCTGCTCTCCGCGCTTCAAGAGCGGGGCCTGGAACAGTTATATTTCAACGCCGTTCTCCTGGCCCAGGTTTAGCAGGCGCTGAGCCGCGAATAATCACTGAGGGATTTTGTCGCATTTCAACACTCATTTTTTCTAAGTTAGTTGCGATCGTATCTAATCGTTGTAGCAACACAACCGCAGGGGGGATCGCTTGTTGAGAGATTTTATCAATCGCATTGCGGCCCGCTTTCATAGTGCTATTAAATTGTTTCCCTGCTGAAGACACATCATGAGACATATCTGTAAATTCATTCACACTGTTACGTAAATCTGCTACGAGTTTGGGTAGATCGGTCAACGTTGTATTGATAGCATTTTTATTTTGGGCAAATATTTTAGTCACTTCTTCTGTGTCTTGGAGAATTTTAGAAAAATTTTGTTTATTTTCTTCGCTGAGTAAGCTATTTAAATTGTCACTGAGCTGCTCAACCGCTTGTTCGAGCTTGTTGAGAAACGACGGTTTATAGGGAATGACAGGATATTTTTGATCAGGGCTTTTGGTCAGCAACGTTGGGTCTGATGAGGTAACGGAAAGACCTAAGTAAGTTGTTCCGGTGATGCCTTGAGCAATTAAACTGGCTTGTGTCGCAATCGTAATGGGGGTGCCTTCTTGAATTTGGAGAAGAATTTTGACCTTCTGAGGATCGGCTTTATTCAATTTGATATTACTGATGTAACCTACCTTCACGCCGTTAAATTTTACCAAAGACTCCTCGCTGAGACCAGATACCGCTTCTTCCATGTAAACAGCATAAGTATTGTATTTTTTGCGGTCAAATCCAACGGACAACCAAAGGCTTGTCATGAGTAAGCCAGTTAGCAATAGGACAACAATTAATCCAACCAAAGTATAATTAGCCTTCGACTCCAAATGATTGCTCCTTTATTTTTTACTGAAATATTCAACTATCAAGGGATGAGGATTTTTCATTAATGAGGCAAGTGGCTCGATACTAATGACTTTACCTTCACCAATAAACGCAACTCTATCCGTGGTACGACGCATCGACTCAATGTCATGACTAACAATCACAATAGTTAAATTTAACACATTTCGTAAAAAAACAATTAATTGATCAAATTTTTTCGCGCTGAGAGGATCTAATCCGGAAGTTGGTTCGTCTAAAAACAACAACTCAGGATCCATGGCGATTGCTCTCGCAGCTGCGGCTCGGCGCTGCATACCACCGCTTAATTCAAATGGAAATAAACCGGCGGCTTCTTTTGGTAGCCCAACCAACGCAATTTTTAACATGGCCAATTCATGCATAAAAGGCTCGGTTAAATCAGCTAATTCATGCATAGGAAACATGATGTTTTCAACCACTGTCATGGTTGAAAACAGCGCACTATGCTGAAACAACATGCCCCAGCGACGTTGTAAAGCATTGAAACCATGCTCATCAAGCTTCGAAATATCTTGACCGAAAACGCGAATCACACCTGCTGTGGGTTTTAACAACATAAGAATACTGCGCAAAATCGTTGTTTTTCCGCTACCACTGCCACCAATAATAGCAAAAATTTCCCCACGTTTCACCGAGAAATTCACGTCTTTGTGTACCCATTGTGAGCCTAAATAATTCTTTAATCCACTCACTTCAATGATTGGGGTGTCCATGCTATAAATTCAACCAACTGTAGATAACGGAATACGCGGCATCCGCAATAATAATTAAAAATAATGCTTGAACCACACTGCGTGTGGTTTGTGAGCCAACACTGTCAGCATTGGGTTCAACTTGAAATCCTTGGAAACAGCCAACCAATGCAACTAGGATAGCAAAGGTAGGGGCTTTGTACAGCCCTAGCATGAGTTGTTTCAAACCAACAGAATCCTGTAGCCGTGTTAAAAAATCATGATATCCAACATTTAACATAAATTTTGACATGATCATCGCACCCAATGTGCTAAATAAATCAGACCAAAAAATTAATAAAGGAAACATGATGAGTAGGCCGATCAATTTGGGTAAAACCAATAATTCAATGGGAGACAGCCCCATGGTGTACAAAGCATCGATTTCCTCATTGATTTTCATACTACCGAGTTGAGCTGTGAAGGCGGAACTCGTCCGTCCTGCTACAATAATAGCGGTAATGAGTGGCGCAAACTCACGAAATATAGCCATCCCAGATAGATAAGCGATAAAGCTGGCAGCACCATAAGTCTCTAATTGCAATCCCATTTGATAAGCTAAAACAACACCTATTAAAAATGAAAGCAATGCCAAAATGGGCAAGGCATACACGCCGGTGGATGACATGTTAGAGAGAATGCTGGGCATTTGAAAGCGATGCCAATTACCGAAAGCACCGAATAATTTATCGGTTAAGTCGCCAATCATGGCCAATAAGCCATTGGCTTGTGTCAGTTTGTGTACAGTTTCTTCACCAATTTGATAGAGTATTTCGCGCTTTTCAGATTTTGGAGGTACATAGTTGAGCGTGTCGGTTTGGTGGGTGATTATTTCTAATAATTCTGTTTGATGCGCATTAAAACCAACCAACGTTACTTGATTTTTAGCGTTTTTGAGTTGCTCAATACATTTTATTAAAGCCAATGCCCCGGCACTGTCAAATTGTGCCAAATCGTTTGCTTGGACAACAACGGTCTTATTCTTAGGCATGGGAAAACTATCCCACTCTTCAGTAAGCGATGCTAGATGCAAAATCGTCCAATTACCTATGCATTGATAAGTATGGGTTTTGTCGTCGTAATTAAAATGTTTTTCACTCATAGTGGATACATATTACATGAGAAATGCTGACTGTGTAAGCACGGTGATCTAAGATGCATTCGAAATGCATGCAACCTCGGTGTTATCTATGATAGAATAGTGCACGAATTGGTACACGTAGGAACGAATAAACGGTCGGAAACGTGAATGTCTAAAGATTACGAACAATTTGAGCAGCGTAAACAAGATCACATTGATTTGGCATTGATGTCTGCGAATCAAGCAGATGAGCACAATCCTTTTGATCAGGCGACAATGCGTCATGAAGCCTTACCAGACTTTGATTTTGGTGAAATTAACATCGAATCAAAGCGCTTAGGTTGTGCTGTGACGACGCCTTTTATTATTAGCTCGATGACTGCTGGCCATCGTGACGCGTTGAATATCAATCAGATTTTGATGCGTGCTGCTGCAGAACGAGGGTGGGGTATGGGTGTTGGCTCACAGCGCCGTGAGTTAACGGATCATAGCGCTGCTCGTGAATGGTCTACTCTGCGTCGGGAATTTCCAAATGTTCAATTGTTTAGTAATCTAGGTGTTGCGCAATTAATAACTACAAAATTAGCAGATATTCAGCGTTTAACCGATGCTGTAGAGGCGTCTGGTTTGATTATTCATTGCAACCCTTTGCAGGAGTGTATTCAACCAGAGGGTACAACTTCTTTTAAAGGGAGTTGGGATGCTTTAGAGCGCCTGGTGAATTCGTTTTCAGTCCCTATTATTGTTAAAGAAACCGGTTGTGGCTTTTCTTTGGAAACGATGACACGATTAAACCAAATCGGTGTGGCCGCAATTGATGTTAGCGGTTTAGGTGGAACACATTGGGGCCGAATCGAAGGTCATCGCGCACAAAATAATTCGATACAACAACGTGCAGCACAGACGTTTCGTCATTGGGGGATCGACACCCTGACTTGTGTTAAGAGCGCACAATCCATTCATGGCGGAGCGGAAATATGGGGATCTGGTGGTGTTAGGCATGGGCTTGATGCAGCGAAATTAATTGCGGCTGGTGCAACCACAGTCGGCTTTGCAAAACCAATGTTGCAGGCTGCGTTGATATCAGTAGAACAAACCATATTAGAAATGACCACGATTGAGTACGAGTTAAAAGTAGCGATGTTTTGTACAGGCAGCCGCGTTTTATCTGATTTGCAGGAGAAATTATGTCCTTGATTAAAAATGCTGATCAATTGTTTCAAGGCTTTTCTAAGTTAACGCGCGAAGAGCGCTTTCAACGCCTATGCGTGATGGGTGCACTGACTCAAGATGAGATGAGTTATTTGTTAAATGGTGGTTTGGAGTCGATGACCTTGGCTGACAAACTCATTGAAAATGTGATTGGTTATTTTCAGCTGCCGTTAGGTGTTGCGACAAATGTTAGGGTTGATGGTCAAGACTATGTGGTGCCGATGGCGGTCGAAGAAACATCTATTATTGCCGCCTTGTCCAAAACAGCGAAATGGGTTCGTCAGTATGGCGAAATACAAACCGAAATAGTAGGTGATTGTATTGTTGGCCAAATTCAATTAGCTAAAGTGTCTGATTATGAAAAATTTGCCGCTATTATTCATGCGAACAAATCATTCTTAATTGAAAAAGCCAATGAAGATGTCGCTTCCTCTATGGTAAAACGTGGGGGGGGAGTAATTGATTTATATGTGCGCCACATATTGCGTACAGATGGTCAATCTATGGCAATTGTACATTTATTAATGAACAGTTGTGATGCCATGGGAGCGAATGTTTTAAACCAGGTATTAGAATATTTAAAAACACCTATTGAGCAGTTGACCGGTGAAACGGTGAGTATTTGTATTTTGTCGAATTTAAACGATCATAAATTAACAACAGCACGTATTACGATTCGCGATGTTGCACCAGAATTAGGCGAGCGGATTCAAGAAGCGTCTTATTTTGCTGAGTGTGATCCTTATCGTGCGGCTACGCACAATAAGGGTGTCATGAATGGTATCGACCCTATTTTAATTGCAACTGGAAATGATTGGCGTGCGGTTGAAGCGGGTGTCCACGCTTATGCAACGCGTACGGGCCAATATCAATCAATTACTCGTTGGCGATATCAAGATAATCAATTATTAGGTGAGTTAACAGCACCAATTGTGGTGGGTACAGTCGGTGGGGTGACGGCGTTACATCCTACGGCACAATTGTGTTTGAAAATGATGAAGGTTGAGTCAGCGAACCAACTATCAAGAGTGATTGCCGCAGTTGGTTTGTTACAAAATTTAGGTGCGATTAAAGCGCTTTGTACGGATGGCATTATTCAGGGCCATATGAAGCTACATTTAGATAATTTAATGTTGGTTGCGGGTGCGACAGAAGTCGAAGCACCGGTTCTAAAGAAAAAATTACAACGTTATTTGGCGAGTCATAAGCGTGTCAGCTTAACGCATGCGTGTCAATTTTTGGCGGAAATACGGCAGAGTCAATTTGCATAATGAAATGGTTATTTCCTGCTAAAACATTTCTTGTTGGTGAATATATTGCTTTGCAGGGCGGCCCTGCAATTGTATTGACCACAACACCCTGTTTTGAAGTATCTTTGACTAACACCCCAGGTTTACATGGCATTCATCCCGAATCGCCAGCAGGTCAGTGGTGGTTAAAGCAAAATATTCATACACAGGGTTTAAGTTGGTATGACCCTTATCAAGGAAAGGGTGGCTTGGGCGCTTCAGGGGCACAGTTTCTTGGCGCTTATATGGCCAGTCAATTTCTTTTATTGGGGGAAAAACAGACTTCCCATTTCTCGGTTACGCCTCAGGTTTTGTCCGCGAAGTCGATAGCTCCGGTGAATAAGCCTCAAGATGTAGATCATTATCAACAGATTCTCAATCACTATTTACAAATAGCTGGAAAACAGGGAAGAACATCTCCCAGTGGCTATGATGTATTAGCTCAATGTGTAAAAGGCTGCGCCTTGATTCATCAGCAACAGGCCGTTTATCAAAGCACAGCTTGGCCTTTTGCTGATCTGGCATTTATTTTGCTGCGTACAGGGACAAAAGTGCCAACACACGAGCATTTAAGTACCTTCGACTTACAAGAACAATTAACCGATTTAACGTTAACGGCAAGCATGGCTTATCATGCGTGGAAAATGGCAGATAGCGCGCAGCTCATTGCTGCCGTGCGAACCTATCACGAGCAATTAAAAAATCGACATTGGGTCGTTGATAAGACATTAAAGCATATCGAAACGCTTGATACTTGGCTAAAACCGTTGGCAATTAAAGGTTGTGGTGCAATGGGGGCTGATGTCATTCTGTTGTTATTATTGCCCCCAGATCTCAAAACAACATGTGAAAAGCTCACTATGGCAGGATGGCAGGTACTAGCGACGAGTTTAGATGTTGCCTATTAGGAGCTCTCTTTCAGACGCTTTATTTTCTTGCCCTTCAGATACAACAGCAAAAAATAGACTATTTTCGACTAAATCACTTGTGTTCTGTTTATTATTTTCAGTTGCTGCTGCTCCTGGAGATTCAGGCTGCGTATAAAGCTTCTGTAACAGAGCGTGACTTGCTAACAAGCCTAACACACCTGAAAATATAGCGGATAATAAAATCCCAAGACCAATCCCTGCCATTGCTGGATTAAATAGCGTAAACGTTAATATCAGACCGCAAATACCTACAAATGCAAACAAAGGTCCTAGTGGCCCCATCTTAGGTCCAATACCAAGGGAGGCCAAAGAAAAAATAGCTAAAAGAGCGACAGGTACCGCGGCCATAGCACCTGAACCAAAACCAATACCGAGCAGCGCACCGGTGCCGATGATAATCCCAGCCATCGATGCTAAGTCACGTGTGTTTTTTGTTGTATGTAGCGCCATCAAAATGGCAGTTATAGCACTCAAACAAGCAATACCTGTCAAAACAGATCCAGCAATTAAGATGGGGATCCCTAAAGGGCAGAACGACAATGTCATACCGACACCAACAGCACTCAGTAGAATACCGTAAGTCAAACAAAATACAGCTAAGCTTGCCAGAAACTTAATTCGGGCGCGAATGATTTCATCTTCAATTTCGCTAAGCTTTATGAATAATTCAATCGCATGGATCCCAAAAATATAAAACAGATTGGTGTGTTTTTTTTTACTATCTCCTGACATCGGTTGAGCGGATTGTTCATCTGTTAAATGCGCTGGCATGATTATAATCCCTTCAATAATTTTTGTTGTTTATTATAACATATTGTAAATTTATTTTACAATAATTATTGAAGGCCGAGTTAATAAATTTTTTCGTAAAATCTAAAATGACAGGATTAGGGTTAAAGTGTTATGCGCTTGAGAAAGTGCCCCCGCAAATGGGCTGAATCTTCTACACATCTTGTCTATCTCGACTCCAAGAGCCTCCTCTCCCCCGCGCGCGTAGCGCGTGGTGGGAGAGGATTGAGGAGAGGGGGGTATAAAAAATGTCGCGAAGCGACTTCATTTAACGCAAAAGCGCATTCTAGCTCCTAGTGCTGCCACAGTTTATGACACAGTGATTTTATCAAATGGCACATGTTATCCCTCTGCT